>CAZAPJ010000009.1:0-118995 GCA_964487025.1 uncultured Hydrogenophaga sp.
CATGCCGGGTGGTGTGGGAGGGGCCCGGTCAGCGATGATCGGCCCCTATCCCGATCGTTGCTGGGGTGGGCGGCCAATCAGTACTCGACCGCCACCGTGTTCCACTCGTACGCCATGTAGCCAAAGCGGTCCCCGGTGTGGATGACGGGGTCGGCGCGGATGGCGATGATCTTGGCGCGCGTGGCGAGCACGGGCCGCTCGACCACGTCGCCGAAGACGTCCATCACCTCGCCGAAGGCCTGGCCGGCTTCCACGATGTCGCCGGGCTTGCGGTGGGCGCGGAAGAAGCCGCCCTGGGACACGGTCACGTGCCCGCGCCGGGTCACGCGCGTGAGGTGTTCGCGGCGAACGGCTGCGCCGGGCAGCATGCCCATGAGCCGGGCCACGTCGACGAAGCCGCGCAAGCCCTGCTCGACATCGGCGGCGCGCGCACGCTGGGCCGCGCCGAGCTCCACCATGAAGGCCGGGATGCCCATGGCCAGCAGCTGGTAGTCGATGGCGCCCGCGATGTTGCCGGGCAGTTCGCCCTGGCCGGGCTGCACGTTCATGCGGCAGGCCACCTCGGGATCGAAGGCCGCCATCAGGGGGTAGAGCCGCGCCGGCGGCACCCGGCCGTCGGGGTGCTCCTTGAACACGGTGTAGCTGCGCGAGACCGACTGCACGCTCTGCGTGTGCATGTTGATCAGCAGGTCGGGCGCGATGGCGCGCACCTCCTCGAACAGCGCGCCGGCCAGCCGGTCGGAGAACAGGCCATTCGGATTGCCGGGGTAGTGCTGGTCGAGGTCGTTCCCGTCCTGCGGCGTGTTCTTCTGCCGCGCGTCGAGCGCGGTCGGGTTGGCCGTGGGCGTGAGGACGATGTTGCCCGCGAGCTCGGCCAGGTCGAGCCGGTTCACGAAATCCAGGGCGGCGACGATGCCGTTGATCTCGTTGCCGTGCACCTGGCCGCAGATCCAGAGCGTCTTGCCGGGGCGCCGGCCCTTGAGCAGGACGTAGGGAATCCCCAGCGGCATGCCGCTGGCCATGGTGCCGAGCGGGATGAGGCCCCGGCCGCGCGACGCGGCCGTGAGCTCGGACAGGTGTCGGGCGATGCTTCCGGTGCGGGCCATGGGGCGGTCCGGGCCAGGGATCAGGATCCGGTGATGAGCCGGACGCCTTCGCGCACCGCCGGGCGCTCCTGCATGTCCGCGGCCCAGCGCGCGAGGTGCGGCATGGCGGCCGGTGCCGCCGTGATCAGCGCCCGGCGGTACTCGTACACAGGAAACAGCGCGACGTCCGCCACCGTCATGGCCTCGCCGGCGAGCCAGCGGGCATCGGCCAGGTGCCGGTCGGCGACCTGCATGAGGTCGACCAGGCGGCGCTCATAGGTCTGGGCGGCCTGCGGGTCCGCCATCTTGCTCATCAGGCTGACGCCGGTCGAGGCGCCGGCGCAGTCGCTGCAGGCGAACATCAGCCACTGCAGGGCCTGCGCGTGGCCGGCCGGATCGCTCGGGAGCAGGCGCCCGGACCGCTCGGCGGCATGGAGCAGGATGGCGCCCGACTGCGCGATCTTGAGCGGCGCATCCCCGCTCTCCACCAGCACGGGCGCCGTGCCCGCCGGGTTGATCTTGAGAAACGCCGGCGTGCGCGTCTCGCCCGCCGCCATGTTCAGGCGGTGGGGGGTGAACGCGATACCCGCTTCGAGCAGCGCGATGACTGCGCGCATGCCGTTGGAGGTGGGGCAGAAGTAGAGGTCGATCACGGTTCGGTGTCCTCGGGAGAAGAAAGGCTTCAGGGCTTGAGGCCGACGCGCTTGGCCAGGTTGCTCCACTTGGGCAGGTCGGTCGCGAGGAAGCGCTCGAACTCCTCCGGGCTGCTGCCGATGGGGTTCGCGCCGAGCTCCCTGAGGCGGGCCTGGATCGCGGGGTCGTTGAGCACGCGGGTCATCGCCTTGCTGATGGTCTGCTTGATGTTGTCGGGCAAGCCCGCCGGGCCGAACAGCCCCTGCCAGGGCGTCAGGTCGAAATCGGGCGCGCCTTGTTCCGCCAGGGAGGGGACGTCGGGCAGGCGCGAGGAGCGCTTGGCGCTCAGGACCGCGATGGCGCGGGCCTGTCCGTTGGTGACCAGGGGCGCGGCGGTGGACACGTTGTCGATCACGATCTTGAGGTGGCCGCCCATGAGATCCTGCAGCGCGAGGCCGCCGCCCTTGTAGGGCACGTGGGACAGCTTGACCTTGAAGATCTCGTTGATGAGCTCGCCGCCCAGGTGGTTGGAGGTGCCGACGCCCGCGGTACCGAAGGACTCGCCGGGGTTGCTTTGCAGCCAGCGCACGAACTCCTGCATGTTGGTGGCGGGGACCTTCGGATTGACCAGGATCACGCTCGGCTGCGAGACGATCTGGCCGATGGGGGTGAAGTTGTCCGGCACCTTGTAGGGCAGCTTGTCGCCGAAGATGGCGGGATTGACGCCGTGGGAGGTCTGCGAGCCGATGCCCAGGGTGTAGCCATCGGGCGCGGCATGGGCAAAGGCCGCGGTGCCGATGTTGCCGCCGGCGCCCGGCAGGTTCTCGACCACCACCGTGCCCTTGAGCTCTTCCGAAAGCCGCGGCTGCAGGATGCGTGCGAGCGCATCGGCCGAGCCGCCAGGAGCGAAAACCACGATGAGCCGGATCGGTTTGGTCGGTTGCCAGTCGTTCGCGCTGGCCGACAGCGACGACAAGGCCAGGCCCATGGCAAGCATCGCGAATCGTGCAATTTTTTTCATGTAAGTTCTCCAAGCTGTGGTTCTGGAGCCTCGACAGTAACGACAGCGATTCCTGGCTGCAACCGAGTCACGGCATTTTTTATATCAATATTTCTTAAGTGTTTTCGGTGGCAGCGCCTGCGGCCCTGGCCGTCTGCAACGGCGGCAGGCGGTAGCCCTCGCACTCGTAGCCCTCGACCTTCTCGGCCAGGCCGATCTCCCAGCTCAGGTAGTCGCGGGCCGATTGCAGGTTGCCGTCGTGCCGGTCGTGGACGAAGAAGAGGAAGTCGATGCAGTCGGCGTCGGCCGGCGTCGCTGGTGTCGAGACCGTCGTCAGGCCTTGCTGCCGCCAGGCGGCCATGCCGCCCTCGAGCAGGCGCGCTTCGCGGCGCTGCCCGGGTGTCAGTTCCAGCGCGGCGAGCGCGGCCACGGCCGCGTCGTCGGCCACCAGGACGATGGGCCTGGTTTCCTGGCGCAGGCGCTGCGCGATGAGCGGGCGGATGCTCCAGATCGCACCGGGCACGTGGCCGGTCCGGTAGCCCATGCTGGGCCGCACGTCCACCACCGCCACCGAGCCCTCGCGCAGCGCGTCGGCCAGCGCGGGAGCGCCGAGCGTCGGCAGGGGAGGGGCCGGCAGCGCGGGCGGCTCGCCGCCGCCCGGAACCAGGGACGACGGGCCGCCTTCGAGCACGTGCACGCAGGCGTCGTGCCCCATCTGCCGCAGCCAGCTGGCCACGATCGGCGCGCGCACGCCCTCGGCGTCCAGCAGGACGATGCGCGCGTGCCGCACGCCGATGAACAGGTCGGTGTACTGCAGCAACTGCCCGCCGGGCGCGGACTGCGCGCCGGCCCAACTGCCGGCGGCGAACTCCTCCGGCGTGCGCACGTCGCACACGAAGGTGCTGCGCGTGCCGTCGGCGCACCACGCGCGCAGCGTCGAGGCGTCGATGGCCGCCACGCCATGCGCCTGCGCGAGCGCTTGCGCGGCCTGGCGGGCCGGCTCTAGGTGCCGGGGCGGGTGGCCGCTCGGGTGGCGGCGGGCGCTGGCGTGGGCCAGGTGCAGGCCGTCGAGCACCCAGCCCATGGTGCCGTTCTGCAGCGCGAAGACCGGGTTCTTCAGGCCGAGGTTGCGCAGCGTCTGGGCGCCGATGATGCTGCGCGTGCGGCCCGCGCAGTTGATGACGATCCGGGTGTCGTCGTCGCGCACGAGGTCGCGCACCCACAGCCCCAGTTCGCCGTTGGGGCAGCAGATGGCGCCGGGAATGGCCATCTTCTGGTATTCGCCGAACGGCCGGCCATCGAGGACGACGACGTCCTCGCCGCTGCGGCGCAGCGTGTCCAGTTCGCGCGCGCTCAGGTGCGGCGTGCCGTAGTGGTGCTCCACCATTTCGCCGAACGTCTTGGACGGCACGTGGATGCCCGCGAACAGGACGTGGCCCGCATCGGTCCAGCCGCGGTTGCCGCCGCGCAGCACCTGGACCTGGGTATAGCCCATCTGGCCCAGCCGCAGCGCGGCGCGCCTGGCCACCGATTCGTCCTCGTCCACCAGCACGATGCGCACGCCGCGCCGCGGCGCCAGGCGAGGCGCTTCGATCTCCAGGCGGCTGAACGGCAGCGGCACGGCGAAGAACAGGTGCGCCTGGCCGAACTGCCCGGCTTCCCGCACGTCGAACAGCGCGATCTCCTGGCCGTCGCGCAGCATGCGGTGGAGCTGCCCGGCCTCCACCATCGGCACGGCAGCGGTGCCGGAGGCGGCGGATTCGTTGGTTTGCATCGTCACTTGAGATCGACCTCCTGCCATTCGTGGGCCACGTAGACAAACCGGTCTCCGGTGTGCACGACCGGATCGCGGCGGATGCAGATGACGATCACGTCGTGGGGCAGCGCGACGCGCTGGACCACCTCGCCATGCAGGTCCATCACCTCGCCGAGGGACTCGCCCGCGCGCACGAGGTCGCCGGGGTTGCGGCTTGAACGGAACAGCCCGCCCTGGTCGATGGTGACGTGGCCGCGGCGGGTCACCTTGCGGATGCGCGGGGGCGCGGGCGTGGCCGGCGCGTCGGCCAGCATGCCGAGCTGCCGGGCCACGCCCCGCATGCCGGCGACCCCCTGGGCGATGTGGTCGGCCTGCGCCCGGCTGCCTTCACCCAGTTCGATCATGAAGGCCGGGATGCCCAGCGCCAGCAACTGGTAGTCCAGCGCGCCGGGGATGTTGCCCAGCAGCTCGCCGCGGCCGGGCTCGGTGCTCATCAGGCAGCACACGCTCGGGTGGAACTCCGCGAGGTAGCCCTGCAGCACGCGCTCGGCCACGAGGTCGCCCGGGTGCCGCTTGTACACGCCATAGGGCTTGGCGTCGAACGTGGGCGCGTTGGTGTGCATGTTGATCAGCACATCCGCGCAGCCGCGCACCTCGGCGAACAGGGCCGCGGCCAGGCGCTCGGCGATGAAGCCGCCGGGCCGGCCGGGGAAGGTCTGGTCGAGGTCGTTGTCGTCCTGCGGGGCCGCCTTGCGCCGGGCGTCCAGCGCGAGCGGGTTGGCGGTGGCCGTCACCACGACGCTGCCGGCGAGCTGCTCGGGGTCGAGGCCGTTGAGGAAGTCGAGCGCCGCGACGACGCCGTTGAGCTCGACCCCGTGGACCTGGCCGTTGACCCAGAGGCAGGGCCCGTCGCGCCTGCCGCGCACGGCCGTGTAGCGGATGGCGATCTCCGCGCCGCTCGCCATCGTGCCGACCAGGAGGGTGCCCTTGATGCGGCTGCCGGGCGCGGCGGCCTGGAGGGCTGGCTGAATGGTGGCTTGCATACGTGCTTCAGGGGGTCTCGATCTTGATGTTGGCCTTGTCGATGATCGCCCGCCAGCGCGCCACGTCGGCCTGCAGGTGGGCCAGCAGGTCCTCGGGGCGCGTCGCCGTGCTCGCGTCCATCGCCGCGGCGGCCAGTTGTTCCACCACCTCCGGGCTGCGCAGCGCTTCGGCCAGGGCGGCGTTCAGGCGCTGGATGACGGGCGCGGGCGTGCCGGCCGGTGCGAACCAGCCGTGCCAGTTGGTCAGGTCGTAGTCGGGCAGGCCGCTCTCGGCCACGGTCGGGATGCCGGGCGCGAGCGCCGAGCGCTTGGGGGTGGTGATGGCGAGCGCCTGCAGCTTGCCCGTCTTGACCAGCGCCATCGCGGGCGCGTCGGAGATCATGAAATCCACGTGGCCCGCCACGACGTCGGTGATCGCGAGGCCGGTGCCCTTGAAGGGCACGTGCAGCATCTGCACGTCGCCCATCGACGCCAGCATCGCGCCCCCGATGTGCGTGGAGCTGCCCACCCCCGCCGACGCGAATTTCACCGCGCCGGGCTTGCTGCGCGCGAGTTCCAGCAACTGGCGGACGTCCTTGACCGGCAGTTGGGGATTGGCCACCACGATGTTGGGGCTGGTGACCACGAGCGCGATCGGCGCGAAGTCCTTCTGCGGGTCGTAGGGCAGCTTCATCCGCAGCGAGATGGGGCCGGTCATGGTGCCGGGGCTGCCGGCCAGCAGCGTGTAGCCGTCGGCCGGCGAGCGCACGACGGCCTCGCCGCCGATGGCCCCGGTGGCGCCGGCGCGGTTGTCCACGACGATCGGCTGCTTGAGGATCTCGCCGACCTTCTTGCCGATGATCCGCGTGCCGATGTCCAGCGAGCCGCCGGGCGCGAAGGGCACGACGATCCGGATCGGCCGGGTGGGGTAGTCCTGCCCGAAGGCGTGACCGGCCGCCACGGCGCAGGTGGCGAATGCCAAGGCGAACTTTTTCCAGATGTCCATGGGTACCTCGATGGTGTGGGGGGACGCCGCCCCGAGGAGGGTATGCGTTGTCGATGCGCAGGCCATTCTAGGGAGCGTTTCGCCTGTGAAGATTGAGCTTTCGCCACAAAACCATTAAAGCTACTGATGCATTTCGAGTGGCGTAAGTCGGCCTATCGCCCCGCAGGCGCGACGTGCTTGTGGGGTGACAGGCGATGCCTCGGCGGGGGTGGTGCGAATGCACCATTCAAGCCGACTTATGTTTTTCGGCAGAACTTTCATGCATGGCGACCGGTGCCGGCGCCTATATTCGAGGCTTCACGAAGCCATTGCCGGAGCCGCGCCGCGTTGGCGCGGCCCGTGTTCCGAATGAGTCACTACACCGCGGCCCACTGGGGCGTCTACCGCGTGGCGCGCGATGGCGCGGGCGCCCCGTCGCTCGAACCGTTCGAGCGCGACCCCGACCCATCGCCGATCGGGTTCGGCATGCTGTCCACCAGCCGGAGCGAGTTGCGCATCCGGCGGCCGGCGGTGCGCCGGAGCTGGCTGGCGGGCGGCATCGGCGCCCGGCCCGATCGGCGCGGCGGCGATGCGTTCGTCGAGGTCTCGTGGGACGAGGCCCTCGACCTGGCCGCCGCCGCGCTGCGGGACGTGATCGAGCGGCGCGGCAACGGCGCCATCTTCGGCGGCTCGTACGGCTGGTCCAGCGCCGGCCGGTTCCACCACGCGCAGAGCCAGATCCACCGCTTTCTCAACGCCGCCGGCGGCTACGTGCGCCATGCCGACACCTACAGCCTGGGCGCGGGCCGGGTGCTGATGCCGCACATCGTGGCCCCGATGGACGAGCTGATGGCGGGGCACACGACCTGGGACGTCATGGCCGCGCACACCCAGCTCTTCGTCGCGTTCGGCGGCGTCGCGCTCAAGAACACGCAGGTCAGCTCCGGCATGGTGGGCAGCCACAACGTGAAGGGCGGCCTGTCGGCCATGGCGCGCGCCGGGACGCGCTTCATCAACATCAGCCCGGTGAACGACGACCTCCAGACCGGCGGCCCGCACGAGTGGATTCCGATCCGGCCGAACACCGACACCGCCCTGCTCCTGGCCGTGGCGTTCACGCTCCATGAGCAGGGACTGCACGATGCGGCGTTCCTCGACACCTACTGCACCGGCTTCGACCGCTTCGTTCCCTATCTCACCGGGGCCGAGGACGGCACGCCCAAGACCCCGGAGTGGGCTTCGGCCATCACCGCCGTGCCGGCCGAGCGGATCCGGCGCCTGGCGCACGAGCTGGCCGGCCAGCGCTCCATGCTCAACATGGCCTGGGCCTTGCAGCGGGCGCACCACGGCGAGCAGCCGTTCTGGGCCCTGGTCACGGTGGCCTGCATGCTGGGGCAGGTGGGCCTGCCCGGGGGCGGGTTCGGCGTCGGCTACGGCGCCGCCAACAGCCTGGGCAACGCCACCGCGCGCTTCAAGGGGCCGACCTTGCCGCAGGGCACCAACCGGGTGGCGGCGTTCATCCCGGTCGCGCGCATCGCGGACATGCTGGAGCGGCCGGGCGACACGTTCCGCTACAACGGCGCAAGCCACCGGTACCCGGACATCGAGCTGATCCACTGGGCCGGCGGCAACCCCTTCCACCACCACCAGGACCTGCACCGCCTGCTGCGCGCCTGGAAGCGCCCCAAGGCGGTCATCGTGCACGAGCAGTTCTGGACGCCGACCGCGAAGGCGGCGGACATCGTGTTGCCGGCCACGACCACGCTGGAGCGCGACGACATCGGCTACTCGTCCAACGAGCGCTACCTGGTCGCGATGCGCAAAGTCCAGGACCCGGTCGGCGAGGCGCGCGACGACTACGCCATCCTGGCCGACATCGCGAGCCGCCTGGGCGTGGCCGAGGCGTTCACCGAAGGGCGGGACGCCTGGGCCTGGGTGCGGCACCTCTACGACAGCGCCCGGACGAACGCCGAAGCCGCCGGCGTGGCACTTCCGGATTTCGAGGCGTTCTGGGAGCAGGGCGTGATCGACCTGTGCCCCCAGCCCCGGCCCCACGTGATGCTGGGCGCGTTCCGCCGCGACCCGCGCTCGCATGCGCTGTCCACGCCGTCGGGCAGGATCGAGATCTTCAGCGAGCGCATCGCCGGCTTCGGCGAGCCGGACTGCGCCGGGCACGCGCGCTGGTACGAGCCGGCGGAATGGCTGGGCGGCGAGGCGTGCGAGCGGTTCCCGCTGCATCTGATTTCGGACCAGCCTTTCACCAAGCTGCACAGCCAGCTCGACCACGCGCCGCTCAGCCGGGGCAGCAAGATCGCCCAGCGCGAGCCGGTCACGGTCCATCCGGACGACGCGGCCGAACGCGGCATCGGCGAGGGCGACATCGTCCGGCTCTGGAACGCGCGGGGCAGTTGCTTCGCGGGCGCCCGGTTGTCCACCGAGATTCGCCGCGGCGTGGTCCGGGTCTCCACGGGCAGTTGGTTCGACCCGGTGGACTGGCGCGGCGTGGACGCGGTGGACAAGCACGGGAACCCGAACGCCGTGACGCTGGACATCGGCACCTCCGGTCTTTCGCAAGGCTGCAGCGCACAGACCTGCCTGGTGCAGCTCGAGAAAGCCCGCCACCCGGTGCCGCCGGTGACGGCGCACGGGCTGCCGCGTTTCGAGGGGCGGCCCGGAGCGGGTTGACGGGTGGGGTTCAGCCCGCCGCCGCGCTGCGGATCAAGCCCAGGTTGGACTTGAGGAATTCGTACACCTGGCGCGTGATCGGGTTGATCACGTTGCGGCGGATGTAGAGGTGGTAGGTGACGTCCGGCAGGCGGGGAAAGCCGTCTGCCTCGCCCAGCACCCGGGTGTCCGGGCCGACGAGCTCGATGCCGCGCGCCGTGATGCCCAGGCCGGCGCGCAGCGCCGCCTTGACGCCGATGAGGCTGGTGCTGGTGTAGTTGGGGGTCCAGCGCAGGCCGGCCGCGTCGAGCGCCTCGCGGGCCAGCCGCTGGAACATGCTCGGGCCCTCGACCAGCACCAGCGGGATCGGCTTGGTCCAGTCGACCACGTAGGTCGCCGAGCACAGCCAGACCGTGGGGGAGGTGCGCAGCACGACGCCCTCCAGGGTCTCGTCGTGGCGGCTCGAAATCGCCATGTCGATCTCGCCGCGCTTGAGCGACTCCATCAGGAACGGGCTCCGGCCAGGGTGGATGTCGAGCTGCAGCATGGGCGAGGCCCGCGCCACCTGGGCCAGCAGGGGCGGCAGCATGGTGTCCGCCACGTCGTGCGATGCGCCGATGCGCAGGATGCCTTCCAGCCCCTCCTGGCGCAGGCTGCACATGGCGTCGTCGTTCAGGGCGAGGATGTGGCGCGCATAGTCGAGCAGCTTCTCGCCGCGCGAGGTGAGGCGCTTCTGGCGGCCGTGCTTCTCGAACAGCGGGTGCCCGAGCTGGCTTTCCAGGCGCTGCATCTGCTGCGTGACGGCGGACTGGGTCAGGTTCAGCTGGATGGCGGCCGCGGCGAAGCTGGAGCGCTCCTCGATCGCGACGAAGGTCCGCAACAAGCCGAGGTCAAAGGTGTCCATGATTCAGGGGCACTAATTGATTGAGTTGTGCACGGACCATTGTTTGCTCTAGGGGCTCGGGATAAAGTGATGGTTGGTCTCAGTAAATCATAAGGATTTCCCATGGATTCGTCATTGTCCGAGCGGCGTACCCGAGAGGTCGGCACCGCCATCCGCGCCATGAAACAGGTCCTGTCGCAGCAGGGGTGCACCCGCCCGGCCCTGGCCGAGGTGCTGGGCCTCGTCGAGGGGCTGGCGGCGCAGAGCGCGCTCTGGAGCGCCGACGACTTCGCCGCGCCCGTCGTGCCCGATCTGCAGGCGCGCTACCTGATCGCGGAGGACCCCGACCAGAGCTACGCGCTCTACCTGAACGTCATGCGCCCGGGCAAGCGCATCGTGCCGCACAACCACACCACCTGGGCCTGCGTCGCGGCGGTCGAGGGGACCGAGCTCAACCGCGTCTACGAGCGCACCGACGACGGGCGGGTGCCCGGCAAGGCCACGCTGCGCGAAGCGCAGGCGGTGCTGGTGCAGCCCGGGCGCGGGATCGCGCTCATGCCCGATGACATCCATTCGGTGGAGATCCCCGCCGGACAGGTGATCCGGCACCTGCACATGTATGGCCGCGCGCTGGAAACCCTGAACACGCGCACCGCCTACGACATGGAAAAGGGTACCTGCGAGGTGATGTCCATCGGCGTGCAGACCCGGCGATGAACGCCCGCGCCGCGCATCGCCGTCACCTCACCGGTAGCCCATGAAGACCATCCATCCCCTCGACCTCAAGGAAGCCCTGCACGATGGCCGCGAGATCGGGGTTTTCGACGTGCGGGAACACGGCCAGTTCGGCGAAGGCCACCTGTTCCACGCGATTCCCTTGCCGTACAGCCGGCTCGAGCTCGGCATCGCCGGGCTTGCGCCGCGCCGCTCGGCGCGCATCGTGGTGGTCGACGACGACGGCCGCGAGACCGGCGTGGCCGCGCTCGCGGCCAAGCGCCTGAGCAGCCTGGGCTACACCGACGTCCATGTGCTGGACGGCGGCGTCGGCGCCTGGAAGCGCTGCGGGTTCGTGCTTTTCGCGGGCGTCAACCTGCCGTCGAAGACGTTCGGGGAGTGGGTCGAACAGACCTACCACACGCCGCGGGTCAGCGCCCACGAACTGGCCGCCATGCTGGAGCGCCAGGAAGGCGTGGTGGTGCTCGATGGGCGTCCCCTGACCGAGTACCGGAAGATGACCATCCCCACGTCCACGTGCTGCCCGAACGGCGAGCTGGCGTACCGTGTGCGCGGGCTGGTGCCGGACGAGCGCACGCCCATCGTGGTGAACTGCGCCGGCCGCACGCGCAGCATCATCGGGGCGCAGACGCTGATCAACCTCGGCATCCGCAACCCGGTGTACGCGCTCGAGAACGGCACGCAAGGCTGGCACCTGCAGGACCTGCCGCTCGAACACGGCGCCGAGCGCCGGTACCGCGAGCCCGCCGCCGTGGCCGAGATGGCGCAGGCCGCCGGCACGCTCGCGCGCCGGTTCGGCGTCGTGCAGGCCGATGCGGCGCAGGTGCTCGAATGGGCGGACGACGGCGACCGCACCCTTTACCTGCTCGACGTGCGCACCCCGGAAGAATTCGCCGCCGGAACACTGCCCGGCGCCGTGCACGCGCCGGGCGGGCAGCTCGTCCAGGCGACCGACCAGTACGTGGGGGTGCGGCATGCGCGCCTGGTGCTGTTCGACGCGGACAACGTCCGCGCATCGGTCGTGGCCAGTTGGCTGCGTCAGATGGGGCACGACGCCTATGTGCTCAAGGGCGGCATCGCGAGCGGGCTGGCGCTGGCCCCTGCCCAGGCGCCCCGGATGCCGCCGCTGCCGCCCGCGATCGACGCGGCCGCGCTGGCGCGTCGCCTGTCGGACCAGACCGCGGCCGTGATCGACCTGCGGCCGAGCATGGATTTCAGGAAGTCGCACGTCCCTGGGGCCCGCTGGGCCATCCGCCCCCGCTTGCAGGACGCCTTGCGCGGGCTTGCCGCGACCCCCGTGTTCATCGCCGATCACCCCGGCATCGCGGCCTGCGCGGCCGTCGACGCCAGGGAGATGGGATACGAGCCGCTGTGGCTCGAGGGCGGCCTGGAGGCCTGGCGCGCGCAGGGCGGGCCGGTGGCGTCCTCGCCCGGCATACCGGCCGACGAGGCTTGCATCGACTACCTCTTCTTCGTGCACGACCGGCACGACGGCAACAAGGAGGCGGCGCGCCGCTACCTCGCCTGGGAAACCGGGCTGCTGGCGCAGCTGGACGCGCGCGAGCTGTCGGCCTTCCGTCCGGGGCAGACGCCGCAAGAGCCGCCGGCGCGCGTCGCCCAGCCCCTGCACGCATCATGAAACGATCCCGCAACACCGCACTGGTCCACCCCCACACCGGCATGGCCGCCGGGCCGCGCCCGGTCAACCCGCCGGTCATGCGCGCCAGCACCATCGTCTTCGACACCGTGGCGCAATGGCGCGAGGCTCGGGAGCGCCGCAAGACGCAGCAGGTGCTGTCCTACGGCGCGCGCGGGACCGCGACCGGCTTCGCCCTCGAGAACGCGCTGTCCGAGCTGGAAGGCGGCTGGCGCACCAAGCTGTACCCCACCGGGCTGGCCGCGTCGGCGGCGGTCCTGATGGCGTTTCTCCGCCCGGGCGACCACCTGCTGGTGACCGAAGCCGTCTACCAGCCGGTGCGCAACCTGTGCGCCGAATGGCTCGCCTCGATGCGCATCGAATGCGATTTCTACCGTGCCGACGGCGCCGACGTGGAAAGCCTGCTGCGGCCCAGCACGCGCATGATCTACGCGGAGGTCCCGGGCTCGCTCTTCCTGCAGATGACCGACCTGCCCCGGCTGGCGGAGATCGCCCGCCGCCGGGACCTCGTGCTGGCGGTCGACAACACCTGGGCGTCGGGCTGGCTGTTCAATCCCCTGGCGCACGGCGCGGACATCTCGATCCTGGCGGTCACGAAGTACATCTCCGGCCACTCCGACGTGATGATGGGCGCGGCCGTGTGCAACGAGAAGACCTTCGGCCCGCTGCTGCGCTTCAGCGAGGCCTTCGGGCAGACCAGCAGCCCCGACGACGCCGCGCTGGCGCTGCGCGGCTTGCGCACCCTCGGGGTCCGGCTGGCGCAGCACGAGCGCCATGCGCTGGCGGTCGCGCAGTGGCTGGAGAAGCGCCCGGAAGTGGCGAAGGTGATGTTCCCTGCATTGCCTTCGGACCCCGGGTATGCCCTCTGGCAGCGGGACTTCAAGGGGGCCAACGGCCTGTTGACCGTCGAGCTCACGGCCGCGCTGGCCGGGTGCAGGGACCGGTTCATCGATGCGCTGCAGATCTTCGGCGTCGGCGCGTCGTGGGGCGGCTTCGAAAGCCTGGCCATGCCGATCGAAGCGGCTTCGGCGCCCGGGCTCGGCGACGCCGTCGACCCCGGCCGCTGCGTGCGGCTGCACATCGGGCTGGAGGAGCCCCAGGACCTGATCGAGGACCTGGAGCAGGCCTTCGCGGCCATCTCGCTTCCGTGATCGCCACCAGGCGGCCCGTGGCGCCGCCGCTCCGACGCGCTTGCGTGCCCCTCAAGCGCGGCTGCGCGGCGGCTTGGCCGGCCGCGCCCTGGCCGCTTCCTCGATGTAGTTCGCGAGCACCCGGGCATCGTCGCTGAGCGGCCGGATCGACGAGTAGTAGATCTCCGTCCACAGTTCGACGCGGGGCCGGAACGGGCGCGTCACGATGTCCGGGAAGATGCCGGTCGACAGCAGCAGGGGGTTGATCAGCCCGATGCCCACGTCCTGCTGGACCAGCGCGCACACGCCCATCGACGTGCTGGCCACGATCCGCCGCTGCAGCGCGACGCCGGCCTCCTGCATGGTGGCGCGCACCAGGATCGAGGTGGGCGACTCTTCCGGCATGGCGATCACCGACACGCCGGCCAGGTCTTCGGGGCGCACCACGGACTTGGCCACGAGGGGATGCCGCTTGTGCATGGCGGCGACCAGCAGGTCCGAGGAAATGGTGCGCCGCTCGCAGAACGGCAGGGCGTTGACGGTGTTGGGCGCGGGCGGGTTGGTGACGCCGAGGTCGACCTCGTGGTGGGCGACCTGGCGCAGCACGTCCTGCGGCGCGTCGACCTGCAGGCGCACGTGGATCTCCGGGTGCGTGGCCTTGAGCCGCTGGATCGCGGGCGGCAGGATGGCGATCAGCGGCGGCGCGTGCGCGGCCACGATCACCGTGCGCGCCGCGCCCTGCTGCAGCGCGGCGGCTTCCGCGAGCGCCCACTCGAGGTGCTGGGTGGCCTGCTCGGCCCGGGGCAGGAGTTGGCGCGCGGCGGCGGTCGGCTCCAGCCGGCCGCGCTCCAGCGTGAACAGCTCGACCCCGGTCTCCCGCGCCAGCAGGCTCAGGGTCTTGCTGACGGCCGCCTTGGAGATGCCCAGCTTGAGCGCCGCCTCGCTGAGCCCGCGGCTTCGCATGACGGCGGTGAAGACCTGGAAATGGCGGCTGTTGAGCAGGGTGGACGGGGGCATGCGCGGGGCTTTCCTGGGTATCGTCAGATGCGGTTTTAGTTAACTTCCAGTTAACCAGAAAAGCCCTCGTCCGCCAAGCTTCCTCCCTAGAATTTTTGCCTGAGCGGCGACGTTTCCCGCCCGTATCCCCGAGCCCACCCCTTCCCAGAACCCCTTCTCCCTCACCGAGGTACCCAGATGATGATGCGTAAGCTGTTGCCCGTCCTGACCGTATCGGCACTCGCGCCGTGTGCGTTCGCCCAGACCTTTCCCACCAAGCCGGTGACCATCGTGGTGTCGGTGCCGGCGGGCGGCACCATCGATGCCATCGCGCGCATGGTGGCCAAGGACCTGAGCGATGCCCTTGGCCAGCAATTCGTCGTCGACAACCGGGCGGGCGCCAACGGCAACATCGCCGCCGACTACGTCCGCCGCTCGCCCGCCGATGGGCACACCCTGCTGATGCTGGCCTCCAGCACGCTCACGCTGGGCCCGTACGTGATGGACAAGGTGCCGTTCGACCCGCTCAAGGACTTCAAGCCGGTGGCCATGACCGCCGGCCTGAACATGGCGCTGCTGGCCCACCCCAAGCTGGGCGTGACCGACATGAAGGGCCTGGTCGCGAAGATGAAGGCCGAGCCCGGCAAGCTGAACTACTCGTCCACCGGCAACGGCTCCTTCCCGCACGTGGCCGGCGCGCTGCTCAACCTCGAGACCCAGACCCAGGCCACGCACGTGGCCTACAAGGGGCTGGCGCCGTCGATCCAGGACCTGCTGGCCGGCGTGGTCGACTTCACCTTCGACTCCGGCAGCGCCCACCACGTCAAGGCCGGCAAGCTCCAGGCGCTGGCCGTCATCGGCCCGAAGCGCGCGGCCGCGCTGCCCGACGTGCCCACGTTCCGTGAGCTCGGCCTGCCCGAGCTGGAGAAGGTCAGCGGCTGGCACGGCGTGTTCGCACCGGCCGGCACGCCCGATGCGGTGATCAAGCGCCTGAACGACGAGATCAACAAGAGCCTGAAGAAGCCCGAGTCGATCGAGCGCGTGCAGGCCATGGGCTTCGAGAGCGTCGCCGTCACGCCCGCCGAACTGGGCGAGACGCTGCGCCGGGACCACAAGAACTTCGGCGAGCTGATCCAGCGGACCAAGATCTCCTCGAACTGAGGGAAAGCACGCCCTGCGCCGCTGCGCGGCAGGGATGGATGACCCCATGCTGAACTTCCAATTCGAGACCACGCCGCACATCGTGTGCGGCCGCGGCCAGGCGCGCCGGTTGGCGCCGCTGCTGGGCCGGCTGGGCAGCCGGCGCGCTTTCGTCGTGACCGATCCGGGCCTGGTGCGCGCGGGCCTGATCGACGGGCCGGCCGATGCGCTGCGCCGCGATGGGGTGCAGGTGACGGTGTACGACCGGGTCGAGGCCGATCCGCCCGAGCACGTCGTGCTCGCGGCGGTCGAGGCGGCCCGCGCGGCGCAGGCGGACGGCGTGATCGGCTTCGGCGGTGGCAGTTCGCTGGACACCGCCAAGCTGGTGGCCTTGCTGGCCGCCCGTCCCCAGCCCCTGGACGCGATCTACGGGCAGCAGCTCGCGACCGGGCCGCGCCTGCCGCTGATCCAGATGCCCACCACCGCGGGCACCGGGTCGGAGGTCACGCCCACCTCGGTGGTCTCGACGCCCGACCACCAGAAGCGCGGCGTCATCAGCTCCCTGCTGTTTCCCGATGTGGCCGTGCTGGATGCGGAGCTCACCCTGGCCCTGCCGCCGGCGCAGACCGCGATGACCGGCATCGACGCGATGGTCCACGCGATCGAGGCCTACACGACCCGGCACCGCAAGAACCCGATCTCCGACATGCTCGCGGTGCAGGCCCTGCAGTTGCTGCACGGGCACCTGGGACGCGCCGTGGCCGACGGCGCCGACATCGAGGCGCGCGAAGCCATGCTGCTGGGCTCGACGCTGGCCGGCATGGCGTTCGCCAACGCGCCGGTCGCGGCCGTGCACGCGCTGGCCCATCCCCTGGGCAGCCACCACCACGTTCCGCACGGGCTGGCCAATGCCCTGGTGCTGGCGCCGGTGCTCCGGTTCAACCTGCCCGCGGCGCGCCACCTGTACGCGCAACTGGCGCGCGCGCTGCAACTGGCGCGCCCCGACGAAGGCGACGGCGAAGCGGCGGAGGCTTTCGTCGCCGGCATGGCGCACCACGTGGTGAGCGCGCCGCTGCCCCAGCGGCTGCGGGACGTCGGGGTCGAGGAAAGCGGCCTGCCGGAACTGGCGCAGGCCGCGATGACGGTGCAGCGCCTGCTGGACAACAACCGGCGCGACGTCGATGAAGCGGCTGCGCTCGCGCTCTACACCGAGGCTTACTGAAGGCGGTCGCGCCGCTGCGCCGAGGCGGGCAGGTACATCGTGGCCTCCACTTCCACCAGCACCTCGTCGCCGGGCAGGAAGCGCGAGACTTCCACCACCGTGCTCACCGGCGGTTCGTCCGGGTAGAACAGGCCGCGCACGCGGTTGTAGTGCGCGTAGTGGGGCAGTTCCCGGAAGTACTGCACCAGCTTGACCACGTCGGCCATGCCGCCGCCATGCTCGGCGGCGAGCTGGCGGATGCGTTCGAGCACGAACCAGCTCTGCGCCACGATGGGTGCCTCGAAGATGTCGACCGTCATCTGGCCGGTCGCGTAGCCCAGCGGGCGCAGCGCGTCCAGCGCGGCCGCGGGCAGGTCTTCGTAGCGCCGCACGGCCTGGCGCGTCGACGGATCGACGGCCACCACGCCGCTCATGAAGACGAAGTCGCCCACGCGCCGGGCGGCGGCGTAGCGGGCCATGGGTTGTCCGGTGTTCATGGGGTGGAAGTCCAGGTGCGCATTTTTCCGGGGTTCAGCAGGCCCGCGGGATCGAAGCGCTTCTTCATGTCGAGCACGTTCTGCGGCAGCTCGCCGCCGACCTTGCCCTCTTCGATGATGTAGGTGTGCGGGTTGTTCACGCGGATGCCGTTGTCGCGGAAGATCCGGATGATCTCGTCGAGCCGCTCCTCGGTGGTGAAGCGCACCAGCGGCAGCGAGGTGCAGGTGGTGAAGCCGTCCATGCTGCGCAGGAACTCCACGTGCATCAGCACCTCGTCGCCGAACAGCGAGCGGATCGTGCGCACCTGGTCGAGGTGCTTGCCGGGCGTGAAGGTGGTCTGCAGGTAGGTCAGGTTCTTGTCGACCCTGAGCGCGTTGAGCGTGGTGTGGTTCCAGGAGTATTCGATCAGCGTGTGGTGCCGCCCCTGGGCCACTTCCTCGGCGGTGTGGCGGTAGCTTACCCGGCCGCCGTGCGCCGCGATCAACTGCTGCACGCCCTGTTCGGAGAATTCGGCCACCAGGATCAGCGCCGCGTGGCAGCCCTTGGGCAGGTACTCGGCCAGCGCGGTCATGTAGGCCGGGACCGGATCGGCCAGCAGGCAGATGTTCTTCTTCACGATGCCGGGCGCGTGCGCCAGCGCGTTGCCGAAGTTCAGCGCGCGGTCCATGTCGTCGAAGGTGACGATCAGCTCCAGCCAGGGGTGCGCGGGCGCCAGCGCCACTTCCACTTCCAGCACGATGCCGTTGGTGCCCCAGAGGTGGTGCAGCAGCAGGGCGTCGGGGCCGCGCAGCTCGACCGTCCTGGGCTCGGGCTCGACGCTCATCGCGCGCACGCCGAGAATGTTGCCGACCGCGCCGATCGGGCCGTGGTTGATCGAGCCGGCGCCGCCGAAGCCGCCGCTGAACAGGCCGCCGAGCGAGGCGCTGCGGAAGGTCGAGGGGATGCAGCGCAGCTCCCAGCCCATGGCGCGCGCCTGGGTGTCGAAGTCGCCCAGCCGGATGCCGGCCTGCGCCCGGCCCACGCCGGGCCGCGACCACAGGAAGGCGTTGTAGCCGCTCATGTCCAGGATCACGCCGCCGTGCAGCGGCGTGGACTGGCCGTAGTTGCCGGTGCCGCTGCCGCGCGGCGTGAGCGGCACGCCGTGGCGCGCGCAGGCGCTGGCCAGGCGGCGCAACTCGTCCTCGGTGCGCGGTTTGACGGCGATGTCGCCGCGCTTGCCCAGCAACTGGCGCTTGAGCACCGGGCTGAACCAGGAAAAGTCCTGCGACAGGCGGCCGATCTTGTGCGCGTCGGTGATCCAGTCGAGGTCGGCCAGCTCGTGCTGGAGGGTTTCGATGGCGAGGGTCATATAGAGCTTTCGGTGTCAGTGATCCATGATGCCGGGTGCTGAAAGCGACGCATGAAGCGGTTTGCCCAGAGACGGCAATGGACAGCGGGGCCCTCACCCCAACCCTCTCCCAGGGGGAGAGGGAGTGAAGGCGCGGCCTCCGGAGCGAAGAAGCGCCAAAGCCCAGAGACAGCGCGGGACGGCTCCGCCGGCCCCAGCTGTCGTCCCCCCTCCAAGCGCCGCGCAGCGGCGCGCCAGAGAGGGGGGAAGCCGCAAAGCGGCGCAGGGGGGAGTTCCATTTCAATCCTGCGAGATCTCGCTCGCATGCCAGGAGCCGAGCGCGAGCTTGGTGAGCCAGGCCATGAGCACGAACAGGAACACGCCGGCCAGCGAGATCAGCAGCAGCGCGGCGAACATGCGCGGGATGTCGAGCTGGTAGCCGGCCATCAGGATCTGGTAGGCCAGGCCGGTGTTGGTGCCGCCGGTGCCGGCGACGAACTCGGCCACCACGGCGCCGATCAGCGCCAGGCCCGAGGAGATGCGCAGGCCGCCGAAGAAGTAGGGCAGGGCGCTGGGGATGCGCAGGCGCCAGAGCGTCTGCAGGCGCGAGGCGCGGTTCATCTTGAAGTAGGCCTGCAGGTCGGGGTCGACGCTGCGCAAACCCAACGTGGTGTTGGAGATGATGGGGAACAGCGCGACCAGCGTGGCGCAGACCACCAGCGAGGCCGTGGGCTGCTTCACCCAGATGATGATCAGCGGGGCGATGGCCACGATGGGCGTGACCTGCAGCAACACCGCGTAGGGGAACAGCGCGGTCTCGATCAGGCGGCTCTGCACGAACAGGAAGGAAATCAGCACGCCCACCACCACCGCGACGATGAAGGACAGCGCCGTGATCTTCATCGTGATCATCAGCGAGGCGAACAGCGTGGGCCAGTCGCCGACCAGGGTCTGCATCGTCAGCAGTGGCGAGGGGATCAGGTAGGGCGGCAGTTCCATGCCCACCACCAGCGCCTGCCACAGCGCGACCAGCACGACCGCGACCAGTGACGGATAGAGCACGCGCTGCACGCGCGGCTGCGACAGCAAGGGCGTTGGCATCGGCTTCATGCGCGCACCTCCTCGTTGGTCTCGGTGGTGTCGCGGCTGGCGCGGTGCAGGCTGTCCTGCAGGCGCTTCGCGTGGTGGCTGAAGTCGGTGCTGACCATGAACTCCGGCCGGCGCGGGTAGGGCTCGTCGATGTGGAATTCCTCCACGATGCGGCCGGGCCGCGCGGCCATCATCACCACGCGGCTGGAGAGGAACACCGACTCGTGGATCGAGTGCGTCACGAACACCACGGTGAGGTTCTTCTTCTGCCACAGCTCCAGCAGGTCGGCGTCGAGCTTGTGGCGCGTGATCTCGTCGAGCGCGCCGAAGGGCTCGTCCATCAACAGTAGCGTGGGCTCCACCACCAGGCCGCGCGCGATGGACACGCGCATCTGCATGCCGCCCGAGAGCGAGCGCGGCAGCGCCTTGGCGAATTTGGAGAGACCCACCAGCGCGAGCGCGTCGGCCACGCGCGCGTCGGCTTCGGCGCGCGGCACGCGGGCCAGGTCCAGCGGCAGGCGCACGTTGGTGTGCACGCTGGCCCAGGGCATGAGCGTGGGCGCCTGGAACACGAAGGACAGGCGGTGACCCGAGGCCTCGAGTCGGGCCACGTCATCGCCCCACAGCTTCAGGCTGCCGCTCGTGGGCTCGAGCAGGCCGGCGACCATCTTGAGCAGCGTGCTCTTGCCGCAGCCCGAGGGGCCGAGCAGGGTGACGAACTCGCTCTCGCGGACGGTGAGGTCCACCGGTTGCAGGGCTTCGGTGCCATTGGGGTAGGTCTTGCGGACCTGCCGGATGTCGATGGCGACGGCGCCGGGCGGCGACGCGGTGGCGGGCGGGGAGGGACGGTTCATCGTGGGAAGGGCGTGGCGTGTGGCGGTGGCGTGGGAAGGTCCGCGCCGGCAGGCGGCGCGGACCGGTCGGAGCAGATCAGGCCGATCGGCTCAGCTCAGGGCAGGACCTTGACGTCGCGGATCAGGTCGAAGCGGTAGGCCTGGTCGAGCTTGACCTTGGCCGGATCGATCAGGTCGATCCCCGCCAGGAACTTGTGCGTCTGCTCCAGGCGCTCGCGGGTCATGATGCCGATGCCCAGGCGGCCGGCATCGCCGCCGGTGATGATGCCCATCTCCTTGAGCTTGCCGATGCCGTAGGCGAGCTGCTCGTCGGTCATCTTGGGGTTTTCCTTCTTGATCAGGGCGTTGCCCGGCGCGGGGTCGGCCAGGTAGCTCTTGTAGCCCTCGACCGTGGCGCGCACGAAGGCGGCCACCGTCTTCTCGCGTTCCGCCAGGGTCTTCTCCATGCACGAGATGGTGTTGGCGTAGGGAGGGTAGCCGTGGTCGGCGGTCAGGAAGACGCTGGTCTTCACGCCCTGCTTCTCGATCGCGAACGGCTCGGACGAGAGGTAGCCCATCTGCACGATGTTCTTGTCGGCCACGAAGGGCTGGATGTTGTAGGTGTAGGGCCGCACCTGCGAATCGGTGAAGCCGTACTTGCCCTTCAGCCAGGACCAATAGCCGCGCATGGCGGTGGGCGCGATCAGGATGGTCTTGTCCTTCATGTCCTCGAAGGACTTCACGTGCTCGTGCGCGATCAGCACCTGCGGGTCCTTCTGGAAGATCGCGGCGACGGTGACGATGGGCAGGCCGTTGTTGCGCGAGACCATCATCTGCGTGTCGGTGGCGCCCATGATGCAGTCGGTCTGGCCCGCGGCCATGATCTGCAGGATGTTCATCTGCGGCCCGCCCATGCGGATGCTCACGTCCAGCCCGTGCTTCTTGTAGAGGCCGGTGGCCAGCGCCTGGTAGAAGCCGCCGTGTTCGGCCTGCGCGTACCAGTTGGTCATGAAGGTGAACTTCTCTTGCGCGTGCGCGCCGCTGGCGAGGCCCAGCAGGCCGAGGGCGGCGGCGCCGAGCGCGCGGCGCAGGCGGGACGAACGGGGCGGTTGGCGTGAAGACATGGCGGGCCTTTCAGGCGTCGGTTGGGTGGTGGGGAAAAGTTGAACTCAGTCGGCCAGGGTCTGCTGGATGTGGCCTGTGTGGTGGCCACGCTCCCAGGTGGGCTCGTCGCGCACGACCCATTGCATCGCGTGCAGCTCGGTGATGGCCTGGACCCAGCTGGTGGCCAGGCTGTCGAGGATGGCCTCGCCCTGCTCGCGCGTGGCGGTGGTGGGGTCGCCGATCACACCGCTGGGGCCGAAGTCGCGGGCCACCCAGGCGCAGGCGGGGCGGCCGTCGGCCGACAGGATCTTGGAGGGGAACACCGGCGGGAAGGCCGCCTCGGCGCGCTCCATGTGCACGGTGTCGGGCGCCAGCGCGAGCATGAGCGCGGTCTCGGAGTGGCCCGCGTGCATGGACTGCTTGCGCTCCTGCTCGCTGATGAACTTGCCCGATACGTTGGGCACGCGCGAGACGCCGAAGGGCACGATGACGAAGTCGCCATGGCGCAGGCGCAGCTCGCGCGCGGCCATCTCCAGCACCTGGGGCTGGCCGCCGTGGCCGTTGGCGAACACCAGCTTGCGAAAGCCGGAGCGGTAGACCGATTCGCCCAGCTCGATCATGGTGGCCAGCAGCGTAGGGCCGCTCAGCGTCATCGTGCCGGCGAAGTGCAGGTGTTCCTCGGACTTGCCGTAGGTGATCGGCGGCAGGCCGAAGGCGCGGATCTCCGCCGGCAGCCGCTCGAACGCCTTGCCGATCACGCCGGCCGCAATCACGGTGTCGACCGAGCACGGCAGGTGCGGGCCGTGCTGCTCGGTCGCGCCCACCGGCAGCACGATGACCGTGTTCTCGCGGTCGGGCAGCGCGGTGATCTCCGTCCAGCTCAGGTAGGGCAGGAAGCGGTGCGGAGGAAAGTAGCCATGCATCATGAGGGGCAGGTGTCTCGCGAAAGGATCGGATGGGGGGCGGCGGTGCCGACCGCGCGGCCCGCGCGCAGCACCACGCGCGGCGCGCAGCGCGAGGGCCAGGCGTCGGCGCTGGCGGTGGGGAAGACGACGAAGTCGGCGCTGGCGCCGACCAGGCCGGATGGGCCGGCGGAAGGCGTGCGCTGCAGCCAGTCGCCGCGGCACAGCGCCTGCGACCAGGTGTCGAACGGGTCGTCGAGCTGGCCGGCCAGGGCGGCGGCCAGCATGGTGTCGATGAGGTCGAGGCTGCCGACGCGGCAGAACGGGTCCTGCACGTTGTCGCTCGCGAACAGCAGCGGGATGCCCCGTGCGCGCGCTTCGTGCACCAGCGTGAGGCCGCGCTGCCGCGGCGTGCGGCCGGTCGCGGCGTCCTGCAGCAGCAGGTTGGTGATGGGCAGCGACACCAGCGTGATCGGTGCGCGCGCGACCGCGTCGAGCGTGGCCAGCGCCTGCGCCTCGGGCTGTGCGGCCAGCGCGCAGTTGTGGCCGCAGACCACGCGGCCGGCGAAGCCGGTCTCGCGCAGCAGCGCGGCGGTATGGGCCAGGCCCTGCGCGGCGGGGTTGAGCTCTTCGTCGACGTGCAGGTCCAGGTCGAGGTCGTGCGCCTGCGCGGCCAGCACCAGCTCGCGCAGCGCGGCCGGGTCCCAGTTGCTGGTGTGCACGAAGCCGCCGAGCAGCGCGTGCGCGCCGGTGGCGGCCACGCGCGCGGCCAGTCGCCGGGCCGTACCGCGGTCCTGGAACAGGCCGAGCTTGATCAGCGCCACCTGCTCGATGCGCAGGCGGCCGCGCCATTCGGCGGCCAGTTCGCTCATCACTTCCCAGGCGAGCGGCGGCGCGGCCGGGTCCCACCAGTCGACGTGGGTGCGCAGGTGGGTGGTGCCGGCCTCCCAGGCCCATTGCAGGCCGCGCTCGGCGCGCTGGCGCAGGTCCTCGCGCGTCCAGTGGTCGCGGTCGCGGATCACGGCGCCGATCGCGCCGAGCAGGCCGGGCTCGACGGCGCCGATGCGCGGCAGGATGAAGGCTTTGTCGAGATGCGTGTGGGCGTCGACCAGACCGGGCAGCACGGGCGCGCCGCCCACGTCCCAGCCCGCCGTGGCGGTGGCGGCCGGCTGGGCCGGCGCGACGCGCGTGACCTGGCCGCCGGCGATGTCGATGCGGGCCAGCGCGGGCGTGGCGCCGTCCGCCGCCAGGGGCCAGTCCGGCGGCAGCAGCCAGCGCGGCAGCCGCGCGCCGGTGAGGCCGGGCACGGCGGGGGGCAGGGGCGGCAACTGGCTCATGGCGTCGGGCAGGCTCGGTGTATTTTGACCGTTCAATTTGACTGATTGGTCAGTATAGAGGCAAGTGCTGCCCCGGAAACCGGAAAAACCCTTGGAATCGGCGCGGCGAGGGCGTGCCGCCGGGAAGCGCGGGAGGACCGACGCGGGAGGGTCGATCAGTTTTCCATGGCGCTGCGCGTGGCCCGCAGCGCACGAACGCCACCCCCCAGCCCAGTGCACCCGCGGAACCGGCTTGGCCGGGCCGCAGGGTGCGTCCCCCAGTGGGGGGAGGCGCCGCAGGCGCTTCGGGGGGCGTTCATTTCAGCCCGCAGCCGTGCAGCACGAAGGGAATGAGCTCGTTCGCGACCGCTTCGCGGTCCACCGGATGGCCGCAGACCTCCTGCACCTGCAGCGCGTAGTCGGCGTGGTGCTGCGTCAGGGCCCAGATGTGCATCAGCAGCAGGTGCGCGTTCATGGGGCGCATGAGCCCGCGCGCGATCCAGCCGTTGATGATCGCGACTTCGCCCTGGATCCAGGTGCGCGTGTTGGCCCAGTAGCGGCCCAGGTTGTGGCCGCCATCGAGGATCTCGCGCGTGAAGATGCGCGAGACCGCGGGCTGGTCGAACGCGTTGTCGAGCTTCTGGCGGACGTAATGGGCCAGGATGTCGGCCGGCTCGGTCAGCCCGGGAGGCGCGAACTCGATCTTCCAGGCCATCATCAGCGAGTGCAGCAGCTCGTTGTAGAGCGCCTCCTTGCCTTCGATGTAGTAGTGCAACTGCGGCTTGGTGAGGCCGGCGCGCTCGGCGATCGCCTGCGTGGACGTGCCCTTGAGGCCGTGCAGGCTGAACTCCTCGATGGCCGCCTGGCGGATCGCCGACAGGATGCGCTGGCGGCTTTCCCGCACCGGACGCGACGGCCGGGCGGCGCCCCGCGGCGCGGAACGCGGCTTGGGTCGCGCCGGGGAGCCTGCGGTCATGGTCAGGAGACGCGCTGGCCTGGCGTGGCCGTGGTGGTTGCGCGCGGAGTGGAGGGCATTTGCGCCCCATGATAGCAGGGGGTGCTTCAGCGCTTCGACATGGTGCTGCGCGCCACCCGCAACGCATGAACGCTGCAACCCAGCCCAGTGCACCTGCGGAACCGGCTTTGCCGGGCCGCAGGGTGCGCCCCCCAGTGGGGGGAGGCGCCGCAGGCGCTTCGGGGGGCGTTCATCTCATCGCTTCAATGCGATCGCTTCGATCTCCACCCGCACCGGCGCGATCAAGCCGGCGATCACCGTCGAGCGCGCCGGCGCCGTGGCGGCTGGGAAGCGCTCGGCGTACGCGGCGTTGAAGCCCGGGTAGTCTTCGGCGTTCACCAGCCACACCGTGGTCTTGACCACGTCGGCCAGCGTGCAGCCCTCGCGCCGCAGGATGGCCTCGATCAGGTCCAGCGTGTAATGGGTCTGGCTGGCAATGTCCTCGCCAGCCGGCTTGCCATCGCGCATCGGCACCTGGCCAGCCACGAACACCAGCCGGTCGTCCACCACCACCGCCGGCGAGATCGGCTGCACCTGGCCCGCACGCGACACAGGCGGGCCGACGTGGTGGATGGCGGGGTTGGGGGAGTGGTTCATGGGATGTCCTTTGCAGAAGGGGCAACGAAAGGAAAAGGAAAAGGAAGCCGGGCCCTCACCCCAACCCTCTCCCAGAGGGAGAGGGAGCAAGGCACGACCTCCGGTGCGAGGAAGCGCCAAACCCAGAGACAGCAAGGGTCCGGCTTTGCCGGCTCGAGATGTCGTCCCCCCTCCAAGCGCCGCGCAGCGGCGCGCCAGAGAGGGGGGAAGCCGCAAAGCGGCGCAGGGGGGAGTTCCCCATCAATCAGGTTTTACGCCCGCCGCCTTGACGATCCCCGCCCACTTGCGGGTTTCCGATTCGATGAAGGCCTTGTATTCGCTCGCGCTGCTGCCGCCGAGCTTGAAGCCGCGCGAGACGAAGTACTCCTGGATGTCGGGGCTGGCCAGCGCGGCGTTCACGTCCCGGTTGATCTTCTCGACGATGGCCGGCGGCGTGCCGGGCGGCGCGAACAGGCCTTGCCAGGACAGGGCCTCGAAGCCCGGGTAGCCGCTCTCGGCCACGGTGGGCACGTTGGGGAACAGCGGGTGGCGTTCGCGCGAGGTCACGGCCAGCGGCTGCAGCTTGCCGGCCTGGACCTGGGGCATGACCACCAGGATGTCGCCGAACATCAGGTCGATCTGGCCGCCCATGAGGTCGTTGAGCGCGCCGGCGCTGCCGCGGTAGGGAATGTGCAGCAGCGAGGCCTTGGTGGCGAGCTTGAACATCTCGCCGGTCAGGTGCATCGAGGTGCCGCTGCCGGGCGAGCCATAGGTGATCGAGCCCGGCTTGGCGCGCGCCGCGGCAATGAGTTCCTGCAGGTTCCTGGCCGGCAGGTTCGGGTTCTTCACGATCAGCAGCGGCGCGCTAACGACCGCGCTGACCGGCGTGAAGCCGCTCACCGTGTCGTAGGGCAGGTTGGGGTAGAGCGCGCCGGCGATGCCGTTGCTGCCGGTCACGCCGAGCAGCAGCGTGTGGCCGTCGGGCTCGGACTTGGACACGTGGTCGGCGCCCACGGTGCCGCCGGCCCCGGCCCGGTTGTCGACCAGCACGGTCTGCTTCCAGGTGACGGCCAGTTTCTCGCTGAGCTTGCGCGCCAGCAGGTCGGTGCTGCCGCCGGGCGGGAAGGGCACCACGATGCGCACGGCCTTGTTCGGATAGTCCTGCGCCAGGGCGGAAGAGGCTGGCGCCAGCGCGGCCGCCAGCAGCACGGCGGCCATGCCGGCCAGCGCGCCGAGCGCGCGGGCGAAGCCTTGGGGGCGGGGAGCGATGCGGTGGTTCATGTCGGTCTCGCTTTCTGTGGTCGGGTCATGAAGAGGATGATAAGGAAGGGTGGTCGGGCGCGGCAGCCGGGTCCGCCGCGCCCCAGGCACCTCCGCCCGCGGTTTCGATGACGAGCCGGTCGCCGGCGGACCACTCGGCGCGCGCCCTTGCGGGCAACGCTTCGGTGCGTCCGTCGGCCCGTTCGATGCGCGCGGCCGCGGTCGCGCCGTCGCCGCCGCCCTGGCTGCCGCGCGCCCGGCTCGCATGGCGTTCACCCCGGTAGGAAATGCTGCCATGGCCTTCTAGCAATTCGTATACCCGCCGCACGCCGTGGCCGCCCGCAAAACGCCCCGCGCCGCCCGAGCCTGCGCGGATCGCATAGGCCTGCACGCGCAGCGGCGCCTCGGCCTCGATCACCTCCAGCGGCGTGTTGCGCGCGTTGCTCACGTCGGTGGAGATGCCGCTCGCACCATCGCCGTGCGCGCCGGCTCCGGCGCCGCTGGCGATGATCTCGGTGAGCAGCCAGCGCTGGCCGTCGGCGCGGATGCCGCCGAGCGAGAGCACGGTGGCGACGCCGGCGTTGGCGGCCAGCGGCTCGCGCGCCGCGCCGAGCGACCAGGCGCCGAGCATGGCGTTGCAGGCGAGCTTGAGCGTGGCGGTGCGCGCGTTCACCGCGGCCGGCAGGCACGGGTTGACCACGCTGCCTTCGGGCAGGATCCAGGTCGCGGGCGCGAGGCAGCCCGCGTTGTTCGGCGCCTGCGGCGCGAGCGAGCGCATGAAGAACAGCAGGGTCGACATCATGCTCGACGGCGAGGCGTTGATCGGGCCCCGGGTCTGCGGCGACGAGCCGGTGAAGTCGATCTCGAGCGCGTCGCCGCGCTTGCGCAGCGCGACTTCGATGCGCACCGGCGTGTCGCTGATGCCGTCGCCGTCGAGCTGGTCCTGCCAGCGCCATTCGCCGTCGGGCACGGCCAGCAGCGCCTGGCGCGTCAGGCGCTCGGACTGGGCGATCAGCGCGTCGCACACCGCGCCGAACGCCGCGGCGCCGGTGCGGGCGCGCAGCGCGGCGGTTTCGGTCGCGCCCAGGCTCACCGCGGCCCATTGCGCGTTCAGGTCGCCCAGCAGGTTGCCCGGCGTGCGGCTGTTGGCGGTGAGCAGGGCCTCGATGTGCCGGTCGGGTTCGCCCGCCGCGCGCCAGCGCACCGGGGGAATGCGCAGGCCTTCCTGGTAGATCTCGGTGGCGTTGGGCGGGATCGAGCCGGCCGCGATGCCGCCCACGTCCTGGTGGTGCAGGATCGCCGCCGCGAGCGCGATCACCGCGCCCTCCTGCAGCACCGGCCGCACCACGATCAGGTCGGGCAGGTGCGTGCCGCCGGACCAGGGGTCGTTCATCAGGTAGGCGTCGCCCTCGGCCATCTGCTGCGCGGGGAACTGCCGCAGCAGGCCGGCGATGGCCGGGATCAGCGAGCCCAGCAGCAGCGGCAGCGAGCGCGCCTGCGCCAGCAGCCGGCCGTCGGGCAGGAAGACGGCGGCGGCGCAGTCGCCGCCTTCGCGCGCGATCGACGAGTAGGCCGCGCGCATCATGCGGCTCTGCATGCGGTCGACGATGCCCTGCAGCGCGAGCCGCACCGGCTCCATCAGGATCAGGTGCTCGTTCATGCCGGGCCCTCCGGTGCCGGTTCGCGCTGCTGCTGCAGCAGAAGCAGCGAGCCGTCGTCCGCCTGCTGCCAGCGCCAGCCTTCGGGCACCCAGACCGTGGTGGTGGCGGCGAAGATGGCCTTGGGGCCCATGCCCTGCGGCGGGCAGCCGGCCCAGAGGTCGGGGGCGGGCCGCAGGTGGTGCGGCTCGATGCCCGGCTCGGGCATGGGCTGCTCGAACACGCCGCGCAGCAGCAGCACCCGGGCGTCGGCGTGGGCCGGCAACTGGCCGCGCAGCGCCTCGTAGCGCGCGGCGAAGCGCGCCCGCAGGGCGGCGAGGTCGTCGCCGGGCAGCCAGTCCACCTCGACCGGGCTGCCCTGGCCGGCGAACAGCATCTCCAGGCTCCAGCGGACCGCGGCGCAGCCCGGCCCGGGTTGCAGCGCGTCGCGCAGGGTGGCCAGCGCGGCCAGGCCCGCGGCGTCCAGGGTGTGTGCGCACGAGCGCTCCACGGTGCGCGTGGGCGGCGAGGCGAGCAGGCCCAGCGCGGCCACCACGCCCGCGTGCGGGATCACGCGCACGCGGGCCACGCCCGCGAGCTCGGCGACTTCGGCCACGTGCTGCGCGCCGCCGCCGCCGGCGGCGACGAGCAGGCAGTCGGCTGGGTGGATGTCGCGCTGGAAGGCGCGCATCTTCACGCTCTCGGCCATCGCGGTGGCGGCGGTGGCGACGATCGCGTGCGCGGCCTGCTCGGCGCTCAGGCCCAGCGGCGCGCCCACGTCGCGCTCGATCGCGGCGCGCGCGCGCTGCGCGTCGAGCACCACGCCGCCGGGAAAGCGGCCGGGCAGGCGGCCGAGCAGCACCAGGGCGTCGGTCAGCGTGGCCCGCTCGCCGCCCAGGCCATACGCGGCGGGGCCCGGCGAGGCGCCCTGCGAGCGCGGACCGAGCCGCAGGCCGCCGCCGGCGTTGACGGCGGCCAGGCTGCCGCCGCCGATGGAGAGCGACTCCACGTCGGCGCAGCGCAGGCGCAGCGCGAGCTCGCCGCAGAGCAGGGTGTCGGTGAACAGCGGGCGGCCGGCGTCGAGCAGGCCGATGTCGGTGCTGGTGCCGCCGACGTCGATCGACATCACGGTCTGCGCCGCGTCTGCCTCGGGCAGGCTGGCGGCCACGCCCATCAGCGCCGCGCAGGGGCCCGACATCGCCAGGCCGATCGGGCGCTGCGCCGCTTCCGGCCAGGGTGCGATGCCCCCCTCGGAGCGCATCAGGTCCGCCTCGGGCAGGTCGCGTGCGATGAGCGCCTGGTTCAGCGAGCGCAGGTACTGCTGCACCATGGGCTTGGCGTAGGCGTCGAAGGCGGTTGCCAGGAAGCGTTCGAACTCGCGCGGCTTGGGGTCGACCTCGCTCGAGAGCGACACCATCAAGGCCGGTTCGGCCTCGAGCAGCCAGGCGCGCACCTGTTGCTCGTGCTCGGGGCGCAGGTGCGAGAACAGCAGGCAGACCGCGACCGCCGGCACGCCGCGCCCGGCGATCCGGTGCGCCAGCGCGGCGACCTGGGCTTGGTCCAGCGGCTCGATCTCGCGGCCCTGCGCGTCCACACGGCCCGCGATCTCGAAGCGCAGCTCGGCCGGGAACAGCCGCCGCTCGGGCGTGGGCGGCGCCACCGCCGGGCTGTAGAGGTCGCGCCGGTCCTGGCGCGCGAGCGCGAGCACGTCGCGCAGGCCGGTGTTGGTGAGCACGGCCACCGGCCCGCTGGTCTGTTCGAGCAGCAGGTTGGTGACCACGGTGGAGCCGTGCACGATGCGCGCGACCTGCGCCGGCGCGATGCCGTTCTCGTTCAGCAGGCGCTGCACCGCCTGCAGGATGGGCTGTACCAGGTGCCCTTCCTCGCGCGGGTGCTTGAGCGTGCGCAGCGCACCGTCGGCGGCGCAGGCCACCACGTCGATGAAGGTGCCGCCCATGTCGATGCCGACGGCCCAGCGGGGGTGGGAAACCATGGCCGGCTTCTCTTCTTCAGTGGAAGCGGGCCGGGCTGAACGGCGCCAGCTCCACCTGCGTGGGCCGGCCGGCCACCAGGTGCGCGACCTCGCGCCCGGTGGTGGCGCCCATGCACATGCCCATGTGGCCGTGGCCGAACGCCAGCCAGGCGTTCTCGGCGTGCCGGGTGCGGCCGATCACCGGCAGGCTGTCGGGCATGCAGGGCCGGTGGCCCATCCATTGCGTCACCTCGGACGTGTCGAGGTGCGGGAACAGCCGCTGGCCGGTGCGCAGCAAGGCCTGCGCGCGCTCGTAGTTGGGCGCGCGCTGGAGGCCGGCGAACTCCACCGTGCCGGCCAGGCGCAGGCCCATCGACATCGGGTTGACCATGATGTTGTTTTCCGAGGCCATCACGGTGTGGCGCAGCTTCAGGTTGGAGCTGCGCACGGTGACGTGGTAGCCGCGCTGGGTCTCGAGCGGCACATGGTCGCCGAGCTGCGCGGCGAGGCCGCCGGACCAGGCGCCGGCCGCGACCACCACGCCGTCGACCGCCAGCGGCTCGCCGCGGTCCATGCGCAGGGCGGTGACGAAGCGGCCCGCGCGCTCGAAGCCGGTCACCGAGCGGCGGTCGTGGCGCGCGCCGTCGCGCAGGCTTTGCGCGACCAGGGCCTTGACCAGTTGCGACGGGTCGAGCGTAGAGCCGTTCTCGGGCGCCAGGATGCCGAAGCGGAACTGCCCCTTCAGATCGGGTTCTAGCGCCTCGAGCTCCTCGCGCTCGACGTCGACCAGCTTCACGCCGAGCGAGCGGCGCAGGTTCATGCCCCACTTCCACTGGGCCGCGGCCTCGCGCGAGGAATAGACGTAGAGGCAGCCGGTGCGGCGCACCAGCGCGTTCGCGTCGGCGCGCTCGAGCAGCGGGCCGTAGCAGTCGAAGATCGGGCGCAGCAGCGTGTGCAGCGCGGTCGCGATGCGCGTGACCTCTTCGGGCGTGGAGTGCCGCAGCATGCGCAGCAGCCAGGGCGCCACGCGCGGCAGGTAGGCCGCGCGGATGGTCAGCGGCCCGAGCGGGTCGAGCAGCCAGCTCGGCACCTTCTTCCACATGTTGGGCATGCCCACCGGCAGGCAGGCGCTGGGCGAGAGCGATCCGGCGTTGCCGAACGAGCAGGCCTCGCCGGGTTCGAGCGGGTCGACGAGGGTGATCTGGTGGCCGTCGCGCTGCAGCCAGGCCGCGCTGCAGGCGCCGACGATGCCTGTGCCAATGACGGCGATGTGCATGGGATCGGTGGTTGGGTGGGATCGCGGCATTCTATGAACCCCTGGAAGAATCAGACAAGCCAATTCTTTTGATAAATTCATCATGAAAATTGATTCCGGTCCGCCCGCCATCCCCCCATGAACCTCAGCCTCAGACAGATGCGTGCCTTCGCCGCCGTGGCGCAATGCGGCAGCTTCACCGGCGCGGCGCGCCAGCTCAGCCTGACGCAGTCGGCGGTGAGCATGCTGGTGCAGCAGCTCGAAGCCGAGCTGCGGCTGCAGGTGTTCGACCGCAGCCGCACCGCGATCACCCTCACCGAAGCCGGCCGCAACCTGCTGCCGCTGGCGCAGCGCATCCTGGAGGACGTGCGCCAGGTGGTGGAGGGCGCGTCCGAGATCCGCGCGCTGCGGCGCGGCTTCCTGCGCGTGGCGGCCTCGCAGATGCTGGCCTGCACCTGGGTCGCGGCCGTCATGACCGGTTTCGGCCAGCGCCACCCGGGGATCCACCTGCGCCTGAAGGACGTGGTGGCCGACGACGTGGTCGAGACCGTGCGCCACGGCGTGGTGGAGCTGGGCATCGGCCCGCAGCGCCCCACGGGCGACGACGTCACGGCGCGTTTCCTCATGAACGTGCCGATCCGGCTGGTGTGCCCGGCCGGGCATCCGGCCGGCGAACGCGCCAGCGTGTCGTGGAAAATGCTGCGCGACCAGCGCTGGATCAGCTATTCGCCCGAGTTCAGCCGCTACCTGGAGCGCTGCCTCCACACGCACGGCCACGACTTCCCGCTCAACGCCGCTACCGAGGTGGGCTTTCTCACCACCGCGATGGCGCTGGCCGGCCAGGGCGCCGGCCTGCTGCTGGCACCCGACTACGCGCGCGCCTTCGCCGGCAACTTCGGCGTGCGCTTCGTGCCGCTGCGCGGGCCGGCGCTCCAGCGCGAGTACGTCGTCTACCAGCGCAAGGGCCAGTCGCTCTCGCCCGCGGCCTCGGTTTTCCTGGAAATGCTGCGGCAGCAGGGCGGCCGCGGCAAGGCTTTGCCGGCCTGACGCGGCCGGGTACGATCGCCCGCCATGGGAAACCTGTCATCCACCCGCGCCGCCGGCGGCTTGGTCTATTCCACCGAGGGCGGCCGCATGTGCCCCGGCTGCCGCCAGCCGGTGGCGCGCTGCACCTGCCGCCAGGCAGCGGCCGCGCCGCCGGGCGACGGCAAGGTGCGCGTCTCGCGCGTGACCCAGGGCCGGGGCGGCAAGGCCGTGACGCTGGTCAAGGGCGTGGCGCTCGACGCCGCCGGGCTCGCGGCGCTGGGCAAGCAACTGCGCGCCGCCTGCGGCTCGGGCGGCACGGTGAAGGACGGCGCGATCGAGATCCAGGGCGACCACGTCGAGCGGGTGGTGGCCCTGCTGCAGGCGCAGGGCCATGCGGCGAAGCGGGCAGGGGGCTAGCCCGTTTCGACGCCGCCACCGCCTATTTTCTTGTCGCGATGCCGGCGGTGAAGATGCCCGCCAACGTGAGAAGCGCGATGCCGAAGATGACGTATCGCGCCACATCCAGCGCGACGTCCCCGCCCGCCGCCATCAACGCGCCCGCGAACGCCGACGTGATCGAGAAGGCGATCAGTTGCGTGGTCGTGATCGCCGCTGCCGCCTTGCCGCCTTCCGAGGGATCATCGGTGCTGCTCATCGCCGCCACGCCCAACCAGGGCCATGCAAGGCCGATGCCCGCGCCGGCAACGGCCAGCGCCAGCACCCACAGGACCACGATCCAGGGCGATGCGCCCGCCGTTTGCAGGAGGCCGTAGGCCATCAATCCGGCCGCCAGCAGCCGTGGGCCCAGGCGAATGGCGCGGCGCCGTGCCGCATCGGACGAAACAGACACCACCAGGAGTTGCGCGACCGTCCATCCCATGGACATCACCGCGCCGAGCAAGCCGGCGAGCAGGGGGCTCAGGCCCGCCAGTTGCTGACCGAACAGGGGAATGAAGTTTTCCACCATCACGCCTGCGCTCAGGGCCGCGACCGTCAGATAGACCCATTTCAGCGCATTGCCGCGCCGATACGCGATGTGCGGCAGGATCGTGCTGCTGCGTGCGCGGCGCTCGACGACGAAGAAGAGCCAGATCAGCGCCAGGCCGACACCGACCGCGGCGATCGTCGGCCAGCCGATGGGCACGATCGCGCTCAGGCTGATGGCGAAGGTTGCCAGCACGAGTGGAATGAGCGAGGCGACTGGAACGCCCGAGCGATGCCCGGTGCCGGCCATGCCGGTGAACGCGCGCCGCGCCGCGGCCGCAAAGAGCAGCGCGGTGACAGCCAGTGCCCCGTAGGCCCAGCGCCACCAGCCGAGTTCGGCGAAAAGACCGCCCAGCGCCGGGCCGAACATGGTGCCCACACCCCACATCGCTGAAACGACGCCGGTCGCGCGCGCCCAATGCCGCTCGGGCAATGCGGTGCGGATGACCGCATAGCCCAACCCGGCCAGCAGCCCGCCGCCAAAGCCTTGCACCACGCGACCCGCGATCAACAGCTCCATGGTCGGACTCGCTGCATTGCCTGTGGCGCCCAGCGCGAAGACCACGAACGCCATCAGGTATGCCGCCGCCGGTCCCCTCCACGCCAGGACGCGGCTGACGAACAGGGAGGCGATGATGGCCGAAATGACGAAGGCCGTCGTCACCCAGGCATAGTATGGGCGCCCACCGATATCCCCGACGATGGACGGCATGAGCGCGGCGGTGAAATAGAGGTTCATCGCATAGAGCAGAATGCCGCTCGCCATGACGAGAACGATGGTCAGGTGGCGCCCTGACAGCAGATCGGCCCAGTTGTTCGATAGCGCGGAATCCGCAAGCGGCGAGCCGATGGAATGGTGCGAAGGTGGGTTCATGCAGGTTCCGCAGGACACGTTGGGCAGAGAAGACCCTGGAGCGGCCCTAGCCGACAAGGCTCACCCACCACAGGCGCAGCCGCATGCCGATCTCGCTGGTGTAGCCCACGCTCGGGGTGCGCAGCTGGCCGCCCGCATCCACCACCACGAAGGCCGGCACGGCCTGGAAGCCGAGCTGGCGGGCGAGCTCGCCGCGCGGATCGATGGCGGTGGTCCATGGCAATTGCCGCTGGGCCTGCACACGGGCCACGGCTTCGGCCGGGCCCGACTGCATCGCGACGGTAAGCACCGGCCAGTCGCGCGACAGCCGCGTCACGGAATGCTCCTCGGCGCGGCAGATGGGGCACCACTCGGCCCACACGTGCAGGGCCAGCGGCTGGCCGGGGTGCTGGGCGCGCCATTGCGAGAGCGTGGTGTCCACCCGGCTGCCGTCGGGCTGCAGCACGGCCAGCGCGAGCTCGGGCGCCGGGCCGGCGGGCACGCCGCGCGTCTGCCAGGCCTGGACGCCGGCCAGCACCGCCACCATGAGCGCCAGCGTGGCCAGGTGGCTGCGCCAGCGCTGGCGCAGCGACGCGCCAATGCGCGCCGGCAGCGGTGCGCGTGGTGCCATCAGGGTTGCACGACTTCGAGCAGCCGGTCCAGGCCGCCTTCGTTGATCGCGACCTGGGCCCGGGCGCGCACCGCGGGCTTGGCGTGGTAGGCCACGGAGAGGCCGGCCGCGCCCATCATCGGCAGGTCGTTGGCGCCGTCGCCCATGGCGATGCACTGGCCGGGCTCGATGCCGAGCAGCGAGGCCACCTCCAGCAGCGTGCGGCGCTTCTCGGCGCCGTCGCAGATGTCGCCCCAGGACTGGTCCACCAGGCGGCCGGAGAGCTGGCCGCAGTTCGGCCCGCTCACCACTTCCAGCACGTTGGCGCGCGTGAAGTCGATGCCCAGCGTCTGGCGCACGCGCTCGCTGAAGAAGGTGAAGCCGCCCGAGACCAGCAGCACCTTCAGGCCCGCGGCCTTGCAGGCCTGTATCAGCTCGGCCGCGCCCGGGTTGATGCGCAGCCGCTCGGTGTAGACCTGCTCCAGGTCGGCGATGGTGGCGCCCCGCAGCAGGGCCACGCGCCGGCGCAGGCTGGCCTTGAAGTCGGCGATCTCGCCGCGCATCGCGGCCTCGGTGATCGCCGCCACCTCGGCCTTGCGGTCCACCACGTCGGCGATCTCGTCCACGCACTCGATGTTGATGAGCGTGGAGTCCATGTCGAAGGCGATGAGCTTGAAGTCGCGCAGCCTCAGCGGCGGCGCGATGCCTTGGACGACGAGGCCGGGGCGGATTTCTTGGGCATCGGCGGTTGGCGTGTCAGGGGTCATGGGCTTGCGTTTCGATGGCGGCGCGCTGAAGGGGTGCGTGCGGGGGCGCGCGAGGAGCGCAAATTATCCCTCGCTGGTGCGCAGGCCCAGCAGCGCGCGCAGCGCCGGCTTCACCGCATCCATTGGCAGATGGCCGGCCATCACGAGCTGCGCCAGCCCGTGCACCGTGCCCCAGAGGGCCGCGCCGAGCGCGCCGCCATCGACGTCGGGCACGCCGTCGGCCTGCTGCAGGGCGGCCACGCAGTCGCGCAGCAGCGCTTCGTTGGCGGCGATGAGAGGGGCCGAGTCGGCGTTGGGTGCGCCGGGCGGGCAGAGCTGGGCGTCGAACACCAGTGCGAAGGCGTTGGGCTGTTCGTGGGCGAAGCGCACGTAGGCCAGGCCGAGCGCGAGCAGGCGTTCCACCGGCGCGCGGCGGCGCGCCACGGCGGCTTGCTGCGCTTGCAGGAAGCGGCGCATGCACTCGGTACCGACCGCCTTGAGCAGGCTGTCCCGGTCGGCGAAGTAGTGGTAGGGGGCGGCGTGGCTCACGCCGGCGGCACGCGCCACTTCGCGCAGGCTGAGCTGTGCGGCCGCTCGCGTGGCCAGCAGCTCGAAAGCCGCGTCCAGCAAGGCCTGGCGCAGGTTGCCGTGGTGGTACGGGCGGTCGGATTCGGCATAACTTGACATGAGAAAGATTCTAGCGGACACTGCGCCCCGTCAGATCTTTACGTTGTCAAGATAACCTTCCTGAAGGACGCTCACCATGGCCAATCTCCTGATCATCGATGCCCACCCCAACCCGCAATCGCTGTGCGCCGCCCTGGCGTCGCGTTATGCCGAAGCGGCGCGCGACGCCGGCGCCGACGTCACGCTGCTGGCGCTGCGCGACCTGCGGTTCGACCCGGTGCTGCACCAGGGCTACCAGGGCGAACAGCCGCTGGAGCCGGACCTGCGGCACGCGCAGGCGCTGATCGAGGGCTGCAGCCACCTCTGCCTGGTCACGCCGCTGTGGTGGGGCTCGGTGCCGGCGCTGCTGAAGGGTTTCTTCGACCGGGCGTTCCAGCGCGGCTGGGCCTATCGCTATTCGCCCAACGGCAATCCGCTGGGCCTGCTCGCCGGCCGCTCGGCGCGCGTGCTGCTGACCACCGACTCGCCCGGCTGGTACCTGCGCCTGCTGCAAGGCGACCCGACGGTGAAGCAGCTGGTGCGCAGCACGCTGCGGTTTTGCGGCCTCAGGCCGGTGCGGGTGACGCGCTTCGGGCCGGTGCATGGCAGCGCGCCGCAGGCGCGCGCCGGCTGGCTGGACCGGGCTGCCGCCGTGGGCGTGCAGGACGCCGCCCGCCTGGGCCGCCGCGCCGAGCCGGTGGCATCGGCTGGCTGAGCCGCGTCATGCGGCGGCCGCGGCGACCGGCGCCGCCACCACCGGGCCCAGGCTGCGCAGCACGTCGCGCACCATCTGCACGCGGTCCTTGACCTCGGGCAGGGCGCGCTCGATGCGCAGCTTCTCGTTGCCGGCCAGCTTGATGTGCCGGTGCTTCTGGATCAGCTCGATGATGCGCATCGGGTCGAACGGCGGGTTGGGGCGGAAGCCGATCTGGATCACGCCCGGCGCGGCATCGACCTTGGCCACGCCGTAGGGCGCGCTGATGCAGCGCAGCCGGTGCACGTCGATCAGCGTCTGCGCCTGGGCGGGGAGCTTGCCGAAGCGGTCCACGATCTCCTCGAGCAGCGCGTCGACCTGGTCGGTGGTCTTCGCGGTGGCGAGCTTCTTGTAGAACGACAGGCGCAGGTGCACGTCGCCGCAGTAGTCGCTGGGCAGCAGGGCGGGCGCGTGCAGGTTGATCTCGGTGGTGGCGGACAGCGGCGCCAGCAGGTCCGGCTCGCGGCCGGCCTTGAGCGACTTCACCGCCTCGGCCAGCATCTCGTTGTAGAGCTGGAAGCCGATCTCTATCATGTTGCCGCTCTGGTGCTCGCCCAGCACCTCGCCGGCGCCGCGGATCTCCAGGTCGTGCATGGCCAGGTAGAAGCCGCTGCCCAGTTCCTCCATCTGCTGGATCGCGTCCAGGCGCTGCGCGGCCTGCTTGGTCAGGCCCTCGGTGTCGGGCACCATCAGGTAGGCATACGCTTGGTGGTGGCTGCGGCCGACGCGCCCGCGCAACTGGTGCAACTGTGCCAGGCCGAACTTGTCGGCGCGGCTGATGACGATGGTGTTGGCGGTCGGCACGTCGATGCCGGTCTCGATGATGGTCGAGCACAGCAGGATGTTGTGGCGCTGCGCCACGAAGTCGCGCATCACGCGCTCGAGCTCGCGTTCGGGCATCTGGCCGTGGGCCACGGCGATGCGCGCCTCGGGCAGGATCGCCTCGAGCTTCTGGCGCCGGTTCTCGATGGTCTCGACCTCGTTGTGCAGGAAGTAGCACTGCCCGCCGCGCTTGAGCTCGCGCAGCACCGCCTCGCGGATCACGCCGGTGCCTTCGTTGCGCACGAAGGTCTTGATGGCCAGCCGGCGCTGCGGCGCGGTGGCGATCACGGAAAGGTCGCGCAGGCCTTCGAGCGCCATGCCCAGCGTGCGCGGGATCGGCGTGGCGGTGAGCGTGAGCACGTCGACCTCGGCGCGCATGGCCTTCATCTGTTCCTTGTGGCGCACGCCAAAGCGGTGCTCTTCGTCGATGATGAGCAGGCCCAGGTTCTTGAACTTCACGCTCTCGCTGAGCAGCTTGTGCGTGCCGACCACGATGTCCACGCTGCCGTCGGCCAGCCCCTTGGCGGCGGCGCTGATCTCCTTGGCGGAGCGGAAGCGGCTCATCTCCGCCACCTTGACCGGCCACTTGGAGAAGCGGTCCATCAGCGTCTGGTGGTGCTGCTCGGCCAGCAGCGTGGTGGGCGCGAGGAAGGCCACCTGCTTGCCGCCCGTCACCGCCACGAAGGCGGCGCGCAGCGCGACCTCGGTCTTGCCGAAGCCGACGTCGCCGCAGACCAGCCGGTCCATCGGCTGGGGCGAGATCATGTCCTGGATGACGGCATGGATCGCGGCGCGCTGGTCGGCGGTTTCTTCGAAGCCGAAGTCGTTGGCGAACACCTCGTAGTCCTGCGGCGCGTAGCGGAACGCGTGGCCCTGGCGCGCGGCGCGGCGCGCATAGATGTTGAGCAGCTCGGCGGCCGCATCGCGCACCTGCTCGGCGGCCTTGCGCTTGGCCTTTTCCCACTGGCCGCTGCCCAGCTTGTGCAGCGGCGCCTCGTCGGCGCTCACGCCGGTGTAGCGGCCGACCAGGTGCAGCTGCGACACCGGCACGTACAGCGTGGCCTTGTCGGCGTATTCCAGGTGCAGCATCTCCTGCAGGGCCGGGCTGCCGTCGGCGTTCCTGCCGCCCAGGTCCATGTTGACCAGCCCGCGGTAGCGGCCGATGCCGTGCGCGGCGTGCACCACCGGATCGCCGACGTTGAGCTCGGAGAGGTCCTTGATCAGCGCGTCGACGTCGCTGACCTGCTCCTGCTTGCGGCGCCGGCGCGCGGTGGGGCCGGCGGCGAACAGCTCGGTCTCGGTGACGAAGTCGATGCCTTCCTCGATCCACGCGAACCCGCTGGCCAGCGCGGCGGTGGCGATGCCGGCCTTCTCGTCGGGGCTGGCCTGGAACTCGGCCAGCGAATCGAAGGCGGGCGGGTTCAGGCCGCCGGCGCGCAGGAAGTCGAGCAGGCTCTCGCGCCGGCCCTCGCTTTCGGCCAGCAGCAGCACGCGGTGCGGCGTGGCGCGGATGTGCGCGTGCAGGCGTGCCAGCGGGTCCTCGGCGCCGCGCAGCACCGACAGGTCGGGCAGCCCGCCGATCTCCGCGAACGCGGTGCGGGCCGCGCCGGCCGATGCCTCGCCCAGGCCTTCGGCGATCGCCGCCCGGACCGGCTTGAGGGCCACCTGCGCATGGCGGTTGGCCTGCAGGTAGAACTGCTCGGCGCTCAGGAACAGCGCCTCGGGCGGCAGCACCGGCCGCTCGGGGTCGCCGCCGAGCAGGCGGTGGCGTTCCCGCGTGTCCTGCCAGAAGCGCTGGAACGCCGGTTCGAGATCGCCGTGCAGCACGACCGTGGCGTCGGCGCCGAGGTAGTCGAACACGGTGGCCGTGTCCTCGAAGAACAGCGGCAGGTAGTACTCGATGCCGGCCGTGGCGACGCCGTTGCCCATGTCCTTGTAGATCCGGCTCTTGGTCGGGTCGCCTTCGAGCAGTTCGCGCCAGCGGCTGCGAAAGCGCGCGCGCGCCGTGTCGTCCATCGGGAACTCGCGCCCGGGCAGCAGCCGGACCTCGTTCACCGGGTAGAGGCTGCGCTGGCTGTCCGGGTCGAAGGTGCGGATGCTGTCGATCTCGTCGTCGAACAGGTCCACCCGGTACGGCACCGGGCTGCCCATCGGGTAAAGGTCGATCAGCCCGCCGCGCACCGCGTACTCGCCCGGGCCCACCACCTGCGTGACGTGCTGGTAGCCGGCCAGGGTGAGCTGCGCCTTGAGCCGGGCCTCGTCGAGCTTCTGCCGGACCTTGAAGTGGAAGGTGTAGCCGGCCAGGAAGGCCGGCGGCGCGAGCCGGTACAGCGCGGTGGTGGCCGGGACCAGCACCACGTCGGCGCCGCTCTCGCGGTCGCGCTGCGAGATGCGCCACAGCGTGGCCAGCCGTTCGCTGATCAGGTCCTGGTGCGGGGAGAAGGTGTCGTAGGGCAGGGTTTCCCAGTCCGGGAACAGGGCGCAGCGCAGGTCCGGCGCGAAGAAGCCGATCTCCTCGATCAGGCGCTGCGCGTCGTTGGCGTCCGCGGTGACGACGGCGCTCAGCCGGCCGGCGGCCTTGTCGCGCGCGGCAAGCCGGGCCAGCAGCAGGGCGTCGGCGGAGCCGCCGGGCAGGGGCAGGGTGTGGCGTTTGCCGGGGGCGGGGGCGGGCAGGTCCATGAAAGAAGAAAGCGGGAGCGGGTGCACGGAAACGGCGTCGACAGGCCTGGGCCATGACGAAAACCCCCGGCCCGTCGAGGCAGGGGGTGTGGAGGGCGATTTTAGAATGCGGGCACACCATGCCCGACGACGCTTCCCCACCGACCCGCCGATCCACCGCCGCCGCCGTGCGCTGCCATGCCCTGCTGCCGTGCGCCGGCACCGGCACCCGGGCCGGCACCGGTCAGCCCAAGCAGTACCAGCCGATCGCCGGCCGCGCCATGGTGCTGCACACGCTCGCGGCCCTGGGTGCGGTCGCGCGGCTGGACCGGTGCCTGGTGGTCGTCGCGCCCGGCGATGCGTTCTGGGCCGCCCCGCCGGCCGGTGTCACGCTGGCGCGCTGCGGCGGCGCGACCCGCGCCGAGAGCGTGTTCAACGGCCTTGCGGCCCTGCAGGCCCAGGGCGCCGGCGCCGGCGACTGGGTGCTGGTGCACGACGCCGCGCGCTGCCTGGTGCTGCCGGCGCAGGTGGATGCGCTGATCGATGCCTGCTGGAACGATCCCGTCGGCGGCCTGCTCGCGCTGCCGCTGCCCGACACGCTCAAGGCCGAGGCCGGTGATGGGCGCGTGAGCGCCACGGTGGCGCGCGCCGGCAAATGGCTGGCGCAGACGCCCCAGATGTTCCGCCTGGGCACCCTGCACGCGGCGCTGGCCGCGCGCGCCGCCGACGGCTTCGCCGGCGTGACCGACGAGGCCAGCGCGATGGAGCTGGCCGGCCATCGGCCGCTGCTCGTGCGCGGCAGCGCGCACAACTTCAAAGTGACCTATCCCGAGGACTTCGCGCTCGCCGAAGCCCTCGTCAGGAGCCGCTCATGACGACCGCCGTTTCCGGTTTCCCCGGGTTCCGCATTGGCGAAGGCTGGGATGTCCACGCCCTGGTGACCGGCCGCCCGCTGGTGATCGGCGGCGTAACCATCCCGCACAGCCACGGCCTGCTCGGCCATTCCGATGCCGACGTGCTGCTGCACGCCATCACCGACGCCCTGCTGGGGGCGGCGGCGCTGGGCGACATCGGCCGCCATTTCCCGGACACCGACGAGCGCTTCCGCGGCGCCGACTCCGGCGCGCTGCTGGCCGAGGCGGCGCGGCGCGTGCGCGCGGCCGGCTTCGAGATCGGCAATGTGGACAGCACCGTGGTCGCGCAGGCGCCACGCCTCGCGCCCCACATCGACGCCATGTGCGCGCGCATCGCCGTGGTGCTGGGCGTCGACGCGGCGCAGGTGAACGTCAAGGCCAAGACCGCCGAGAAGCTGGGGCCGGTGGGCGAGGGGCGCGGCATCGAGGCCCGCGCCGTGGCGCTGCTGTGGACCGTCAGGCCGTCGCCCGGATCAGCTTGATGTGGGCCGCCAGGCCTCCGGTGCTGCTGTTGGCCAGGGCGAAGCGCCCGCCCATGCGGTCGATGGCGCGCTCCACGATGGCCAGCCCCAGGCCGGTGCCGGTGGCCGAGGAGCGCGAGACGTCGCCCCGGTAGAACGGCTGGGTGAGCTGCTCCAACTGGTTCGGCGGCACCCCTTCGCCGTGGTCGCGCAGCTTGACCAGCACCGCATGGTCCTTGACCTTGACGGCGATCTCCACGCGCATGGCGCCGTTCTTGTCCCGGCCGTAGCGGCTGGCGTTTTCCAGCAGGTTGGAGAACACGCGCTGCAGTTCCACCGCGTCGCCCATCACCCAGGTCTCGGGCGGGATGTTGGTGGTGACCACCGTCTTGGTGTCCTGGCCGAGCGAGAAGACGGCCGCGTCGACGACCTGGTTGAGGTTGACGCTCTCGGGCTGGAAGTGGTCGGGCCGCGCGTAGTCCAGGAACTTGTCGATGATGGCGTTGACCTGCTCAATGTCGGCCGACATGTGTTCCCGGGCCTGGGGGTCGTCCACGCTCATCTCGGCTTCGAGCCGCAGCCGGGCCAGCGGCGTGCGCAGGTCGTGCGAGATGCCGGCCAGCATGAGCGCGCGGTCCTGCTCGATCTTGCTCAGCCGCTGCGCCATGCGGTTGAAGCCGATGTTGACCTCGCGGATCTCGCTCGTGGCCACCGTCTCGTTGAGCTGGCTCGCGTTGAAGTCGCCCTCGCGCACGCGGCTTGCGGCGAACGACAGCTTCTTGAGCGGGCGGTTGATCAGGCGCGCGATCAGCGCCGCGCCGGCCAGCGAGAGCAGGGCGGCCGTGCCCAGCCAGATCAGCCAGGTGGTGCCGGCCACGGGGCCGATGCGCGACGGATCGGTGAGCAGCCAGTAGGGGTCGCCGTCGATCGTGAAGCCCACCCACAGGCCGGGCGTGCCGTTGACCTCCCGCGCCACCAGCGTGTCGGCGCCGAGGCGGCTGCTGAGCTGCAGGGCCACGTTGCGGCTCAGGGCGTCGGTGTTGTACAGCCGGAAGGTGTCGGTGGGTTCGCGCGGGGCGATGCGCAGGCCTTCTTCATTGGCCAGGGTCTTGATCAGGGAGACTCGGGCGATGGCGTCGGAATGCACCAGCGCGGCGCGGCTGAGGTTGACCAGCGAGGCCAGCTGGTTGGCGCTCTGCAGGGCGCGCGGCTCGTACTCGAGCGCGCGAAAGGTCTGCAGCCAGGCCACGATGCAGCCGATCAGCAGCAGCGTGAGGAAGAAGAACGTGCGCCAGAACAGGCTCACGCCCCGGCCGGGCCGCACCTCCAGCGGGGCCGGTGCCGTTTCCAGCGCGGTGGGGTCGGTCTCGAAGGGAATGCGCGATTCGTCGGCCATCGACGGTCACCCCTGCTCAGGGGTTGCCGTCCGGCACGAACACGTAGCCCACGCCCCAGACCGTCTGCAGGTAGCGGGGCGAAGCGGCATCTTCCTCGATCAGCTTGCGCAGGCGCGAGACCTGCACGTCCAGGCTGCGGTCGAAGGGCTCGAACTCGCGGCCGCGCGCCAGTTGCGCCAGCTTCTCGCGCGAGAGCGGCTGGCGCGGGTGGCGCACCAGGGCCTTGAGCATGGCGAATTCGCCGGTGGTCAGGGGCAGGTCGGCCCCGTCCTTGCGCAGGGTGCGCAGGCTCAGGTCGAACTCGAACGGGCCGAACTTCACCACCTCCTGGTCCTGCGAGGGCGCGCCCGGCACTTCGGTCGGCGGCCGGCGGCGCAGCACGGCGTGGATGCGGGCCAGCAGCTCGCGCGGGTTGAAGGGCTTGCCCAGGTAGTCGTCGGCGCCGACCTCGAGGCCCACGATGCGGTCGACGTCTTCGCTCTTGGCGGTCAGCATGATGATGGGTGTGCGGTCGCCGTTGGCGCGCAGGCGGCGGCAGATCGAAAGGCCGTCCTCGCCGGGCATCATCAGGTCGAGCACGATCAGGTCGACCGAATCGCGCTGCAGGACGCGGTTGAGGGCCTTGCCATCTTCGGCCAGCATGACCTCGAAGCCCTCCTGCATGAGGTAGCGGCGCAGCAGGTCGCGGATGCGCACGTCGTCGTCGACGACCAGGATCTTGTTGGGACGGGCATTGTTCTGTGGCATGAGAGCAACTCTCCGAAAATGTAACAAGCGCGATTGTGGCAGTGCCAAGTGCTTGTCATCACTGGATTTTTGTTTTCTTGACAGGCTGTTACAGATGTTGCCCTCAATGGCTGCCGCTTCATGAGGGCCACATCACACAATCGCCTGGACGTTCATACTCTACGGGACCATGAAATCCTATCTGACCAGTGTTTGCCTGCTTGCGGCACTCGGCCCTGTGACGGCAGCGGCGCAGGAGCGTTCGCAGATGCCGCCCGTGACCGCCGAAGCGCCTGCGGCCATCCTGCCGATCTCGGTCGGCGCGGAGGCGGACGCGCGCGGCGGCCCCATGCGTCTGCGCGATGCCCTGCGTCAGCCCTACGATGGCATGGATGACGGCAGCCAGCCCTACCGCCTGTCGGTGGAGCAGCGCCAGCGCCTGCGCGAGCAGTTGCGCGACCAGCCCCTTCATGAATCCCGACTCAAGCCATGACCGTTCCCCTGATCCGTCTGTCCCCGCACGCGCTCCCTTCTCCCGTTTCTCGGTTCTCCCGCCGTCTTCTCCTTCCCGCCCTGCTGGCTTGCGGCCTGCTGGCGGCAACGCCCGCCGCCATGTCCCAGCAGGTCGCCGTGCCCATGCCCGAGCCTTCCAACGTCGTCAACATCGCCGCCAGCGGTTTCCTGGAAGTGCCGCAGGACTGGCTGAGCATGAACCTGGGCACGACGCGCGAAGGGCCCGACGCCGTGACGGTGCAGAACCAGCTCAAGCAGGCGCTCGACGCCGCGCTCGCCGCGGCGCGGGCCAGTGCCCGGCCGCAGCAGCTCGAGGTGCGCACGGGCGCGTTCAGCCTGTACCCGCGCCACGGCAAGGATGGCCGGATCACCGGCTGGCAGGGACGCGCCGAACTGGTGCTCGAAGGGCGCGATTTCGCGCTGATCAGCTCGACCGCCGGCAAGATCGAGACGCTCACGCTGTCCGGCGTGGGGTTCTCGCTGTCGCGGGAGGCACGCCAGAAGCTCGAGTCCGACGTACAGGCGCTGGCCATCGAGCGCTTCAAGGCGCGTGCCGGCGAAGTCGCCAAAGGGTTCGGGTTCGGCGGCTACACCTTGCGGGAAATCTCGGTGAGCTCGGCCGACCAGGACGTCCGCCCCTACCAGCCGCGCGTGATGGCGATGGAGGCCAAGGCCGCGATGTCGGACGCGCCCGTGCCGGTGGAAGCCGGCAAGTCGACGGTCAACGTCACGGTCTCCGGCTCCATACAACTGAAGTGAGAGCCCCCCCGGGGGGCGCGCGAAGCGCGGCGGGGGGTTACTGCGCCGCCCAGCCGCCGTCCATGTTCCAGGCCACGCCACGCACGTTGTCGGCCGCCTTGGAGCAGAGGAACACGGCCAGTTCGCCCAGCTCCTCGGGCGTGGTGAACTGCATCGAGGGTTCCTTTTCGCCCAGCAACTGGCGGGTGGCCTCTTCGTTGCTCAGGCCCAGGGCCTTGGCCTTGGCATCGACCTGCTTTTGCACCAGCGGCGTGAGCACCCAGCCCGGGCAGATCGCGTTGCAGGTCACGCCGGTGGTGGCATTCTCCAGCGCGGTGACCTTGGTCAGGCCCACGATGCCGTGCTTGGCCGCGACGTAGGCCGCTTTCTCGGCCGAGGCCACCAGCCCATGGACCGACGCCACGTTGATGATGCGGCCCCAGTTGGCCTTGCGCATCGCCGGCAGCGCGAGGCGGCTGGTGTGGAAGGCGCTGCTCAGGTTGATCGCGATGACCGCGTCCCAGCGCTCGACCGGGAAGTCTTCCACGCGCGCGACGTGCTGGATGCCGGCGTTGTTGACCAGGATGTCGACCTGGCCGAAGGTCTCGGCCGCGAAAGCCATCATGGCCTCAATCTCGGCCGGTTTGCTCATGTCAGCGCCGTGGTAGGCCGCGCGCACGCCGAGCGCGGCGATCTCGGCCTTCGGGCCTTCGACGTCGCCGAAACCGTTGAGCACGATGTTGGCGCCCTGGCGCGCCAGGGCCTTGGCGATGCCGAGTCCGATACCGCTGGTGGAGCCGGTGACGAGGGCGGTCTTGTTGGCAAGCATGGGGTACTCCAGTTCCATTACGATTGGTCGAACAACGCCATGGGCGGCGTTGACTGACGGCATTATCACGGAGGCTTCGGCCCGGCTTTCCCATGCAAGAACCGATCCTGAAACACCTCGTCGTCGGCGGTCCGGCCGCCCGGACCGGCGCGCCGCGCCGCATGGCTTACCGGGACTGGGCCTGCGGCGCCGGGCCGGGCCGCCACGTGGTGGTGTGCGTCCATGGCCTGTCGCGCCAGGGGCGCGACTTCGACACGCTGGCCCGCTCGCTGAGCCGGCACGCGCGCGTGATCGCGGTGGACGTGGCCGGGCGCGGGCACAGCGACTGGCTGGCCGATCCCATGGCCTATCAGGTGCCCACCTACGTGGCCGATCTCACCGCGCTGCTGCTGCACCTGCGCGCCGAACGGCCTGGCGTGCGCATCGACTGGGTCGGCACCAGCATGGGTGGCCTCATCGGCATGGGCGTGGCAGCGCAGCCGCCGCTGGCGCCCACACGCCTGGTGCTCAACGACGTGGGGCCGGTGGTGCAGTGGGAGGCGCTGATGCGCATCGGCACCTACCTCGGCCTCGACCCGGTGTTCGATTCCGAAGAGGCGGCCGACGAGTACCTGGCGAGCATCTCCAAGGGCTTCGGTCCGCACACGCCCGAGCAGTGGCGCGCCCTGTCGCGGCCCATGCTTCGCCAGCGCGACGGGCGCTTCCACCTGCACTACGACCCGGCCATAGCCGTGCCCTTCAAGGCCATGACGCAAAGCGTGGAAATGCAAGCGCTGCAAGCGGCCGTGCGGGCCGGCGAGGCCGCGCTGTGGGACCTGTACGACGCCATCGCCGCGCCCACGCTGGTGCTGCGCGGCGAAGACTCCGACCTGCTGAGCATGGACACGGTGAAGGCCATGCAGCAGCGTGGTCCGCGCCCGCGCTGTGTGAGCTTTGCCGGCGTGGGGCATGCACCCACCCTGGTGGCCGACGACCAGGTGCGCACCGTGCTCGACTTCCTGCTGTCGCCATGAAGCGGGTGAATCCGACGATCGACGACGTCGCGCCGGCCACGGCCGCGATCGTGGCCGCCACGGCCGGGGGACTGCCGCAACAGGCCAACGCCCTGGCGCGCGCCCGGGCCTTCGCCGAGCCGCTGCTTGAAGGCGAATGCCTCGACACGGGCGAGAACACCTGGGCGCACGCCGAGGCGGTGGCGCGCATCCTGGCCGACATCGGCGGTTCGGAAGCCATGCAGGCCGTGGTCTATCTGGTTTATGCCTGCCAGCACCTGAACCGGCCGCAAGAGGTCATCGCCAAGGCTTTCGGTGAACAGCACGCCGCGCTGGCGATGGAGACCACCAAGCTCGTGCAACTGCAGAGGCAAGCGCGCCTGAAGGCGGCCGAGAAGCTGGCGCGCAAGCAGGAGGAGCGACTGGCCGCGCAGGACGCTGGCCAGCCGCTGCCGGGCCCGTCCAAGGCGCCGGTGTCCGAACTCGCGGCCAGCCAGACCGAGAACGTGCGCAAGATGCTGCTCGCCTTCTCGCGCGACCTGCGCGTGGTGATGCTGCGACTGGCCTCGCGGTTGCAGACGCTGCGCTACTTCGCCTCCATCCGCGGCGACCCGGGCGAGATCCTGGCCAGCGAGTCGCTGCACGTGTTCGCGCCCTTGGCCAACCGCCTGGGCATCTGGCAGATCAAGTGGGAGATGGAAGACCTGGCCTTCCGTTTCCTGGAGCCGCAGACCTATAAGGACGTGGCCCGGCTGCTCGACGAAAAACGCACCGAGCGCGAGGCGCACGTCGAGCAGGTGCGCGAGGACCTGCAGCGGGCCCTGTTGGCGCAGGGCATCGCCGCGATGGTGCAGGGCCGGCCCAAGCACATCTACAGCATCGTCAAGAAGATGCGCGGCAAGTCGCTGGACTTCGAGCAGGTGTTCGACATCCGGGCCCTGCGCGTGGTGGTGCCCGAAGTGGCCGACTGCTACGCCGCGCTGGCCCACGTGCACGCCGGGTACTCGCCGCTGCCCGAGGAATTCGACGACTACATCGCCAAGCCCAAGCCCAATGGCTACCAATCCCTGCACACGGTGGTGCGCGACGAGCAGGGCCGCGCGTTCGAGATCCAGATCCGCACGCAGGCGATGCACGACCACGCCGAGCACGGCGTCGCGGCGCACTGGGCCTACAAGGAGGCGGGCGTCAAGGGCTACGCGGGCGTGTCGGCGAGCTCGGAGTACGACGCCAAGATCGCCGTGCTGCGCCAACTGCTGGCCTGGGAGCGCGACCTCAGCGGTACCGCGCAAAGCCTGTTCGACGACCGCATCTACGTGCTGACGCCGGACGCGGCGATCGTGGAACTGCCGCGCGGCGCCACGGCGCTCGACTTCGCCTACAGCGTGCACACCGACCTGGGCCACCGGTGCCGGGGCGCCCGGGTGGACGGCGCGATGGTCCCGCTCAACACGCCGCTGCAGAGCGGGCAGACGGTGGAGATCACCGCCGCGAAGGAGGGCGGGCCATCGCGCGACTGGCTCAACGCCGAGCTGGGTTACCTGGTCAGTCACCGTGCCAAGAGCAAGGTCCGGGCGTGGTTCAACGCACAGGCCATGGAAGAAACCGTGGCGCGCGGGCGCGAGGCGGTGGAAAAGCTGCTGCAGCGTGAAGGCCGGACGGCGCTGAAGTTCGACGAGCTGGCCGCGATGCTCGGCCTGTCCTCCGCGCAGGAGCTGTTCGAACAGGTCGGCAAGGACGAACTCTCGCTGCGCGCCATCGAAACCCATCTGCGGCCCGCCCAGCCCGAGCCGCAGGAGCCGGCCGAAGCCGGCGTCTGGCTCAAGAAGCCGCGCAAGCCCCCTCAGCGCGGCCCCGGCGGCGTGCTGGTGGTCGGCGTGGATTCGCTCATGACGCAGTTGGCCAAGTGCTGCAAGCCGGCGCCGCCCGACGAGATCGGCGGCTTCGTGACGCGCGGCAAGGGCGTGAGCATCCACCGCGCCGACTGCAGCGACTTCGCGCACCTGCGGCGCAAGAGCCCGGATCGCGTGATCGAGGTGCAGTGGGGCGGGCAGGCGGCGTCTAGTGGCGACGCGGCGCCGGCGTTCTACCCGGTGGACGTGGCCATCGAAGCGCAGGACCGCCAGGGCCTGCTGCGCGACATCTCCGACGTGTTCGCGCGCGAAAAGATGAACGTCATCGGCGTGCAGACCCAGTCGGTCAAGGGCGTGGCCTGGATGACCTTCACCATCGAGGTGACGGACGCGCGGCAAGTGGCGCGGGCGATGGCGGTGGTGGGCGACGTGCCGGGCGTGCGCGTGGTGCGGCGGAAGTAGTCGGCTCGTTGGGGCGCGCTGCCGTTGCTGCTATACTGCGCAGCTTCGAACAAACGTTTGCAGGCGCGTAGCTCAGCTGGTTAGAGCACCACCTTGACATGGTGGGGGTCGTTGGTTCGAGTCCAATCGCGCCTACCAATGAATCAACGGGTTACGGTGATGCCACCGTGACCCGTTCGTGTTTCTGAGCGCCAAGGGCCAGCGTAGCCCACGGATCGCTGGCAGCCGTTTTCAAGCCAGCGCGGTATCCAGGACCATCATCAGCACAAACCCCAGCATCAGGCCGGCGGTGGCAGACGCCTCATGGCCCTTGCGGTGCGACTCGGGGATGATCTCGTGGCTGATCACGAAGAGCATGGCTCCGGCGGCGAATCCCAGTCCCCAGGGCAGCAGGGCGGCCGACCAGGCCATGACCGCGGCGCCGACCACGGCACCGATGGGTTCGACCACGCCGGACGCCACACCCAAGCCCACCGCGAAAGTGCGCCGGTAGCCGGCTGCCAGCAGCGCAGTGGCCACCACCAGGCCCTCCGGTACGTCCTGGATGGCGATGCCCAGCGCCAGGGCGTTGGCGCGCACGCCCTCGTTGCCCGCGTAGCCCACGCCGATGGCGATGCCTTCCGGGATGTTGTGCAGCGCGATCGCGATCACGAAGAGCCAGGTGCGGCGCAGCTTGCGCGCGGCGGCGCCCTCGCGTCCCTTGATGAAGTGCTCATGGGGCAGCAGCCGGTCCAACCCGAGCAGGACCAGCGCGCCCAGGAGGATGGCCGCGCCCACCACGCCGCCGGCGGCCCACGCGCCGCCGCCGAGAGTGCCGGCCGTTTTTGCCGCCTCGATGCCCGGCACCACGAGCGAGAAGGCGCAGGCGGCGAGCATCACGCCCGCGCCGAACCCGAACAGGGTGTCCTGCACCCGCTCGGAAAGCCGTTGCGAGAGCAAGACCGGCAAGGTGCCCAGCGCCGTGGCCAGCGCGGCAAGCGAGCCGCCGGCCAGCGCGGCCAGCACGGCGGGGTCGTTCCGGAGGGTGGCCCAGGGCTGGGCGAGCAGCGCGAAACCGCCGGCGCACGAGATGGCCAGCCCCACCCAGATGCGGAGTGGCCATGCGCGCCATGGCGGCGGCAGCGGGGTTTCGCGCGTGTCGTCCATGGGGGTGTCAGGTCCGCGCCGCCGCGTAGCGGCGCGCGACCTCGGCCCAGTCGATCACGTTGTAGAACGCGGCGATGTATTCGGGGTGCCGGTTCTGGTACTTCAGGTAGTAGGCGTGTTCCCAGACGTCGAGCCCAAGGATCGCGGTGTTGCCCGATCCGATCCCGGCCATGACCGGGTTGTCCTGATTGGCCGAACTCTCGACCGCCAGCTTTCCCTGCGGGTCCACCGACAGCCAGGCCCAGCCGCTGCCGAAGCGGGTGAGCGCCGCCTGGGTGAACGCCTGCTTGAAGGCGTCGAAGCCGCCCAGCTCGGCATCGATGGCCCGGGCGAGATCGCCCGCGGGCTGTCCCCCGCCCTGAGGGGACATGACCGCCCAGAACAGGCTGTGGTTGGCGTGTCCGCCGCCGTTGTTGCGCACCGGCGCACGCAGCTTCTCGGGCAGGGACGCGAGGTCGGCGATCAGGGCTTCGATGGGCTTTTCCGCAAACTCGGTGCCGTCCAGCGCGGCGTTGAGGTTGTTCACATAGGTCTGGTGGTGCTTGGTGTGGTGGATCTCCATCGTCTGGGCGTCGATGTGCGGCTCCAGGGCGTCGTAGGCATAGCCGAGCGCGGGCAGGGTGTAAGGCATGGAAGCGTGTGAAGTGAAGGTGGAGGGGAGGGGACGGAAGCGGGGTCAATGCGTGGGCGCTTCCCGCTGGGCCAGGGGCAGGCAGCCGGTGCGAAGGGCCGCCATGATCTCGGGGTGCTCGCCATGCTCGGACAGGTGCAGGACCAGCGCTGCATGGGTTTCCCGGGCGTGGTGGCAGGCCGCCTGGCGCAACTCGGGGGCGGCGCCTTCGTCCAGCAGCAGCGCGATCAGGTCGCGGTGCGCGGCGCACAGGTGGGTCGCGGCCACATCCGGCTGCCCCGCATCGGCGAAGGCGTCCGCGAGATTGAGGTGGGTGACGACGAAAGCGGCGACGCGGTCGTCGGCCGACATCGGGTCCGCCGAGCCCTGGAGCAGCAGCACCCGCGCGATGTCGCGCGCCAGCAGGTAGAGCGCCTGGGCCTTCGCTGGAGCCCGCCCGCGGTCGGCATTCATGCCCCTGCGCATGAGTGCCTGCCACTTGGGCAGCAGGGGGCCGGTCAGATCGTCGGGGCGGGCCGTGGCAGCGGCGGGCGATCCGCGCGAGGGCGGTGCGCCGCGCTGGGCGGGGCCGGATTTGGCAGGGGTGTTGCTCATGGACGGGCGGCCTCAAAACAATGGGTGTTCGCCCATCATAGATGAGAATGAGTCGTATTTGTAATAAATCGACTGTGCTGGCGTGCAACGGAGCCGGCGGGGCTGGTCTTCTCGGCGGACCCACGCGTGGTTTCTTCAATTGCTGCCGGTGATGCGGAGCGCGGCCATGGGCCTGCGGCCGCCCTTGTCGTTACAGCATCGGCCGCGCGCTGCGCGCCGTGTCCTGCAGCACCGGCAGCACGCGCTTGACCACCGCGTCGGTGGTTTCCTTGTTCATCGGCATGGTGACGCTCATCGCGCCGAGCAGTTCGTCGTTGTGGTCCCACAGCGGCACGGCGATGCCGCGGTAGTTCATTTCGAGCTGCTGCTCCGACACGTACCAGCCCTGGTCGCGCGCCCGCATCAGGTTGTCGCGCAGCGTGCGCTTGTCGAGCACGGTGTGCGAGGTGAAGGGCCGCAGCGTGATGCGCTCGACCCAGGGCTCCCAGACGACGGGACCGAGCGTGGCCAGGATCACCATGCCGGCGGCGGTGAGGTGGGCCTGCACGCGCGCGCCCAGCATGTAGCCGGTGATGGGGTGGTGCTGGGTGTTGCTGCGCGCGATGTAGACCAGGTCGTCTTGGTCCAGAACGGCGGCGTAGGCGAGTTCGCCGGTGCCGGCCGATACGCGCTGGAGATAAGGCTGCACGGCCTTGGGCAGGCGGGCCGATTCGAGGTAGGTCTGGCCCAGGCGCAGCACCCGGGGGGTCAGCCAGAACAGTTTGCCGTCGGTGGCGATGTGGCCGGTGTGCACCAGGGTGAGCAGGTGGCGGCGCGCGGCGGTGCGGGTCAGGCCGCAGCGCTGGGCGGTCTGGCTGGCGGTCATGCGCGGATGCTCGGTGTCGAAGGCTTCGATCACGGCCAGGCCTTTTTCGATACCGGCGATCCAGTCGCGCCGGTCGAGCATGAACGGGGCGGGGGGCTGCAGCGGCGGTGGCATGGCGGGGCGGAGAAGGAGGGTGTCAGCCGGCCTGCCGTGTGAAAGGCCGGCTCGCGGCAAGGCAGGCGGCGGCCCAGGCTGGCGGCGTCATCGCGGCTTCGCGCTGGAGGTGGATCACTTCCACGCTCACGGGCAGATCGGCCGGCAGGGCCTGGAACAGGCCGACCAGGTCGATGCTGCCTTCGCCCGGCGGCAGCCGCGCGCCGCGCGCGTCGTGGATCAATTGCTCGGTGTTGAAATGGGTGCCGGCCTCGGCGTCGCAGATCTGCGCGTAGTGCAGCAGCGCGCGGGGAATGGCGCGAATGTCGTCCAGCGTGGTGGCCGAGCGGCCGAAGTGCAGGGCGTCGACGAGGATGCCGGCGTTGGCCGGCGTGCCGGCGCGCTCCACCACATGCCGCGCGGTGCGCGCGTCGGGCACGGCGGTCCAGGGCATGAACTCCAGGTCGGCGGTCAGGCCGTAGGGGCGCAGCGCCTCGCACAGGCGCGCGTAGCTGTCGGCCAGACGGCTCTCGTCCGGGTCGTCGCCCGCGACCAGGACCGCCTTCGCGCCCAGCGCGGCACCGATCTCGTAGAGCGCGGTCCAGGTGCGCGGGTCGGCGCCGGCGTCGAGCCGGACGATTTCCAGGTCGAACACGCCGACGTCGGTGTCGCGCAGCGCCGCCAGCGTCTCGCGCAGCGCGTCGGGCTGTCCGATCAGGTGCTGCTGCGGCGCGCCCGGCGCGTTGGGCCACAGCCGCAGCCCGACCTGCTGGTAGCCGGCCGTCGCGGCCGCGCACACGGCCTCCACTGGCGTGCAGCGGTGCGACGTGAGGTAGGCCAGGGAGTGAATGCGGTGGGTGCTCATTCCAGAGGCGATACGGCGGTGGACAGGCCGATGGTCGAGTGCATGTCGGTGGTCAGCCACGCCGGGCCGCCCTTGGGCGGCCACATGCCCTGGGCGACCGCTTGCGCGCGCGCCTGGCTGCGGGCGTCGAGCGAAGGATAGGCCCAGATGTTGGTGAAGCGCAGCGGGCCGTCGAGCGCCACCATCGCGACCACGCAGGGCGACAGCGCTTCGCGCGGGGGCACGTATTGCTCCCACAGGTCGATGGTGGGCTGCAGGCCGCCGGGCTTGATGCCGTAGGTGCGGATCTCGTACACCGGGCCGTTGATGCCCGAGGCCGCGCTGGGCTGCACCGGCCGCATCCACGGGAAGCGCCGGTAGCTGTGCTGTTCGATGCGCAGCGCGAGCTCGCCGCAGCCGAACGGGCTGGCGCTGAGCTGGGTGCGCTGGCGTTCGGCCTCCAGCGCGGCGATCGTGTCGAAGCCGCGCAGCACGATCATCTGGTTGAGCGCGCCGATGTCGCTGAACCAGCAGCCCTGCAGTTCGCCGCCGGCCTCGGGCGCGCTGCAAAAGCTGCGCACCTGCTCGGCGGCGGCGGCGGTGGTGCCCATGGGAAGGGTGAGCGTGGCGAGTTCGTGGTACATGCAGTCTCCTCAAAAAGTCTTCAAAGGGGTTGTCCGGCGGCGTCGTGCGCCGCGATCCAGCCGAAGGTCATGGCCGGGCCGAGCGTGATGCCGCCGCTGGGGTAGTGGCCGCCCATGATGCTGTTCATGTCGTTGCCGCAGGCGTAGAGGCCGGGGATGGGCTGGCCGGCGCGATCCAGCACGCGCGCGTATGCGTCGCAGCGCAGGCCGGCGAAGGTGCCCAGGCTGCCCAGTTGCACGCGCACGGCGTAGAACGGCGCGCGCGCGATCGGCGCCATGCAGGGATTGGGCACCGGCGCCTGGCGATCGCCCTGCACGCGGTTGTAGGGGGTCTCGCCCTTGGCGAAGTCGGGGTCGAGGCCTTGTCGGGCCTGTTCGTTGTAGCGCTCGACGGTGCGGCGCAGCGCCTCGGCGGGCAGCCCGCATTGGCCGGCCAGCTCGTCGAGGCTGCGGCCGCGCTTGAGGTAGCCGCTGGCCAGCCAGCGCGAGAGCGGCAGCGGCGCCGGCTTCACGGCGCCCAGCCCGTAGCGGCGGATGAAGGCGTGGTCGCAGACCAGCCAGGCCTGGGGCGGCTCGCCGGCGGGCGTGGCCGCGATCAGCGCGCGCGCGAAGTCGTGGTAGGAGTCGGCCTCGTTGACGAAGCGCTGCCCGCGCGGCGTGACGGCGATCAGGCCGGGCTTGGCGCGTTCGATCAGGTGCGGGAAGTGCGCCACCGTGCCGTCGCGCCGCGGCACCAGCGACACCGGCGCCAGCGCGGCGGCCTCGGCCAGGTTGGCCGCGACCTCGCCGCCGGCGCTCTCGCCCAGGCGCAGGCCGTCGCCGGTGTTGGTGGGCACGGCGGCCGACCAGTGTTCGTGACCGGTGGGCGCATGGGGCAGCAGCGCCTGCTTGCGCGCCACGTCGTGCGGGAAACCGCCGCAGGCCAGCACCACGCCGCGGTGCGCGCGCACCTGCAGCGGCCCTTGGGGGGTATCGACCACGGCGCCGCGCACGCGGCCGCTGCCGTCGCGCACCAGGCGGCGCACCGTGTGTTGCGTGAGGATGTCGCCGCCGGCCTCGAACAGCGAAGCGGCGAGTGCCGCCGCCAGCGCGTTGCCGTTGACCAGGTGCATGCCGCGCCCGTGGCGCAGGCGATCGAGCGTGTGGCGCAGCACCCGGCGGGTCACGTGGGCGAACGAGCGCGGCGCGTGCAGCGCGTCGAGAAAATGGCGCAGGTCCGCGCCCGCGGCGATGCCCATGCCCCAGAGCGTGGTTTCCGCCAGCGGCGGCCGCAACTGGTGCACGCGTGCGCCGAGCCGGCGCCCGTCGAACGGTGCGGCGCAGACCGAGCGGCCGCCTTCGGCCGCGCCCGGCGAGCGGCCATGGAAATCGGGGATGGCGTTGCCGTCGACGAAGCGCAGCGCGGTGCGTTCGCGCATGAAGGCCACCATGCGCGGCGCCAGCGCCAGGTAGCGCCGTGCCCGGGCCTCGTCGAAGCCGGCGCCGAGTTCGTGTCGCAGGTAGGCCAGCGGGGCATCCAGGGGCTCCTGAATGCCGGCTTCGCGCGCCAGCGGGTTGCGCGGAACCCACATCCAGCCGCCGGACCAGGCGGTAGTGCCGCCGAACTGGGGCGCCTTCTCGAGCACCAGCACCCGCAGCCCGAGCGCAGCGGCGGTCGCGGCGGCCGACAGCCCGCCGGCGCCGGAGCCGACGACGAGCAGGTCGCAGTCGCGCGCGGGGGGCGTGGAAGCCGTCGAGGCAGGGGGCGGGCTGTTCATGAAAAGCGGCTCAGACGGCGTAGATCGGCTTGCGGTTCGTGGGCGTGTCGGGCTGGGCGCTGCTGCTGAGCTGGAAGAACGGCGAGGCCCCGCTGGCCGCCGCAAGCTGCTGCGCGGTGTCGATCAGCGCGGGCGCCAGGGCCTGCATGCGTTCCACCGTGAAGCGCGCCGTGGGCCCGGCGATGGTGAGCGCGCCGATGGCTGGCTGGCCTTTGAAGCGTACCGGCGCGGAGATGGCCGACAGGCCCAGGCTGTAGGTGTCGACCGTGATGGCGTAGCCTAGGGCGCGGGCGGCGCGCACGCCGTCGAGCGCCGCCTGCAGGCTGGTCGGCGCGGCCGGGCCGTATTGCTCCGGCAGGCCCAGTCCCTGGCGCGCCAGGGTCGCGAGCGCGCCGTCGTCGTCGAGCGTGGACAGCCAGGCCCAGCCCGAGGACGAGCAGGACAGGCGCGCGTCGCTGCCCATGTCCGGGTCGTAGCGCAGGCCCAGGCGCGCGCCTTGCGCGCGCGCCACCCAGGTCAGGCGCTCGCCGTCCACCACCGACAGGCGCACCAGCTCGCCCGAAGTCTCGGCCAGTTGGTTGAGCAGCGGCTGGGCGATGTCCACGATGCCGGAATGGCTCAGGTAGGACAGGCCCATGCTCACCATCTTGGTGGTCAGCAGGTACTCGCCGCGCCCCTTGGCCTGGCGCACGTAGCCCAGGCGGACCAGGTCGGCCAGCAGGCGGTGCACCGCGCTGCGCGGGATGTTGAGCCGGTCCGCGATGGCGGCCAGCTCCATGCCTTCGCCGTGCTGCGACAGCAGTTCCAGGATGCCCAGGGTTCGTTCGAGTACGCCGTTCATGGGGAGTGGGTGGGTTGGGGCACGATTGTAATGAAAAACAGAATTAAATTCAAAAGTTGAATTTGATTCCAAAAATGACTAAGATTGCCGCGCAACGCTTTCTCCAACACCGCCTTCACGCTTCAGCCATGACCCTCGAACTCAGTGGCGCCACGCGCCTTCACTACATCGTCGGCGACCCGATCGCGCAGGTGAAGTCGCCTAGCGGCGTCTCGGCCGAACTGCAGGCGCGCGGGCTCAATGCCCTGTGCGTACCGGCCCACGTGGCGCCCGCCGATCTCGCGGACTGGGCGCGCGGCGTGTCCCTGGCCCGGAACGTGGACGGCATCATCGTGACCATTCCGCACAAGTTCGCCAGCTTCGGCCTGTGTGCGAGCACCACCGAGCGCTCGGCCTTCCTGGGCGCGGTCAACGTGATGCGCCGCCGTCCCGACGGCGGCTGGCACGGCGACATGTGCGACGGCCTGGGCTTCGTGGCCGCCATGCGCGAGAAGGGCTGCGAGCCGGGTGGGCGCCGCGCGCTGCTGGTGGGCGTGGGCGGCGCGGGCTCGGCGATCGCGCACGCGCTGGTCGAGGCCGGCGTGAGCGAACTGGCCCTGTTCGATGCCGACGAGACGCGCCGCCGCACGCTGGCCGATCGCCTGGCCGCGCTCGGGCGCTGCCCGGTGCGCGTGGGCAGCACGGACCCGAGCGGCTTCGATCTCGTGCTCAACGCCACGCCCATGGGCATGCGCGAGGGCGACCCCTTGCCGGTGGACGTGGCGCGCCTGACGCCGGCCATGTTCGTGGGCTGCGTGATCACCCAGCCGGCGGTGCCGCCGCTGATCGCCGCGGCGCGCGAGCGCGGCTGCGCCACCATGGTCGGCACCGACATGTTCGCCCGGGTGCGCGACCGCATGATCGAATTCCTGCTGGAGGCCTGAGCCATGCAGGTGCTGGACCGGCTCTCGGACCTGCCGGCGGACGCGCTGTTCGACGCCGTGGTCATCGGCGCCGGCGGCGCCGGCCTGGCCACGGCCCTGTTCGCGGCCCTGGAAGGGCAGCGCGTGCTGCTGGTGGAACGCACCGAGCAGGTGGGCGGCACCACCGCCTGGTCGGCCGGCACCACCTGGATCCCCGGCACCCACCACGCGGCGCAGGTCAACCCGGCCGACACCCTGGACGAAGCCGCTCGCTACCTGGACAACGCCATCGGCGAGCGTGCGCCGCGCGAGCTGCGCGAGGCCTTCTTGCGGCAGGGCGCCCAGGCCGTGGCCCGGCTGGAGCGCGAGACCGACGTGCAGTTGCGCCCCTACGCCAAGCACCCCGACTACATCTCCGACCTGGGCGGCTCGACGCTGAACGGCCGCGCGATGGAGCCCGTGCCTTTCGACGGCCGGCTGCTCGGCCCGTTGTTCGCGCGCGTGCGCCCGCCGATCCCCGAGTTCACCGTGCTGGGCGGCATGATGGTGGACCGCACCGACATCAACCACCTGCTGGGCATGACGCGCTCGCTGGCGTCGCTGCGGCACTCGCTGGGCCTGCTCGGCCGGCACCTCAGGGACCGGCTGCGCCATTCGCGCGGCACCCGCCTGGTCATGGGCAACGCGCTGGTGGCGCGGCTGCTGTACTCGCTGTCGCGCCAGGGCCAGGTGACGCTGCTGTTCGGCACCGAACTGGCCGAGCTGCAGCGCGAGGGCGGGGCGGGCGCGGTATCCGGCGCCGTTTCGGGCGTGGTGCTGCGCCAGGGCGGGTTGTGCCGGCGGGTCGGCGTGGCCGGCGGCGTGGTCATGGCCAGCGGCGGCTTCAACCGCCATCCCGCGCGCCGGGCCGAACTGCTGCCGGGCGCCGACATCGCCTGGTGCCCTGGCGCGCCGGGCCACACCGGCGCCGCGCAGGACGTGGCGCTGGCGGCCGGCGCCCGGTACGGCGAAGGCGCGTTCTCGCACGCCTTCTGGGCGCCCGTGTCGCTGCGCCGGCGCGCCGATGGCAGCACCGCGGTGTTCCCCCATTTCGTGATGGACCGCGCCAAGCCCGGCTTCATCACCGTGAACCAGCAGGGCCGGCGCTTCGTCAACGAATCGACCTCCTACCACCTGTTCGGCCTGGCCATGCAGCGGGCCGGCGCGGTGCCGGCCTACCTCGTGTGCGACAGCCGCGCGCTCAAGGCCTATGGCATCGGCATGGTGCGCCCCGGCGGGCGCGGGTTGGCGCCGTTCCTGGCCGACGGCTACCTGACCGAAGGCCGGACCCTGGACGAACTGGCCGCCAGACTCGGCGTGGACGCGGACGGGCTGCGCGAGAGCGTCGAGCGCATCAACCGCTACGCGCTGGCCGGCACCGATCCGGACTTCCAGCGCGGCACCACCGCCTACCAGCACAACATCGGCGACGCGACCCGGGGCCTGCCCAATCCCAACCTCGGGCCGCTCGACCAGGCGCCTTACTACGCGGTCAAGCTCTACCCGGGCGACATCGGTTCCGCCACCGGCCTGCGGACTGACGCGCGGGCCCGCGTGCTCGACGCCGGCGGGCGGGCCATTCCCGGGCTGTACGCGGTCGGCAACGACATGCATTCCATCATGGGCGGCGTCTACACCGGACCTGGCATCACGGTCGGCCCCGGGCTGGTGTTCGCCAGCCTGGCCGCGCAGGACCTCGCCCAGCGTGACCGATGAGCCGGGACAAACCCCTAAATCGATCAATGATCGCTCGAAAATGTGCGATCAACGATCGTTCGCGCGCGCTGGCCCGTGTGCCGCGGCGCGTTTGTGGCCTACATTGCCTCGTCCGCCAGACCGTTCGAGGGCGCTGTTTCACCGTTCCCGTTCAACCGCAACCCAGGGCCGCCGAAGCGGCCCGATTCCACCACCCCTGAGGAGACCTTCATGAAAACGAGCCTGAAAACCCTCGCCATCTGCGCCGCGCTGGCGGCTGGCGGCCTGGCGCACGCCCAGGACATCAAGATCGCCAACATCGTCGAGCTGTCGGGCCCCGGCACCACGGCCGGCACGCTGTTCAAGAACGGCGTCGAGCTGGCCATCAAGGAAATCAACGCGTCCGGCGGCATCCTGGGCCGCAAGATCAGCTACACCACCGAGGACACGCAGACCAACCCCGGCGTCGCCAAGGGCCTGACCCAGAAGGCGGTCGACAACGACGTGTTCGCCATCTTCGGCCCGGTCTACTCCGGCTCGATCATGGTCTCGATGGCCGAGTCCAAGCGCGGCGAGGTGCCCAACTTCACCGGCGGCGAGGCCGCGGCCATCACCCAGCAGGGCAACCCCTACGTGTTCCGCACCGCGTTCGGCCAGAGCGTGTCCTTTCCCAAGCTGGCGCGCTTCCTGAGCAGCAAGGCCAAGACGGTGGCCGTGATCTACGTCAACAACGACTTCGGCAAGGGCGGCCGCGACACCATCACCAAGCTGCTCGAAGGCTCGCCGACCAAGATCGTGGCCGACATCTCCACCGACGCCGGCCAGGTCGACTTCTCCGCCGCCGTGCTCAAGGCCAAGCAGAGCAACGCGGACGCGGTCTTCGTCTACACCAACGAGGAAGAATCGGCCCGCGTGCTGCGCGAACTGCGCAAGCAGGGCGTGCGCAAGATGATCATCGGCGAGACCACGCTGACCGGCCAGAAAGTGGTCGAGCTGGCCGGCGATGCCGCCAACGGCGCCATGGCCCACGTGGGCCTGACCGTGGACGCGGCACCGATCAAGGCTTTCGGCGCCCGCTACAAGGCCGAGTACAAGGCCGACTCCGACCACAACGGCATCAAGGGCTACACCGGCATGTTCGTGCTCAAGGCCGCGATCGAGAAGGCCGGCAAGCTCGACCGCAAGGCCGTGGCCGCCGCCATCCGCAATAGCTGCTTCAGCGCCAAGCAGACCCCGGGCCTGCTGATGGACGTGTGCTTCGACGACAAGGGCGACCTGGACCGCGAGAGCTTCCTGGTCGAGGTCAAGAACGGCCGCCCCGAGGTGATCGAGACCCTGCCGCCGGCCGGCCTGGTCAAGAAGTGACGGCCATGCGCTGAGAGGAAGCGGATCTTCTCCCGGAGGTCCGCTTTTTTTGGGCCCGGCTGTCGCCGGGCCAACCGTCTGCCGGAGACACATTCCATGACCGATTTCTTCCAACTGCTCTTCAGCGGCATGGCCACGGGCAGCATCTACGCGCTGGCGGCGCTGGGCTTCACGCTGCTGTGGCAGGCCTCGGGCACGATCAACTTCGCCCAGGGCGAGTTCGTGATGCTGCCGGCCTTCATGATGGTGGTGATGCTGCACTCGGGCCTGTCGCTGTACCTGTCCTTCGTGCTGAGCTGCGCGCTCTCGGTGCTGCTGCTGGGCTGGGTGTTCAAGCGCGGCATCGTCGATCCGCTGCTCAAGTACGGGATGATGCCCATCGTGGTGGCCACCATCGGCCTGTCGATCGCGATGCGCAACGGCGTGCGCGCCGGCTACAGCGCCGAGCCGCAGCCTTTCCCGCAGGTGTTCCCGGACCAGATCTTCGAGATCGCGGGCGTGACGGTCTCGGCCAGCGACATCGGCACCTTCCTGTTTGCCATGGTGCTGGTGGGCGTGGTGCAGGCCTTCCTGAACAAGACCGTGACCGGCCGCGCCATGCAGGCGGTGGCGCAGAACACCGAGAGCGCCTCGGTGCTCGGCATCAACGTGCCGCGCATGATCTTCTACACCTTCGCGATCAACGCCGTGCTGGCCGCGGCCGCGGCGCTGCTCATCACGCCGACCTACCTGGCCAAGTTCGACATGGGCGAGGGCCTGGGCACCAAGGCCTTCTTCGCGGCCATCATCGGCGGCTTCAACAACTCGCGCGGCGCGCTGCTGGGCGGCCTGATCGTCGGCGTGTGCGAGAACCTGGCCGCGGCCTACATCTCGCCGGCCTACAAGGACGCGGTGGCGCTGATCATCTTCATGGTCGTGATCCTGTTCAAGCCCCAGGGGCTGATGGGCAAGAAAGTGGAGCGCAAGGTATGAAGAAGACCACCCTGATCCTGAGCCTGCTCGGGCTCGCCGCGATGATCGTGGTGCCGGGCTTCCTGAAGAACTACGGCATCCACATCTTCACCACCTGGCTGGTGTTCATCATCGCCACCATGGGGCTGAACCTCACCGTGGGCTACGCGGGCCAGAAGTCGCTCGGCCACGCCGCCTTCTTCGGCATCGGCGCCTACACCGTGGCGATCTTCCTCAAGGCCGGGCTGAGCTTCTGGCTGGCGCTGCCGTCGGCTGCGGTGCTGTGCTTCTTCACCGGCCTGCTGGTCGGCTTTCCGGCGCTGCGGGTTCAGACCATCTACCTGGCCTTCGCCACGCTGGGCTTCAATTCCGCCGTCTGGCTGGTGATGCGCAACGAGGAGTGGCTGACCGGCGGCACCTTCGGCATCAACAACATCGCGCGGCCCAGCCTGGGCGGCCTCAGCTTCGACGGCAACCTGGCCTACTACTACCTGGTGCTGGTCTTCACCCTGGTGCTGGCCGCGCTGCTCTGGGGGCTGCTGCGCTCGCCCTGGGGCAAGGCCTTCACCGCGCTGCGCGACAACCCGATCCGCGCCGAGAGCCTGGGCGTGGACACGCGCAGCTACACGCTGCTGAGCTTCGCCATTGGCGCCGCCTATGCCGGCATCGCGGGCGGGCTGTACGCCTCGCAGGTGCAGTTCATCGACCCGGCGCTGTTCACCGTGGCGGCCTCGATCATGATGTACCTGATGGTGGTCGTGGGCGGCCCGGGCTACTTCCTCGGCCCGGTGCTGGGCTCCGCGGTCGGCGTGGTGCTGCCCGAGTGGCTGCGCTTCGCCCAGGCCTGGTACCTGTTCATCTTCGGCGCCGCGGTCGTGATGCTGATGATCTGGCTGCCCGACGGGCTGCTGTCCATCCCCGACCGCATCCGCGCCAAGCGCCAGTCGCGCGAGGCGTCGGCCGCGCGCGCCGCCGCGGCCGCGGCCAAGGGAGGTGTCCAGGCATGACGCATGCACACCACCATGACCGGCCGCAGGGCGTGCCGGTGCTCAAGGTCACCGACATCCGCAAGGCGTATGGCGCCATCCAGGCCGTGGCCGGCGTCTCCTTCGAGGTGTACCCGGGCGAGATCTTCGGCGTGATCGGCCCCAACGGCTCGGGCAAGACCACGCTGTTCAACAGCATGCTGGGTCAGATCACGCCCGACAGCGGCCGCATCGAGCTCAATGGCGAGGACGTCACCCGGCTCGGGCCGCTCGAGCTCAACCGCCGCGGCGTCGGCCGGACCTTCCAGACGCTGCAGGTGTTCGGCAAGATGACCGTGCGCGACAACTTGCTCGTGGCCGCGCAGGAGCACCAGGGCAGCATGTTCAGCCGCATGTTCGCGCCCGGCGATTCGGGGCTGGGCCCCAAGGCCGATGCGCTGATCGACCAGTTCCGCATCCGCCACGTGGCTGACAAGAAGGCCGGCGAACTGAGCTACGGCCAGCAGAAGCTGGTGGACATCGCCATGGCGTTCATGAGCGAGCCCGACCTGGTGCTGCTCGACGAACCCTGCGCCGGCGTCAACCCCAGCCTGGTCGGCGGCATCAGCCAGCGCCTGAAGGAGCTCAACCGGACGCGCCGGGGCAGCTTCGTGGTGATCGAGCACAACATGGACTTCGTCATGGACCTGTGCCACCGCATCATGGTGATGGTGGAAGGGCAGGTGCTGGCGATCGGCACGCCCGAAGAGATCCGTTCGAACAAACAAGTGCTCGATGCCTACCTGGGGAATTGAGATGGACGACATCTGCATCGAATTCGACGACGTGGTTGCGGGCTACAAGGATTTCATGATCCTGAACAACCTGAGCTTCAAGGCCAGGCGCGGCACCATCACGCTGCTGCTCGGGCCCAACGGCGCGGGCAAGTCCACCGCGCTCAAGACCCTGTTCGGCCTGCTCAGGCCGCGCCAGGGGCGCATCCTGCTCGACGGCGTGGACATCGCCGGCGCGAGCCAGAAAGCCTTGCTGGCGCAGGGCGTGGCCTTCGTGCCGCAGGGGCGCAACCTGTTCGGCCAGCTCACCGTGTGGCAGAACCTGGAACTGGGCGGTATCACGCTGGGCATGAAGACCACGCACGAGCGCATTCCCGAGATCCTGGAGTTTTTCCCGCGCGTGAAGGAGCGGCTGCACAGCATGGCCTCGAGCCTCTCGGGCGGCGAGCAAAAGCAGCTGGAAGTCGGGCGCGCGCTGCTGCTGCGGCCCAAGGTGCTGCTGATCGACGAGCCCAGCATCGGCCTGTCGCCCCTGGTGGTGCAGGACGTGTTCAAGCTGCTGCGCCGCCTGGCCGACCAGGGCACCACAGTGTTGATGGTGGAGCAGAACGTGAAGAGCGCGCTCAAGGTTTCCGACGAGGCCATTGCGCTGGAGTCGGGCCGCCTGGTGCTGCAAAAACCGGCCGCCGAGCTGCTCGCCGACCCGCACATCGAGCGCCTGTTCCTGGGCGGCGCGGCGGCGACGGCCGCCGACAGCGCCGCGCCCGCGACGACCTGACGCCGGCGCGGTCCGGCCTCCTTCCATCCGCACGAGGGTAAACCCAAACCCCCGGGCCGGGGTTCGCCCTTTTAGAATGTTTGCATTCATTTCAGTTTTCCGTGGTGCTACGCGCCACCCGCAACGTATGAATGCCACAACCCAGCCCAGTCGGGGGGCGTTCATTTCAGCCGACCCGCGAGGGCCGGTGCCTCCCCCATTCAGGAGCCGATCTCGTGCCAAAGAACCGGGCCGATGCGCAGGCCAGCCAGACGCCCGGCGTCCGGGTGATCAAGAAGTACCCGAACCGCCGTCTCTACGACACCGACACGTCGTCGTACATCACCCTGTCCGAAGTGAAGGCGCTGGTGATGGAGAACGAGCCGTTCGTGGTCAGGGACGCCAAGACCAACGACGACCTCACCCGCAGCATCCTGCTGCAGATCATCCTGGAAGAGGAAACGGCGGGCGTGCCGATCTTCACCGAGCAGGTGCTGGCCAACATCATCCGCTTCTACGGCCATGCCATGCAGGACTTCATGGGCAGCTACCTGGAGAAGAACGTCCAGATCTTCATGGAACTGCAGTCCAAGATGGCGGAGCAGTCGGTCGGCGTCAACCCCGAGGTCTGGAAGCAGTTCCTCAACGCCCAGTCGCCCCTGATGCAGGGCATGATGGGCACCTACATGGAACAGTCGCGCAGCACGTTCACGCAGATGCAGGAGCAGATGCTCGCCGCCCTCGGCCTCAAGCGCCCCTGACGCCGCGGCCCGGCGCGCTCTGAGACAATCGGCGCATGTCGTCCGAAACGCTCGTTGCCGCGCCGGCCCCCACGGCGCCCGCCACCCCCAAAGTCGGTTTTGTCTCGCTCGGGTGGCCGTCCGATAGTTGATGTAAACCCTCATTGGGCATGAAAAAAGCCCGCTGGTGCCGGCTTCGGGTGGGAGGTTGGTGCCGCGCTATGCGGCCTTTTTGCTGGGATTTATGGGTCTTTCCGTGCGAAGGAACCCCTGGCCTTTAAGGAAGTTTCTGTAGCTGGTAACTGCTACGGCTTCGGCTTCCCGGGCGACATGTTCACCCATCGTCACCACTGTTCCGTCTACCGTCACAACGGCCAGCAGGGCTGGTTCGCCGTCCACCGTCACGGACAGGCCCTCATGTGACGTTGCTTGGATCGAAACGAGGCCCTGCGAGCCGCTTGGCTGCTTCCCAGGCATGTCGAGTTACCTTGAATAGCGCGCCGGCTTCGGCGTGCGGATCGCCAGGATGCGCAGGCGCTCCTCGGTGGAGACCAGCTCAAAAACCTTGCCGGGTGTCGGGCTCCAGGCCCATTCGATTACCCAGCCGTAGAACTCGCCCGGTGGTTGGTTGTCGATGAACCACCGCGCCATCGCCGAGCCGTTGCCGAAGCCGTCGGCACGGGCCAGTGCCTCGAAGGCGTTGGCGGTCAGGGGGTTGCTGCCGAGGACCATGCTCTCCAGGGTGTCGGGCAGGATGTCCATGCGCAGCACCTCCACGCGGGTGATGGTCCAAGTGCCCAGGTGCTGGGTGTGGCGCGTGCGCAGGCCGGTGTAGCAATAGGCTAGGTCGCCCACCTGGGGCACGTGCTTGCGATGGCCGGCGGCGCGGATGGTCTGCCGTTTCTCGCCTTGCCAGACCTGGCGGGCGAACTGGCGCTGGAAGTTGAGCAGCATCACGCACCTCCTTCCTGCGCCACGCTCAGCGCCACGGCCATCGACCGCACCCAGATCGGCGTGCTGCCCAGGGCGAAGGTTTCGCCGCTGTGGGAGAGCAGGATGGCCTGGCCCATGGCGGTGCCGATGGCCTTGGCGGCTTTGCGGGGCACGGCGTTGCCGATGCCTTCGCGCCAGCGCTGGTCGCTTTCGCCGGCCAGCACGAAGTGCTCGCCCATGGCGCCGGGGCCGCCGGGGGCGAACCATTCCTCGGGGTCGATGAGGGTCTGCAGGGCCGCGAGTTCGAGCGTGGTGAAGGGGCGGTGCCAGGTGCCGTCCAGGGCCTGGATACAGCAGACCAGCTTGTCGTTGGGCGTGGGCAAGGCGGGCGCCTCGGTGGCGTCGGTGGTGCTGCCGGCGGCTGCGCGCGGGTCGGCCACGCTCCAGCGGCCGTTGTCGTGGCAGGCCGCGGCGCTCACGGCGCCGGCGCTGCTGCTCCAGGGCACCACGCCGTAGTGGCCGCCGGTGAGGTAGTCGGTGCGGTCGGCCTGCAGGCCGGGGCGTGGGTCGGCCACGGCGAATGCGCCTTCGCCCGACGTGCTGCCTGCGATGACGGCGCGCGTGCTGTCGCACCAGGGCGTGATGTGGTAGCGGCCGTGCAGCTTGGCGGCCTCGTCGGCGCCGCGCGGGTCCGCCACGCACTGCCCGGTGCCGTGCGCGCCCGTCACCGCACGCGCGGCACCCTCCCAGGCCACGATGCGGTATTCGTTGCTGTGCTTGGCCGGGCCGGCGTGGCGCGGGTCGGCCACGCTGTAGGCGCCCTGCAGCGGGCCTGTCTGGCCCGCCAGGGTGCCGGTGGAATCCTTCCAGCGGCGCACGCCCAGGGCCTGGCCGTCGCGCCATTTGGCGGAGGGGGCGAAGCGTGGGTCGGCCAGCGCGAAGGCGCCGTTGCGCATCGCCGGCAGGATCAGGTAGTCGCGCAGCTTGCCATCCTCCACGCGCAGCTTGTTGAGGCTGCGCCAGTCGCTGCCGGCCTCCACGAAGGCCAGGCGCACCCAGGTCTTCCAGTGCAGGGCGGGGATGCGGTGCATGGGGCCGCCGGCCGGGTCGCCGGGCAGGGGCATGTGGCCGAGCACGTCGCTCACCGGGCGCAGCGGGCGCTTGGGCGGCTCGTAGAGGAACGAGGGAATCTTGCGCGGCAGGCGCGCCACCAGCAGGAAGCGCCGGCGGCTCTGGCTCATGCCGTCGCCCAACTCGCCGCAGTCGTGGAAGGTCTCGCTCACCACATAGCCGTAGTGACGGAGCAGTGCGACGATCTGGTCCAGCAGGTGGCGCCCGCGCGTGGCGATGCGCGGCACGTTCTCGAAGATGAACAGCGCCGGCAGGTCGTCGGCGAAGGCCTCCAGGCAGAGCCACATCCCGCGCAGCGTGAGTTCGTTGAGCGCCACGTACCGCGCCGTGGTGCTCTTCAGGGCCGAGAGCAGGCCGCTGAAGCCCTTGCAGGGCATGGACGTGAAGATGATGTCCGGGAAAATGCCGTTGGACGCGGCGCGCATGTCCTGCGGCAGCATCTCCACCCAGCCCGGCGGCGGCAGGTGGCCGTGGAAAGCCTGGTACTGCCCCAGCGAGAACATATCGCGGCAGGTCTGGGCCACACCCGTCAGCCGCTTGAAGTCGGCGCACGCCTGCGGGTCCACGTCGATGCCGCCGGTGCAGACCATCTTGCCCTTGAGCATGCCCACCGATGGGGTTGCGTCGTTGAAGCCGGCCGCGCCGCTGCCGACGCCACCGCACACGGAAAAGTGATAGATCTGCTCAAGCATGGCCCACCCCCAGGTCCGCCAGGCATTGCACGGTCAGCTCGGCCAGGGCCTGCAGCGATCCGTCGTTGACGATGTCGGCGTCGGCCTGGATGGCTTCGTGCTGTTCGCTGCTGTGGGTGGCTGTGTCGGCGGGCAGGGGGCGGGCGTCGGGGCGGTGCACGCGCACGATGCGTGCGCCCAGCTCGCGCAACATGGCCGCCTCCACCGGGTGGCGCAGGTCGGTCACCACGATGCGCGTCCAGCCGGTGCCGATCTGGCGGGCGATCCAGCGGCGCACGATGCGGGTGTAGTGGCTGTCGTCGAAGCGGCGCTGGTACGTGGCCCATTGCTGCAATGCCCAGCGCGGGCTGCGCGGCGCCACCAGGCTTTCGCCGCCATCCATCACCCAGCGCAGGAAACCCGGTGCGCTGCACATGCCGGCGGCCATGGCCGGGATGGGCGTGTCCTTGATGGCGCGGTCCGTGAGCATGCGCATGTCCACGCGCCAGGCCTCGCGCACCTCGGCGCGCAGCGCGTCGGCGAAGGCGATGCGCGCGAAGCCGAGCTGCGGCGCGATGAGGCTGGCGATGGTGTCCTTGCCCACGTCGGGGCGGCCCGTGAGGGCGATGATGCACGGTCGTGTCATGCGGTGGATTCCTTCCTTGTGGGTTGGGTGGTTGGGGATAGGGGGTGGTCAGTCGTCGTCGCGCTCGCCGGCGGCGGCGCGTTTGCGGTCGAGCAGGGCGCCCTGGGCGGGGCGCGGCGCGGGCAAGGGGGTAGGGCAGGGCTGGGGCCGGATCGGCGCGCCCGGGCGCGGTGTGACGCGCGCACGGGCCTCGATCTGCACCAGGCGGCTGCGCACGGGGTCGGCCATCACGGCGTCGAAGTCCTGCGGCCAGTGGCGCAGGCAGCGGCGCCGGCGCATGGCCTCCCAGGCCGCGCGCAGGGCGGTGGCGTCGGGCGGCATGCTCATGCCTGCCCCCACGAGGCCATGTGCAGGTGTTTCGCTTCGGGGCCGCAGGCCTCGCCGTAGGCGCGCACCAGGCGCACCGGCTGCACGCCCCGCACCTCGCGCACGGCGGGGCAGGCGCAGCGCAGCTCGTCGCCGTCCACGCGCTTGTGCACGCACAGGGCGCAGGCGCGCAGGGGCGGCACCAGGGTCTCGGCCGCGGCGCTCATGGCGTGGTCCTTCCCGCGCGCAGCGGCAGCGCCACCACCGTGCCGGCGTCCGTACCCAGGTTGAGCAGGCGCTGGCCGTCGGCCTCCACCTTCTCTGCCTTGAGGCGCTCGCGCTTGATGCGCTCGAAGGTCTTGCGGATGTCGCTTTGCGATGCGGGCCGGTAGCGGAAGTTGCGGTTGTAAAGACCGCCTCCAATGGGCTCGGTGCGCTTGATGGGCATGGCTGGGCCTCCTTGTGGGTGGTTCAGTGCTTGGCGCGGCGCGCGGCCGGCCGCTCGAACACCCAGCAATGGACGGTCTTGGCGACTTCGATGCCGCCGTCCATGCGGGTCTTGATGGCGCTGTTGACGGACTTGATGTCCACGAAGCGCCGGGTCTTGCTGGTGCGCAGCACCTTTTTGAGGTCGGCCATCAGCGGCACCTGCTGGCGGTGCATCGCGGCCTTCTCCACGAATTCGTTGAGGTTCACCGCGATCAGGTCCGCATCGCGGTGGTGGTCGAGCGTGGGGCGCGGGTCCAGGCCCTGGGCCGTGGCCGTGCCCAGGCTGTCCAGGTAGTCGAACGCCTCCCAGAACTCCTGCACCAGCGGGTGGTCCGCGTTGATGGCCTGCTGGCGCTCGCGCGTCATCGCCACGATCTGCGCGCGCACCTGGTCGAACTGCTCGTCGCTCAGGCGCACCACCAGCCGCAGCGCGTGGGCGCAGGCCAGCAACTGCCCGTGGTTCTTGGCAATGCGCGGCTTGTGCACGCCGTCCTGCTGCAGCAGGTACTGGATGTGCTGGTCGGTCTGCGTGGTGATGATCTCCATCACCTCGGCCTCGCGCCTGAGCGCGGCCAGCAGGAAGCCACTGACCTGCGCTATCTCCACCCGCTCGATCGCCTTGGCGCTCTCGTAGCTCGCGCCGTTGTGCGCCTTCGTGTCGAAGGTCATGTGGCAGATGCGCTCCATGATGGCCTGCGAGGCCTGCACCTGGTTGTTCTGGCTGATGACGATGGAAGCGCGAAACGGCGGGTCATACGTTTCGTTGCCGCCGGTCTTCACCCCCGTGGTGCGGATGCTGTTGCCGTTGTAGGCGTCCTTGAGTTCGTCCCAGTCGAAGCTCTTCACGTGGGCCTGGTTGCCGCTCTTCGTCTCCCGGTCGCTCTCGATCAGCACGATGGGCATGTTGCTCACCTGGGTGAACGTGCGCAGCCGCCCGGCCGCCGTGGACTTGCTCGGATCGAAGCCCTCGTAATCGCGCCCCAGCAGCTTCCACAGGAACTGGATCAGCGTGGTCTTGCCCGCGCCCGGCTCGCCCACGATCTCCAGGAACGGGTAGCTCTGCTGCTCGGCGCGGATCTGTTCCGCGAACAGGCTGCCGAACCAGTACGCCAGCGCCACCAGGCCCTTGGCGCCGAAGGCCTGCCACAGGTGCTGCACCCAGGTGCGGTCGTAGCCCTCGCGGTCGGTGTTGATCTCCAGGCGGATGGACTTCTGCAGCGTCTTGATGGAGAGGCGCTCGATGTCGAAGTAGTCCTCGGCATTGGCCTCCACGATCTGGCCGCCGGCCACCGCCACCTTGCCCAGGATGTAGGCCCTGTGCGGCGCGCTGTACCCGATGAAATCGACCGTCTGCACGATCTTCGGGTTCTCCAGCTGGCGCTGCATGATGCGCTCCAACTGGTGGCTGGAGCCGCTGAACATCGCGCCCGGCGCCATGTGCAGCAGCTGCTTCTTGAACTCGCTGGCCGCCGTGAGCTGGCCCGCGGTGAAGGTGCCCTTCACGTCGCCGCCGTCGTGCGGGAAGCTCACGCGGAAGTAGTACCAGGCTTCCTGCGTGACTTCGTTGCGCTGGTAGTAGAGCGCCTGCGGCTTGCAGTTGGCGATGGGCTGCAGCGTGCCAGACTCCACCAGCGCCGCGGTGCGGATCTCTTCCTCGGCCATGGGCGGCTTGTGCCCGTCGGCAATGTCTTCTTCGAGCTGCGCATGCGCCTTGCGGTAGCGCTCCAGATCCAGCTTGAACCAATAGAGCTTGTTGCCGTGGTCCAGGTCGAAATCGGCGCGGCCCGTGTGGTTGTAGATCAGCAGGGCCTTGTCCTGCGCGGTGGCCGCGATCAGCAGGGCGCCGTGGTACAGGCAGTCCTTGATGCGCGGCTCGTCCAACTGGTCGCGCTGGTGCAGGTCGTTCCAGTCCAGCTTGCCTTTGCCACCCCTTTCGTGTTGCGGGATGGTGGCCGCCTTGCACACCCAGCCGTCTTCCCGCGCGCGCTTCACGTGGCGCCGCGTGAAATCGCGCCCGGCCTTGTCGCCATCGAGCGCCCACACCAGCACCGGCTCCGGCACCGCGCCGCCCTGGCGCTTCAACAGCTCGCGCAGCGCGGCCAGGGCCTTCTCCGGGTAGTTGTTGCAGCTCAGCAGCGCCGCGGCGGCAATGCCGTGGTGCGCCAGCGCGATCGCGTCGAAGATGCCCTCCACCAGCCACAACTCCGCCGGCGGCTTGGGCGCGTCGGGCACCGAGGGGTCGGGCGATGCGAAAGACAGGCCCGGCAGCGTCCACCAGTGGCCGCCGTAGCTGCCGCCCAGCTTGAAGTTGGCCTTCTTCTTGCCGAAGCGCGCGGGCCGGTCGATCAGGCGCTCCCACCACGTATCCGCCACCGCGAAGCGCACCGTGGCGCTGCCCGCGCCGCGCCCGCCGTCGGCGCGCGGGTCGTAGTAGCTCTCTTGCGTGTAGGTGCCGGCGATCAGATCGAGCTTGAAGCCGCGCGCGATGCGAAGGTACGCATCCGCCGCCGCGCTGGGGTTGCGATCGGCCTCGGGCTTGCGGGCTTCGGGCGCCTGGTAGCGGTCGCTCCAGCTCTCGAACAGGTCCGGGTAGAGCTCCTTCGCATGCGCCTCGAAACCGCAGTTGTTGAGGCGGTCGCAGCGCGCCACCCAGGGCGCGTCCGCCCAGGTCCACAGGCTGCTGTGGCCGCAGCCGGGGCACTTGCCCTTGCGCAGGTGCTTGTCGGCGCGCTTGAGGCCGTAGTCGGCCTGCAGGCGCTCGGCGATGTCGTGAAGAAGGTCAGACACAGGGAGGGGCCGGAGAGGTGTTGGAGATCAGGCTGCGCGCCGCGCCACGCGGATGCAGGCGCAATACAGGGCCAGGCCGTGCAGCGCCTCGGCGCGGTCCTGGGCGGCCTGCGCGCTGGCGGCCAGCAGGTGCAGCACGTGGCGGCGGCGCTCGGCGTCGATGTGGGTGATGCGCCAGGCGGTCATGGCTGGCTCCCGGTGACCTTGGCAATGGCAGCACGTGCGGCGCGCATCGCACCCAGGCTTGCAACCCCCGTTTCGGCTCCAGACAGGAGCCCTTCGCAGGCCAGCCGCAGTTCCGCGATCAGTTCGTCGCGGTCATCAAAGGGCGCAAGCTCATGCGCCGGGACATGCTGGTTGTGGATGCGAACCTCGCGCCAGTCCTGCGACGCGGGGATGACGATGGGTTCGTCCAGCACGATGGTTGCCATCAGCACGCTGTCTTCGAGGCCGAGGGCGCGCACCATGCCAGTGACGCGCTGTCCGTCGTGGTCGCGGTGGCGCACGCGCTGGCCGATATGCAGATTGATGGCGGCGCTGCCCGTGCCGGGGTGGGTGGTGCCGCGCGCCATCACCCAGCCTCCCGCGGCGGGTCGAACTGCACGATGTCCTTGCGCAGCACGCTCAGGCGCTCGCAGGTGGCGGCCGCGCTCAGCAGGTTGGCCGCCAGCTCGCGCGCGGCGCCGGCGGAAAGCCGCCAGTCCAGCACGAAGGGCAGGTCGCCGCTGTAGAGCACCACCGCCGGCGGCGTGGCCTTGCGGGCCGCCAGGCGCGTGAGCACCTGCAGGCCCGGCGCCACGCCGTATTTGCGCGTCACGCTGGTGTAGTCCGACGCCACGGGCTTGCCGTGTTCCTGCAGGTGGTTGCCCGCGGCGTCGAAGCGCGGCCGCGGGGGGGCGTTGGTCTGGGCGGGGTGGTCTGCCATGGAGATCCTCCGTTGGGTTGGGAAAAAAAGGCGTGGCAAGGCCCGCAGCGCCCGCGAACGGGCTCTGTGGCGTAGGTGGTGCTTGTTGGGGAAGCCGCTCAGCGGCGGCGCGGGCTTATCCGCTGGGGCGCGGCGGCGTCGGTGGTGGCGGCGGCGTGGGCGGCGGTGTTGGCGGCGTAGGCGGCTGGGCCAGCGCGTGGCTGTCCAGCTCGAACAGGTCTGGCGTCTGCGGCAGGCGCGGGCGGTGGTTGCCGTCGGGCAGCAGCTCCAGCATGCGCGTGAGCAGGCCGCGGTGCACGTGCGGCGAGAGCGGAATCGTTACCGACGCGCATGGTTTGGACGAAGGCGAAATCGTCACCGTGGCCTCCGCATCCACCCGCCAGCAGTGGCCGCACTCAATGTCCGTGCACTGCAGATAGAGCCAGTACACCGTGGGCGACATGCGCTCGGACGTGCGCACCCGGCCCAGGGCACTGCAGTGCGGGCAGGGGAACCTCACCGCGCAGCCTCCCCACCCAAGAGGCCGCGCAGCACCGCCAGCCGGCACACGCTGGCCATGGAGCGCTGCTCGCGGTCGGCCACTTCCTTCACCCGCTGCAGTTCATCAGGCCGCAGGCGCAAGGCGATGGGGCGCGCGCTGATGACGCCGTTGGGCACGCGCTTGCGACGCGCTGGGCGGTCCTTGTCAGGCGCGTTCGGGCTCATGGCCGGGCTCCTGCCACGCTGCCGCATTCACCGCCACCGGCCCGCGCACATTCGCAGTTCACGCCCACCTTGCTCAGGGTGGTGATGGCGTCCAGGTAGCGCCGCGTCACCAACACGAAGCCCACCGCGCCCACCAGCTTGTCCAGCTTGTCGATGGTCACGCCCTGCTGGCTGTCCAGAAAGCGCGACACCGCGCTCTTGTCCCAGCCCACGGCCTCCATCACCTGGTGCCGCCCTTCGGAAGTGAGCGCGCCGCGCAGCGCGTGCTCAATGCGCGGCGGGCCGAGGAAAAGCGAGGGGTTCACATCAGGCTCCAAAACAAGTTGCGTGCGGTTGCGTGGCCGGGCTGGGAAGATTCAGGGCTCTGGCACCAGGCGGTGCGCAGCCAGGTGAAAGGGCGATGCAGATGGGCGAGGTGATTCGGTTTCCGGTGGAACGGTGGCGGCGGGCGTCAGACGCCCGGCAGCTCCGTCTGCATGACGGTGCGCCCAATGGCCTCCAGCGGCGGGCAGGGCAGCGCCAGCAGGCGCGAGACGTGGCGCAACTGCACGTGCAGCGACTGGCGCACGCCCGCGGCGGTGGTCTTGTCCAGATCCCGCACCAGGGTGCAGCGCAGGCGGTGCAGGGCAATCTGCTGCGGCACCGTGGTGGGCCGCATCGCCTGCGGCATGGCCCGGCCTTCCAGCACGTCCAGCACCCACTGGCGAAACGCCTTGGCCCGCTCCGTGCGCGAGAGCATGCCCAGCAGGTAGCAGCCGCGCGGGCTGAAGATGCGCACCGGCTGCACGCCCCCGGCGGTGGGCAGCTCCAGCACCTGGGTCATTTCCTCGGTGAATTCGTCGGCGTTGCGGGAGTAGAGATCTTTGATTGCGTTCTCAGGGTTTCGATAGCCAAGGGCTAGCGCAATTTGCGCCCCCCTTAGCCACGGGACCTGGTGGATATCAACGATGTCGAACTCGGTGTTTTCGAAGATGAGGATGTTGGACATAGGGGTACCTGTTGGGGGTTTTTGGTGGTGTTTCGGCGCTCGGGGCGCTCACGTCACAGGCGCTCAGCGGCGCTCGTCATCCTCCATCGGCGGCCTGTCCACCTCCCGTCGGCCCGTGACGACGTACAGCACGTCGACGCCGAGGGTGTCTGCGCGAGCCAGGTATTCCGCGTTCGGACTGCTGACGTTCTTCTCGTAGTTGATCTGCGTTTCCTTTGAAACGCCGAGTAGGGAGGCCCATTGAGATTGACTCTTCCCCCGTTTTTTCCGCTCCATCCGCAGCCGCGATCCAACGGTGGGATGGTTCTCAACCTGTGCGCCGACTGTGGGGGTGTGTTGCCCGGTCAGCAGGTACAGAACATCGATCTCGTGCTCAGCAAGCGCCATCAGGTATTCGGCGTCAGGGCGCCGCGTTCCACGCTCGTAGTTGGCTTGGGCGTTTCGTTTAACGCCGCCCACGGCAGCCATCTGCTCTTGCGAAATCTTTAGGACCTCTTCGCGCACCATGCGGAGGCGATCGTGGAACGAAATCGGGTGGGACCGAGAGGTGTTCGCCATGCTGGTTCCTCAAGTGCTGAGCGCGGCCTGTGGGCGCTGGTCGGCGTACAGGATGGAGAAGGCGATCTTTGACATGGGGATACCGGTTAGAGTGTTTGTTGAAGGGTTGGTCTGGCGCTCACGTCATGGGCGCTCAGCGGTGCTCGGTTAGCATTGAGTAGCGTAGAAATACACATTGCAGCCAATAATAGAGGAATTATTACTCGGTGTCAACTGTTAATGTGGAATTATTACTCGATCGTCTGCGCAGTGAGTTGGACCGCTTTGGCTCGATCGCGGAGGCATCCCGGCGCATTGGCGAGAAGGACTCGCTTGGTTTAAGGGATGTCTGCAACGGTCGTAAGCGCCTTACGGCCGAGTTGCTTGCCAAGCTGGCGGAAGAGGGGGTTGATGCGCTCTACGTGCTTACCGGGCAGCGCGGGGTCCGTAGCGCGCCTTTGAGTGAGGCCGCGCGGGACGCTTTGGCTCTGCGTGGCCTACGCGTGCAGCCCGGCGCGGTGCAGGAAGAGGTGGAAATCAGCCCAGTGGGGCTCATGTGGTTCCTGAACTACCACCGCAGCCTGGAAGAGGGTGGCGGCGAACCCCTGATGTGGGGCAACGCATTGCTCGAACGGCTGGCTGCCTTCGAGCCAGAAGGCCCGCTGAGGCCGCTGAACCTGCAGGCGGTGAACCTCAAGCCGCACGATGACAAGGCCTACCCGCAGCTGCTGATCTACCTGGCCCAGACGCCACCTCATACACCCTGGAGCCTCGCGCCCAGCGAGGGCGTCAAGACCGAATACGAGCTTGACCTGGGCCTCTACACGCTGCCCCTGCGCTTCCCGGAAACCGACTACCCCGCGCCTCGCCTGGTGCTGAGCGAAGACGAAGTGAAGCGCCTGCTGGCCGGCGAAGTGTGCCGCTACGCAGCGCCGCAGCCCTCCAAGCCGCGCTGACGATCCATCGCAATTGACACCTCACCCCGGCAAGCGGCCTGCGCTCGCCGGGGTATCGCCGCTTCTCCCCTCTGTGCTGGTATTCGCTACCCCGTATGGGTCTGTTACACGTTGAGCCAATGTGCTACACAGTGGCTTTCAACGAATGGAAAAGCCTGCGCGGGCGGTGCATTGATCCTGCGGCGGCCCGTGGCAACAAGGAGGAGGCAAAGGATGGGCATCGAGACCTCTGCGGCTGCAATGGCCGCGGTGCAGCAGCGCCAGTTGAACCGCTCCATGGAGATGCTGATGGGCATGGTCACCGCCATGGTGGCCGATGCGCATCTGCACGATATGGAGATCCATCTCCTGGCCACGTGGTTGCAGGAGAACGCGGCGCTTGCCGAGCGCTGGCCGGCGTCGGTGATCGCCAGGAAGGTGCAGGAGGTCATGGCCGATGGCGTGATCACCGAAGCCGAGCGCGCCCATCTCCTGTCCGTGCTGCAGTCGCTTGCCACGACCAACTTCGCCGAAACGGGGTCGGCCTCGCCAGAGGTCGCCGTGCTCCCGCTCAACGATGACATCGAAGTGCAGATACGCGATGCGGGGGTGTGCCACACGGGCGTGTTTTTCTTCGGCACCCGGGCCGCATGCGAGCGGCTCACCGAGCTTGCCGGCGGCGTGCCGCAAGGCGCGGTTTCCGGGCGCACGGCGTACTTGGTGGTGGGCAGCCAGGTGTCACCCAATTGGGCGCACACCTCGTTCGGCCGAAAGCTGCAGAAGGCCGCCGAGATGCGCGATGCGGGCCACCCGCTGGGGATTATTTCGGAGAGGCGGTGGCTGGGCGTGGTTGAGAGGGGTGGGTGATGCGCGGGCTCCCAGTGAATGAAATGCGCGTGCACCTGATTTGACGTTTACCGTTCAACGGTATAAAATTCCAACCGACGCATGCCAATCCAGTCCTTCAAGTGCAAGAAGACGGAAGAGTTTTTCTTGACGGGCAAGTCCCGCCACTTTGCGGCGTTCAAGGACGCTGCGGAGAGGAAGCTCACGCTGTTGGATGCGGCCAAGACGTTGGACTTTCTGCGCTCACCCCCCGGCAACAAGCTGGAGGCGCTTCTGGGGAACCGGGCAGGGCAGCACAGCATTCGGATCAACGACCGTTGGCGCATCTGCTTCGTCTGGACTGAGTTGGGGCCTCTCGACGTCGAAATTGTCGACTATCACTAGTTGCTCGTTACTCGTTTTTGAAGGTGACTGCCACCATGGCCACGATGAAGAATGGCATGCGACCGATCCATCCCGGAGAGATCCTGAAGGAGGAGTTCCTCGTGCCCTACGGGCTGAGCGTCAATGCCTTGGCCAAGCGCCTTGGCGTTCCAGCTTCGCGGATCAACGACATTGTTCTTGGCCGCCGAGGCGTGACGACCGATACCGCCCTGCGCCTCGCCAGATGTTTTGGGGGCGACGCCCGATCGTGGCTGAACCTCCAGCAGGCTTACGACTTGAAGACGGCCGAGATGAACACGGCGGTGCTGCGGCAGATCAATAGGGAGGTTCACCCCATTCATGCTGGCGAGCCTGTCGCGGCGTGATAGAGGCTTTCAAGGTCGGGGGCGAGGGCGTCAAGACCGAATACGAGCTTGACCTGGGCCTGTACACGCTGCCCCTGCGCTTCCCGGAAGCCGACTACCCCGCGCCTCGCCTGGTGCTGAGCGACGACGAAGTGAAGCGCCTGCTGGCCGGCGAAGTGTGCCGCTACGCAGCGCCGCAGCCCTCCAAGCCGCGCTGACGATCCATCGCAATTGACACCTCACCCCGGCAAGCGGCCTGCGCTCGCCGGGGTATCGCCGCTTCTCCCCTCTGTGCTGGTATTCGCTACCCCGTATGGGTCTGTTACACGTTGAGCCAATGTGCTACACAGTGGCTTTCAACGAATGGAAAAGCCTGTGCGGGCAGTGCATTGATCCTGCGGCGGCCCGCGGCAACAAGGAGGAGGCATGAAGAAGACCAATCGGCAAGTGCACCCTGATCCGTGTCCTGATCTGCTGGTGGAGTTGGGCCCTGAAAACAAGGGCGTGGGCAGTTGGGTGCCGCACGATAAACACCGGCTGGTCGCGCATTACCTTGATGCCACGCAGCACGCATGGAAGAAGTGGCCCAAACGTGTGTTGATCGACCCTTTTTGCGGACCTGGTCGCATACAGGTGAAGGGTGAATCCGGCACCCGTGACGGCGGGGCGCTGGTTGCTTGGCGGCAGATGGATGAGAACCAAGTGCCCTTCACTCATTGCCTGGTGGGTGATCTGGCCGAAGAGCGCGCACGCGCCTGCGAGTCACGCTTGCGCGCAGTTGGCGCCACTGTCACGGCGTTTCCCGGCCCTGCCGCGGAGACTGTGTCACGCATGTTGAGCCACGTGCCGCGCGATGCGCTGACCTTTGCCTACGTTGATCCATACAACCTTGAGTACCTCTCCTATCCGATGTTGGCGCAACTGGCCTCCCTCAAGAACGTCGATCTGGCGGTTCATTTCTCGACCATGGACCTCACTCGCAATGTGGACCATGAGTTGGACCCTGCCAGGGCTCGGTTTGATGAGGTTGCCCCCGGATGGAGGGACCAGCCGATGGCCTCGCGTGCCAGCAAGGCGTCGTTGGCCGACGAATTCTTCCGGTATTGGGTAGAGCTAATCCGCGGCCTGGGATTCACGGCAGCGAAAGCCATGCCGCTGATCACGAACGATTCCAACAATGGCTTGTATCGGATGGTGTTCTTTGCCCGCGATAAATTCCCTTTGAAGATCTGGGACGATGTGGCCAAAGACGCGACACGAGACCTGTTTGCCTAGCTAGCCACCTGGCGCAGAGTTCGGCGGCTTGCACCGCCAGGGCTCAGGCGGCTGCAACGACGCGGATGGGAAAGTCGTTCCAGCGCCGGCCAGCCAGTTCGCGGCCGTTGCTTTTCTTGTCGCGGCGCACACCATCGGCACCCCACGCACCCCATTGCTTGAAGAAGAACGCCACGCCCTGTGCCAGCGCCTGGCGGCGAACGCTGTCGGCCCACGCCTGCTTCATCGGCCGGGCCTTGTGGCCGCTTTCACCGCCCACGATGACCCAGTGAATGCCTGCCAGATTGAGCTTGCCCACGTCTTCCAGCAGGGGCTCCACCGACAGGAACCGGACGGCCGCTTTCGTGCGGCGCAGGTGGTCAATGCGCGGCACGCCGTACTTTCTGTCTTCCACCGAGACCCCCAGCCAAACATTGGTCGGGCAGTTACGCCGCGCAAAGAACGCCGGCAGGCGCTCGGCCCGCTTGGTGAGAATCTGGTACGTGTGGTGCGGCGTTTCCCTGCAGACCTGCAGCACCTGTTCGATGAAGCCGTCGGGCACATCTTCGTGAAACAGGTCCGACATGGAGTTCACGAAGTAGGTGGTGGGCGCCCTTCGCTTCTTGGGCTGCTCCAGCCGTTCGGGATGAATGGTGGTCTTGAACCCGTTTTCGTAGCCCGGCGTGCCCATGGCCGTGAGGCGCCGGGTCATGGTCTCGGCGTAGCAGTGCTTGCAGCCGGGCGAGATCTTCGTGCACCCGGTCACCGGGTTCCACGTGTGTTCGGTCCATTCGATGCTCGACTCGGCCATGACGCAACCTCCAACTTTGAGCGCACCGGATGAGGAATCCCACCGTGCCATGGCGATTTCTGCACCACCGGCTGTACTGTACATCCGCTCATGTGCTTCCAGATACCGATGACTGTATATTTAGCCAGTTATTTTGTGGGTATTTCGAGCCCCTTTTCTTCAAGGCAGATGGCAGCGCGCGCATGGTGAGCGGGCTTCCGGGCCTTGCTTGACCCAGTAATTTATTGTAGCTACAATAAGTCTCATGCAAATCGAGTTCGACCCGGCCAAGCGAGAGAAGACCCTGGTCGAACGCAGTCTGGACTTTGCCCGGGCGGGCGAGGTCTTCGCGGGGCGGCACTTCACAGCCGAGGACCTGCGCGAGGACTACAGCGAGCCGCGCTACATCACGGTGGGCACGTTGGACGCCCGCCTGGTCGTGATGGTCTGGACGCCGCGCGGCGAGGCTCGCCGCATCATCAGCATGAGGAAAGCCAATGAACGGGAACAAGCGATCTACGCCCGCCGAGTGGATTGATCCGGACGACGCCCCGGCATTGACGGAGGCGTTCTTCGAGCGCGCGGACGAGTACGACGGCCAGAAGCTGGTGCGCCGCGGGCGCCCGCCGGCCAAGAGCCGCAAGCTGCTGCTGTCGGTGCGCTACGACGCCGAGGTGGTGGAGGCTTTCAAGGCCACGGGCGATGGCTGGCAGACGCGCATGAACGATGCGCTCAAGGACTGGCTCAAGCACCATTCGCCTGCGTGATGGCGGGCTACCCTTGCCGGCTTGGTTATCCGGTGAAGGTCGAGGCAAAAAAAACCGGCTCAGGAGAGCCGGTTTTTCAGGAGGATTGCTGGACTCAGTAGCGGCCACCGCCGTGGCCACCTGTGCCGTAGCCGATGTCTGATCGGTTGCGTGCTTTGTAGCCGGTGGCGTTGTAGCCACCAGCGCCACCACCCTCCTGACGGGGCCGGGCCAGGTTCACCACAATCGAGCGTCCGTCGACGGACATGCCGTTCAGGCCGTCGATCGCGGCTTGGGCGGTTTCGGCAGATGCCATTTCCACGAAGCCGAAGCCCTTGGAGCGGCCGGTTTCACGGTCCGTCATGACCTTGGCGGAATCGACACTGCCAAACTCGGCAAAGTTGCTTTCCAGGCTGGCGTTGGTCACGGAATAGGGCAGGTTGCCCACGTAGATTTTGACGCTCATGGAATGAGCCTTTCTGAATGAAGTTGCGCAACGAAGATCGTGCCGTTGCAACACGGGTGTGCGGATCGAAAACCGCAGCACACGGCAGGGGTGGATGGGGTCTGCGTCAGCAGGCCTCAGCGCGTTGAGGAGGGTGGCATGCACGTTTGAAGCCAGCCCTGTGTGATGGCATATAGCCGGGCGGCTTCGCGCGAGGCGAAGGATCTGTCGAAGCGGAACACTCGGCAGTAGCTGCCGTTTCCGCCTGAACGGTGGACCGATAAGGAGGCGCGAAAGCGGCCACAGTCGGTCTGGTGCGTCGTGGGCGAAACGACGTATTTGCCCATGGAAATGGTGGTATTGGAAATGTTGCTCAATCGAGACCGCAGGCCTGAATCGACATGCGTGAGCTATGAAAAACCTATTGATTGCAGCTCTACAGATCAACAGGGCGACAAGGGTCGCAAGGGGCGAGTCTGCAAGAGCGGATTCCTACCTCTCAACAGACCATTGAGACAACAACACGAGTCAAACGCCGTGTCTACAACAGCGAGGATCATGACAGATGTGAATTTGGGAGTCAAATAATATTTCGAGCAGTTTTAAATGCGCGCTCAATTTTGCTGCCCGCACGTCGAAGGCGGCCCTCTGTCAATCACTGTCCATATGCCTGCCCCGCATCCTCCACCACCCCCGTCTCCGCCTCGATGCTGGTGGTGTACCCCCCACTTCCATCCAGGCTGTGCTCGCTGCGCACCACCAGCCAGCCGGTGCCGTCGATCTGCGGTTTGAAGCCGCGCACTTCCAGCGGGGTCTCTGGCACCAGCAGGGGGTTGCCGTGGGCCAGGGTGAGGGCCAGGGTGGCGGCGCCGCGTTGGATGCGCTGCCATTCGCTCTGTGCGGCGCGGCGGGCCTCGGCTTCGGTGGGCAGGGTGTCCTTGAGGGTTTTGGCGTGGGTGGCTGTGCCTACCAGCACGCTGCGGCGGTTGCCCATGCTGGCGCTGTGCCAGTAGGCGCGCACGCCGCTGTAGTGGTCGCGGTCGGCCTGCTGGTAGCGGTGCTGGTCGCCGTCGGCGCGGGTGATCACCACGGTGGGCAGGCCCTGGCCGCTGCTGGTGGTGGCGCGGCCCACGGGCAGGAACAGCAGGTGGCCGGCCTTGACGGTGGCCAGTGCGTCGTGCAGGCGGCCCAGGCGGGTGAGGAAGTTGAGGTCGCTTTCGTTGGTCTGGTCGATGTGGGCGACGGTGCGCGCGGCCAGGGTGGCGTCGATGCGCGCGCGCAGGCCATTGCGCTGGGCGATGGCGCCGACGATGGCGCCCACGGTGCCGGCGTGCCAGCTTTGCTCGCGGCGCTGGCGCAGGGTCTGGCCCAGGTCTGCGCTGCGGGCGCGCAGGGTGAGCTGGTCGGGCGCGCCGGTGTGCTCGGCTTCGTCCACCACGTAGCTGCCCTTGTCCACCAGCGGCGCGCCGCGGTAGCCCAGCGCCAGGGCGATGTGCACGCCCTTGCGCGGGATGGGCAGCGCGCCGTCGTGGTCGCTCAGGGTGAGTTCGAGCTGGTCGGCGCTCTCGCCGCGCGTTTCTTCCAGGCGCAGGCTGAGCAGGCGGGCGTTGACGGTGGGGGTGATGTCCTGCCCGTCCACCACCAGGCGGTAGCTGGGGGCGCGGCTCATGGTGTGGTGGTGCCGATGGTGCCGGTGGTGGCCGTGATGGTGACGGTGGCCGCGGCGCGGGCGATCTTTTCGACGATGTTGTCGTCGACGCGCTTCAGGGTGATGCGGAATTCCACGCGCTGCGGCTGGCCCGCGCGGTCGAACAGGGTGCCGGTCTCCTGCTTGTCGGTGATGACCCATTGGCCGTAGACGCGGCCGGTGCCGTCCACCAGCGGCCAGGCGGCGCCGGTGTCGGCCATTTCGTGCAGGTCGTCCAGCCACGCGCGCGCGCCGAACTCGGGGAGGATGAGGCCTTGCAGGGTGAGGGTGTCGTCGCCCACGCCCAGGAACTGGCTGGCCGGGCGCGCGCCGATGCGGCTGGTGCTGGCGTGGCGCCATTCGGTCTGGCGCTGCAGATCCTGGTAGGCCAGGGTGGAGAGCGAGAACACGAACTGGCCGAGGCACATCATCATGGGGGCGGTGCTCCGTGGGGTCGTCGGTGTGGTGGCTGCACGGTGGGCGCTCAGTCGATGTCGCGCAGGGCGCTGCGCAGGCGCGCGGCCTTGGCCTGGTCGCGGCGGTCCAGCTCGGCGGCGATGGCGCGGGCCAGGGCTTGCGCGTCGGTGCCGGCGCCGGCGGTGATCTGGATGGTGATGTGGTCGCCCTGCACCACGGTGGGCGCACGCGCGGCGCCGCCGGAGAGCGGGGCGCGCGTGTCGAACGCGGTGCCGGCGCCGGCCAGCGGCACCAGCGCCGCGGCGGTGAGGCCGGCGGCGGCGTGGCGCACCAGGCCCGTGCTGCGCCCGATGCCCAGCGCCGCGCCCTGGCCGATGTGCTCGCCCGCCAGCATGAACACGCGGCTCGGGCTGCGGATGCCCAGCTTCTCGCGGAACCAGCCGATGGTGGCGTCGGCCACGGCGGTGATGGTCTCGCGCACGCGCGAGAGCGCGCCGGTGATGCCGTTGACGAGCCCTTCCATGAGCTGGCGGCCCAGGCTGGTGAAGGCCTGCCACAGCGTCTGCGTGCCCTGGACAATGCTGGCCCACAGGCCCGCGAAGAAGGCCTTGATGGGTCCCCAATACTTGTAGATGAGGAAGGCGGCCGTGGCGATGGCGGTGATGGCCAGGCCGATGGGGTTGAGCAGCAGCAGGCGCGCGATGAAGGCGATGGCGCCCGCCACGAAGCGCAGGGAGAACATGAGCACCTTGAGCGCCATGGACCAAAGGCCGGTGCGAATGCCGATCTGCATCAGCAGGAAGCGCACCAGCAGGAACTTGGCACCCAGGGCTGCCAGCACCACCAGCAGGCCGCCGCCAATGGTCATGACCGTGGCCAGGCCGATGGCGGCCATGGTGATGGCCTTGACCAGGCCCGGGCTGGCTTCCACCCACGCGCCCACGCCGCCCACGATGGCGGTGAGGCTGTCCACGGTGGCGCGCAGCCAGCCGCTGTTGGCGTCGTTGACGGCGATGCGCACGTCCGCCCACGCGCTGGAGAGTTCGTCGAGCGAGCCGGTCATGTTGTCGGCCATGACCTTGGCGGTCTGCGCGGCGGCGCCCTGGCTGTCGCGCACCACGGCCAGGTAGTCGGCGATGCCGCCGGAGCCGGCCTTGCTGATGAGTTCGGCCATGGCGGCGGCGGGTTCTTCGCCAAAGATGTCCTTGAGCACTTCGAGGCGCTTGGCCGAGCCCATTTTTTCGGTGGCGCCGGCGATCTCCTGCAGCAGGTCGACCGCGGGGCGCACGTTGCCCTGCGCGTCGGCGGTCTTGATGCCCAGGTCTTCGATGGCGCCGGCCGCGCGCGCGGTGGGGGCCGAGAGGCGCAGCAGCATGGCGCGCAGCGCGGTGCCGCCTTTCTGGCCCTGGATGCCCACGTTGCCCAGCAGGCCGGTCATGGCGGAGACAGTCTGCAGATCCACGCCGGCCGCGCGCGCCACCGGGCCCACGTATTTCATGGTGTCGCCCAGCATCTCCAGGTTGACGTTGCTGGTGGTGAAGGTCTTGGTGAGCACGTCGGCCACCTGGCCCATGTTGGCCGGGTCGATGCCGAAGGCGCTGAGGATGTTGGAGGCGATGTCCGCGCCGCGGCCCAGGTCCATGTCGCCGGCCTTGGCCATGTCCAGCAGGCCGGGCATGGCCGCGCGGATGGCGCCGGGCGTGAAGCCGGCCATGGCCAGGAAGGCCTGGCCCTGCGCGGCCTCGGTGGCGCTGAACATGGTCTTGGCGCCCAGCTCGCGCGCCTGCTGGCGCAGCGCGGCCAGTTCGCTGCTGCCGTTGGCCTGGCGAGAGAGCGCCTGCACGCGCGACATGGTGGCGTCGAAGCTCACCCCCTCGCCCAGGAAGCCGGCCATGGCCTGCGCGCCCATGCGCCCGGTGGCCATGGCGCCGTAGCCCGCGCCGCCGGCCATGCCCAGGTGCACCATGTGCTTGGCGTGCTGCGCGTTGAGCCCCTGCACGCGCTTGTGCATGGCTTCCTGGCGCCGCAGGGCATCGGTGCGGCGCTGGATCTCGGCGGTGGTGCTCGCCATCTGGCCGCGCAGGGTGCGCTCGCGCGCGCCCAGGTGGCGCGTGCTGATGCCGGCGGTGGAAAGGCGCTCGCGCAGTTGCTGGGCCTGCTGGCTCTGGCGCTGCAGGCGCTCGCCGAGCTGCTGCGCCTCGCGCCGGGCGGTGTTGAATTCCTTGGTGAGGGCCTGGCTGGGCGCGGTGGCCTGCTGCATCTGCTGGGCCAGCGCGCGCGTGCGCACCTGCGCGGCCTGCAGCTGGGTGCGAGTGGCCTCCAGGCCTTGGCGCACCTCGCGGAACTGGCCGATGGCCTTTTGCTGGCCGTCGAGCTGCTTGAGCTGGTCGCGCGCGGCCTTGAGCGCGGCGGCGGCGTCTTTGCTGCCTTTGCTGATGTGGCGCAGCGGCGCGCCCGCCTTGTCGGCGAGCTGCATGATGACGGACAGGCGCAGGTCATTCGCCATGGATGGGCTCCATGGCGTGGGTGCGGGCGTGGGGGCGCCCGTTGGGTGGGGTCAGTGGCGCTCGTCGAGCAGGCGGCGGATGCGCCGTGCCTGGGCGCCGTGCGAGCGCGCGCCGTGGTGCGCCCACAACCCGCTGAGCAGCGAGAGGGGCAGCAGGGCCAGGCCGATGATGCCCAGGACGAGCACGCCGGCAATGGCCGCATGGAGGAAGGGGGTCCACATGCGGCCGATGATAGGACAGGCGGGGCGTGTTGTGCATGGGGCCGGGGGTATGCATCCGCGTCAGTCGCCCTGGCCCTCGGGCTCGTGGCGCCGGCGGGCCTGCTCGCGCCATTGCATGAGGTCGGCCAGGGTCATGGTGTCCATGTCGCGCGGCGCCCAGTGGAACACCAGCGCGAGGTCGGCCATGGCGTCTTCTACGCGCTCGGGGATTCGGGCCTGTCCCCCTGCTGACCCCTCTGCTGCAAAAAACCCGCCACCACGATACCGGCGGCGAGCACATCGGCCGGGTCCATGGCGAGCACTTCGGGCTTGTGCACGGTGGGCGTGCTGATGCGCGGCAGCAGCGTGGCCAGGGCGTCCACGTCCATCTGCAGCACGCTCACCAGCGAGAGGCCGCGCAGCTCGCCGGCGGTGGGCTTGCGCAGGGCGAGGGTGGCGATGGTCTGGCCCTGGCGCTGGATGGGTTGGTCCAGATCCACGGTGTGGGGCGCCTGGGTGGCGGCGGGGGTGGTGGTGTCTTGCGTGGGCTCCATGGCGGTGCCGTCCTTCCTGTGACTGTGAGTGAGTGAGCCTTGCAGGCCGATTACAGGCCGATGGCGGCGCGCTCGGTGGCGGCCACGTCCACGCCGTTGACCACCTCCACCATGTTCACCATGTCGATCTCGATCACGGGCACGCCGTTGAGGTTGACGCGGTAGTAGCTCAGCGCGCTGGTGACCTTGATCTCGGTCTTCTCGCCGGCCTTGGACGCGCCGAAGTCCATCTCCTTGTGGTAGCCGCGCACGGTCACCTCCAGGCTGGTGATGTCGGCCGCGTCGTCGGCCTGCAGGGCGCCGGCGAAGCGCAGCAGGATGCCGCCGGTGCTGGCCGTGCCCCATTGGTCGAGCAGGCTGCGGATGTAGCCGCCGGCGGTCCACTGCAGTTCGAGCTTTTCCAGGCCGAGGGGCGAGTCCACCGGGCCGCGCATGCCGCCGGCCTGGTATTCCTCGGTCTTGCGGGCCAGCTTGGGCAGGGTGACTTCCGGCACCAGGCCGGCGTAGCTCTCGCCGTTGACGAAGAGGTTGAAGTTCTTGAGCTTGCGGGGCAGGGACATGGTGGGTGGCCTCGGGTGGTGTCAGGGTGGGGCGGGGTCAGGCCTCGGCCACGCGCGCGGCGAAGTCGGCGTAGTAGCGGTCGGTGATGCGCTGGCGGAAGGCCAGGTCTTCCAGCGGGGGGATGGGGGTGTAGTCGTAGTCGATGATCAGCTTGCCTTCCTTCAGGCTGCTGGCGACGTTGACCTCTTCGTCGTACCACGCGGAGCCGTCGAGGATGTAGCCGTAGCTCTTGAGCTCGCGCATCTTGGCGTTCACGCCTTCGAGGATGTCCTTGACGATGCTGGGGTGCAGCGGTTTGTCGCTGGCCCAGAGGTGCGCGTCGGCAATGCTGTCGGCCAGCACCTGCGCGGTGCGCGTGGCGCTCTCGAAGGCGAACAGCGGTTCGTCGCTGCAGGTGCGCGAACCCCAGAACTTGTAGCCGCTGGCGTTGATGAGCGTGGTGACGCCGGCTTCGTTGAGCAGGCCGGCGTCGGTGGCGCTGGACTGCAAGTCCCAGAAGATGTCGCGGCTGATGCCGGTGACGCCGTTGACGGCGACGTTGGAGATGGTCTTGTGCCAGCCGGTCTCCATGTCGATCCTGGCGCGCAGGCCCAGCGCGTAGGCGGTGGCGGGCGTGACGGCGTTGGCGCTTTCGGCGATGTCCCAGTGCATGAAGTCCGGGTGGATCACCATGAGTTCGCGCGCGCCGAATTCCTCGCGGTAGTCGATGGCGTTCGCCACGGTGGCGCAGCCCCAGGCGCTCACGTAGGCCATGGCGCGCAGCTTCTGCGCGATGCTGGCCAGCGCGGTGGCCACGGGTTGCGTGTCCAGGCCCGGCGCGCCGAGGATGCGGGGCTTCACGCCCAGCTTGGCCTGCGCGGCCAGCAGCGCCTGCGCGCCGGTCTTCTGCCCGGTGGGCAGCACGGTGCCGATGACGTTGGTGTTGGTGCCGGCCTGGTCTTCACCCGGGGCCACGCGCACCACCACGCAGATGGGGCGCGTCTGCTCGGCGATGGCCTGCAGCGTGCGCGCGAGGGTGCCGTTTTCGCCGGCGGCGGCGATGGCGCTGTAGACGTTGGTCACCAGCACGGGCACGTCGAGCGGGAACACGGTGGCGTCCGCGTCCGGCGCGGTGGCGATGAAGCCGATGATGGCCGTGGCGATGGTCCGGATGGGCCGCACGCCCTCGGTGATTTCGAGGACGCGGACGCCGTGGTGGTACTGGTCGAGCGACATGGAGGGGTGTCCTTTTTCGGGTGTGTGGGCAGTGTGTGGCTTGCTCGCGCGCGCATCAATCGGCGGGCGTTGTAGATGCGGGGTCTACAACGGAGAGGTCGCGCAGCCAGCGGTACAGGTCGCACGGGCTGGGGGGTGCGTCGGTCTCGCGCCAGGGCGTGGAGACGCCACAGGCGCGCAGGTCGTTGTTGACCATCTCGCTGCAGATGACGCCGCCGGCGTTGCGCGTGCTCCGGCCCACCAGATGGAACAGGCCTCGCAGGCCGAACAGCAGGTAGTCGACGAAGCCGTAGGTGTTGCTGTCGGTGCTGAGCTGGTGTTCCAAGTAGGCGGTGGTGACTTCGGGCACGTCGAACAGCAGCACCTGGCCGGCGCTGTAGTAGGGCCACACGCGCCGGCGGCGGATGAGGTGCATGTCGTACATGTGGCCGGCTTCTTCGTCCACCCAGGCGCAGTGGTAGGCGTAGCAGCCGGTGAAAAAGTGCGTGAGGCGGCCGGAGAGCTTGCGGTCGTTGAAGACGATGGCGAGCTTCATGGCGTGCCGTCCTGCCCTGCTGCGGGTTCGTCGGGCTCGCCGGGCTCGTGGGCTTCGCCGGTGTCATCGGTCGGCGGTGGGCTGGATGGTGGGGTGGGCGGTGGGCCCACAGGCTCGAACACCCACGCGCCGTCCACCCAGCGCGCGCGGTGGTTGGCCGGCGCGTTGGGCGGTGGTGCGTCCACCGCGCCGCCGGGCAGCAGGTAGACGCCGGGCTCCAGCGGCGAGGGGTCGGCCTCGGTGGGGCCGAGGAAGTAGCCGTGGTGGTCGAGCTGCGAGACGATGCGCATGGAGAACCTCAGAACTTGATGCAGGCCAAGAGCGCCACGTTGCGCGGGCGCGCCTCGGTGCCGCCCGAGCTGCTGGTGGTGAAGCTGTGGTTGTGGTCACCGGCTGCGCTGGTTTCACGCGTGCCGTGGGTGATGCTGTCGGAGCTGGTCTGCCGCGTGGGCGAACCCTGGAAGTTGCTGGCCACGTACTCGTGCACGTGCGAACCGTTGGTGCTGGTGGTGCCGCCGTGGGTGTGGGCGATGTTCTGCGAGGCCTGCGCGCTGCCCAGGGTGCGGCCCACGTCCACGCCGCGGCCGTCGTCCCAGCCGCGCGGGAATTCGCCGCGCAGGTCGGGCAGGTTGAAGGTGGTGCTGCCGTTGCCGGCGCCGAAGGTGGTGCCGATGGCGCTGAACAGCGCGGCGTAGGTGGTGCGCGAGACGGCCGCGCCGTTGGCCTTGAGCCAGCCGGTGGGCGCGGTGCTGCGCGCGAAGAATGCCACCTGGGCCACGGTGCCGCTGTTGTTCACCGCGTCCTGCACGAAGGCGGTGGTGGCGAGCTGTGCGGTGCTGGTGCCGGCGGTGGCCGTGGGCGCGGTGGGTGTGCCGCTGAAACCGGGCGAGACCAGCGGCGCCTTGCCGGCCAGGGCGGTGGTGACGGTGGTGGCGAAGTTGGGGTCGTTGCCGAGGGCGGCGGCCAGCTCGTGCAGGGTGTCCAGCGCACCGGGGGCGCTGTTCACCAGCGAGGCCACGGCGGCCTGCACGAAGGCGGTGGTGGCGATTTGCGTGGAGTTGCTGGCGCCGCTGGCGGTGGGGGCGGTGGGCGTGCCGGTGAACTCGGGCGAGGCCAGGGGCGCGGCGCCCAGGGTGGCGCGGGCGGCGGCCGCGCTGGCGCTGCCCAGCAGGCTGCGCGCGAATTCGGTGAGGCCGGTGGCGGCCCAGGTGTTGGCGCCGGTGGCGTAGGGCACCTGGTTGGCCGAGAGCACCAGGGCGGCCAGCGCGGTGAGGCGGGCGCTGACGGGCTGGGTGGCGTCGGCCAGTGCGAGGATCTGCGCCTTGAGCCAGGCGGTGCGGTTGGCGAGCTGGCGGGTGGGCACGTTGTCGATGCCGCTGGGGCCGCCGACCACGGGGTCGTCTTCCTCCCATTGGTAGATGCCCTCTTCCCAGGTGACGGTTTCGGTGAGGTTGGCCATGGATGCGTTGGGGGTTGTGGGTGGGGTCAGGCGGCGCCGTGGTTGTAGGTGCCGTCGCGGCGCAGCACGCCGTTGTGGCTGTGCGCCACGGCGCGGTAGGACAGGTGCACGAGGTGGCAGCGCGCGGGCGCCACGCTGGGCAGCAGGGCGCGGATGCGGTTGGCCTGCGCGTTGGTGATGGGGCGGTTGAGCACGAGCTTGTAGGTGGCCCAGGTCTCTTCCAGCGGGGCGCGGGTGTATTCGCCGTCTCGGCTCCAGGTGCCGTTGCGCGGCAGGCCGCCGATGCGCTCGAGGATCACCACCTCGCCATAGCCCAGCGCGCGCAGCAGGGCGCGGATGGCCCAGGGCGTGCCCTTGCGGCGGTGGATCTCGATGCTGGCCAGGATGAGCTGGCGCCGCGCGTCTTCGCTGGTGGCTTCGTGCCAGCTCTCCACCGAAAGCGCCCAGGAGAGCCAGGGCAGCAGCGGGGCGGGGCAGTGCTGCGCGCTCCACAGGTGGCGCAGCGTGGTGGTGTCCACGGCGAGTTCGGCCACGGTGGCCAGGGCGGCCTCCAGCGCGGTGCGCTGCGGCGGCAGCAGGCGCGCGCCGGCGGCGGTGGCGGTGGCGGTGGCAGGGGCGTGCTCAGGCATCGCCGGCCACCTCGGCGCTCAGATCGATGGCGGTGACCTGCACGCATTGGGTGACGGTGCAGGACACGTCGGCCTCCGGGTCTTCCAGCTCCACCAGCGCAATGCCGGGCTGGTGCAGCGCCGCGAAGATGCCCGAGCGCGGCAGGCCCGCGCCCAGGCGGCGCTGGCTGGCGATCCACGCGGTGAGCGCAGCGTGGGCGGCCTGCGCGCCCACGTCGCCCACCGGGCCGGGCAGCTTGTGCAGTGTGGCGGTGATGGCCACGGGCACCATGGTGGCGGCCTGCACGGTGACGGAATCGCACAGCGGGCGCACCTGCTCGGCGTTGACGGCGGCGGCCACGGTGGCGAGCAGCGCGCCGTCGGGCACGCCGCTTTCGCTGTCGGCCAGCACGGTGACGCGCACCACGCCGGGGTCCGGGCTGTCCACGCCCACGTCGGCCACCAGGGCGCTGGCGCTCATGGCGTGGTAGCGGTAGCTCTCGCGGCTGCCGGCGGTGGTGAGGCCTTCCAGCGCGGCCTGGGCGCGCTCGCGCAGGCGGGCGTCGCTCTCGTGGGTGGGGGCCACGGGCGGGTTGGCGCTGGGGTCGCCCGGTGAGAGCAGCAGGCGCTGCACCTGGTAGTTGGCGGCCAGGTGGTCCAGGTCGGTGCCGGTGGCGTAGGCCAGCATGCAGGCGCGCGCGGCGTCGTTGACGCGCTGGCGCATGAGCAGTTCCTGGTAGGCCATGACCTGCAGCAGCTTGATGGCGGGGTCGGACTCCAGCACCTCGGTGAATTCGGGGTGCAGCTCCAGCAGGCGCGCCAGGCGCTGCTGGTAGAGGGTCTCGAAGTCCAGCGCCTCGACCACGGCCGGCGCGGGCAGCAGGGACATATCGAGGGTCATGGGAAAACCTTCATGCCGTCGCCCCCAGGTCGATGGGCAGGTTCACGGGCTGCGCGGCGCGGCCGTTGGGGGTGTAGACGCCCTCGATCCGCACCGCGGCCTGGCCGGGGCGGCTGCTGGCTTCCCAGCGCACGCGCGCGAGGCGCAGGCGCGGTTCCCAGCGCATGAGCGCGCCGGCCACGGCGGCGTACACGCGCACGCGGGTGGCGCCGTGGTCGGGCTGGTCGATGAGCTGGGGCAGCAGGCTGCCGTAGTCGCGCCGCATGAGGCGCGTGCCCACGGGCGTGCGCAGGATGTCGGCAATGCTCTGGCGCAGGTGCTCGATGCCGTCGAGCGGCTGGCCGGTGGTGCGGTGCATGCCGGTCATACAGGTGCTCCGGTGTTGCTGCCGCCTGGCGAGACGCCGCCGTGCACGTGGCCCACGAGGCTGATGCCGGCGGCGATCACGTCGGTGGCGACGGTGACCGGGCCCTGGATGGTGGCCTCGCCGGTGATGTGCACCAGGGGTGCATCGATGCGCAGGGTGTGGGCGTCGTGGTCGTACTCCACCACGGTGCCGTCCGGGTACTGCGTGCGGTCGAGATGGGGCGATGCGCTGGGCGCGGGGTGTGCGCTGCTGGCCATGCCCACCAGCACCAGGCCGTTGGCCGGATCGCCGCCGGGCGAGAGCAGCAGGCACTGCTCGTCCACCGAGGGCGGCGACCAGGTGCGCACGTTGCCGGCGCGGCGCTCGAACCACGGCAGCCAGTCGGTGAGCAGGCCGCCGGTGGACACGCGCACGCGCGCGGCGGCGTGGTCGATGGCGTGGATGGTGCCGGGCCGCAGGAGGTTTTCCAGGCGGCGCAGCAGGTCGACGAGGGAGGCTTGCGTGGGGGTGGGACTCACGCTGGGCAGTGTGTGCCCGGGGCTCGCGCGAGGCGAGCGATTGTGGCTGTAGATGGGGGATCTACAAACGGCGGTTTGTCGGCGGTTGCTCAGGGACTGAGCGTCGAAAGAATCAGATCGCGCACGCGCTCGATCTCCAGCGCGGTGAGGCCCAGCAATTCGCGCCTGGAGTATTGCACCATCGGCCCGCCGGGCTGCACGCGGTCTCGCAGCCCGTATTGATGCACACGCGCGATGCGCGCGGCGCGGCCGGTGATGCCGACGGCTGCGCCTTGGGGTTCTTGCAGCAGCTTGAGGTGCTGGGCGGTGCGCAGCCTGGCGAACATGGCGGCGGCCTTGATGCGGCCTTTCTGGCTGCGCAGCTTGCCATTGCCTCCACGCTGCCGCGCGGGACGCTTGCGGGGCTCGAAGGGGGTGCCGTCGGGGTTGCGCTGCTGGCCGATGCGCTGGGCCTGGGAGCGGCGCAGTTCCTGCGCGATGCGGCGCGCGAGTTCGCGCTGGGCGCGGGCGTCGAGCTGGCGCACGAGGGGGCTGGCCCAGTCTTCGAGCTGCTGCAGCGGGTCGGCGGCCATGGCGGCGGGCCTAGGTGCTCAGGGGTGGGGCCTGGTCGAGGTCGAGGGGGTGGTAGTCCCACTCGGCGAGCAGGCTGTCGCGCAGCCAGAACGACCAGTGTTCGCGCATGGCGAGTTTGCCGGGGTGGGGTGGTTCACCGAGGTGCTGCACCTGGTAGCAGCCGGGGGCGGTGGTGTCGTGGAGGTTGCTGGGGTCGGCGTGCTGCACGCGCACGCGCTCGGTGAGGTCGAGCTCGATGGAGAGGTCGATGGTGGTGGTGTTGTGGTATTCGGCCTCGAAGCGGAAGGCCTGCTCGCGCTGGGTGGGGTTGTCGAAGTAGTCGGGCTGGTGGGTGCGCAGCCACACGAGCAGGGGGAGCACGATGGCGTCGGGCTGGCCGGCGTAGTCGAGCACGACGATTTGCACGGTGCTGGTGTACTCGAAGGAGAGCGAGGCCTCGCCGGCGGCCTGGATGCGGCCGTTGCGCACGAGGATGCTGAGCTTGTCGGGGTCGCGCTGGAGTTCGGGCACGGCCTGGGCCAGGTGCCGGCGCAGGCTATGGGCTTTGTACATGGTCGTTGAGCGTGGCGCGGACGGTGGCGTAGCGGTCGATGCAGGCGTTGAGGTCCCGGATGGCGCTGTCTCCGTCGTCGGCGATGGCGACAAGAGCTTGAGCAGCCGCTGGCGCAAGTTCGGCTCGCGCTTCTTGAGGTGGGCCGGCAGGGGCGGGATCTGTGGCGGCTGCACTGTGGTGGGCGGGGCAGGCGGGGGCAGGGGCTGCGGCGGCGACGGGGATTGACAGGCGGATACGGCCAGCGCGCACGCCAGCAGCGAAATGGTCTTTCTCACGTTGGACACGGGCAAGCTCCTCTTGGTGGGTGGTGTCGAGTTGGTCGAGGCGGGCGAGCAGGCTGTGCTCGCGCTCGCGGTACAGGCGCTCCAGGGTGGAGACCTTGGCCTCGGTCTCTGCCAGGTGGGCGTTCCAGCGTTGCTGCACGCTGTGGGCGCCGGCGGTGTGGCCGCGCTGGTAGGTGCGCTCGAAGGCCTTGTGCACCGCGGCCGAAAAGGCGGTGATCGCCAGAGTGGTGGCGAGGGCGATGGCGAGCCAGGGCAGCAGGGCGCGCAGGGTCTTGAAGGTGTTCATGCGAGCGCCCCGCCGGCCTGGGTGTAGGTGGCCCGCAGCCAGGCCATGCTGCGCTCGGGCTGCTGGTAGCCGGCGCCGGGCAGGCTGGCCCAGGTGCGGCGCGCGGCGGCCACGGCGGCGGCGAAGGCGCCGCGCACCAGGGGGTGGTAGGCGCCGCAGTCGCGCAGCAGTTGCACGGCGGCGGCGTCTTGCGCGGCGGGGCCGAAGTCGGGCAGGCCCAGGCGGCTTTTGAGCGGGGCCCAGGTGGGGCGGATGAGCTGGTATTTGCCGGCGGCGGTGCTGACGCAGCCGGGCTGGTGGCCGGCGGCGCGGCATTGGTGATCGGGCAGCTTCTCGCCGCGCCATTCGCCGGTGATGGCAGGGTGGTCGCGCAGGTCGCGGATGGTGTGGCGGTAGGCGAAGCAGACGCGGTAGGGGTCTGGCTGGGTGGCGGTGCCTTCGGCGTGGGCGATGGCGTGCAGGAAGGCGGCGACGTTGGGGTGCAAGGCGTTGCTGGTCAAGGTTGTGCTCAAGGGGTGGGCTCCGGGGTGGGGATGCAGGGCGGCGCCTTGACGCGGATGGCGATGGAGCCGCGGCGGATGCGCCCGCCATGGGTGGTGACGCGCACGGTGACGATGTAGCGGTGGCGCGGCTGGCCGCCGCTGAGAAAGACCTTGACGACGCCGCCCTGGAACGCATAGGGGCCGACGGTGAGGCCTGCGACGGGCAGCACTTCGGCGGCCTGGATGGCGTCGGCGTGGCGGGCGAGGTAGGCCTGGAAGCTCAGGTCGTAGTCCTGGCGCTCGTCGGGGTGCTGGGTGAAGGTGTCGAGGATGGACATGGCGGTGGTGGTGCTCAGTCGTCGGTGTCCATGGGCACGGTGACGGTGTTGGGCGGCACGGGCACGGCCACGCGGTAGCGCGAGGGGTGGAAGGTGAAGCCGTTGAGTGGGCCGGTGCTGGCGCGGTGGCGTGTGGCGCAGGCGTGCGCGGCCAGGGGGTGGGCGCTGGCTGCGGCGTGCGCGCTGGCGCGTTGGCGCTGCCTGCAGGGCATGCCCTGCAGGCGATGCGCGTGCGCGGCCGGGCCAGCGGTGGCAGCGGCGCGCGCCTGGCTGGTGGGGCCGGTGATCGGGTGGATCTGCACGATGCCGCGCCGGCTGGCGCGCTGGGCCTGCGCGCTGCCGTGCGCGGCGGGGCTGTGCGCGGAGGTGAGGGCGAGCGCGCTGGCTGCGGCGGGCTGCGCGGTGGGCGCGGCCTGCAGGTGGTGCGCGTGCTGCACGCCGGCGCGGGTGGTTGCGCCGGGCTGCTGTGCGTGCGCTGGCGCCAGGCGGTGCGTGGTGGCGGCGCCGCCGCGGGTGCTGGCGGCGGGTTGGGCGCAGGGGTGGGTGCCGGGTTGGTGGGCGGGCTGGACGGCGGCGGCGCTGCTGGCGTGGCGCTGGGCGGTGCGCACGCCCGCGAGCGGGTGCGCCTGCTGCACGGCGGTGGCGGCGGCGGCGCTGGCTTGGCGCGTGTGTGCGGGCGCGAGGTGGTGCGCGGTGGCCGCAGCGCCGCCGGTGCAGGCGGTGTGCTGAGCGCCGTGGGGGGCGAGCAGGCGGTGGCCTGGCTGGGCGGCGCCTGCGCTGCTGGCGCTGGGGTGTGCCGTGTGCAGGCCGGCGAGCGGGTGCGCTTGCTGCATGGCGCCGGCGCTGGCTGCGCTGACCTGCCGCACGTGGGCGCTGGCCAGGGGGTGCGCGGTGGCCGCGCCGCTGCTCGCGCTGGCGGCGGGCTGGGCGGTGGGGAACGCGTGCAGGTGGTGCGCGGTGTGGGCGGCGCCCGGGGTGCAGGCGCCGGGCTGGGCGGCGGTGGCACCGCTGGGGGTGTGGGCTTGGTGCAGGCCGGCCGTGGCGGACGCGGCGCCCTGGCGCGCCTGTGCGCCGGCGAGGGGGTGCGCGGTGGCGACGCCGCTGGCGGTGCATGCCGCGGCCTGCGCACTGGCAGGCACACCAGCGGGCGTGGCGAGGCGGTGGTGCTGGCTGGCGGGCCGGCTGCTGCTGGCGTGGGGCAGGCGCGTGGGCGGGGCCTGGAGGTGGTGCTCCACGCGCGGGAGCCACAGGCGCCGCTGGCGCTGGCGCAGGAGCTGCCAGGGGTTGTCCACCAGCGCTCGGCGTTCGGCGGGGGTGAGCGCGCGGTTCCAGACGGCGCCGAGGCTGACGCCGGCGTGGTTGAGGTTGTAGGCGCTGAGCCCGGCGTCGAGCACGCGCATGCGCCCGGTGGTGCCGGGCGAGGCGAAGGTGCCGGTGCGGCTGGCGGTGCTGGTGCCGCCCCAGGGACCGCCCAGTTCGCGGGCGGTGAGGGTGAGGGTGGCGCCGTCCCAGGTGGAGAGCAGCAGCACGTCTTTGCCGATGATGGGCAGCAGGTTGCCCGGGTCGCTCTCGGTGGGGTAGTTGACGTTGGCCAGGCCGCCAGCGACGCCAGCAGACAACTGATGCTGCGGGCCGCTGATGCGCAGGCAAAAGCGGAAGTCTTCCCAGGTGCTGCGCCCCAGGATGTTGCCGCCCGCGTCGCTGGCGAGGACGCGGAACACGGCCAGCATGGTGAGCTGGCTGGTGCCGGCGGGGGCGAGGTCTTCGCGGTCGCCGAAGTCGAGCGAGCGGCCGCTGTTGCCGATGGCGTGCAGGCCCTGGCCGTGGTAGCGGTATTCGGGCAGGCTGCCGACCGGGGTGGGCGCGGTGTTGCGCACCAGGTCGCGCCCGGCCTGGGGCGTCCAGAGCAGGCCGAGGCCGCCGGTGAGGGGGTTGGCCCAGTCGGGGCCGGTGGCGTCCTGCGGCTGGGTGGTGCGGCGCTGCGGCTGCAGGAGGAGCATGGCGCGGCGCCCTTAGCCGATGTGGCAGACCTGGGTGGCGTAGTGCACGGCGTGGCCGCTGGCGGCCAGAGCGGCGCCGCTGTCGTTCTTGACGACGATCTCCACGTGGGGTGGGATGTAGCCCAGCGCGCTGGCGAGGCTGAAGAAACCGCGCTGCTGCGCGGCGTTGGTGTTGAGCGGCAGCGCGCCGATGTAGCGCAGGTTGGGCTCGTCGGTGGCGGTGGTGCCGGAGGCGGGGCCGCTGCCGTAGTGGCTGCCGTCCAGGCTGGGGCGCGCGAAGATGAGCAGTTGCTTGTTGCCGGCCACGGTGCCGGGGGTGACGGTGACTTCGAGGATGAGGTCGAGCGGATCGTCGGCGCTGAGGTCGATGGTGCCGGCGCTGGCGTAGGTGGCGCTGGCGAGGGAGTTGAGGGCGCTGGTGGTGAGCGCGGTGCGCGTGTTGGTGTGGGTGGTGACGGTGGACACGGGGTCAGAGTCCTTCCATGGCGGAGACAACGGCCTGCACGCTCACGGGGTCGGGCTCTATGCCGAGGGCGAGCAGCTTGTCGGCCTCGGCCTGGGTGAGCACGGTGGGCACCAGGGCCTGGATGGCGCTGCGCACGATCTGCGCGCCGACGATGAGGCGGCCTTGTTCGAGCAGGGGGCGGATGTGCCTGTAGGTGGGCTCGGCGTAGATCACATCGAGCAAGGCGTTGCCGGTTTCCAGGCCGAGCACCTCCAGCACGGTGCCGTTGCCGATGGTGGTGGCGCTGGGGCGGATTCGGCCCGCCGATACGAGCGTGGCGATCTGGCCGTGCTCGCGCGCGGCCACGAGTTCGGGCGGGCACTTGGCCTGGATTTCTTCGAGCAGGGTCATGGCGGCCTGGCGCTGGGGTGGGTTGCGGCGTCAGTCTTCGAGCAGTTCGGGCTGGTAGGCGTGGTATTCCAGCGAGGGGAAGGTGACGGGGTTGCCGGTGGTGATGGCCTGGCCGGTGGTTTCGGGGGTGACCCAGAGCACGCGCTCGTTGGTGGTGTCGAGGAAGGCGATGTGCTTGGTGCCGGACGCGGCGGCGGTGGCGCTGGCGGCCTCGGCGGTGATGCCGGCGGCGAACACGAGCTTGCGCGCGCCGTCTGCACCGTTGGCGAGGGTGAAGTCGTCGGCGTCGACGGTGGCCTGGGCCAGGATGTTGCTGGTGACGGTGGCGTGGTTCTGGCCGGCGGTGTAGGTGGAGAGCAGGGCGACTTTGTCGCAGTTGGCCTTGATGTAGGCGAGGCCGTTGTCGAGCACGTTGGCGTGGGCGAAGAAGGGCATGGGTGTGGCTCCGGGGCGGGTGGGTGATGGGGCGCGGTTTGAGGGGGCGCGGCTTGATGGGGGCGCGGCTTACTTGCCGCCGCGCACGATGGCGGTGACGTCTTGCGCGATCTCGCCGATGTCTTTGCCGCGGCGGCGTTCGAGCCAGAGGTAGACGGCGGCGACGATCCAGGGGCCGGGGATGCCGGCGACGACGAAGACGCAGCCGGTGACGACGAAGAAGCCGGCGTCGGCCGGTAGCTGGGCGGCCTGGGCGAGCAGGCGCGCGGCGTCGAAGGCCCAGGGGCTGTGCTGCATGAGCAGCACGAGCAGGGCGACGCCGAGCACGATGCTGCTGACCAGGCAGGCCATGACGCGGTTGATGAGGTCGGTGCGCTCGGCGCCGGCGCGCAGGGGCACGAAGCGCAGGCCGAGCCAGAAGGCGATGAGCGAGGCGGCGACGGGCAGGCCGAGCAGCGCGAGCTTGAAGCCGGCGACGGAGCCGGCGGTGGTGGCGGGTTCGGTCATGGGGTGGCTCTGGTTCAGTCCGTTCATCAGTTCCATACATCAGTCCCACAGGTGGATGGTGTGGCTGGGGGTGGCGGCGGTGTCGGCCTGGGTGGCGAGGGTGACGAGCAGGCCGGCGGGCAGCAGGGGGCCGCGCTCGGCCAGGCCGGGGTTGAGGGCGTAGGTGCGCTCGACCAGGCCCTGGGCGGTGCTGCCGAGGTGGCGGTGGCAGAGCAGGTCCACGGTGTCGTGTTGCTGGGTGCGCACTTGCATGGCGGGTTCGTTCACACCTTCTCAGATGAGTTCGACGGTGGTGCGCGGGCGCCCGCACAGCGCGGCGATGGCCCAGTGCAGGTTGCGCCGGTGTTGGGCGGTGGTGGCTTCCAGGGCCTCGGCGTTCTTGTCGCCGCTGGCGGTGGTGTCGAAGCTGCGGTACTGCTCGGCGAGGTGGGCCTGGAGGTGGCTGGCGATGGCGTTGCGGTAGTGCAGCAGGGCCACGGGTTCGTCGCCCACCTCGGGGCCGGGCACGCATTCCAGGTCGCACGCGCCGGCGGCGAGGTGGCGGGCTTTGTAGTCGGCGAGCTGGGCGTTGACCTCGGCCATGGCGGTGGCGATGGCGCCGCGCAGGCGCGCGGGGGTGACGGTGCCGTCCAGCCGGGCCAGGGCGCGGATCTGCGCGGGCCGCAGGTCCGGGAACCAGCCGTCGTTGGCGACGGGGCGTTCCTCGTCGGCGGCGGGCGGGCTCTGGGTGGCGAGGAAGCTCATGGCCTGGGCGGGTGGTGGGGCGGAGGGTGGAGCGGGTGGTGTTGGGGTGGGCGGTGGTCAGGTGCAGGCGTTGCGCCTTTGGGGGGCCTGGCGTCGGCGCCTGAGCCGCCCGCGTGCGTGTGGCACTCGGGCTCAGGGGGCGGGGTCGCCGGCGTCCTTGACGCGGCGCTCCAGCCTCTCGATGTCTTTCTTGACGCCGACGCCGGCGAACAGCTCCAGCGCGCGGTGCAGGTGGGGCAGGGCGGCCTGCGCGGCTTCGACGGGCAGGGTCTTGTGGTCGATGTCGCGCGCGGCGGTGCGGCCGATGAGCGCGTAGCCGATGGCCTTGTGCAGCTTGGCGCGGGCCTGGTCGGGCACGTCGCGGCTGGCGGTGAGTTCGTCCACGCGCGCGAGGATGGGCGCGGCCTCGGGCACCTTGCCTTTGAGCGCGGCGTCTGCGATTTCGTCGATCAAGGTGGTGGCGGGGTCGCGGCTGTAGTGGTCGGGCAGCGCGAGGTTGTGGCGCAGGATGTGCGCGCCGATGGCCAGGGCGCGTTCGTGGTCGCCCACGTCCATGCACCAGACGAAGACGGTGGTGAGGATGAGGTCTTGCGCGGCGCTGTCGGCTTCGAGCACGCCGTCCACCCAGGGGTGGTAGAGCGGCAGGAAGCCGCGCTTGAGTTCGATCTTGCGTTCGATGGACTGCACGGCCTTGAGGGTGCGGCGGTGCTCGAAGAGCTGGGCGTGCAGGATGTCCTGCACGCGGTTCTCTTCGGGCGCGCCGGTGGGCTCGGCGGCGGATGCCGCGCCTTGCTTGCGGTGCAGGTGGCGTTGGGCGGGGGTCAGGCGCATGGCGGTGTGTGGGTGGGTGGCTGCGGGCCGGGGTGGTGGGTGGATCAGGCGCCGCCGCCACCACCACCACCACCGCCGCCGCCTTCGGCCACGTAGGGCTGCACGTTTTCGATGAGGGCGCAGAGGTCGTAGTCCTCGATCACGTAGGCGTCGTTGCTGCTCTCGTAGTGCTCGATGCGGTCGCGCTTGGGGTTGTCGATCACGGCGCGGCGGCGCGCGCCGCGCTGGTAGTAGATGGACAGGTTGTCGTAGCGGGTGATGAGCACGGTGCTGTCCGGGAAGTAGGGCAGCGCGACGGCGGGCAGGCCGCCCAGGCGGCGCTGGCTGCGCACGATGTCGGCGGCCAGCATTTCGGTGGGGGCGCTCTGGTCATCGACCAGCGGGAACAGCTTGTCGTGCAGCAGGTTGCGCCCGACGATGGCGACCAGGCCGGGGTCTTCCCGGTACCAGGGGGCGAGCAGGGTCTTGGTGGCGTCGTAGACCAGGCCGTCGAGGCTGTTGTAGTCGCCGCCCTCGCCGTAGGTGACCTTGTCTGCCACGGCGCCTTCGTCCATCACCTGGGTGGCGGCCTCGGTGCGGATGTGGTGCAGCCAGCCGATGTTGACGTCTTGCAGCAGCGGGCTGGTGCCGAGGTTGGTGGCGGCGGCGGCGCTGGTGCCGCGAAAGCCGATGAGCATGCGGTCGAGCGCGCAGCGCAGGATGATGGCGTTGCGCAGGCGGGTCTGGAAGTCCTTGAACTTGGCCCAACTGTCGAGCGTGTTGTAGCGCACGTGGGTGTCGTAGTTGGTCTGCTTGCACTCGTAGCCGCGTTCGTCCAGGGTGTGCACGTCGCGGGTGGTGCGGTCGTGGGTGGTGGTGTTGGTGCGGCTGGCGATGGGGCCGGTGACGCCCAGGCCGAGCTTGTCGCCCTTGAGTTCGTCCACGCCGATGATGTTGACCTTGCCCAGGAATTCACTGCTTTCCTGGATCTTGGTTTCCAGGGTCTGCTGCACGCTGGGTTCGACGGTGAATTTCTCGGTGGCGCTGCCCACGCCGTTGAGCTGGGCCTGGCGGTCCAGGTACTGGTTGAAGAGGACGCGGGTGTCGTTGCGCATGGTGGTCGGGCTTTCGGGGGTGGGGGTGTGTGACGTTGGCGGGGCGTGTGTGGATCAGCAGTCGGTGAGTTCGATGCCGCTGGCGCCGGTGGCGGCGGGGCGCTGCTTGTGCTGCTGGCTGGGCGTGGCTTCGAGCTGGGCCTGCAGGGCGGTGAAGTTGGCGCGCTGCTGGTCGAGCGCGGTCTTGAGGTCGGCGAGCTGGCGCGCGGCGCTGGCCTGCTGGCTGGCGTGCGCCTCGGCCTGGGCCTGCACGGCGTCGGTGAGGCCGCCGAAGGCGTCGAGCACCTGGGTGAAGCGGGCGTCGTCGCTGCTGGCCTTGCCTTTGAGCTTGTCCATGAGGCCTTTGAGGGTGTCGCTGAATTTGCGCAGGGCGCCGTCGTCGGCGGGCTCGGGCGGGTCTTCGAGTTCGAGCAGCACTTCCACGGCCTCGCTGAACAGGGCGTCGGCGCTGCTCTTGCGGCTGGTGAAGGGGTTGGCGTTGGGTTGCTTCTGCGCGAATTGCAGAACCTCGGTGCCCAGGCTGGCGGGGCTGTCGGTGACGCCCAGGCCGGTGAGGTAGGCCTCGCCGGTGTCGGCGAATTTGGGCGTGATCTCGATGCTGGTGTAGATCTTCTGCTTGTGCTGGTTCGCCATGGCGATCAGGTCTTCCAGCGGCTCGATCTGCGCGAACAGGGCGAGTTTTTTCTTGCCATCGAACTCGATCTCTTCGGCCTTGGTGGCGATCACGTCGCCATAGGCGCGGAAGGTGCTCTCGGGGTGCAGGCCGCGCAGGTGTTCGAGCCAGACGCGCGCGCCGTATTTCTGCCGGTTGTAGTTGCGGCCCATCTGCTCGATCCAGGCGCGGTCGATGGTGCGGCCGTCGGTGGTGGCGCCCTCGACGGCGACGCGGAAGAACTTGGAGACGGGTTTTGCCATGGCGGTGCTGCGGTGGGGTTGGTGAGGTTGCCGTCATGGTGGCCGTGGCACGCGCGAAGCTCAACGCATTCGGGTTGTGGATCGGCGATCTACAAGCGGTGAGGGTTGGAGGTGTGCGCCATGGCCCCGAATACTCGGGGCCATGTCCGCAACCGCAGCGCCTGAAACCGCCGATGCAGCGGCCTGCGGGGTGCGGGCCGATGAGGTGCGCGCCGATAAACGCCGCCGCGCGCGCGACCTGTACTGGCAGGGCTGGCGCATCTCGTCGATTGCGCAGCACATTGGCGAGCCGCGCACCACGGTGCACGGCTGGAAGGATGCCGAGCAGTGGGACGCGGCGCAGCCGATCCAGCGCGTGGAGGGCGCGCTGGAATCTCGCTTGGTGCAACTGATCGCCAAGGACCAGAAGACCGGCGGCGACTTCAAGGAGATCGACCTGCTGGGCCGCCAGGTGGAGCGGCTGGCGCGGGTGCGCAATTACGAGAAGACGGGCAAGGAAAGGGAGCTGAATCCGGCCATCGAGCGGCGCAACGCGCGGCCGAAGCGTTCACCGGACCGCAACCACTTCGACGAAGACGCGGTGGAGAAGATCGAGGGCGCGTTCCGGGATTCGCTCTTCGAGTACCAGAAGGTGTGGTTCCGAAATGGGCACGAGCGCACGCGGATGATTTTGAAGTCGCGCCAGATCGGGGCGACCTGGTACTTTGCGCGCGAGGCCTTGATCGACGCCATCACCACCGGGCGCAACCAGATTTTTCTGTCGGCCAGCAAGGCGCAGGCGCACATCTTCAAGCAGTACATCCTGCAGTTCGCGGCCGAGAGCTGCGGCGTGGAGCTGGCGGGCGATCCCATCGTGCTTTCCAACGGGGCGCACATCTATTTTCTGGGCACCAACGCGCGCACGGCGCAGGGCTACCACGGCAACTTCTATTTCGACGAGTTCTTCTGGACGCACCGCTTCACCGAACTCAACAAGGTGGCCAGCGGCATGGCGATGCACAAGATGTGGAGGAAGACCTATTTCTCCACGCCGAGCAGCATCCAGCACGAGGCCTATGCGCACTGGAGCGGGGAGCGCTTCAACAAGCGCCGCCCGAAGGACGAGCGCGTGCAGATCGACCTGAGCCACGACCGGCTGGGTTCGGGCGGCTTCACGGGCGAGGACAAGGTCTGGCGCAACATCGTCAACATCATCGACGCCACGCGCGGCGGCTGCGACCTGTTCGACCTGGACGAGCTGCGGCTGGAATACAACCCGGACGAGTTCGAGAACCTGCTGATGTGCGGGTTCATCGACGACAGCATGAGCGTGTTCCCTCTGGGCGAGCTGCAGCGCTGCATGGTGGACACCTGGGATGCCTGGGACGATGTCAAGCCCTTCGCACTGCGGCCCTATGGCTTTCTGCCGGTGTGGGTGGGCTACGACCCGAGCCACACGGGTGATTCGGCCGGCCTGGTGGTGCTGGCGCCGCCGCTGCACCCGGGCGGGCCTTTCCGCGTGCTGGAGCGGCACCAGTTCAAGGGCATGGACTTCGAGGCCCAGGCCGAGGCCATCCGCAAGGTGACGCAGCGCTTCAACGTGGCCTACGTCGGCATCGACACCACGGGCATCGGCCAGGGCGTCTACCAGTTGGTGAGCAAGTTCTTCCCGGCGGCGCGGGCCTTCCACTACAGCGTGGAGGTGAAGACCGCGCTGGTGCTCAAGGCGCGCAGCGTGATCGGCAAGGGCCGGCTGCAGTTCGACGCGAGCTGGGTGGACCTGGCGCACAGCTTCCTGGCGATCAAGAAGACGCTGACCGCGAGCGGCAACGCCGTTACTTTCACCGCCGGGCGCAGCGACGAAACCGGCCACGCCGACCTGGCCTGGGCCTGCATGCACGCCATGGCGAACGAGCCGCTGGAGGGGCAGACCGCGGCCAACCAATCCATTGTGGAGATCTACGAATGAGCGACACCCCGAAGCCCGCGCGCGGCGAGGCTTTCACCTTCGGCGAGCCGGTGCCGGTGATGGACCAGCGCGAGATTCTGGACTACATCGAGTGCTGGATGAATGGCCGCTGGTACGAGCCGCCGGTGAGGCTGGAGGGCTTGGCGAAGGCGTTTCGCGCCAGCACGCACCACTCGTCGGCCCTGTTCTTCAAGCGCAATGTGCTGGCCTCCACCTTCGTGCCGCACCGCTGGCTGGACCGCGAGACCTTCGGCGCCTGGGCGCTGGATTACATGGTGTTCGGCAATGGCTACCTGGAGCGCCCGCGCAACATGCTGGGCGGCACGCTGCGGCTCAAGCACGCGCTGGCCAAATACGTGCGGCGCGGCGGCGACGGGCTGGACCGCTATTTCTTCGTGCGCGGCTGGCAGGAGGAGCACGAGTTTCCCGAGGGCAGCATCCACCACCTGCGCGAGCCGGACATCAACCAGGAGGTGTACGGCCTGCCCGAGTACCTGAGCGCCATGCAGTCGGCCTGGCTCAACGAATCGGCCACGCTGTTCCGGCGCCGCTACTACAACAACGGCAGCCACGCGGGCTTCATCCTCTACATCAACGATGCCACCCAGGACCAGGCCGACATCGACAACATCCGCCAGGCCCTGCGCGACTCCAAGGGGCCGGGCAACTTCCGCAACCTGTTCCTGTACGCGCCCAACGGCAAGAAGGACGGCGTGCAGTTGATCCCGGTGAGCGAAGTGGCCGCGCGCGACGACTTCTTCAACATCAAGAACGTGAGCCGCGACGACGTGCTCGCCGCGCACCGCATCCCGCCCCAGCTCATGGGCATCGTGCCCAGCAACACCGGCGGCTTCGGCGCCGTGCTGCCCGCCGCGCGGGTCTTTGCCCGCAACGAACTCGTGCCCCTGCAGCAGCGCCTGGCGGCCATCAACGATTGGCTGGGCGAGGAAGTGGTGCGGTTCGAGCCGTATGTGATCGAGGGGGAGGAGGGCGATGCTCGCCCGGGTACAGGAAGCGGGGGACAGCGATGAACGCGGTGTGGCAGATGATCAAGGGCGAAGCCCTTCCGGCGCTGATGGCGATGCCGAGCGAAAGCGTCGACGCCGTGGTGACCGATCCGCCCTACAGCAGCGGCGGATTCTCGCGCGACGACAAGGGCCGCACGCCCACCGAGAAGTACCAGAGCACCGGGACCGCGATCTCGTATCCGCCTTTCAGCGGCGATTCGCGCGACCAGCGCAGCTACCTGGCATGGTGCGCGCTCTGGATCGCCGAGAGCGTTCGGGTGCTCAAGACCGGCGGCTACTTCATGGCTTTCACCGACTGGCGGCAACTGCCCATCATGAGCGATGCCTTGCAGGCCGGCGGCGTGTTCTGGCGCGGTATCGTGGCCTGGGACAAGGGGCGCGGCGCGCGCGCCCCGCACAAGGGCTACTTCCGCCACCAGTGCGAATACGTGCTCTGGGGCACCAAGGGCGCCGCGGTGCAGCTTGAGCACGATGGCCCGTTCGACGGCTGCATCCACGCCAAAGTATGCCGCGACGACAAGCACCACCTCACCGGCAAGCCCACGGATCTCATGCGCGAGCTGGTGCGCCCGGTGTTGCCGGGCGGCCTCGTGCTCGATCCGTTCGCCGGCAGCGGCACCACCGGCGTGGCCGCCGTGCAGACCGGCCGCCGCTTCATCGGCATCGAGCGAGAGCCCGCCTACGTCGAGATCTCCCGCCACCGCCTGGCCGCCGCGCTTCCCGGCTGACCACCCACGCCGCGTCACCACAGCCGCGCACCGCGCGGCTTTTTTACGCCCGCAGGGACGCGCGCCGCCTCCAGGTACCGCACCATCCACCCCAGGCCCGCCACAGCCCGCCCAGGCCCGCCGGTGGGCCCCTGCCGCGCGCGGTCACCCCCAATCCTCTCCCGACCCACCCCCAACCCACCCCCGGCGCGCAGTCGCCACCCCACCACGCCTACCCGCTTCCTTGGGCGGTTTTGACGGCGGTGTCGGGGGCAGGGAATGCAAGGCCCGGCGCGGCCAGTGAGCGGATCGGTGGCAGGGGCCGGGCGACGACTTTTGACGGTGGTTGTCTCGTCTTTCTGAGGGCATGCGTGTGCATGTGCGGCTTTTCCACTCCAGCCGAATTCGGGAAGGGTTCGGGGAAAACCTGATCACTGATCCGCAGGCGATCAACTGGCCCGAAACCCGCGTGGATAGGGGCCACCCGGGAGTCAGTGCGGGCCCTGATGTGTGCTGATGCGAGCCCTGATGCCTCACTAAGTTATTGATTTTTATAGATTTCCAGGCGCCAGGAGATTAGATTTCATCGATCCAATCAGATCAGGGCGAGGTTAGAAAAAAATCAGGGTATTGATAGCTGCCAAAACCCGCAAAAACAAAGGGCTCCGGCTCGATTTGGCAGAGGTGGTCAGGAATATCAGGCCTTTCCCGAACCCTCACCGGAATTCTGAATCCGGCGGCATTCGAGGCGCGGCAACTCTGTCCATGCACATCGACGGCGCCGCGGCCATGACGTCCGGCTGGTGGTGTGCTTGCGGGGGTTACAGAGAGGCGGTGTCGAGGGTTTCCGCCTCGATCAGCTCGCCTTGGCGTGATATGCGCAGCAGGCGGCCGACACCACCCTTGGCCACCAGCACCATATCCATGACGCCGTGGGGCGTCTCCGAAGGACGGACGCCGCGGTGGTAGACAACGATCCGCTCGAATGTGTCTGCGATCAGTTGGCGTGCCTGTAGGCGGTCATCGCGGTCCTGGGCGATGACGCCTGCAGCGAGTTTGCGCCAGGCTTCGTCTTGGCCGTCGAGGTTGGACCTGGCGGATTGAGCCAAGGCCCGCTCCGCACGGGTGACACGTTGTTGCAGTTCCTGCTGTTCTGCCTCCAGCTCCCTGGCCCTTCGCGCGAAGGACAACGGCACACCGCCATCGCTGGAGCTGGCCAACATCGCATCGGTCAGTCGTTCGATCTTGGTTGTGACCTCGACCAAGCTGCGCTTGGCAGCGTCCAGGGCGGCGCGAGGGCCTGCTGATCGGTCGGCTCCATATAGGGCCTGCAGGTTCAACAGATCCGAGCAGTAGGTTATGACGGCCCGTTCGACCGGATCAACGGACGTGGACCCTCCGACGGGGCATCCCGGCGCGTAGCGCGAGCTGGTGCACTGCAGGCGACGGTGGCCCGGTTGAATGCGACCATCGGGGAGGCGGTTTCTGGTGCCTAGGTTCTGACCCACCATCGCACGGCCACAGTAGCCGCAGACGGTGATTCGCATGCCGGTGATGATGTGAGGGACGGGGCCTTTGGCGTGCCGGCGACCTCGGCCATCGGCCGAGTCCTGCAGTTTTGCCCACTCATCCGGGGTCAGCAGGGCGGGGTAGTAGCCGGCCAGGCGGAAGGCCTCGCCGTCGACCTCCAGCTCCTTTTCCCCGATCAACGCGCGTTGGCGAATCAGCCGGTAGATCTGCAGCGATTGTGGGCCGCGACCCGTGAGGGATAGTTTGCGTGCATGAAGCTCTCGGACGATCTGGGTGGCACCATAGCCACGCAGGTAAAGGGAAATCCCAGCTCTGACCGCCTCCACTCGATCGGGAATGAACTCCCATTTGCCCTCGACCAGTTCAAGCCACAAAGGGTCTTTCCCGTTGCGAATAAGGCCGCGATACGTGCCCGCCTGCCAGGCTTCACATTGCCGCCGGATGCTGGCCAGAACCCGCTTGCTCTTGGTGTCGCTCTCTTCGTGGGCCCGGATCATCACCAGAAGGCTGTAGACCAGATCCATAGGGTTGGCCTTCAGGCTCTCGCGGCTGTACCGCTTCCCATCGCTGGCCGTGACCACTGTGAGGCCGGCATTTACAATCTGGGCCAGTTGGGCCTGAGCAAGGATTGGCTCCGCACGCGAGAGGCGGTCCAGGCCCTCGACCACCAGCACGGAACCCGGAGGTATGCGGCCTTGCTCGATGGCTGCAAGAAATGTTCCCAGCGCACCGGATTTGACGTGCCGCTGGTGATACGCGGACAACCCCTCATCCATCAACGTCAGGGAGGTGTCGAGCTGCAGGCCGTGCTCGGCGGCCCAGCGCGCAGCGTAGGCCATTTGGCGTTCGCTGCTATGCCCTTCGGCCTGTCGCGGATCAGAGAACCGCAGATAGCTATAGACAAGACCTTTCAAACTCGCTCCACGTACAGATGTCCACCACTCAAGAAACACGAGTAGCGCGTATTGGTATGGTATCGCTCGGGTGCCCCAAGGCCCTGACCGACTCCGAACTCATCCTGACCCAGCTCAGCGCCGAGGGCTACCAGACTTCCAAGACCTTCGCCGGCGCCGACCTGGTGATCGTCAACACCTGCGGCTTCATCGACGACGCGGTCCGGGAGAGCCTGGACACGATCGGGGAAGCCCTGGCCGAGAACGGCAAGGTGATCGTGACCGGCTGCCTGGGCGCGCGCGAGGGCGAGAGCGGCGGCAACCTGGTGCGCCAGATGCACCCGAGCGTGCTGGCCGTCACCGGGCCGCACGCCACGCACGAGGTGATGACCGCGGTCCATGCACACCTGCCCAAGCCGCACGACCCGTTCGTGGACCTGGTGCCGCCCCAGGGCATCAAGCTCACGCCCAGGCACTACGCGTACCTCAAGATCAGCGAAGGCTGCAACCACCGCTGCACGTTCTGCATCATTCCCTCGATGCGCGGCGATCTGGTGAGCCGCCCGATCGGCGACGTGCTGACCGAGGCCCGCAAGCTGTTCGAGTCGGGCGTCAAGGAACTGCTGGTGGTCAGCCAGGACACCTCGGCCTACGGCGTCGACGTGAAGTACCGCACCGGCTTCTGGGACGGCAAGCCGGTCAAGACGCGCCTGCTGGACCTAGTGCGCGCGCTGGGCGAGCTGGCGCGGGGCTTCGGCGCCTGGGTGCGCCTGCACTACGTCTATCCCTACCCGCACGTGGACGACGTCATTCCGCTCATGGCCGAGGGCCTGTGCCTGCCGTACCTGGACGTGCCGCTGCAGCACAGCCACCCCGACGTGCTGCGCCGCATGAAGCGGCCGGCCAGCGGCGAGCGCAACCTCGAGCGCATCGCGCGCTGGCGCGAGCTGTGTCCGCGAATCGTGGTGCGCAGCACCTTCATCGCCGGCTTCCCCGGCGAGACCGAGGCCGAGTTCGAGCACCTGCTGGACTTCCTGCGCGAGGCCCGCATCGACCGCGCCGGCTGCTTCGCCTATTCGCCCGTGCAGGGCGCGGCGGCCAACGGCCTGCCCGATCCGGTGCCCGACGCCCTGCGCGAGGAACGCCGCGCGCGCTTCATGGAGGTGGCGGAGGCCGTCTCCACCGTCAAGCTGCGGCAGCGCGTGGGCGCCACCCTGCAGGTGCTGGTGGACTCGGCGCCCGGCCTGGGCCGCAAGGGCGGGCTGGGGCGCAGCTACGCGGACGCGCCCGAGATCGACGGCGTGGTGCGGCTGCTGCCGCCGGAGAAGATCAGCAAGACCTTGAAGGTGGGCGAGTTCACCAAGGCCCGCGTGGTGGCGGCCGAGGGCCACGACCTGCTGGCGGTGCCGTTTTAGCCGGGGCTGCTCAGTCGATCGCGCCCGATGCGCGCGCGGCCTCGATCGCCGCTTCGTCCATCCAGTCCCCCAGGATCGCCGACGCGTCCCCCGCCGACCAGGGCCGGAACGCGGTCGGCGGCGCGCACGCCGTGCGCGAGAAACGCGGCGCCGGCGCCGGCTGCGTGACGCCGTCGACTTCTACGTAGGTCCCGCGCGCTGCCAGGTGAGGGTGCCGCGGCGCCTCGTCGATCGAGAGCACGGGCGCGAAACACGATTCGGTGCCCGCAAAGGCCTCGCTCCACTCGGCGCGGCTGCGCGCGAGGAAGCGCTCGGCGATGCGCCGCTTGGCCTCGGGCCATTGCGCGCGGTCCCACTGGCCGGCGAGCAGTTCGGGCAGGCCCAGCACCCGCAGCGCCTCCTGGTAGAACTTCGCTTCCACGGAAGACAGCGAGACGTAGCAGCCGTCGCTGCATTCGTAGACGTCGTAGAAGGGCGCGCCCGAGTCGGTGATGTTGGTGCCGCGCTCGTTGTTCATCATGCCGGCCGCGAAGGTGCCGTGCGGCTGCGTCATCAGGCTGGCCACGCCATCGACCATGGCGGCGTCGATCACCTGGCCCTGGCCGCTGCGCTGCGCCTCGAACAGCGCGGCCAGCACGCCCATCACGAGGTAGAGCGAGCCGCCGCCGAAATCGCCCACGAGGTTGAGGGGGATCGCGGGCGCCTGGCCGGCGCGGCCGATCGCGTGCAGCGCGCCGGTGAGCGCGATGAAGTTGAGGTCGTGCCCCACGTCCTGCGCCATCGGACCGTGCTGCCCCCAGCCGGTGATGCGGCCGTAGACCAGCCGCGGGTTGCGCGCCAGGCACTCGTCGGGCCCCAGGCCCAGGCGCTCGGTCACGCCCGGCCGGAAGCCTTCGATCAGCACGTCGGCCTGGGCGACCAGGTCGAGCACGAAGGCCACCCCGGCGGGCGACTTGAGGTCGACCGCCACCGAGCGCCGGCTGCGCAGCAGCAGGTCGTACTTCTGCGGTCGCGGTACGCCCAGGCCGCTGGGCTGCCGGCGGTCCACGCGCAGCACGGTCGCGCCCATGTCCGCGAGCAGCATGGCGGCCATCGGCCCGGGGCCGATGCCCGCGAGCTCGACCACCTTGACGCCGTGCAGCGGTCCCATCCGGTCAGAACGGCGCATGGTCGCGGCCCAGGATGTCGCGCGCGATGATGCCCAGGTGCACTTCGCGCGGACCGTCGGCCGATTCCATGCCCAGGCAGTCGCGCAGGCGCTGCTCGTGGGGCAGGTCCTTGGCCCAGCCGTAGTGGCCGTTCAGGCGCATGCAGGTGTAGAGCACCTCGTTGGCGACCTTCACGCCCCACCACTTGGCCATCGACGACTCGGCGTCGTGGCGCAGGCCCTTGTCCTTGAGCGAGAGCGCCCTGTAGCACAGCATGCGCGCCGCCTCGAGCTGGGTCGCGCAGATGGCCAGCTCCTGCGCCACGCCCTGCCACTTGGAGGCCGAGCGGCCCATGATCTGGCGCTGCTTGAGGTACTCCATCGTTTCCTCGAGCGACTTCTGCGCGGCGCCGATGCAGGCCAGCGGCACGAAGTTGCGGTTGTAGCCGATGATGGTCATGGCCCAGATGAAGCCGTCGTTTTCCTGGCCGACCATGTTGATGTCCGGAATGCGCACGTTGTCGAAGAACATGCTGCCGCCGCGGTCGAGCCGCTGGCCCATGCGGTCGAAGTTGCTGGTGGACAGGCCGGGGGTGTCGGTGGGCACGCAGAAGAAGGACAGGCCGCGCGGCCCCTTGCCGCCGGTGCGCGCCGAGACGAACACCACCTTGGACACGCCGGTGAAGGTGATCGAGGTCTTCTCGCCGTTGAGCACCCAGTGGTCGCCGTCGCGTTCCGCGCGCGTGACGATGTTGCCCGCGTCGGCGCCGCCGCGCGGCTCCGTGAACGCGAGCGACATCATCTCGCCGTTGGCGATGCGCGGGATCCATTCCTTCTGCAGCGAAGGGTGCAGCGAGGGGGCCATCTCGCCCAGGTGGATCGCGTTGGAGATGATGTAGCGGATCTGGTGGTCGCAGCGGCCGATCTCCTCGCAGACGATGCCGCAGTCGACGAACGAATAGCCATGGCCTCCGTACTCCTCGGGCAGGCGCAGGCGCAGCAGGCCCATGTCGACGATCTTCTGGATGTATTCCGGCGTGAGCCATTCGCCGCTGCGGTCCCAGTGCTGGTACTTGGGCAGCAGCTCCTTCTCGGCGAACGCGCGCACCGAGTCGCGGATCATGATCTGGTGTTCGCTGAAGCTGAAATCCATGCTGTGGTCTCCTCGAAGTCAGGAAAAAAGGAAGGGGGTGCGGTGCGCCCGGCGGCTAGGGTGAACGGACCCTAGGCCTTGACGTGGTCGGGGCCGGTGAACCAGGGGCCGACGATGGGCTGCTTCCAGGGCGAATACGCCTCGCCCTCGTAGGCCTGCGGGCCCAGGCGGAAATGGCGCGCCGCGCGCAGGCTCTCGATCGCCGGCAGGTTCGGGTCGTAGCACTCGCCGGGATGCCGCGGGCGCGGCCCGGCCTTGGAGACGTGGCCGAACGCCGAGTGGCCCAGCATGCGCTCGAGCATCCAGACGCAGTCGATCAGCCGCCCCATGTCCACCCCGGTGGGAATGCCCATGCCGTCGAGCATGTGCAGCAGGTCCTCGGTCGCTGCCATGCCGGAAGCGATGCCATTGCCGCAGTACTGCCCGCCGCCGACGCCGCCGAGCGTGCCCTCGATCAGCACCGTGTCGCCGGCGTCCATGTCGCGCAGGGCCGCGTAGATGCAGGGGATCGCCATGCCGCGCGCGTCGTGCATGTGCAGGTGGAAGTGGCGCACCCACGGCCAGCGCCGGCGGATCTCGGCCAGGTCCTGCTCGATCTCGTGCGGCAGGCAGAAGCTCTGCGAATCGTGCAGGCCGATCTCGAACACCTCCAGGCCCGCGGCCTGCATGGCGTCGATCTGCTGCTGCAGCGACCACATGCGGTATTCGCGCGAGAACGGGCCGAGGAAATTGGAGCCCCAGGCCGACGCGATGCCGGCCCGCGCGCGCGTGATGCCGCGCGCGCGGGCGTCGGCGATGGTTTCGGCCCAGCCCTGCATGGCCTGCTCGATCGAGCGGTTGACGTTGCGCCGCTGGTGCACGTCGCAGATGTCCTGGAACAGCGTGCAGACGTCTTCTTCCACGGTCAGCGGCGGCGAGAACTCGAGCGCCTTGAGCTGCGCGCGCCGGTTGTGGGTGAACGTGAGGTACTCGACGCCCGGGCGAGGCCGGAAGCTGCGCAGCAGTTCTTCGAACGGCGCCATCTGCGGCACGTAGCGCGGACTCACGAAGGCACCCACGGTGATGCGCTTGAGGCCGGTATCGGACAGCGCCTCGAGCAGCGCGATCCGGTCGGCGAGCGGGATGCGCCGGTCGGCGATGCCGAAACCCTCGCGCAGGATCTCTTCGCTGTAGATGACGTGAGGTCGGCCCATCTGGTCTGGCGTCTTTTTAAATATCTACCTATTATTGCGATGTTGGGAAAATAGTCAACCGGTTCCGGCCTTTCCCGAGACGGCTTTCGGGGCGGATAGGTTCCATTTCTGATTTAATATATAACCAATTAGAACATCGCTGGCCGGCTGGCGGCCGGGCATGACGACGGAGACGGCATGAAGCCATTGACAGGCACGAAGGTGCTCGACTTTTCCACCATCTTCGCGGGGCCGCACTGTGGCCAACTGCTGGCCGACTACGGCGCCGACGTGGTGAAGGTCGAGCCGCTTTCCGGCGACGACGCCCGCAACTGGCGGCCTTTCCACACCGGCCGGCCCGGTTCGGGCACGCTGTTCCTGGTGGTCAACCGCGGCAAGCGAAGCCTCGCGATCGACCTCAAGCAGGCCGAAGGGCGCTCGCTGGCGCTGCGGCTCGCGCAGGGGGCGGACGTGCTGATCCAGAACTTCAGCGCGGGGGCGATGGAGCGGCTTGGGCTGGGCCAGGCGGCCCTGCGCGCGGCCAACCCCCGGCTGGTGTACTGCACCATATCCGCCTTCGGCGAGCAGGGGCCGCTGGCGCGCACGCGCGGCTACGACCCCATGATGCAGGCCTTCAGCGGGATGATGAAGATTCCCGTCGAGGGCGAGCCGCCACCGGCGCGCATCAACATCCCGCTGATCGACTTCACCACCGGGCAGAACGCGTTCGCCGGCATCCTGGCGGCGCTGCTGCAGCGCGAGCGCACCGGCGAGGGGGCGCACGTCGAGGCCTGCCTCTCCGATTCGGCGGTCTCGCTGCAGGCCTGGGGCTTGCAGCGGGCCTGGGCGGCGGAGAACACAAATGCCCCGGCCGCGTCCGCGCGCGCCATGTCCGACAACGTGCCCTACGAATCGTTCCAGGCCGCGGATGGCTGGGTGTTCGTGGCCTGCGGCAACAACCGGCTCTGGCTGAATTTCTGCGATGCCATCGAGCGGCCGGCACTCGCGCACGAGCAGCGCTTCGCCGAGAACGCGGACCGCCGCGCGAACTACGACTCGCTGATGGCGATCCTGCGCCCGATCGTCCAGGCCCGTCCGCGCGCGCACTGGGAGCAGGCCTTTGTTCGCGCGGGTGTGCCGTTCTCGCCCGTGCACACGCTCGCCGAGCTGGCGGCCCACCCGCAGGTGCGCGCTTCGGGCATCGTGCAGGCATACGAGAGCGCCGAGTTCGGCCGCGTGCGCACCGTGGCGCGCGCCGTGCGGTTCGACGGGCAGGTCTCGCCGGTCGGCCAGCCGCCGCCGGGGCTGGGCGCGCACACGCGCGAGGTGCTGGGCGAGCTGGGCTGCAGCGCGGCCGACATCGACCGGCTGCTCGCGGCCGGCGTGGTCGGCGCGCCGGGCACCTGAAAAGCGCAGACGCCGCCTTCAGCGGGCGGCGGGCGCGGTTTCCTGGAGGAAGCCGGCGGCCACGGCGCCATTGATCTTGCAGTCGATCAACACCGGCCCCTCGGGCGCCGCGAGCAGCGGAGCGAGGGCGTGGATGTCCTCCAGCGTGCGCACCGTGGCGGTCTGGAAGCCGAAGCCGCTGGCGATCGGCGCGTAGTCCACCTCGGGGAACTGCGAGACGGCGACCGGCATGTTGCGCAGCCGCAGGTAGTGCAGTTCGGCCCCGTAGGCGCCGTCGTTCATCACCACCACCACCAGCGGGATGCCTTCGCGCGCGATGGTCTCGAGCTCGCCGAGCGTCATCAGGAAGGCGCCATCTCCGATGAAGAGCACCGTGGTGCGTTCCGGCGCGCCCTGGGCGAAGCCCATGGCTGTGCCCATGCCCATGCCGATGGAGGAGAAGTCGCTCGCCTGCTTGATCTGGCCCGGACCGGGCACGTGCACGTAGGCCGCCATCGAGAGGAAGTTGCCCGCGTCGTACACCACGTTGCGCTCGCGCGGCAGAACGCGGTCGAAGGCGATGCCGGCGCTGCGCGGGTCGATCGTGCGCGGGGTGTGGAGGGCCTCGAAGTCGGCTTCGGGCCGGTAGTCTGCCAGCACCTGGCGCAGCGCGGGGGCGCGCATCGGCTGTTCGGCCTCGCTGCGCGCGGGCACGAGCGCGAGCAGGCGCTGCGCCACCTCGCGCGCGTCGCCGACGATGCCCACGTCGCAATGCAGCCAGCGGCCGATGGCCTCGCGCGAGACGTCCACCTGGATCAGCGCGGCCGCTGCCGGTAGCGAAGTGCCCTGGCTGCTGGTGCGCTGGTTGAGACCCGCGCCGAAGGCGATCACGCAGTCGGCCTGGTCGATCAGCCGGCGGCCGGCGCCGTGCGAGAACGAGCCGAGCACGCCGCAATCGAACGGATGGCCGCGGAACAGGTCCTTGGCCTTCATGGTCGTCGCGAGCGCGGCGCCGAGGTGATCGGCCAGTTGCACGAGGGCTTCGCGCGCGCCCGCGCGGTGCGCGCCGGCGCCGGCGAGGACGAGCGGGAAGCGGGCGCGTGCCAGGCGTTGCGCCGCGGCTTCGAGCGCGGCGCCGCGCGGTGCCGGCGGCCTTGCCGGTGCGCGTGCGGCCGGCGCGTCGGCGATCGCGGTCCGCGGCGTGCTGCCGGCCAGCGTGTTCATCGGCAGCAGCAGCGCGGTCGCGCCCTGGTGCGCCGCCTCGAACGCGTGCACCAGCAGCGCGGGCGCGACGGCGGGATCGTCGAGGCTGACGTGGCGCACGCCCGCGGCGCGCAGCACCGCGACGCTGTCGAGCGCCTTGGTGTCCGGCCCGAGGCCGTTGGGGTCGGGCGGCGTGGTGGCGGGCGCGCCCATCATGAGCAGCACGGGCGACCCGCTCTTGCGCGCGTAGACGATGCCGTGCAAGGCATTGGCCGTGGCCGGGCCGCGCCCGACGAGCGCGATGCCCAGCCGGCCGCTGGCCGCGGCATAGCCTTCGGCCATCGCCACGGCGCAGTTCTCGTGGCGCGCGCCGATGAAGCGCACGCCCGCGGCGTCGATGCTGGCGACCAGCAGGGCGATCTCGTCGCTCATCAGGCCGAAGATCCACTCGGCGCCCAGCCGCTTGAGCTGCAGCGCCAGGGCTTCGTAGGTGGGGATGGAGTGGTCGCTTGCGGTCATGTCGTTTCGTTCGGAACGCGGGGCAGGGAAGCTTGCGTATTAAATGTATAACCTATTTAAGCGCGTTTCAACGGGCGAGCGCCGGATTTCCGGGCGGCGCCGGATTCGTTGCAATAATCGCCGCATGCCCACTCCGCCTCCCCGCCGCGCCCCCGCCGTTCCCGCCAAGCCGCCGAAAGCCGCCGAGCGCGTGGCGGCGGAGATCCGGCACCAGATCGTGACCGGCCGGCTCAAGCCCGGCGACAAGCTGCATCCCGAGAGCGTCCTGCAGACCGAATTCGAGATTTCGCGGCCGACCATGCGCGAGGCGCTGCGCCTGCTCGAATCCGAGTCGCTGATCAAGATCAGCCGCGGCAAGCACGGGGGCGCGCGCGTGAGCGACGTGGACCTGGGAACCTTGTCGCGCCAGGTGGGCGTGTTCCTGCAGATGGCCGGCACCACGTTGCAGGACGTCTGGCTGGCGCGCACCATCATCGAGCCGCCGGCGGCGGGCCTGCTGGCCGAGCGCCGCGACGAGGCGGTGCTGCGCGAACTGGAGGACAACATCGCGCAGGCCAAGGAGGCCGCACGGACCGACCTGATCCGGTATGCCGACCTCAGCGCGGCGTTTTCCATGCTGATCACGCGCCACTGCGGCAACAAGACGCTGCACCTGCTGGCCTCGCTGATCTACGACATCATCCGCCGCCAGCACGAGCACGTGACCGAGCGCACTCTCATGCGAGCCAGCGTCGACTCGCTGCGCCAGCAAAGCATCCGAAGCCGCGAGGAGGCGGTCGCGATGATGCGCAAGGGACAGGTCGCGGCCGTCGAGAGGTTCTGGCTCGAGCACCTGGAGCACATGCGCGACCTGGTGCTGGCGGCCTACGACGGCTCGGTCACCATCGACGTGCTCAATGCCCCCACGCGCCGGCCCCGGCCGGTCGGCAACGTGCGCCGCGCCGACAAGCGCGCGGCGCGGGCCTGAGATTCTCCCGCCGGCAAGCGGCGGCTACCTGAACGTTCCGAGCCGTTTCGCGAGTGCGCTCGCCGCCTCGTACTCGGACTTGAGGTCGGCCGAGAACTGCTCGTTGCTCACCGTGATGACCTTGGCGCCTTGCGCGGCCAGCTTGGTCTGCACCTCGGGCACGCTCATGGCCTGGTTGATCAGGTCGGCGAGCGTGTTGATGACGGGCGCGGGGGTCTTGGCGGGCGCCACGAACCCGTACCAGACCGGCGTGGGCGAATAGCCCTGCACCGACGGTTCCTCGGTGACCGCGGGCACGTTGGGCAGCAGCGGCGAGCGGCTCTTGTCCAGCACGGCCACCGCGACGGCGCGGCCGTTCTGGATGTGCTGCGACACCAGAGGCACCACGACCGGGAAGACGGTGAGCCGGTCGCCGATCAGGTCCGTCATCGCCTGGGCCGTGCTCTTGTAGGGGATCTCCGGGATGTCCAGGCCCATCGCCTGCTTGAACAGCTCCATCTCCTGCTGGCTGATGGTGCCCGGCCCCGAGGAGCCGTAGTTGAGCTTGCCCGGGTTCGCCCGCGCGTAGGCGACGAAATCCTTCACGGTCCTGACGTTCAGCGAAGGCGAGACCGCGAGCACCAGTGGGATCACGGCGACCTTGGACACCGGCACGAAATCGTTGACCGGGTGGTAGGGCGGATTGGCGCTCTGGCTCGGCACGATCACCATCGGATTGGCGGCGATCAGGATGGTGTAGCCGTCCGGTGCCGCCTTGGCCACGGCCTGGGTCCCGATGAGGCTGCCGCCGCCTTCGCGGTTCTCGACGATCACGCTCTTGCCGGTCTTGTCGGTGATGCTCTGGGCGATGACGCGCGCGATCACGTCGCTGCCGGTGCCCGCCGAGTACGGCACGACGATGCGGATGGGCTTGTTCGGAAAGTCGCTTTGCGCCAGTGCGGCGTGCGGCGATGCGGCGAGTGCCATGGCCGCAGCGGCCGCGGCCAGCAAGCGGCGGCGCGTTTTCGCCGCGCCTCCCATCTGAAAGTGAAAGCCCGACGCTGGATGGTGTCTCATGCTTGTCTCCTATGGGTGGCCGGCGCTTCGGTGCCAGCCGTTAAATATCTGCCTATTATCCCGTTGACCTCTAAATAGTCAACCAATAAATGCGACGGGCGCGGGGCCGGATCGGAGGCCTGCGGCAGGGTGTTGGCCTGGTGGCGGCCTGGTTCGGAAGTCGGGGTCCGTTCCCGCTTGTGCGCCGGAGGGACCGGCCACGCCCGCGGGAGCGGGGCAGCGCGGGGGACAATCGGGATAGGGGCCGATCATCGCTGACCGGGCCCCTCCCACACCACCCGGCA
>CAZAPJ010000010.1:0-118955 GCA_964487025.1 uncultured Hydrogenophaga sp.
GCCGATCGCCCTGCTGATCCGCAACACCGACCAGCGCAGCAAGGACTACGGCAACCTGCTGCAGACCTTCCGCCCCGGCCATGCCGACTACACCTACTGGCAGAAGTTCGGCATCCGCGACCCGCGCGGCGGCGGGCGCAGTTCCGCGCGCCTGACCGCGCCCACCGTGGCCGCCGGCGCCGTGGCCAGGAAGTGGCTCCAGGAGCGCTACGGCACCACCTTCCGCGGCTGCATGGTGCAGGTCGGCGAAGTCGAGATCCCGTTCGAGAGCTGGGAGCACGTGCCGAACAACCCCTTCTTCGCGCCGGTAGCCGACGTCTCCGCCATCGAGGCCTACATGAACCAGTTGCGCAAGAGCGGCGACTCCTGCGGCGCCCGCCTGCGCGTGACCGCCCAGGGCATGCCCGTCGGGCTCGGCCAGCCGCTCTACGACCGGCTCGACGCCGACATCGCCTACGCCATGCTCGGCCTCAACGCCGTCAAGGGCGTCGAGATCGGCGCCGGCTTCGCCAGCGTGGCGCAGCGCGGCAGCACCCACGGCGACAGCCTGACCCCCGACGGCTTCAAGGGCAACAACGCCGGCGGCGTGCTCGGCGGCATCAGCACCGGGCAGGACCTTGAAGTTTTCATCGCCGTCAAGCCCACCAGCTCCATCCTGGTCCCGCGCGAGACCATCGACACCGCCGGCCAGCCGACCGAAGTCATCACCAAGGGCCGCCACGACCCCTGCGTCGGCATCCGCGCCACGCCCATCGCCGAAGCCCTGCTGGCCCTCGTGGTGATGGACCACGCGCTGCGCCACCGCGCCCAGTGCGGCGACGCCGAGCCGCCCACGCCGGACATCGCGGCCAGGGCGCGCGGCCGCTGAGCGGTCAGCCGCTTGCTGCCCCCCGCGGCCGCACAGCACCCGATTCCCGCAACCTGCAGTTCGTTGAGCCGTGCCTGCGGCTGGAGACTTTCCGCGGCGCGGACCCCCGCGTCCTGGGATGCTGGCGCCTGTTTTGCGCTGTTCAACAGGATGCCCAGGATGTCTCAGCAACGCCGGCGCAGGAATCGGGCGGATGACGAAGCGTGGGTCGCGACCTGGCGCTACCGCGAGGAAGCGGTGGAGGCCATGGAGGGTGCGCCGAGGAGCAAGGCGGGCTCGAAACGCTGGACCGATGAAGACGAGGCCTATCTGAAGGCCAACTACCCCAGGCTGGGCGCGGGGGACTACGCCGCCGGCTTCTTCTCCGCGAACTCGATCCCGATCTTCGCGAACCGCTCGGCCAGGTCGTCGCCGAACCTGCGGCGGAAGGCCTGCGAGTCTTCGGGGGCGATGCTGATGTCGTAGTAGTCGGACTCGTTGGCGCCGGTGATGAGGACGAGCAGGTAGGCGGTCTCGTCGGTGACGTTGGTGAAGTCGCGGCGCACGCCCTTGGGCACGGCGATCATGTCCCAGGGGTCGAGGTGGATCTCGTGTTCGCCGTCGTCGCCCCAGCGGATGCGGAAGCGCCCCTTGAGGCAGAAGAAGTGCTCCACCGTTTCGAAGTGGGCGTGCAGCATGGGTTTGTCGCCGGGCGGGCACTCGGCGATGATGACGGAGAGCTTGTCGTCGGTGACGATGGCGGGGTTGGCGGACATCGAGCCGGCGTTGCGCGGCGACATGAGGGTGAAGAGCTTTCTGGCCGTGGCCGTCTCGTAGGCCTCGCTGGGGATGCCCCAGTTCTTTTCCACCAGCCGGCTTTGCGGTTCCAGCGACTGGAAGCGCGCGATCTGCTTGCCCATCTGCTCGGGCGTGACGCTGATGGTCGGGCGTCGTTGTCGTTTCATGTCGGCTTCCTTTTCCTTCCGGGTGTTCAGGCGTGTGCGGGGGTGCGAAGCTGCCGCACCGGGGTGAAGTCGCGGTGCGCGATGTACGCGGGCCGCGTGGGTTTGTTGATCGCGTTGGAGAGGGCGGACAGCGTGAGGTAGACGATGCGGCGCGGGTAGGGCGTGATGTTGCCGGCCGAGCCGTGCACCAGGTTGGCGTGGAACATCAGCACGCCGCCGGGCTGGCCGGTGGGGCTGACGATGCCGTTCTGGCGCACCAGGGTGGTCACGTTGTCCTGGTCCAGCGCCCACAGCGGGTACGAGGTGGTGGCGGTGTCGTGCGCGGAATCGAGCGCGCCGGTCTTGTGGCTGCGCGGGATGAGCATGAGCGGCCCGTTGACGGGCATCACCTCGTCGAGGAAGACGGCGATGTTCATCGCGCGCGCTTCGGGCATGCCGTCGTCCTTGTGCCAGGTGGGGAAGTCCTGGTGCCACTGCCAGGTGTCGCCGGTGAAGGCGGCCTTGGCGTTGATCTTGAACTGGTGCAGGTAGACGGCTTCGCCGAAGAGCTGCTCCACGGGCTCGACCAGCCGGTCGTCGGTGGCGAGCCGCATGCAGGCTTCGTCGTAGAGATGGCAGGCGAAGGCGGTGCGCGGCGTGCCGTCTTTCTCGCGCCAGATCTCCTGGCGGTCGTGGGCGAAGATGTGCTGCGAGGCGCGCCGCAGCGCAGCGATGTCGGCCTCGGGAAAGCAGTCGGGGATGAACACGTAGCCGAGCTCGTCGAACTCGGCGAGTTGGGCGGGGGTCAGGCGCATGCAGGTCTCCTGGCTTCAGTCGGCGCTGATGTGGTTGGCGCGGGCGATGCGCGCCCACTTGTCGACCTCGTCCTTGGAAACGCGCGAGAACGCCTCCACCGAGTTGCCCACGGGCTGCAGGCCAAGGTCGCCGAGGCGGCTCTGGATTTCGGGCGCGCGCAGCACTTGCGCGATGGCGGCGTTGAACTTGGCCACGATGGCCGGCGGCGTGCCGGTGGGCGCGTAGATGCCCATCCAGCCGTCGCCGTCGTAGCCGGGCAGCAGTTCGGCGACCGCGGGCGTATCGGGCAGCGAGGGGTTGCGCGTCTTGCTGGTCACGGCCAGCGCGCGCAGCTTGCCGCTCCTGACCATGGGCACGGCGGTGGTCGTGGGGTCGAACGTCAGCGGGATCTGGCCGGCCAGCAGGTCGGCCAGGGGCGATCCCTTGTAGGGCACGTGCGTCATCTGCGTGCCGGCCATGTTGTTGAGCATTTCCATGATCACGTGCGGGCCCGAGGCGACGCCGACCGAGCCGTAGTTGATGCCGCGCGGCCGGGCCCTGGCGTCGGCGATCACGTCCTGCAGCGTGTGGTAGGGCGAGTTCGTGCTGGTGACCAGCACGTAGGGCACCAGCACGACCTGCGTCACCGGCGTGAAGTCGCGGAAGGTGTCGTAGGGCAGGCGCTTGTAGACGTTGGGGTTGATGCCCATGATGGAGTTCACGGACATGAGGAAGGTGTAGCCGTCCGCCGGGCTCTTGGCCGCGGCCTCGGCGCCGATGATGCCGGCCGCGCCGACGCGGTTGTCCACCAGCACGGGCTGGCCGAGCGCGCGCGCGAGCGGCTCGGCCAGCAGCCGCGTGACCACGTCGGGCGAGACGCCGGCGGCGAAGGGGACGATGATCTTGACCGGCTTGCTGGGCCAGGCGTCGTTCGCCGCCGCGGGGCCGGCGGCGAGCAGCGCCAGGGCGCCGAAGAGGGCGGCGCCGGCGGCGCGGCGCGTGCACGGGGCGGGTGTTGTCGTTTCTGCAGGCTTCATGCGGTTGTCTCCGTTGGCTGGGGTTCGTGGGGTGTTCTTGGTGGGCTGCCGGCTAGACGCAGCGGGCGGTCAGGCCGCCGTCGACCACGATCTGCGTGCCGGTCACGTAGCGCGCCTCGTCGGAGGCGAGGAAGAGCGCCGCGTAGGCGGTGTCCCAGGCGTCGCCCATCTTCCCGGTCGGCGAGAGGGCGTCGCGGCGCCGGGTCATCTGCTCGAGGTCGCCGCCGTACTTGTCTTTCAGCGGCTCGCGGATGGTGGGCGTGTTCATGAAGCCCGGCACCACGCTGTTGGCGCGGATGCCGTCGGCCGCGTACTGCACGGCGATGTTGGTGGTCATGGCCAGCATCGCGGCCTTGGACGCCGAGTAGGCGAGGTAGGGGAAACCGACCCAGCGCAGGGCCGCGATCGAGGCGATGTTGACGATCGCGCCCGAGCGCTGGGCCAGCATGTGCGGAATGACGTGCTTGCAGGTGAGGAAGACGCTGGTCTGGTTGATGGCGATCACCCGGTCCCAGGCCGGCTCGGGCAGGTCGACCGGCCCGCCGGTCTCGATGATGCCGACGTTGTTGTGCAGCACGTCGATCCGGCCGAAGCGGGCCATGCATTGGCGCACCATGGCCTGCACCGCCTCGCCCGATGACACGTCGCCTTCGAAGGTGGCGCATTCGCCGCCCTCGGCGCGGACGATGTCCTGCGTCTCGGCGGCCGCCGCCAGTTGGCGGTCGACCGCGAAGACGCGCGCGCCTTCGCGGGCATACAGCACCGCCGCCGCCTTGCCGTTGCCCCAGCCCGGCCCGACCGAGCCGGCGCCGGTGACGATCACCACCTTGTCTTTCATCCGCATCGCGAGTCGCCTTGTCGTGTCCTGTCGCCCCGGTGGCGCGGGCATCGCGCCGTCGGGGCGGGTCGTTTCGATGCGGGGGATGCTACGCAGGAAGGGGGAGATCCCCAATCTGGATCGAGATGGGCGTGCCCGGTTTTTTGATGAACTCCGGGGGTTTTCCCTAGGCGGCAGAACGGCGCTTCATACCATGCTGCGAAGTTTTATGAAATCGGGCAACGTCGACCTCAACCTCTTGCGGGCCTTCGATGCGCTGATGCGCGAAAAGCACGTGACGCGCGCGGCCGACCGCATCGACATCAGCCAATCGTCCATGAGCGGCGCGCTCGCCCGGCTGCGCGAGATCTTCAACGACGAACTGCTGACGCGCTCGGGCGCTTCCCTGGTGCCGACCGAGCTGGCGCTGTCGATCTACCCGCGCGCGCAGGACGCGCTGGCCTCGGCCATGGCGGTCTTCGAGACGCGCACCGCGTTCGATCCCGCGGTGGCGGACCATGTTTTTCGCCTCATCGTGGGGGACTACCTCGACGTGCTGATGGTGCCGTCCATCATGCAGCGCGTGGGCGTGGAGGCGCCGGGCGTGCGCATGCACATGCTGCAGCCCCGGCCCCAGCATTTCCCCGAGATGCTCTCGGCGGGCGAGCTGGACCTGGCGATCAGCTACCTGCCCAGTCCGCCGGAGTTCCTGAAGTCGCGCCGCCTGTTCTCGGACCGTTTCGTCGCGCTGGCCGCGGCCGACCACCCGGCGGTGAACCAGCCGTTGACGGTGGAGCAGTTCTGCGAACTGGAGCACGTGACCATCGAGCCCGAGGCGACGCAGGTCTACAACACGCAGATCGACATGGCGCTGGAGCCGTTCGGCGTGCGCCGCCGCGTGAAGATGATCAAGCCGAACTTTCTCGCGCTGCCGTTCCTGCTCGAGTCGACGCGGCTGGTCAGTTGCATTCCGGTGCGGCTGGCCCGGCGCATGTCGCAGATGGCCAAGGTGGCGATGTTCGACATTCCGCTGGACCTGCCGACCTTCGACGTGCGGCTGCTCTGGCACCCACGAACCTCCAACTCGGCCGCGCACGACTGGCTGCGCGGCGTGGTGGTGGAGTGCGCGCGGCTGGCCTAGCCTACCGATTGGTGTCCATGCGGCGGCCCCAGGGGGCGCCCGGTCGAATATCCATACCATGGATTTTGTGTATCCATGGCATCGTCTGTACGGATGCTGCCGCGCTGCCTAGCATGCCGGGACCCAATACTTCACCGGAGACAACGCATGCAGCGCCGCGATCTTTTCCGCGCCCTGGCCGCGTGGGGCGCCGCCCCCGCCCTGGCCCCCGCTTTTGCCCAGACGGCGGCCTGGCCGCAGCGCCCGGTCCGCTGGATCCTCTCGCAGCCCGCTGGCGCGGGGCCCGACATCCTGGCGCGCTACGTGGCCGAGCAACTGGCCAAGGTGTGGGGCCAGGCGGTCGTGATCGAGAACCGGCCCGGCGGCCAGAACGTGATCGGCGCGCAGGCCGCGGCCCGCTCGGCGCCCGACGGCCACACCTTCTACTACGCGACCACGGCCGCGATGGTCACCAACGTGTTCACCTTCAAGGCGCTGCCCTACGACCCGGCCAAGGACTTCGCGCCGGTGCGCCTGGTAGGCCGCAGTCCGTTCGTGATCGCGGGCGGCCCCGCGCTGCAAGCGAAGGACCTGGCCGAGGTGTTCGCGCAGGCCAAGGCCCGGCCCGGCGCGCTGGCGATCGCGACCGAAGGGCCCAAGACCTTCTCCGGCATGCTGGCCGACAGCGTGGCCCACATGGCCGGCGTGTCGTTCAACCACGTGCCCTACACCAAGTCCAGCGAAGCCCTGCAGGACGTGGTGGGCGGCCGCGTGCCGCTGGTCTGCCTGCCGGACGCGGCGCTGACGGCCTTCGTGCAGTCGGGCCAGGTGCGGCCGCTGGCCATCAGCACCGCGCAGCGCCAGGCCCACATGCCGCAGGTGCCTGCGCTGGCCGAGCACTTTCCCGGCTTCGAGTACACCGGCTGGAACGGGCTGTTCGCGCCGGCAGGCACGCCGGCCGAGGTGGTGGCGCGCGTCAACCGCGACCTCGAGGCCGTGCTCGGCCGGCCGGAGGTGGCGCAGCGCATGAAGGCCCTGGGCTCGCAGGTCGAGCCGCGCATGGACGTGGCCGGGTTCGAGGCGTTCATGCGTGGCGAACGCGAGCGCTGGGCCCAACTCGTCAAGACGCTGAATATCCAGCCGGAGTGAGGCCTGCACGGCGGCAGGAACCGAGCAGGAAGCAAGAGCCATTCGACGGACAGACCATTCATCAGGAGACAGACATGCCGACCCACAGAGAAGAACCCCTCGCCGTCACCCGCCGCCGCTTGGTGGCCGCGCTGCCGCCACTGGCCTTGCTGGCGGCTGCGGGCTCCGCGCGCGCCCAGGCCGCCGCCTGGCCGCAGCGCCCGGTGAGGTTCATCGTGCCCAACGCACCGGGCAGTTCGATGGACACCGTGTCGCGCATCCTGGGCAGCCAGATGGGGCAGGTGCTGCCGCAGCCGGTGGTGCTGGACAACAAGGCCGGTGCGGCCGGCGCCCTGGGCACCGAGCTGGGCCGCACGGCGGCACCGGACGGCTACACGCAGATCGTCGCGAGCAGCAGTTCGATCACCATCGCGCCGCTGCTGCAGAAGGCGGTGTCCTACGACCCGCTGAAGGACTTCGACTTCGTCTCGCTGATCGCCCTGCTGCCCAACGTGCTGGTCTGCAACCCGAAGCTGCCCGTGCACAGCCTGACCGAACTGATGGCGTATGCGAAGTCGCGCAACGGCGAGAGCCACATGGCCTCGGCCGGCATCGGCTCCACCAGCCACCTCGCGGGCGTGGCCCTGCAGGTGGCCGGCGGCTTCCAGTCGCTGCACGTGCCCTACAAGGGCGGCAGCCAGGGCGTGGCGGCCGTGGTCTCGGGGGAGTCCGACTGGGTGCTCACGCCCGCGCCCGCCGCCATGGGGCTCGTGTCGTCGGGCCGGTTGCGGCTGCTGGGGCACAGCATGACCGCCGAAGCACGCCCGCTGGGCGACGTGCCCGCGATCGCCCAGACGCTGCCGGGCTTCGAGTTCTCGGGCTGGATCGGGCTCATGGCGCCCAAGGGCTTGCCCGCAGCGGTGATCGACACCATGCAGCGCGCCATCGCGCAGGCCCTGCAGCAGCCGGACCTGCGACGCTCGTTCGACAGCAACGGCGCGGTGCCCACGCCGGCCACGCCGAGCGAGTTCCGTGCTTTCCTCGTGCGCGACATCGCGCAGCACAAGAAGGTGATCGAGGTGGCGGGGCTCAAGCCCGAGTGAGACCAGGGCGAGCGCGCCCAGGCGTTATCCTCTCCGGCCCATCAACCACGACGCAAAAGAGCCCATTCATGACGACGACCACCGCCGCCGCAGCACTCACCCTGGCCCAGGCCCAGCAGATCATCGGCGTGGCGCTCGCGCGCGCCCGGGAAGCGGGCTACAAGCCCATGGCGGTGGCCGTGGTCGACGGCTCGGGCGACCTCAAGGCCTTCGCGCGCGAGGATGGCGCCAGCATGTTCCGCTTCGACGTTGCGCTGGGCAAGGCCTGGGGGGCCGTGGGCATGGGGGTGTCCAGCCGCGTGCTGGGCCAGCGCGCCAAGGAGAACCCCAACTTCTTCCTCTCGCTGGCCGCCACCGCGCAGGGCCGGTTCCTGCCGCAGACCGGCGCGGTGGTGATCAAGGATGCGGCCGGCAACGTCATCGGCGCCGCGGGCGCCAGCGGCGGCACGGGCGACGAGGACGAGGCGATCTGCATCGCCGGCGTGGAAGCGGCGGGCTTCGGGCACGGCTGACGCCGCGCAGGGCGGCCCTGCACTGGGACGCCGCTCACTCACCCAGTGCCGTCCGTATCGCCCCGCGCAGCCAGGCGTTGGCCGCGTCCTTGTGCAGCCGCTGGTGCCAGAACTGGTGCACCTCGACCTCGGGCGCCTTCACGGGCGAGGGCACCATCCGGATGTTGCCGTGGGTTTCGAAGAACTCGGCCAGGTCGGACGGCACGGTGGCGATGAGGTCGGACGTGCCCACGATGGTCAGCAGGCTCATGAAGTGCGAGAGCTCGAGCACGACGCGGCGGCGCAGCTGGCGGGCCTGCATGAAGCGTTCGAACAGGTGCTCGCGCCCTTCGGGCCAGACCACGGCGTGCGGCGCGTCGAGGTACTGGCGCAGCGTCATGCGCGCGCCGATGCCGGGGTGGTCGCGCCGCACCACGCAGACGTAGCGGTGCTTGAACAGGCGCTGCTGGAAGAAGCCGCTCTTCTGCAGGTCCGGAAAGTAGCCCAGCGCCACGTCGGCGGCGCCGCTGGTCAGCGCTTCGGCGGCGGCGTGGCGCGGCATCGAGACGGTGCGCACGCGCACGCCCGGCGCCACGCGCCGCAGGTGGGCGAGCAGGCGCGGCAGCAGGATGACCTCGGCGATGTCGGGCGCGATGAGCTGGAACGACTGCTCCGCGGTGGCCGGATCGAACGCCTGCACCTGCAGGATTTCTTCCTTGACGAGCCCGATCACGCGCCGCACCGGGGCCGCGAGCTCGGCCGCGCGCGGCGTGGGCCGCATCTCGGCGCCGGTTTTGACGAACAGTGGGTCGTTGAACAGGCGCCGCAGCCGCGCCAGCGCCGCGCTGGTGGCCGGCTGCGACAGGCCCAGGGCCTCGGCCGCGCGCGTCACGCTGCGCTGCTGCGCCAGGGCGTCGAACACCACCAGCAGGTTGAGGTCGATCTCGGCAATATCCATGGTGTGGATTCTATCTATCCACCGCATTGGATTGTTGGATATGGAGCCGCTGCCTAGAATGCCCGCGAACGATGTCAAACCCGCCGGCCCCATGCCGGCACAGCCCGGAGACGATGCCCCATGACTGCCTGCCGCTGCGGCATCGACACGCACTCGCACGTGGTGCCGGAATCCTTTCCGCGCTACCTCGGCAGCGCGGCGCCGGTCGACTGGCCGTCGATGGCGGCGGGGCCCGATGCCTGCCACCGCCAGGTCATGATCGCGGGCCGCCACTACCGCACGGTGTCCGACCGGTGCTGGAGCACGGCGCGGCGGCTGGCCGACCTGCCGGGCATGGGCCTGGCGGTGCAGGCGATCTCGCCCATGCCCGAGCTGCTGTCGTACTGGATGCCGGCCGAGGCCGCGCGCCAGCTCACGCGCTTTCTCAACGGGCAGATCGCGGCCATGGTGGACGAATCCCGTGGAGCGCTGCTGGGCCTGGGCGCGGTGCCGCTACAGGACCTGGACCTCGCGATCGCCGAACTGCGCGAGCTGATGGCACAGCCGGGCTTCGCGGGCGTGGAAATCGGCAGCAACGTGAACGGCCGCGCCATCGGCGATGCGGCGTTCGATCCGTTCTTCGAGGCCTGCGAGGCGCTGGGCGCGGCGGTGTTCGTGCACGCGCTGCGGCCGGCCGGCATGGAGCGCCTGGTGGGCCCGGCGCCGCTGCAGCAGGTGCTGGCGTACCCGGGCGACGTGGGGTTGGCGGCGGCGTCGGTCATCACCGGCGGGCTGCTGCAGCGCCGGCCTGGCCTGCGGCTGGCTTTCAGCCACGGCGGCGGCACGCTGGCCTCGCTGCTGCCGCGCCTGCAGCAGGGCTGGCAGGTGTTTCCCGCGCTGCGCGAGAGCGTTCCCGAGGCGCCGGCCGAGCAGGCGCGGCGGCTGTTCTACGACACGCTGGTGTTCGACGCGCCCACGCTGCGCCATCTGCTGCACACCTTCGGCCCGCGGGCGCTGCTGCTGGGCAGCGACTACCCGTTCAACTTCCACGAGCGTGCGCCGCTGGCGCGCCTGGCCGAAGCCGGGTTCGACGACGCCACGCGGCGCGCGCTGGCCTTCGAGAACGCGGCCCGCTTCCTCGGCCGCACGTTCGACTTTCACAAGGAGCCCGCATGAAATCCCCCTGGATCGCCGGCCTGCGCAGCGTCGCGCTGACCGTACCCGACCTCGCCGCCGCCGAGCGCTTCTACACCGAGGTCTGGCGCCTGGCCGTGGCCGATCGTGCCGAGGGCGTGGTCTACCTGCGCGGCAGCGGCAGCGACCACCACCTGCTCGCGCTGCACGCCGCGCCGGGCACGCCGCGCCTGCTCAAGGTGACGCTGCGCGCGCGCTCGCGCGAAGCGCTGGCGGCCATCGCGGACGCGGTGCCGGCGGCTGGCGGCGTACTGGAGCGCGCCGCCGCGCCGGCCGCCGATCCGGCCGGCGGCGAGCGCCTGGCGCTGCACGACGCCGACGGCCGCCGCTTCGAGGTGGTGTGGGGCGACGCGCGCCGCACGGCCGGCGAACCGCCGCCGCCGGACCAGCCGGTGCGCCTCGCGCACGCGGTGCTCAACAGCCACGACGTGGCGGCCTCGCAAGCCTTCCTGGAGCGTGCGCTGGGCTTCGTGCTGGCCGACCGCACGCGCATCATGGCCTTCATGAACTGCGACCGCGACCACCACACGCTCGCGCTGGGCGACGCCGACAACGACGCGCTCAACCACGTGGCCTTCGTCATGCCCACGCTGGACGCGGTGATGCGCGGCGGCGGCCGCATGAAGGACGCCGGCCACGCGATCGAGTGGGGCCCGGGCCGCCACGGACCGGGCGACAACGCGTTCAACTACTTCATCGACCCGTTCGGCATCGTGATCGAGTACACGGCCGAGGTCGAGCAGATCGACGAGCGCTACCGGCCCGGCGGGCCGGCCGACTGGACCTGGCCGCCCGGCCGGGTGGACCAGTGGGGCATCTCCGCGCCGCCCAGCGCGCGCCTGAAAGCCGCACAGCGCCTCGTGACCTTCGCCGACACCGAATTCCCCTCCCCGCAGAAAGCCTGACCATGCGTTTCGCCACCTACCTCCGCAACGGAACCCCGCGCCTGGCCGCCGTCGACGGCGATCAGCTCATCGACCTCGCCGACGCGCAGCCGCAGGTGCCCGCCGACCTGCGCCAGGCGCTGAGCCAGGGCGTGGACCTGCACGCCGCCGCGCGCGCCGCCATCGCCGGCAAGGCCGCGCGGCTGCCGCTGGCGGACGCGCGCCTCGCGCCGCTGGTGCCCGAGCCCGGCAAGATTGTCTGCCTGGGCCTGAACTACTTCGACCACGCCAAGGAGGGCGGGCGCGAGAAGCCCGACTACCCGTGGTTCTTCTTCCGCGGCGCGAGCTCGCTGGTCGCGCATGGCGAGCCGGGCATCGTGCCCAAGGTGTCGCCCCGGTTCGACTACGAGGCCGAGCTCGCGCTCGTGATCGGCCGGCGCGTGCCGCGCCACACCAAGGAAGCCGACGCGCTGCCCTACGTGTTCGGCTACGCGCCGTTCAACGACATGAGCGTGCGCGACTACCAGAAGCGCACGCCGCAGTGGACCATCGGCAAGAACTTCGACGCCACCGGCGGCTTCGGGCCGGTGCTGGTCACGGCCGACGAACTGCCGCCGGGCGCTGCCGGCCTGAAGATCCAGGGCCGGCTCAACGGCCAGGTGATGCAGGACGCGAACACCAGCGACATGATCTTCGGCGTGGCCGAGACCATCGCGCTGCTGGCCGAGGTGATGACGCCGGAGCCGGGCGACGTGATCGTGATGGGCACGCCCGCCGGCGTGGGCCAGGCGCGCACGCCGCCGGTGTGGATGAAGGCCGGCGACACCTACGAGGTCGAGATCGAGCGCGTGGGCACTTTGTGCAACCCCATCGCGGCTGAGTCGGTATGAGCGAGGAGCCGGTGGTTTACGACGTCGCCATCGTCGGCTACGGCCCCGTGGGCCAGGTCGCGGCCGGCCTGCTGGGGCAGGCCGGCCTGAGCGTGTACGTGTGCGACCGCCTGACCGACGTCTACCAGATCCCGCGCGCCATCGCCCTGGACCACGAGATCATGCGCGTGTTCCAGCAGCTGGGCGTGGTGGACGCGGTGGCGCCCTATACCGAGCCTTTCACCAACTCGGAGTTCTACGGTGTCGACGGCCAGTTGATCCGGCGCATGACCATGGTCGCGCCGCCGCACCCGCAGGGCTACACGCCGTCGCTGGTGTTCACCCAGCCGCCGGTGGAGCGCGCGTTGCGCGCGCGCGTGGCGCGACTGCCCGGCGTGCGGGTGGAACTGGGGGTGGAGATGCGCCGCATCGAGGCCGATGCCGACGGCGTGGGTCTGGCGATCGAGGCGCCAGATGGCGAGTGCCGCACCGTGCGCGCGCGCTACGCGATCGCCTGCGACGGCGGGGCGAGCTCGGTGCGCACGCAGCTCGGCCTGGCGCTGGAAGACCTCGACTTCGACGAGCCCTGGCTGGTGGTCGACGTGCGGGTCAACGGGCGCGGGCTGGCCAAGCTGCCCGCCACCAGCGTGCAGTACTGCGAGCCCGAGCGCCCCTGCACGCTGGTGATCGGCCCCGGCAACCACCGCCGCTGGGAGATCTCGCTCAAGCCCGGCGAGGACCCGAAGCAGGTGGCGACCGACGCCGAGACCTGGAAGCTGCTCTCGCGCTGGCTCACGCCCGAGGACGGCGAGCTCTGGCGCCAGGCCAGCTACCGCTTCCACGCGCTGGTGGCCGCGCAGTGGCGCCACGGCCGCGTGTTCCTGGCCGGCGACGCGGCGCACATGCAGCCGCCCTTCCTGGGCCAGGGCATGTGCCAGGGCATCCGCGACGCGGCCAACCTGAGCTGGAAGCTGGCGGCGGTGCTGCGCGGCGAGGTGGCGGGGGAGGCGGCCGAGGCGCTGCTCGACAGCTACGGCACCGAGCGCAAGGCCCACGTGCGCGAGCTGACCAGCCGCCTCAAGCAGGTGGGCGCGGTGATCTGCGAGCGCGACGTGGACAAGGCGCGCGCGCGCGACGCGCGGCTGCTGGCCGAATGCGGCGGCACCGTCAGGGACACGCCGCGCCAGGACGTGCTGCCGCGCCTCGAAGGCGGCCTGCTCTCGGCGCACGACCATCCGGCGCGCGGCACGCTGTTTCCGCAGCCGTGGCTGCAGGGGCAGGGCGCTGCGCAGCGCATGGACGATGTGCTGGGCCACGGGTGGCGCCTGGTGCGGTGGCGCATGCCGGCCGAGGGCGAGGAAGACGGCCTAGTGGACTGCCCCGATGCCGTGGCGCTGCTCGACCTGGACCGCGTGGCGGAAACCCAAGGGGTGCTCGCGCAGTGGTTCCAGCGCTTCGGCGCGCACGCGGCCCTGGTGCGCCCGGACCACTACGTCTACGGCGTCGCCGCCGACCGTGCCGGACTGGCGCGGCTGCTCGGCGAGTGGCGGGCCCTCGGCATCGCCGCAGGCCGGGATCGGGAAGCGGCGGCCTCAGCCGGGGTGGCCGAGGCCCATTGAGATCTCGGCGGCCGAGCGGCAGACCAACGGGATGACGTCCCGGGCGATGACCTCGTCCGAGAACTTCTGCAGGATGGAGGTGGCGTTGATGGCGGCCACGACGTGCCCGTGCCGGTCGCGCACCGGTGCCGCCACCGAGCGCACGCCGGGGTGGAACTCCTCGTCGGTGAACACGTAGCCCCGCTCGCGCGCGGCGCGCAGCATGTCGCGGAAGGCTTCCGGGTCGGTGATGGAGCGGGACGTGGCCGCAGGCAGCGGCGCGCGGCCGATCAGCGCGTCGACCTGCTCCTCGGGCAGTTGCGACAGCAGGGCGCGGCCGATCGACGTGGCGTGCGGCGGCACGCGCGAGCCGACGTGGATGTCCACCGCCGGCAGCACGGACATCCGGGCGCTGGCGATGTAGACCACCTCGCCCTGTTCCAGGATGCCCATGTGCACCAGCGCGCCGAGCCGGTCCTTGAGGCGGTCGAGCACCGGCTGCGCGAGCTCCAGCAGCGACAGGCCGCTCAGGTAGGCGTAGCCCAGCGCCATGGTGAGCGAGGTGGGGCGGTAGCGCTTGGACGCTTCGTCGCGGCTGAGGTAGCCCATGCGCTCCAGCGTGTGGATGTAGCGGTAGGGCTTGGTGCGGCTCCAGCCCAGGCGCTGGGCGATCTCGCTCAGGTTCAGCCCGTTCTGCGCATGGTCGAACGCGCGCAGCACCGCCAGGCCCTGGGACAGCGCATCAACCCAGTAGGGGTCTTTTTCCGCCGCGTCGTTCGGGGCGTCCGCTTCCGTGGGTTCCATGGGGCTTGTCTCGGTTCGCAAGGGTGGGGTGATGGGGAACGCCGCAGTGTATCGGCTTCACTCCGTGGCCTTCATCGCGCGGCTGCCTGCAGCGGCAGGAAGTCGCCGGCGTGGTCCTTCGCCCAGTCGGCGAATGGGCGTGCGGGCCGCCCCACGGCGTCGGAGAAGTCGCGGGTGACCTCGGGCGGCTGCACCGTGGTCTTGCGCATGTACTCGATCAGCCGGCGCGCCACCTCGGCCGGCATCGGCGGGTGGCCGCTGGTCATGGCCTGCAGGGCTTCCTCGGGGCTGATCGGCACGCATTCCAGCGCCGTGCCGATGGCCTGCCCGATGGCCTCGACCTGCTGCCGCAGGGTCAGGCAGGCCGGACCGGTCAGGGTCAGGACGCGCCCGTGCCAGCGCTCCGGCTCGCGCATGGCCAGCGCCGTGGCCAGGGCCACGTCGTCCTCATGGATGGGGTTGCGCAGCGACTCGGGGTAGGGCACGCGCACCCGGCGCTCGGTGCGGATCGCCTCCGCCCATTGCAGGCAGTTGGCCGCCAGCACGTCCGGGCGCAGAAAGGTCCAGCGCAGGCCGGCGTCGCGCACCGCCTGCTCGGCCATGCGGTGCCGCGCGGCCACCGGGTTGGGGTCGTCCGCGCCCACCTTGCCGACCGAGGCCGAGGACAGCAGCACCACGTGCGCCACGCCCTGGTCCGCCGCGAGCCGCAGCAGGCGCGGGTCGGGCCGGGCCGGGGTGTAGAGGAAGGCGGTCTGCACGCCCTCGAAGGCCTGCGCCATCGCGGCCAGGTCGCCGAAGTCGCCGGGCACGCAGTGCGCGCCCGGTACCGGCGGCGCCTGCGACGGGTCGCGCACCAGCAGGCGCAGCTCCGCGCCCTCGCGGGCGAGGTGCGCGGCCACCCGGCGGCCGATGCGCCCGGTGGCGCCCGTGACCAGCAAGCGTGCCATGGCACGGCGTCCTTGCGGCCTCAGGCGCGGCAGAGCACCTGCGCGTAGGCGCCCTTCAGCGCCTCGGCATCGCGGCCGCGCCAGGCCACGATGCCGTCGGGGCGGAGCAGCATCGCCTCGTCGGCCGCCATCTTCAACGGCTCGACCGAGTCGACCACGGTGACCTGCTGCGGCACGCCCGCCTGCTCGGCGGCGGCGCGGGCTTCGGCGGCGAACGCCTCGCTCGCGGTGTAGACCTGGAACTGCGGGCTCAGATGCCGGCGCGTGTTGAAGGCCTCGCCGTTCGCGGCCAGTTGGACGTAGGGCACGCGGGCGCCGGGCAGCCCGGTGGGTTGGGCGGGGTCTTCGAAAGGGTCCTGGGCCGCCGGGCGCGGCTGGTCGGGCAGCTTCACGAAGGCGCCGTCGGCGCAGACGTAGCCGAACATCATCTTGGCGTGGTCGATCGGCTCGCCGATCAGCGTGGCCAGGTTCTTCATGTCGCGGCGCTCGGCCAGGTTCGCGGCCTGCCAGGTGCAGACGATCTCGGCGTAGGGGCGCCGCTCCACGTCGTAGGACTCGAGCAGGCCTGGGCCCGCGATGCCGCGCAGCACGTAGGCCAGCTTCCAGCCGAGGTAGAAGCCGTCCTGCATGGCGGTGTTGCCGCCCTGTCCGCCGGTGGGCGGCATGACGTGCGCGGCGTCGCCGGCGAGGAACACGCGCCGGGTGCTGAGCCGGTCGGCGATGCGGTGGGAGTAGTTGTAGGTGGTGTCGCCGGTCACCTCGAACTCGACGTCGTCCAGGCCGAGCAGGATCTTGATCAGCTCGCGCGTGGCGGCCGGGCTGCGCTCGGGGTCGGCGGAGAAGTTGGCCACCCACTGGTGGCGGTAGTCGGTGCTGACCAGGATGCCCGAGCCGTCGGGCAGGGCCGGGTTCTTGACGTAGTGGATCGTCATGGCGTTGTCGCCGGACCAGCGCGAGAGGTCGGCGTTGAAGCGCACCGCGGTGACCGACTTCAGGTGCCCCACGCCGTGGTAGCCGATGCCCACCTGGCCCGCGATGCTGCCGCGGATGCCGTCGCCGGCCACCAGGTACTGGGCCTGCACGGCGCAGGGCTGGTCGCTGGCGAGGTCGCGCAACTGCAGCTCGACGCGGTCGTCGAACTCCTGCACCGACTCGCAGGACCAGTTGAACCGGATGTCCACCTGCAGTTCCTGGGCGCGCTTGAGCAGGGCCTCCTCGGCGCGCGCCTGGCTGGCCATGCCGGGGATCTCGGGCGAGAAGCGGGAGAAGTCGGGCCGGTGCTTGATGTGGTCGTAGATCACCTTGCCGGTCAGGCTCTCCGAGATCAGCGAGGTGATGCCCGGCTTGCCCGGCGGGCGCGCGGCGTGGATCGCCTCGGCGATGCCGGCCACGCGCAGGGTCTCCATGGTGACCGGGTTCTGCCCGCGCGCCTTGGGCAGGATGGAGGTGGACGGATTGCGCTCGATCACCACGGCCCGCACGCCGTTGAGCGCGAGGAACACCGCCGTCGACAGGCCGGCCAGGCCGGCGCCCACGATCACCACGTCATGTTTTTCGTTCGCCATTGGATGGGTTTCTTTCAGTTTTCAGGTTAGGTTCCAGATGCCATTCAGAGCGTTACGCCGCGTTCCCAGAACACCGCGCGCGCCCTCACGAAGACGATCAGCCGGTCGGCCACCAGGCCGAACAGGCCCAGGACCACGATCACGGCGAAGGCGGAGGCCGTGTCGAAATACGAGGAGTGGCGCGAGATCAGGTGCCCGAGCCCCTTGGACTCGCCGATGAACTCGGTCACGCACATCACGATGAGCATGATGGGCGTGGCCACCCTGAGGCCGGTCAGCAGGTAGGGCAGCAGCGAGGGCAGCAGCACGTCGCGGCCCAGGCGCGCGCCGCCGACCTCGTTGTTCGCGGCCAGCCACAGCAGGTTGCGCGGCACGGCGCGCGCGCCGGCGTACATCTGCACGAAGATGGGGAAGAAGCACTCCAGCCCCACCTGCACGATCTTGGACCAGGCGCCGAAGCCGAACACCAGGATCACCACCGGGTACAGCGCCAGCTTGGGCACCGGGTAGAGCATGGAGAGCAAGGGGTGCAGCGCGGCGTCCGCGTAGCGGTTGCGCGCGCACCAAATGCCCACCAGGGAGCCGGCCAGCAGCGCCAGCGCGAGGCCGGCAAAGCCCTTGGACAGCGTGGACAGCGCGTGCTCGGCCAGTTCGCCCGAGGCGATCATCTGGCCCAACTGCTCCGCCACGGCGCCGATGCCGGGCAGCATGCGGGTGTCGCCGAGCGTGGCGAAGAGCTGCCACGCGCCCAGGAACAGCAGCACGCCGGCGGCCTTGGTCGCGCTGGATCGATCGAGCTTCATGCCGGCCCTCCCACCGCCAGGTTCTGGCCGCGGCAGACGCGCGCGGCGATGCGCTGGAGCACCAGGTTGGAGACGTAGCCCGCGACCGCGATGAACAGGATCGCCGCGTACATCTGGCCGTACTCGCCGTTCTGGTAGGCCGTCATCACCATCGAGCCCAGCCCGTCCGAATGGCCCACCACCTCGGTCGCGACCATCAGGATGAAGGCCACCATCAGGCTGATGCGCAGACCGACCATGGTGCGCGGCAGGCTGGCCGGCAGGATCACCTGGAAGAAGGTGCGCCAGCGCCCGATCTCGTTGTTGCGGCTCAGCCAGAGGTACTTGGGGTTGATGCCCAGCGCGCCGCTCATGGCGTTCAGGTAGGCCGGGAAGAAGCAGCTCAGCGAGATGATGAGGATGCGCGAGGCGTCCGAGAAGCCCAGCCACACCGCGACCGCGGGGAACAGCGAGATCTTCGGAATGGCGTGGACGAAGGCCTGCAGCGTGTCGAGCAGGTCGCGCACGAAGCGCGATACGCCCGAGAGCAGGCCCAGCACCACGCCCGCTGCCGAGCCGATCGCGAACCCGACGTAGACGCGGAACAGGCTGTGGCCCGCCTGGGCGAAGACGGTGCCTTCGTCCACGTAGTGGCCGGCCTGGCGCAGGATCGCCAGTGGCCCGACGAGGTAGTCCGGGAACTGGCCGGAGCGGCTCGCGGCTTCCCACAGCACCAGGATCAGGGCCTGGAAGCCGAGCGTGACGAACAGCAGGTCCCGGTTGGACTGGGTGGCTTGAGGTCTCATGGCGCCGGCTGCCTCACTTGGCCGATCCCTGGCGGATCAGCTCCCACAGGTGCGCGCGGTATTCCAGCACCTTGGGGTCGGACTTGGTCGCGGCGCTGCGCGGGCGCGGCAGGTCGATGGGGCATTCCTCCATCACCACGCCCGGCTTGCCGCCGAGCACCACCACCCGGTCGCCCAGGAAGATGGACTCGGTGATGTCGTGCGTGATGAAGACCACCGTCAGGCCCGAGGTCTGCCACATGCGGGTGAGCTCCTCCTGCATTTCCTCGCGCGTCTGCGCGTCCAGCGCGCCGAAGGGCTCGTCCATCAGCAGCACGTCGGGCTGCATGGCCAGCGTGCGGGCCAGCGCCGCGCGCTGGCGCATGCCGCCCGACAGCTCGTTCGGGTAGGCCTTGCCGAACTTGTGCAGGCCCACTTTGTCCAGGTACTCGGTGGCCATGTCCAGCGCCTGCGCGCGCGACTTGCCGGTCTGCTCGATCGGCCAGGCGATGTTCTGCAGCACGGTCTTCCAGGGAAACAGCGTGGCCTCCTGGAACACCATGCCGAGCTTGCGGCTGGGTTTGGTGATCGGGCTGCCGTCCATCAGCACCTGGCCCGTGGTGGCCGACTCGAAGCCGCCCAGCATGTGCAGCAAGGTGGTCTTGCCGCAGCCGCTGGGACCCAGGATGGTGATGAACTCGCCCTTGCGGATGTGCAGGTCGACCGGTCCGAGCGCGTGCACCACGTGGTCGCCGCGCTTGAACTTCTTGGTGACGGATTCGATGCGGATCATGCGGCGTGCGGCTTCAGCGCGTCAGGGCGTAGCCGTCCAGGACCATGGCGGCGGCCTTGGGGTTGCGGCCCTTGGGCAGGAACTCGGCGGCCTCCATGTCCTCGATGGTGGCGTCGATGTCGCTCAGGCTGATCCGCCCGCCGGGTGCGCGCCCGCCGTCCGGCCCCGCGTTCGCGGCGGCCGGCGTGAGGTAGCTGGCGGCGATCAGCTTGGGGTAGAGCGCGGTGCGGTTCTGGGCCCAGTCGCTCATGGCCTTCTGGTAGTCGGCGCGCCAGGCGCAATAGGCCTGCGGGTGTTCCTTGACGAACTTCGGCGTGAAGAACACCAGGGTGCTGGGGTGGGCCTGCGCGGTGGCCTGGATGGGCCGCATCAGCGTTTCCACGCCGCCGGTCGCGTTGGCGCGGCCGAGGAACTGGCGCGCCAGCCAGGCCACGTCGAGCTGCTTGTTGCGCAGCGCCTGTTCCTGCGCCGGCGGCGGCATCGAGATGTACGACACGTCGTTCGGGCGCAGGCCGGCGCGGCGCAGCGCGCTCTTGACCCAGTACTCGCTCACCGTGTTGGGCCCGTAGAAGCCGATGCGCTTGCCCTTGAGCTGCTTGACGTCGGTCAGCCCGCTGTCCTTGAGCACCACGAAGGCGCCCTGGTTGTCGGTCTCGTTGGTCTCGACCACCGAGGCGACGGCGCGCACGTCGATGCCGACGCGCACCGCCGTGATCAGCGCGGTCAGGCTGATCGAGCCGGCGTCGAGCTGGCCGGACTGCACCGCGGTCATGCGGTCGTTCGGCGCGTACAGCCGGTGCTCGAGTTGATAGAACTTGCCGTGGTGGGCGTACTGCGCCTTGTCCGCCCAGAGCAGGGCCAGCGGCTCTTCGCCGCCGCCGGTCAGGCCGTAGCGGATGGTGACCGGCTGGGCCGGCGCGCGCTGCAGGTCGACCTGGCTGCACAGGTCGGCGGCCGGGGCCTGGGCGGCGGCGCCGCACGAAAGCGCGGCGGCCAGCGCGGCCGCCGCCGCAACGATGCCGGGGCGCAGACCTGCGCCGGGCCGCTTGGAACGAGGAGTCATCAGGTTTCCTTTCGAGGTGGCGCCCACGGGTCGTCGGGCTGGGGAGGGTGGTGCTGGGTGTTCCGTATTCAAAAACGGTTTTTGTATTCTAAACACTTTGTGGCCGGTAGGAATTGGTGATAACCCGGGCCCCGGGTTTCATGGGCGAGGGGCGTGGGTCGGCTTGCACGGCACTTGCATGCGAAAACCGGGCCGGTGGCGCGCACGCGGTCGGTGCAGCCGCTATCTAGGTGTTAATGCGTATAGATTACATTTGATAACATGGGATAGATTTGCATGACTTTGACATGCAAATGAGGAAAGCCATGCAACTGCTGATCGATGCGCACCCCGACCCCATGATGGGCCTGATGCCCATGTACCTCGCCATCGAATCGGGCCTGTTCGCCCGCCGGGGCATCCAGACCGCGTTCGTGGAGCGCTCGCAGGTGCAGGCGATCGAGGACATGCGCAGCGGCCGCATGAACCTCAGCTTCTCGGGTCCGACGCTGACCATCATGGCCTGGCAGCGCTTCGGCCTGGAGACCCGGGTGGTGTCGCCGGCGGCCATCCGCGGCAGCTACGCGGGCCGCAGCGCGGACTTCTGCAACCTCTACGCGCGCACCGACGTGGTGGTGAACACGCCGCACGATTTCGAAGGACTACGGTTGGGCGCCTTCGCGCTCGATGGCGGCATCACCCACAGCGCGCCGCTGCACCTGCTGCGCCGCGCCGGCGTGGACGTGCAGCGCCTGCAGTGGCGGCCGATGCAGTTCTACAAGATGCCGGACGCGCTCGAGCGCGGCGAGATCGACGTGGCGATCTGCGTCGAGCCGTTCACCACCCAGATCGAGGCGCGCGGCCTGGGCCGCGCCGTGGACCACGTGCTGGGCGCGGACACGCTGGCCCAGGCGGCGACCGGCAATCCCTCGCTGGTGTCGAACTGGTGGACCACCCGCGCCGCCTACGAGCGCAACCCGGAACTGTTCGATCTCACCCACGACGCGCTCGCCGAGGCGACCGCCGCGGTCTACGCCGACCCCGAGCGGGCTTTCGACGCGCTGTCGCGCCACACGCGCGGCGACCTGCGCCTGCTGCGCGAGGTGGGCTTCAAGTCCACCGTCTTCTTCCCCTTCAGCCTGCAGTCGCCGACCCTGCGCGGCATGTACCAGAGCTGGGTCGACGTGCTGCGCGGCGCCGGGCTGCTGGACGCCCCCGTCGACGTGGCCGCCCTGCTGCGCTGAACCTCCCTTTTCCCCCTTCCTGTCCACCCACGGAGAAACGCCATGAAACTGCTGGACCGCACCCGACGCCACGGCCGTCGACTCACGCTGGCGCTGCTGGCCGCCTTGCCCCTGGGCGCTGTGGCCCAGCCCAGCGGCCAGCTCGAGAAAGCCACCATGTTCATCGGCTGGCGCGCCGAGCCCGAGTGGGGCGGCTTCTTCCAGGCCGTGGCCGCCGGCATCTACCGCAAGCACGGGCTCGACGTCGAGATCCGCCTCGGTAGCCCGCAGAGCAACCCGACCCAGCAACTGCTCGGCGGGCGGACCGACTTCATCGCCGGGTCGAGCGGCACCGCGATCAACGCGCTGCGCGAAAACGTGCCGTTGGTGACCGTGGCCGCGCTGCTGCAGAAAGACCCGCGCGTGTTGATCGCCCACCCCGGCCAGGGCGTGAACCAGTTGGAAGACATGCGCGACCGCACCGCCCTGGTGGCGCCGATCGGCCGCGTCACCTTCTGGCCGTTCCTCAAGAGCCGCTTCGGCTTCAAGGACGAGCAGATCAAGCCCTACACCGGTTCGCTGGCGCCGTTCCTGGCCGACAAGACCGTGATCCAGCAGGGCTTCATCACCAACGAGCCGTTCGCGCTGGAGAAGGCCGGCGTGCCCAACGCGGTCAGCGTGCTGCTCGCCGACCGGGGCTGGAACCCCTACGTCACCACCCTCGTGACCACGCGCGAGAACGTCGAGAAGCGGCGCGACTTCGTGCAGAAGTTCGTCAACGGCACCATCGAGGGCTGGTACAGCTACCTCTACGACGACCCGGCGCCGGGCAACCGCCTGATCAAGCAGAACAACCCCGAGATCGGCGACGAGCAGATCGCCTACGCCATCCGGGCCATGAAGGAGCACGGCCTGGTCGACTCCGGCGACGCGAAGGAACTCGGCATCGGCTCCATGACGCATGCGCGCTGGAAGGACTTCTACCAGACCATGGTGGGCGCCGGCCTCTACCCCGACGGCCTCGATCTGCAGCGCATCTACACGCTGGACTTCGTGAACAAGCGCCAGGGCATGCGCAAATGACGGTGGTGGTGGACGCGCCCCCGTTGCGGCTGGAAGGGGTCAGCAAGCGCTACGGCAACCAGACCCTGGCGATCGACGACGTGAGCTTCGCGCTCGAGCGCGGCAGCTTCACCAGCCTGCTCGGCCCTTCGGGCTGCGGCAAGAGCACCCTGCTGCGCCTGATGGCGGGCCTGGGCCAGCCGACGCAGGGCACGGTCACGCGGCCGCTCAAGCGCGGCGCGATCAGCTTCGTGTTCCAGGAGCCGACGCTGATGCCCTGGGCCTCGGCGCTGGCCAACGCCATGAAGCCGTTGACCCTGACCGGCGTGCCGCGCGCCGAGGCGCGCGAACGGGCGCGGCGCGCGCTGGAGCAGGTCGGCCTGGCCGGCTTCGAGGATGCCTATCCGCGCGAGCTCTCGGGCGGTATGAAGATGCGGGTCTCGATCGCCCGCGCGCTCGCCACCGAGCCCGAGGTGCTGCTGCTCGACGAGCCGTTCGCCGCGCTCGACGAGATCACGCGCTTCAAGCTCAACAACGACCTGTTCGCGCTGTGGCAGGCCAAGCGCTTCACCGCCGTGTTCGTCACGCACTCGGTGTTCGAGTCGGTCTACCTGTCGCAGCGCGTGATCGTGCTGGCCGCGCGGCCCGGCCGCATCCACGCCGACATGCGGGTCGACAGCGCCAGCGAGCGCACCGAGGCCTTTCGCACCTCGGCCGAGTACGCCCAGCTCTGCCGCGAGGTCTCGGCCAAGCTCGAATCGGCCATGTTCGCCCACGGCGCCCCTCACTGATCCTTGCCATGCCATCGACCCGAAATCTCAGACTCGCCCTGCCGATCACCATGGGCGTCGTGGTGCTGCTGTTGTGGGAGTACCTGACGCGGGCCATCCCGATCTCCGAGCACCTGCTGCCCGGCCCACTGCGCATCTGGCGCGCGCTGCACGAGGACTGGGACCTGCTGAGCAGCTCGCTGTGGGTCACGCTCAAGATCACCGCCATGGCCTTCGCCGCCGCCGTGGCCGGCGCCAGCCTCATGGCCATCTTCTTCAGCACCTCGCGCTTCGTCGAGATGACGCTGTATCCCTACGCGGTGATCATGCAGGTCACGCCGGTGGTCGCGATCGCGCCGCTGCTCATCATCTGGATCGACAACACCGCGTTCGCCCTGCTGACCTGCGCCTGGCTGATCGCGTTCTTCCCCATCCTGTCCAACACGGTGGTGGGCCTGGCCAGCGCCGACCACAACCTGCGCGACCTGTTCCAGCTCTACGGCGCCACGCCGGCGCAGACCTTGCTCGGGCTGCGCATCCCGTCGGCCATGCCGTATTTCCTGGCGGGCGTGCGCATCTCGGGCGGGCTGTCGCTGATCGGCGCCATCGTGGCCGAGTTCGTCGCCGGCGCGGGCGGCGAGGGCTCGGGGCTGGCCTACCGCATCCTCGAGGCCGGCTACCAGCTCAAGACGCCGCGCATGTTCGCCGCGCTGCTGCTGATCTCGCTCACCGGGGTGGTGATCTTCCTGTTCACCTCGACCGTCAGCCGGCTGCTGCTGTCGCGCTGGCACGAAAGCGCGATGGAGCGCGAGCGGTGAGCTGGCCCTCGCTGGCCGGCCGGCTCGATGCGGCCGACGGCGCGCAAGGATCGCTGTGGCTGCGCCGGGCACGCCTGGCCACGGCCACGCTCGATGCCGGCGCGCGCGCCCCGTGGCCCGATGCGCCCGAGGTGCTGGCGGACCTGTGGATGCGGGGCGGCCGCATCGCGGCCATCCGGCCAGCCGGTGAGCAGGCCGGTGACGATGACGGGGACGGGGTGGACCTGCGCGGCCGCTGGCTGCTGCCCCCGTTCGCCGACGCGCACGTGCACCTGGACAAGACCTTCACCGCCGCGCGCGTGGACCACGCCCAACCCGGCCTGCTGGCGGCGGTGCGCGCGACCATGGGCGACCGCGCCCGCTGGACGCCGGACGACGTGGAGCGCCGGGCCGAGCACGCGGTCCGCCTCGCGCTGGCGCACGGCACCGCGGCCCTGCGCACGCACGTGGACGTGCGCCCCGGCGCCGAGGGCTGGATGGGCTGGGACGCGCTGCGCCGCCTGCGCGAGCGATGGCGCGCGCACATCCGGATCGAGCTGGTGGCCATGCCCACCACCGAGGCCTGCCTGCGCGAGGACTTCGGCGCGCTGGCCGACCGGGTCGCGCGCGACGGCGGGCTGCTTGGCGGCGTGACCAAGGCGATCGGCAAGCCGCCGGCCGAGGAGCGCGCGGTGGTGGAAGCCGCGCTGGACGCGCTGATGCGAGCGGCGCGCGAACGCGGCCTGGCGATCGACCTGCACGTCGACGAATCCTGCGACCCGACCGCGGCCTCGCTCGACTGGGTGGCACGCAAGGCGATCGAGCACGGCATGGCAGGGCAGGTCACCTGCGGGCATTGCTGCAGCCTGAGCGTGCGCGACGGCGCGGCGCTCGCGGCTGCGCTGGTGCATGCGCGCGCCGCCGGCCTGTCGTTCGTCACGCTGCCGCTGGTCAACGCCTATCTGCAGGACCGCGCCGCCGGCCGCACGCCGCGCCTGCGCGGCATCGCGCCGGTGCTGGAGATGAAGGCCGCCGGCCTGCCGGTGGCGGTGGCCAGCGACAACTGCGGCGACGCCTTCCACCCCTTTGGCCAGCACGACCTGCTCGAGGTGCTGCGCGCGGCCGCGCGGCTGGCGCACCTGGACGCGCCGCTGGCCGACTGGCTGGCGGCCGTCACCGTGGCACCCGCGGCGCTGCCCGGCTGCGGCGAGGATGCGCGCCTGGCCGTGGGCGGCCGGGCCGACCTCAACCTGTTCGACGCGGCGGACGTGCACGCGCTGCTGGGCTGCCCGCCCGCGCGCCGGCTGTTCCTGCGCGGCGGCCGGCGCGTCCAGTACGATTGGCCGGACGCCATGGACCTGCTCGACCGCCGACGAACCGACTGCCCCTGATGACGCGCCGCTCGCACTTTCCCGCCGGCCCGGCCGGCGGACTGGTCGCCCCCCGGATCAACACGCTGAGCAAGCTGATCACCCGGCTCGGCGCGCAATACGCCAAGCGGCACTTCGGCCTCACCCGGGTCGAGTGGCAGACCATCATCCTGCTCGGCGTCTACCAGCCGATCTCGATCAAGGAACTGGCCGAGCTCGCCATGCTCGACGCCGCGCAGGTCAGCCGGGCGATCGCGCGCCTGCAGGCCGCCGACCGGGTGGCGCGCGGCAAGTCGCAGCACGATTCGCGCGAGGCGCAGATCCGCCTGACCGCCGAGGGCGAATCGGTGCACCAGCAGCTCTACCTGGCGGCGCAGCGGCGCAACGCCCTGCTGTTCGACGGCTTCTCGGCCGAGGAGACCGCCGCCGTGTTCGACCTGCTCGACCGCCTGATCGCGGCGGCCGAGACCCAGCTCGACGCCCCGGTGCGGGACTGAAGGGCCCTACGCCTCGCCGGCCAGCGACGGGTAGGCCTCGTGCAGTGGCGTGACGGTGCCGGCGGCGGTCGGGTCGTAGCCGGGCAGCGTGGCCAGCGCGGCCTGGAAGCCGGGATCGCGCAGCGCCGCCAGCACGGTCTGCATGGCCGGCCGGCGCATCGCGTCGTCGCGGCACAGCAGGAAGTAGCGCTCGGTGGTGACCGGCACGAAGTCGAGCTTGAAGCTGCGCGCCGGCGGTTCGAGGCCGAAGCCCACGTCGGCCATGCCGCTGGCCACGTGCGCGGCGACCGCCGCGTGCGTGTACTCGCCCTGCTCGAACCCCGCGATGCGGGTCGGCGCGATGCCCTGCGCCTTCAGCAGGCCCTCCAGCAGCAGCCGCGTGCCCGATCCGGGCTGGCGGTTGATGAAGCGCACGTTGGGCCGCGCGAGGTCGGCGAGCGAGAAGATTTCCTTCGGGTTGCCTGGCCGCACCATGATGCCCTGGCGGCGCGTGGCGATGTCGACCAGGGTCAGGTCCAGACCCTGCAGCCAGGGCCGGTAGTGCGCCAGCGCCATGCCCTCCATCGGGCCGATGGGCAGGTGCAGGCCGGCGATGTCGCAGTCGCCTTCGCGCAGCGCGGCCGCCGCCGCCGAGCTGCTGGCGTACCAGAACGCGAGCTCCAGGCCGTCCTGGCCCAGGCGCTCGATCAGGCGCTCGATCGCGAAGCCATGGCTGGCGTGCACGCGCAGCGCCGAGGGCGTTTCCTGCAGCGCCTCGCGCAGCGCCTCCGCGAGCTCGGACGACAGCGTCTCCAGCGACGGCCCGAGCCGGGCGTTGATGCGCTTGTCGGCCCAGACGATGCGGGCGCCGAGCTCGGTGAGCGTCGAGCCCTTGCCGCGTTCCATCATGAGCAACTGGGCCTGGAACAACTGCTCGCCCTGGCGCACCAGGTCCCAGGCGCGCCGGTAGGACAGGCCGAGCGCGCGCGCCGCGCGCAGCAGGCTGCCGGTCTCGGACACCTGGACCAGCAGCTCGATCAGCCGGGCCGGCAGGGCCTGGCCGTCCGGGTCCTGTATCGTCCAGACCGGGCGGATGGAAACCTGTTTCATAAGTGCTTATGAAGCCGGCTGCCGGTGCACCGGACCGGGTTCTTCATATTGCGCGGGACCAGGAATGCCGGGACGATATGCATCGGCGGATTCTCGCTCGGAACGCGAAGCCCTTCAGCCGCGGCTGGAAAGACAAGACCATGGACGAACCCAAGATCGAACCCTACCGGGGGCCGGCCGGCGGCTGGGGCGCGCTGCGCAGCGTCACGCACACGCTGCTGCGGCAGGACATCCCGATCAAGGGCGCGCGCACGCTGCTCTCGGCCAACCAGCCCGACGGCTTCGACTGCCCGGGCTGCGCCTGGCCCGACCGCCACCACGCCTCGACCTTCGAGTTCTGCGAGAACGGCGTGAAGGCGGTCGCGGCGGAGGCCACCGCGCGCCGCGCCGGCCCCGAACTGTTCGAGCGCCACACGGTCACGGAGCTCGCGGCGCGGAGCGACTTCTGGCTCGAGGACCAGGGGCGGCTGACGCACCCGATGGTCTACGACGCCGCGTCCGACAAGTACCGCCCGATCGGGTGGGACGAGGCCTTCGCGCTGATCGGATGCCAGCTGCGCGCGCTGCCCGACCCGGACCAGGCGGTCTTCTACACCTCGGGCCGCACCAGCAACGAGGCCGCCTTCCTCTACCAGTTGTTCGTGCGCGAGTACGGCACCAACAACTTCCCCGACTGCTCGAACATGTGCCACGAGCCCAGCGGCAGCGCCATGAACCCGCAGATCGGCGTGGGCAAGGGCACCGTCACGCTGGACGACTTCGAGCGCGCCGACGCGATCTTCATCTTCGGCCAGAACCCCGGCACCAACCACCCGCGCATGCTGGGCGAGCTGCGCGCGGCGCACAAGCGCGGCGCGCAGATCGTCAGCTTCAACCCGCTGCGCGAGCGCGGGCTGGAGCGCTTCCAGGACCCGCAGAACAAGCTGGAGATGGCCACGCTGGGCTCCACGCCGATCAGCACGCACTACTTCCAGTTGCGCGGCGGCGGCGACCTCGCGGCCGTCAAGGGGATGATGAAGCGCCTGCTGGAGCGCCAGGACGCGGGCGAGGACCTGCTCGACCACGCGTTCATCGCCGAGCACACGGCCGGTTTCGAGGCCCTGGCCGAAGATTTGCGCGCCGAACCGTGGGACGTGATCGTGGAGGAGTCGGGCCTCACGCGCGAGCAGATCCAGGCCGCCGCCGACATCTACGCCGCGGCGCGCAGCGCCATCGTCTGCTGGGGCATGGGCATCACGCAGCACCGGCACTCGGTCGCCACCATCCAGATGCTGGTCAACTTGTTGCTGATGCGCGGCAACATCGGCCGGCCCGGCGCCGGCGCCTGTCCGGTGCGCGGCCACAGCAATGTGCAGGGCGACCGCACCATGGGCATCTGGGAAAAGCCGCCCGCCGCGCTGCTGGACCGGCTGCAGCAGGTGTTCGGCTTCGAGCCGCCGCGCCGCCACGGCGTGGACACGGTGGAGGCGATCCGGCACATGCGCGAGGGCCGGGGCAGGGTGTTCTTCGCGCTGGGCGGCAACTTCGCCGCCGCCACGCCGGACTCGTACGAGACCTGGAAGGCGCTGCGCCAGTGCGAGCTGACCGTGCACGTGGCGACCAAGCTCAACCGCAGCCACGTGGTGCATGGCCGCCAGGCGCTGATCCTGCCGTGCCTGGGGCGCACCGAGATCGACGTGCAGGCCGCGGGCCCGCAGGGCGTGACGGTGGAGGACTCCATGAGCATGGTGCACCTCTCCATGGGCATGAACCCGCCGGCCTCGGCGCAGCTCCTGTCCGAGCCGGCGATCGTCGCCCGGCTGGCCGACGCCACGCTCAACGGCCCGGGCGGCAAGGGCAGCCGCACGCCCTGGCGCTGGCTGGTCGAGGACTACGGCCGCATCCGCGACCAGATCGAGGCGGTGTTCGACGACTTCAAGGACTTCAACACCCGCGTGGCGGTGCCCGGCGGCTTTCGCCTGCGCAACACCGCGAGCGAGCGCGTGTGGCGCACCGAAGGGGGCAAGGCCCGCTTCTTCGCGCACCCGGTGCCGCGCGACACCCCGGTGCACCGCGCGCGCCGCGCCATGCGCGAGCGGCAGCGCGACGCCATCGTGTTCTCGCTGCTCACCACGCGCTCGCACGACCAGTACAACACCACCATCTACGGCATGGACGACCGCTACCGCGGCGTGTTCGGGCAGCGGCGCGTGGTGTTCATCAACGCCGAGGACCTGCGCGCGCTGGGCATGAACGACGGCGACTGGGTCGACATCCAGACCGTGTGGGACGATGGCCAGCAGCGCCGGGCCGACCGGTTCCGGCTCGTGGCCTACGACATCCCGCGCGGCAACCTGGCCGCCTACTACCCCGAGACCAACCCGCTGGTGCCGCTTTCGGCCACCGCCATCGTGGCCGGCACGCCGACGTCGAAGTCGATCCCGGTGCTGCTGACGCCGCACCGGCCGGCCGCGTGACGATGGGTGCGCCGCCCGAGCCGCTCACCCCGCTGGCCGCCGGCATCCTGCGCGAACTGGCCAGCGCGCCCGAGGCGGGCGACGGCCTGTCCCTGCCGCGCCTGGGCAAGCGGCTGGGTCAGGGCGTCAGCGTGCTGATGCGCCAGCTCGCGCTGATGGGGGACGCCGCGATCGGCGGCGTGCCGGGCCCGGGCTGGGTGCGGGTGGTGCAGACCGGCGACCGCTGGATGGCGTCCCTCACGCCCGCCGGGCGCGCGCTGGCCGCCGCGCCCAGCGGCGTGTGCGCCGCCGAGGTGCTGGCCCTGCGGCCCGGCGCGCCGCCCACCGCCGCGCGCGACTGGCTGGCCGAGGAGGTGCCGGTGGCGCTGGTGTTCAACGGCATTTCCCACGCCGTCATGCTGGCCACGCCGGACGACCTGGAGGACTTCGCGCTCGGCTTCGCCCTGACCGAAGGCCTGCTGCAGGCGCCCGACGAATTGCGCGGCGTGGAGACGGCTGAGACCCCCGACGGCATCGAGATCCGGCTCGAGGTCTCCAGCGCGTGCGAGTGGCGGCTGAAGACGCGCCGCCGCACCCTGGCCGGCCGCACCGGCTGCGGGCTGTGCGGCACCGATTCGCTGTCGATGGTGCGCCGGCCGCTGCCGGTGCTGGCCGGCCCCGCGCTCAGCCCGCCGGCCATCGCCGCCGCCGTGGGCGCGCTGCAGTCGATGCAGCCCCGGCAGCGCCTCACCGGCGCCACGCACGCCGCGGCGCTGTGCCGGCTCGACGGCTCGATCGCGCTCGTGCGCGAGGACGTGGGGCGGCACAACGCGCTCGACAAGCTGATCGGCGCCGCCGTGCGCGAAGGGCTGGAGACCCGCGACCACTTCGCCGCCATCACCAGCCGCGCCAGCTTCGAGATGGTGCAGAAGGCGGCGCTGGCCGGCATTCCCGCCCTGGTCGCGGTCTCGGCGCCGACCGCGATGGCGGTGGAGCTCGCGGCCGCGAGCCAACTGCTGCTGGTGGGCTTCGTGCGCGGGGACGCGATGGTGGCCTACACCTGCGCGCAGCGGCTGGTGTGAGCGGGCCGGTGCGCGCCTACGCGCCGCGCAGGTGCGCCACCTTCTCGAGGAACAAGGCCAGCGCGGTGCGGCCCACGTCCTGAACCGTGTCGGATCGGTGGCTGTCGGGCTTGTGCAGGCCCCGGCCCACGACCATGGACCCCATGAGCATGGACAGCAGCGAGAGCGCGAGCGCCTGCGCGCCGTCGGCGTTGGCGGCAGGCAAGGCCTGCGCGAACCGCGCGGTCAGCCAATCGAGGTTCGCAGCCAGGAACTGCGTGACTTCGGCCTGGACTTCCTCGGGCAGCTCGGACGCCTCGGCGCTCAACATGCCGCAGGGGCACAGCAGCCGATGGCCGCCGTAGGTCGCGACGTACAGGTCGACATAGGCCTGGAGCTGGCCGTGGAGGTCCGGTTCGCGGCGTTCGATCTCGGCCAGCTTGAGCCGGAAATCCTGCAGGTACTGCCGCACCACGACCGCGCCGAGCAGGGCCTTGGAGCGGAAATGGTGGTGCACGCTGGGCTTCTTGATGTCGAGTTCGCGTGCGATGTCGTCGTAGGAAAAGCCGTTGTAGCCGCCGCGCTGGATCAGGCCACGAGCGGTATCGACTATGCGGCGTGCGGTCGGCGACAGCGCTGGGGCCGAAGAGGGAGGCATCGTGGTCGTGGTCATAGGGTTACCCCTAGATGCGGGTTGTTGAACGTCGGCAAAGGGCTTGGTACAGTGCCTACCTATCAATAGGTAGGTTTGCGGAGACTGTAGCAAATGCGTGCATGCCCATCAACTTCCCGGTCCCAGGCGGCCATGGACAGCCACCCGCCGCCGTCGGATGTGGCGCCGTTCGATCTGGACATGTCGAGGAAGGGATGGGCATTGAACAAACTGGCGTTCTCCTTGAATCAAGAGGCCAACCGGCAGTCTTTCAGGGCCGATCCGGAAGCGTACATGGCCCGGTTCGAGCTGCCTGAAGCGCAGCGCGTGATGGTTCGTCAGCGAGATTTTGCCGCCATGCTGCACGCCGGGGGCAACATCAACTTCTTGCTGAAGCTGGGCGTGGCGATGGGGGTCACGCTCTACCACATGGGGGCGCAGATGCGCGGCCTGACCTACGAGGCGTTCATGGCCACCCGCAACGTCCAAGGGGTCCGGTGATGGGCCGGATCGTGGCCGGCATCGGCACGTCCCACGTCCCCACCGTGGCCCGGGCGGTGGACCATGGCCTGCAAGGAGAAGCCGCCTGGAAGCCGCTGTTCGACGCCTATGCGCCGGTCAAGGCCTGGCTGGCGGATCTCAAGCCGGACGTCGCGATCATCGCCTACGACGATCACGGAGCCGATTTTTTCCTCGACCGCTTCCCGACCTTCGCCGTCGGCGCGGCGCCCGAATACGAGATCGCCGATGAAGGCTTCGGCGTGCGCCCGCTGCCCAAGGTCGCGGGCGACCTGGCCTTTTCCAAGCACCTGTGCGAATCGCTGGTGGCGAGCGAATTCGACATCACCATCTGCCAGGAGATGAAGGTCGAGCATGGCCTGCTGGTCCCCATGAACCTGTGCTTCGACCAGGACGGCGCATGGCCGGTGCCGGTGGTGCCGCTGGTGGTCAACGCCATGCTGCATCCACTGCCCACGCCCAGGCGCTGCTTCAAGCTCGGGCAGGCCATCCGGCACGCCGTCGAAACCTACCGCGACGACTTCCGGGTCGCAGTGTTCGGCACGGGCGGGCTCTCGCACCAGTTGAGCGGTTCGACGTTCGGCGCCATGAGCGAGACCTGGGACCAGGATTTCCTCGACCGCCTCGGCCCCGACCCCGAAAGCCTCTGGTCGCTGAGCCACGCCGAACTGATCCGCCGCTTCGGGGTCGAGGGCATCGAGGTGATGATCTGGCTCATCATGCGTGGCGCGATGGCGCCGAACGTGCGCCAGCGGCACCGCAACTACTACGCGCCCATGACCACGGGCATGGGCCTGCTCACGTTCGAGGACGCGCGGTGAGTGCGGCGGCAGCGTCCGGCGGTGGGCCGCTGCCCGCGCGCACCCAGGTCGGGATCGTGGGGGCGGGGCCGGCGGGGCTCTTGTGCTCGCACCTCCTGCAGCGTTTGGGCATCGACTCGGTCGTGCTCGAAAGCCGCAGCATGCTGCACACCTCGCAACGGCTGCGCGCGGGTGTGCTGGAACATGGGGCGGTGCAGTTCCTGGCCTCGGTCGGCCTGGGCGAGCGCATGCACCGGATCGGCATGCCGATGGAGGGCATGGCTTTCCACTTCGGCGGCCAGGCGCGCGAAGTCCGGTTCGGCGAGGAGACCGGCGGACGGATCGCGATGGTGTATCCGCAGCACGAACTGGTGGCCGACCTGCTCGCCGCCCGCACCGAGGCCCATGGTCCGATCCGGTTCGAGACGCCGGTGCTGCGCGTGGCCGATCCCGCGTCGCAGCGGCCGCGCATCGTCTACCAGCATGGCGGCGCCGAACACGAGCTGGCTTGCGATTTCGTGGTCGGCGCGGACGGCTTTCGGGGCGTTTGCCGCGAGGCGATCCCGGCCGACGTGCTCAAGGTGCATCGCCATGACTACCCGTTTAGCTGGCTGGGCATCCTCGCCAACGCGCCGCCGGCGCGGCGCGACATGACGACCTGGGGGCATCACCGGAACGGTTTCGCCATGCTCAGCATGCGTTCGCCGGCGATCAGCCGCCTGTACCTGCAATGCCCGCCGGACGATGCCGTCGAGGGCTGGTCGGACGATCGCATCTGGCAGCAGTTGCACGAGCGGCTGGAGGTCGGCAACGGCCTGAAGGTGAACGAAGGGCCGATCACGCAGAAGACCCTCACGCGCATGCGCAGCGTGATGGTGGAGCCCATGCAGTACGGGCGCCTGTTCCTGGCCGGGGATGCCGCGCACATCGTGCCGCCCACCGGTGCCAAGGGGCTGAACTCGGCCATCGCCGACATCCGGGTGCTCGCCTCGGGCTTGCGGGACCACTACCGCCACGGCGATTCGGCGCGCCTCGAGCGCTATTCGCGGACCTGCCTGGCGCGGATGTGGCTGGTGCAGCGGTTTTCCTCGCGCCTTTGCACCATGGCGCACACCTTTCCAGATGCGGACGAACTCATGCTGCGGCTGCAGGTCGCCGAGTTCGACCACATGACAGGCTCGCCGACCGGCCGTCGGGACTTCGCCGCATGCCTGACCGGGCTGCCCGTGGATGACTGATGCGCCGCGATGCGAGGCCGATCCGCCCCCGCAGCGTCCACATAGGAGACAAGCATGAACAGACTTCGGCGCCAGATCCTTGCCGCGGCCCCATGGGCCGTGGCCTCACCGTTCGCATGGACGGCGGAAAGCGCGAGCAGCTTCCCGAGCCGCCCGATCCGCTTCGTCGTGCCGTACCCGCCAGGCGGCTCGGCGGACATCCTGGGCCGGCTGGTCCAGGTCCGGCTGCAGGAAAAACTGGGGCAGCCGGTGGTGGTGGAGACCAAGACCGGCGTCGGCGGCAACCTGGGCACCGACTTCGTCGCCAAATCCCCCGCCGACGGCTATACGATCCTGCTCGCCGGCGGGGGGCCGATGGCGGTGGCCAAGGCCCTCTACCGCGAGAAGCTGACGTACGACCCCGAGCGCGACCTGCGCGGCGTGATCCAGTTGGCCGAGTTCCCGATGGTGCTGGTGGCCAACCCCAAGGTGGTTGACGCCCGGACCCCGGCGGCGTTCTTGGAGTGGGTGCGGTCCGGGCCGGATACGCGCCGCACCTTCGCCTCCGCCGGCAACGGAACGCCGCAGCACCTGTGCATGGCGTATTTCGCGAAACGCTTCGGCCTGAATCTCACGCACGTGCCTTACCGGGGCTCGGCCCCGGCCGTGCTGGCGGTGGCGGCGGGCGAGGTACCGTTCGAGATCGAAGTTGTGACCAGCGCGCTGCCTCAGATTCAAGCCGGCGGATTGCGCCCGCTGGCGGTGACGACGGCCCGTCGCGCGGAGACCTTGCCGGATGTGCCCACGCTGGCGGAGACCATCGCCGAGGGCTTCGACTTCGGCACCTGGAGCGGCATCGCCTGCCCGCGCGGGGTGCCGGACCCGATCGTCCAAAAGCTCAACCGGGCGATCCAGGAGATCCTGGCCGAGCCGGCGATCGTGGCCAAGTGGCGCGAGGTCGGCGCCCGCGTGGCGGGTGGATCGGCATCGGATTTCGATCGTTTCCTGCGCTCGGAAACCGAGCGCCTTGGCGGGCTGGTGACCGAGCTGGGGCTGACGGCATAGATCGGTGGCGACACGCCTGCGCGCGGCCTCGTGCGTGGCGGGTCGCGTTCCGGACCGTGGCGGCGCGTGTCTGCGTCACGTGGGGCTCTGGGCACGCACGCAAGCGACGAAGCGCGCGAACCGCGCCATGTAGGCGCGCAGGAATTCGCGCGTGGCCTCGTCGTTCACGTGGCCCTCGTCGTCGATCAGGCCGGGCTTGAACGAGACGTAGGCTTCGCCGCCCATGACGTGTGCGCCCACGGCGCCCATGACCTGCCGCAGGTGGAGCTGCGCCGCCGCCGTGCCGATGGCGCCCGGGGAGGCTCCGCTGGACGCGACGGGTTTGTCGTGCCACGCGTTGCGGTCCTTGGGTTTCGACGCCCAGTCGATGGCGTTCTTCAGCACCGCGGGCAGCGAGCGGTTGAACTCGGGCGTCACGAACAGCGCGGCGTCCGCGTGCGCGCAGGCCTGGACGAAGCGGTCGACCGGCGCCGGCCGGGGCGCCGCGGGATCGTCCAGGTAGAAAGGCAGGTCGTCGATCCGGACCGTGGTGCAGCGCAGTGCCGGCGGGGCCAGGAGGACCAGGGCCTTGGCCAGCCTGCGGTTGATCGAGTCGCGCCGATGGCTTCCCACCAGGACGGCCACGTTGAAGATCGGCATGCGATCCCGGATCCTTCAGTCGATCTTCAGGCCCCGGTCCCTGACGAGCTGCCTGACCACCTCCACCCGGTTCCGGATGAGCTGGCGCAACGCATCGTCGGAAAGCCTGGCGGTTTCGATGCCGCGGGTCTGCATCTGCGCGGCGACGTCCGGCATCTGCAGGATGGCCTCGACGTGGCCCTTGAGTTGGCGCACCAGCTCAGGGCCCATCCCGCGCGGGCCCAGCAGGACGAACCACACCGGGACGTCGACGCCCGGCAGCGTCTCGGCAATGGGCACCAGCGGCGAACCGGGCACCCGGTCGGCGTCGGCGCTGGCGATGACCCGCAGCCGGCCGGCCTCGACCAGGGTCCGGACGCTGCCGACGTCGGCGAACTTGCCGTCGAGCACGCCGGAGGCCACGTCCGCAAGGACCGCGCCCGTGCCTTTGTAGGGCACGTTGACCAGCTTCGCGCCCGTTTGCTGCGCGATCAGCTCGGACGCCAGGTGGTCGGCGCTCCCGATGCCGATCGAGCCCATGGAAAGGCCGTTGGGCCGCGTCTTGGCCAGTTGCAGGAACTCGGCGAAATTCGAGACCGGCAGGTTGGGGTTCACCACCAGGACGAACTGCATCCTGCCGATGAAGGCGATCGGGGTCAGGTCGCTGACCGGATCGAAGTTGGCGATGCCGGGCCGCAGCGCCGGCTGCTCGATGGCCGTGCTCGACGTGAAGTACAGCGTGTTCCCGTCAGGCGGCTGCGCCCGCACGTGATGGGTGGCGATGAGCGTGTTGCCCCCGGGTTTGTTGTCCACGATCACCGGCTGCATGAGGCGCTCGCGCAGCTTGTCCGCGAGCATGCGCGCGACGGCGTCCGTCGATGCGCCGGGCGCGAAGGGAATCACGATGGTCGCGGTGCGCGCGCCGGGGCTGGGCGCGGGCTGCGGCCAGGCGGGGAGGGTGGCCAGGCTGCCTGCCAGGCCGGCCAGCAGCGAACGCCGGGCAATCGGGTGCGTCATGGTTTGTCTCCTGCTTGGAAAAATTCACGCCGATGCAATGGCCTCGGCCTGGGATGGACGGCTTGCGCTTCGCGGGGAACAGCCCCATGCATCCAGCGCGGCTCCGATCAGGTGAAGGGAAGCGTCGGAGCCGTCCGGCGCGTGTTGTGCGATGTGGCCGTCCGGCCGGACCAGCAGCGCGCCGCCGGCCAGAAGGGCGTCGGCCGCGGGCCAATGGGTTTCGAAGTCCGCCTGCGGCGGGAGCTTCACGAGCGTGCAGCCCGGCCGCTCCTCGCCCATCGGCGCCCATCGGCCCGGCGTGGGGCCCACGATCAGCGTGAACCGGCGCAGGTCCAGCAGATCCAGCGTCGAGAGCCGCTTGCCGTCGCGGCGCAGCCAGGCGTGCGGCATGCGCGCGCCGCGTTCGAGGCTGGGCGTGTAGCGCAGGGGATCGGCGGGGCCATGCACCGGCGGGCCGTAGGAGAAGCCGAGCTGCAGGCCTTCGCTCAGGAAGTGCTCGCGGTGGTTCTGCACCTCGGCGGCGAGGCGCGCCTCGTCGGCGGCGCTGGGGGTGCCGTGGCCCAGCACGTCCTCCGCCAACTGGAAGAGCCCGGTCAGCTTCTGCGAATTGCGCAGGCTCTGGTCCCGGTTGAGCTGCGCGACGGGCCGGCGCTCGGACTCGTAGGTGGCCAGCAGCTTCTCGGCATCGGCGCGGCCTTCGAGCACCGCGGCCAGCTTCCACGCGAGGTTGTGTGCATCCTGGACGCCTGTGTTCAAGCCCAGGCCGCCCGTCGGCGGGAACCGGTGGGCGGCGTCGCCGACCAGGAAGCAGCGGCCGCACCGGTACTGGTGGGCGACCTGCGCGGACATCATCCACGGCACGACATGCCGGATCCGGACGTCGACCCGGTTGTCGCCGATGGCGCGGTGGATCATGTCCCTGCAGCGCGCGTCCGAGAAGTCGGCGCGGTCGAAGACAGCCGGCGTATCCCTGGGCGAATACACCCAGGTTTTCCGCAGGTCGTACGCGATGAAGGAGCCGCGGACGTCCGGGTCGAGGGTCCAGTACAGCACGGCCGGGCGCGTCTTGACGAGCGCCAGCAGATCGGCTTCGAAGTGGATGGTGACGCGCGGCCGGACCGCGGCGATGCCGTCCATGCCGATCTGCAGGTGCTCGCGCACGGCGCTGTTGGCGCCGTCGGCCCCGATCAGCCAACTGCCTTGCTCCGCATAGCGGCCCTGCGTGCCGGCATCGATGTCGGCGGTGACCCCATCGCCGGTGGAGCGGCAGCCGGCAAAGGCATGGCCGTAGCGGATCTCGATGGCCGGGCAGCGGGCCGCGTGTTGGCGAAGGACGGACTCGAACGCCGGCTGGGCGATGTTCAGCAGGGGGGTGGGGCTGGGGCCGCAGTTGGGGTCGGCGTCGGGCCGCTCCAGGGGAATGCGCCCGAACTCGGTTCCGGTCAGGGTCGTCAGGAAGCGGGCGTGGTTGCCGCCGGGCACCTGCGCCGTCAGTTTCCGGATGGCCTCGACGTCCACGCCGAACGCGCGGCAGATCTCGAGGCTGCGCGGGTTGAGCACATGCGCCTTGGGCGCGCTGGACGCCCTCGGCCACCGCCGCTCGAACAGGATCGAGCGCTGCCCCAGCCGGGCCAGGAAAATGCCCATCAGCAGCCCGACCGGTCCCGCGCCGACGATGAGAACCGGTGGGTGGGACGAAGCCGCCGGTGATCGGGATGTCTTCATGGTGGTCGATCGAACAGGCCGGGGTGGACAGGCCCTAGTCGAGCTTGATGCCGGCGAGGCCGATCCCCTTGGCGCTGTCCTCCCGGTCGGCGCGCAGGAAGGCCGCAAACTCGTCCGGCGTACCGCCCACGGCGGTGACGGTCTGCGGCTCCAGGTAGCGGGCCCGGAATGCCGGATCGTTCAGGATGCGGTTGATCTCCCCATTGAGCTTCTGGACGATGTCCTTGGGCGTGCCGCTCGGCGCGAACATGCCGATCCAGGGGTTGACGCGGAACTCGAAGCCCTGCTCGACGAAGGTCGCCACCTGGGGCATGGATGCCACCCGTTCGGAGCCGAGGATCGCGATGACCTTGGCCCGGCCGTCCTTGACGTAGGGCTCGATGCCGCCGGCCGAGAACACGATGGCGTCCACCTCGCCGGAGAGCAGCGCGGGGACCGTGGGGCCGGCGCCGTTGTACGGGACGTGCAGGATGGAGACGTTGGAATGCTTCTGCAGCCAGTCGACGTAGATGTGGCCGATGCTGCCCACGCCGAACGACCCCCACTTCAGGCTGCCCGGCTTGGACTTCGCCATTTCCACGAATGCCTTGGCGGAGTTGACGGGCAGCCCCGCGCGCACGGCAATGACGCCCGTGATGTTCGCCAGGTGCACGATGGGAGCGAGGTCCTTCACCGGATCGTAGGGGAGCTTCTTGTAGACGAACGGATTGATCGAGATCACGTCGTTGTTCGTCAGGCACAGCGTGTACCCGTCCGCGGGCGCCCGCGCGCACTGGCTGGCGCCGATGATGCCGCCCGCTCCGGGCCGGTTGTCGACGATCACCGGCTGCCCCAGGCTGCTCGCCAGCCGGTCGGCCAGGCCGCGCGCCACGATGTCGGCCACGGCGCCGGTGGAATGGGGCAGCACGAGGCGGATCGGCGCGCTGGGATAGGCGGGCTGCGCGGCGGCGGTGCCCGCGATGGCGGCGCCCATCAGCAGCGCCCCCATGGTCTTGCGTATCTGCATGTTGTCTCCTGGAGTGGTGGTGCGAAATCGATCGGTGGAACCCCTGCGCCGGGCATCGGCCCGGGGCGGTCTATCTATCCATCGAGAACCTTTCCTTCCCGGGTCACCCGGTTGGACAGGACGCCGATGTGGCGGTTGACGACCTCGACTCGATCGCCGTGCTTGAGGCCGGGCAGGGTGGGGCCATCGCAGCCGAACCAGACCACGTCGCCGGGATGCAGCGTGACGTACCTCGACAGCCTGGCCAGTTGGTGCGCCACGCTGAAGATCATCCCGCCCGTGTGGTAGGTGGAGGCCGTGCGGCCGTTCACGCGAACCGCGATCTCCTGGTCCATCGGGTCCAGGCCCGACACCACGAACGGCCCCATCGGCTTGAAGGTGTCGGCGCTCTTGGCGCGCCACAGCGTGCGGTCGTTGAACTGCCATTGGCGCTCGCTGAGGTCGTTGCCCAGGGTGTAGCCCGCCACGCAATCGAGGGCATTGGCCTCGTCCAGGTGCTTGGCCGTCTTGCCGATCACGGCCACCAGTTCGCCCTCGAACTCGAAGCTGCCGGTCGAATCGGAAGGCAGCACCACGTCGGCGCCGGACCCGATCAAGGCGCTGGGCTTGCGGTCGCCCATGTCGGCCTGCGTGGGCACCTTGAGCTGCAGGCCATGGTGCCCGTTCGCCCATCGGATGTGTTCGAGGTAGTTGAGTCCGGCGGCATGGAAGTTGGCCGGCTGCACCGGGGGCAGGAAAACGGCGTCGTGGAGGGCCACGCACGCGGTGGTGGTTCGGTGCACCCCGAAGGGGTCGCCGTCCAGGATGCGCAGCCGGTCGCCTTCGGGGATGGCGTACGCGGCCCGCCCGGCGTATTGGATCCGGCACCATTTCTCGAGCATCGGATGTTCTCCCTGCTGCTATTTCAGAAGACCCGTGCGCCGGTAATGCGCGATGCAATCCGGCGCATCAATGGGATGGCCTTCGACGTTGGCCTTGAACGCCTCGGATTGGAAGAACGCCAGGTAATCGGCTTCGGCCAGGAAATTGGCCGCCGTGAGCTCCGCCACGTTGCCGTCGGGGTCCGCGTAATAGAAGCTCGTGGCCGTGCCGTGGTTGTACGCGTGCGTCGGCTCGATCTGGCACGCCTTCAGGTGTTCATAGCGCCGGAACAGGCCATCGAGCGTCGCCTCGCGGAATTGCATGTGGTCCAGTCCCTGGGTCATCCGGCCCGCCGCGACCGCGTCAGGGGCCTCGAAGATCCCCACGGTCTGGGTGAACGGGTACTCCGACCGGATGCGCAGAAAGCACAGCCGCTGAACGTGCGGAATGGATTTCATCTGCCCGTTGGGCGTGGCGTCGAATACCGCGTGCGCATCGGTGAAGAGCGCCTGGTACCAGGCTTTCATGGCATCGAATCGCGCGGTTCGAAGAATGATTTCACTGATCTGCAGCGGACCCAGAGGGGGTGTGCTCATTGAAGGCTTGCTTTCTTCGGATGCCACAGGAAACCGGTGCATCCGGAAACGGGGTTGTCTCGTTTGATGGGTGTCGGATCGAAGGTCTCCGGCACCGTTTGCCGGGTGTCCTTCAATAGGGTCGCCTCACTCTACGGTTGGGAAACACCCCTGTCTAATGCCGATGGATGATGCGCTTATCCACATTTGATATACCGTTTTGGGCGGCGAAAATGCCTGCCGGTCGGAGCCGCATCGTTCACGCAAATGCCGGCCGCTTCGCGAGAATGGGACCCTTATGAACAGACCAATCAGCGCCAATGGTTTGCTGGCCATGTTGACCGTGGCCGAGTGTGGAAGCATCAACAGTGCGGCGGAGGTCCTGCACGTGTCCCAGCCCGCCTTGACCCGCACCGTGCGCGAGTTCGAAGGCCGGTTGGGCGAGCGGGTGTTCGAGCGGGGGTCCAAGGGCGTGGCGCTCACGCCGCTGGGCAAGACCCTCATGGAGCACGCCCGCGTCGTGCGCTCGGAGATCCGGCAGGCGCAGTCCAACGTGGACCGCTTCCGGCGGGACCGGCGCCTGGCGATCCGCCTGGGCGCCGTGTCCGTGCAGCCGGTCCTGCCGTTCACCCAGTCCATTCTCGACGTCGCGCGCGAACACCCGGACGCGCACATCAGCCTGGTCACGGGAACCGAGGAGGCCATGCTGCACCTGCTGAACGAGGGGGCGATCGAAATGGTGTTCGGCCGCATCCTCAACAGAAGCGACCATCCGCACGTGAAGCAGGACGTGCTCTACTACGACGAGGCGGGCATCTATTGCCGCGCCGACCATCCGATGGCCCGCCTCGAAGCCATCGAGATGGCCGATCTGGCCAGCGCCGGATGGGTGCTCGGCCCCCCGTCGTCCATGATGCGTTCAAGGGTCGCGGAACTGCTCTCCGGGCAGGACCTCGACCTCAAGCTCGCCCTGGAGGTGGAGGACGTTCCCATGCGGCGCGTGATCGTCATGGAGTCCGATCTGTTGTCCGCATTCCAAGTGCACCACGTGCACAACGAGGTGCGCCGGGGGGCGATGAAAAGGTTGCCGGTGGAACTGGGTCACGGATCCCATCCCATCGGGGCGATCCGGCTGGCCGAGCATTCGGCGTTCTCGCAGAAACTGCTGCGCATCCTGCTGGCCAAGTACCGCAGCGCGGGCCTGGTCGTGCCCGGCGCGGACGGTGCGGACGCGCCGCACGCTTGAGCATCGCGTGGCGGCCGGGGTGGCTTGTCCCGGGGCGACGCTCAGAAGCGCCGGCCGATGGTGATGGTGCCGTAGACCGGGATTTCCCGCTGGCCGCGGAACTCGCGGGTGCGGTGGTAGCGCGCCACCGCCAGGCGCCACGGGCCGTGGTAGACCGCGAGGCCGTAGCCGATGTCGGCCACGAAAGGGCGCTTGCTCACCGAGTGGCTGGAGCGGAGGCTGTTGCCGTCCAGGGTGATGTCGCGCAGCACCCAGCGCGCATCGAGGGCCGCGAAGAAATGGCCGCTCCAGCTGCCGGTGCGCGGCGTGCGCACCGGGGCGGTGTTCTCGCCCGCGGGGCGCAGGGGCGCGGTGCCGAAATCGTCCGGCAGGTGGCGGCCGATGCGCCATTCTCCGCCGAGGTTGGCGTAGGTGGCGAAGTTGCCCAGGCTCGCGCCCCAGTGGCGGGTCAGGTCCCAGCCCCAGCCGTCGCCGCGTTCGCGCCGGGCCACGCGCGTGCGGCGCTCGTGCAGCAACTGCAGCACCGGCTCGTTGCGGAGCTGGTTGTCCCAGCCGCGGAAACGGTCGACGCCGATGAGTCCGTGCCACCGGTTCTGCACCACGCCGGCCCCGGACGCCGGGCCCACGATGCCCAGGCGCAGCTGCGACGTGCGCAGTTCCGGGCCCCGGCGGGCGTTGTAGCCCACGCTGGCCATCAGGGCGCCGGCGTAAGGGCGGTCGTCGGTGACGAGGTCGCGGCGCTCGCGATCGGCCGGCGTGTACACCATCTGGCCGATGCCCAGGGTCATGTTCTGTTCGTCGAAGCCGCCCGGCTGGAGCCAGGCCAGGTAGCGGTTCAGGGCGCGGGCGATGCGCGGCAGGCAGGGGTCGTCCCCATGGGCGGCCAGGTTGGGCGAGACCCAACTGGCCAGGAAGCCGTTGGAGTACCCCTGGTCCTGCCCCACGCCGCCGAACATGTCGTTGTCGATCCGCAGGTTGAAGGTGCCGAGCGAGCGCAGCGGCCATCCGCCCTCGCAGGCACGGTCTTCTCCCGCGGCATGGGCGGGCACGGCCATCAGCCCCGGCAGCAGCAGGAAGAGGAAAGGAAGGAGCGCGCCCGCGCCGCGCCCGCCGCTCACCATGCCGCAGGCGCCTTCTTCGTCACGCGCCCTGGGCCGGGGGCTGCCCGGTGGCGGTGGCGGCGGCGCGGTGCGGGTGCCGCACCAGCATCACGGGAATGGGGGCGATGCGCGCCACCTGTTCGGCGTCGCTGCCCATCAGCAGCCGGCCCACGCCGCGGCGCCCGTGGGTGCCGAGCACGACGACGTCGCACCGCGCGGCATCGGCCTGCTGGGCGATCAGCTCCGACACCCGCTTGCCGCCGCTTTCGAGCAGCACGGTCTCCACGGCGATCCCGCCCTGGCGCAGCCGGCCGGCGGCCTGGTCGAGCAGCGCCTGGCCGGCGGCCAGGAAGCGGGGCCGGACCTCCTCGAAATAGACCTTGGGGCGTTCGAAGCCGTTGCTGTGTTCGGTTTCCTCGATGACGTGCAGCAGCACCACGGTGGCGCCGCTCAGGCGGGCCAGGACCGCCGCATGGTCGAGGGCGAGGTGGGACGTGGGGCTGCCGTCCAGCGGCACCAGCAGCCGTGAGTACATGGGATCCCTCCAGAAAAACGTGTGACTAGGCCAGTTGCTCTATGGTCCTGCTGGGGCATGTTGCGTGCCGGCGTGGCCAGGAAGATGCCCATCGACGTGTGGGGTCGACGGTCTGACGGATCGATCGATTGGGCCGGTGCGCCCGGTTTTGGTCAACCACGGGTTCTTCGTGTCCGCGAAGCACCCGCCTTGCGCGTGGCGGCGGCCGGCGGTGGCTCCTTGGCCCGCTGGGCGCCGGGTCGCCGGACGTTTTCCAGCCGGGCCAGCGTATCCAGGTAGGCGAGGAAGCGGTACAGGTAGCCGGGTGAGAGGCTGCGCAGGGTCTCCAGCGTGCGCAGCGCCAGCATGTGGGAGTTCAACGGCCCGGCGTTGCTCGGGGCCTGCTCGGCGGCCTGCGTGACCGCGTCCTCGGCGTCCAGGCGCGCCCACATCGCGTGGAACCGGACGGCGCTCCTGAGGCCGGGGGCGCTGTCCGTGCCGGCCGTTTCCAGCCCGGTGTCCAGGCCCTGTGCCGCGGCCTGCGCCCGCGCCGCGTCGTGGATGTGCTGGTTGAGCCGGGCCAGCGGCGTGCCGGCGTCGGATGGGGTGCGGTCAGCCATGGCCGCTGCTGCGCTGCGCGCCGCCGGTGCGCGGCACCGGGGCCATCTCGACCCGCCGGTTGAGCGCGCGGCCGCGCTCGTCGGTGTTGGGCGCCACTGGCTGCTCGGCGCCGAACGCGGCGCTGAACACCCGCGAGGGCGGCATGCCTTCCTCGATCAGGGCGCGGGTCACGGTCAGGGCGCGCTGGGCCGAGAGCTCCAGGTTGTCGGCGAACCGCATGTTGCCCTGGTGGATCGCGCGGTCGTCGGTGAAGCCGCTGACCATCAGCAGCTCGTCGCGCTCGCCCAGGTAGACCCGCAGCGCGGGCACCAGGCTGGCGAGCAGCTGGCGGCCGTCGGCGCGCAGATGGGCGGAGTTGAGGTCGAACAGCACGCTGCCGCTGATGCCGATGCGGCCGTTGTCGAGCGTGATGCGCCCATGCGCCAGCGGCACCGCCAGCGCCTGCTCCAGCGCGATCCGGCGCTGCTGTTCCTGCTCGCGCTTTTCGACCTCGGCCTGCAGGCTGGCGACCAGGTCCATCTGCACCGCCATCACCCCGATCAGGATCAGCACGAAGGCGCCCAGCAGGACCGACATCAGGTCGCCGAAGACCGCCCAGACCGGCGCGGTCTGCTCGACGCCGGCATCGCCGTCGTCATGGTCGTCGAGGGCGCGGCTCATGCGGAGGCGGCCTGTTCGAGGCGGGGCGCGGGCGGCGGTGGCTGGCTGCGCAGCCGGCGCAGGTCTTCCACGATGCTTTGCTGGGCGCTCAGGCTCAGGTCGATGACCTCGCGTGCCTGCGCCACGTAGTAGGCCAACTGCTCGTCGCTGCGCGCCATGGACTGCGCCAGCGCGGCCTCGACGCGCGCGAGGTGCTCGCTCAGCCGGGCGCTGCTGGCACCGAACTGCTCGATGCCGCGGCCGAAGTCTTCGCCCAGGCGGGCGAGGCCTTCGGCGCCCTGCGCGACCCCGGCCGCGAGGTCCTGCGCCCGGCCGGCCTGCCGCTCCAGCGTGCGGGTGGCCGCGTCCACCAGCGACTCGATCGCCGCGCGCTGCGCCTGCGTGGCCTGGTTGAGCGCCGGCAGCAGGGCCTGGAGCTGGCCCAGCAGCTCGGTGCGCTCCTGCAGGGCCTGCTGGTCGCGCTCGGCCATGCGGCCCATTTCCTGGCGCAACTGCACGATCACGTCGGCGGCCGCCTGCGGCGCCTCGGCCGCGCTGCGCAGCAGCCGCTCCAGTGGCGCCTCCAGCGCCGTGCCCAGGCGCGACAGGTGGTCGGCCACCTCGGCCTGGAGCGTGGCCAGGCGCTGCACCGCGGCCTGGCCGCGCGCGGCCTCGTCTTCGCGCAGTTCGGCCAGCGTGCCGCGCCACAGGGTGGCCAGCGCGTCCAGGCGCTGGTCGTGGCGTTCGATCCAGCGCGTTTCGGCCTCGATGCGCGAGCGCGCCAGGGCCTCGGTGCTGGCCTGCAGCTGCGCGATCTGCTCCAGGCCCTGGCGCGCCTGCTCGTGCTGGAGCTGCGCGGCCTGCCGGGCGCTGTGCGCCAGCGCCTGGCCGGTGTCTTCGAGCCATTGGGCGGAACGCTGCTCGAACCGCTCCGTGAAGCCCGCCAGCGCGCGCTCGAGCCCCGCGAACAGGGCCGCCTGCGTGCTGGCCTGCTGCTGTTGCGCGGCCGTCCATCCCTCGGCCACGCTGCGAGCGGTACCGGCCAGCCGGGCCGAGAGGCCCTCGAGCTGGCCCTGCAGCGCACCGGCGGCGCGCTCGTGCTGGCGCGCCGCGTCCTGTGCGATCCCGTCCATCGCGGCCTCGACCACCGGGCGCAGGCTGTCGCCGGCCGCGCGGGCGCCGGCCGCCAGGGCGTCCTTCAGCGAGGCCTCGACCGCCTGCGCCAACTGCGTGTAGGCGGTCCCGGTGTCCTGGTGGAAGCGCGCCTGCCGCTCCTGCAGTTGCTCGTGCTGCTGCTCGCTGCGCCGGTCCAGGCGCTCCACCAGGGCCTGCAGGCCGTCCACGACGGCCGGCAGGCTGCGGGCCTGCTGCTCCAGTGCTTGGTAGGCCGCCTCGCGCTGGTGGGCGTGCGAGAACGGCCGCAGCAGCGTGTCCAGGCGCGCGTCGAGCAAGCGGCTGGCCGCCAGGCGCTCGCGGCGCACGAGTGCCGCGAGCAGGCCGAGCATGGCCGAGCCGGCCACGCCGGCGATCGAGGTGCCGAACGACAGGCCCAGGCCCTTGATCGGGGCGGCGAGCGCGGCGCGCATGGCCTGCAGGTCGGCCGAGCGCTCCAGCGCGAGCACGGTGCCCTGGAAGGTCACCACCATGCCCAGGAAGGTGCCGAGCATGCCCAGCATGACCAGCAGCGCGACGAGGTAGGGCGTGAGCGCCAGGCCGGGCAGCGCGGCGCGCTCGCCAGCCAGGCGCTGGCGGGCCGTGTGGCGCAGCGAGGCGGGCAGCGCGGCCAGCCAGGGCTGCACGTCGGCCGGCGGCTCGCGCAGCGCCTCCAGCGCCCGCCGCAGCGCATGGGTGTCGAGGTGGAAGCGCCGGATCTCGAGCGCGCCGATCAGGTACACCAACCCGATCAGCGCGGACATGGCCCTGGCCAGCGGGCTGGACGCGGTCAGGCCGATCCACGCGATGACGAACAGGCCGGCCAGGAAGGCGAGGACCGGGATGGCGAGGGCTTTCTGGGATTTCATGGGGTTCGGGGTTCGTTGTGGCTGCGCAGGGCTTCGAGCAGGCCCGCGACCGGCTGCAGCCGCGCGTCCAGCTCGGCCAGCAGGAGCGACTGCCAGTCGCGCACGAAGGCCGCCAGCCAGTCCGCGGGCGCGGCGGTTTCCTCGTCGTGCGTGCCCGTGCTCTGCTTGCGCAGCGCGTGGAAGCGCCGTTCGAGCACCTGCGGCAGCGCGGCCAGCAGCTTGCGCTCGCGGGCGCTCAGCGCGTCGTCCATGAGGGCGTCCAGCACGGCCAGGCGGGCCAGCGCGGGCGCGGCCCGCGACAGCACCTGGCGCAGATGGGCGCGCAGGGCATCGATGCGCAGCTCCATGCGCCGCTGCAGCTCCAGGTGGCGCTGGTGCAGCAGGGCGTGCACGCCTTGGGCTTCCTCGCTCGCATCCTGGCCGGCGCGCGTGCGGGCCAGGGGGTCGCGCAGCGGGTTCTCGCCGCGGATGGCCTGCTCCAGCACCTGGCGCAGTTGGCGGCTCTGCTCCTCCAGCGCCGGCACGTCAATGGCCGCCCGGCGTGCCGCCGCGCCATCCAGGCCCGGCAGCGACTGGTGGGCCGCGTGCAGCCGGATGGCGTCGGGCACGCCCAGCCACCGGCCCAGGTGCTGGGCCGTGTCCTCAGCTTCGGCACGGCTGTCGTCACCACAGACGCCCCATGCGGACAGCAGCCGCGCCAGCGCGGACGACGAGGATGGATGGAAATGATGACGGCGCAACAACATTCGTTCGGCCAAAAGCCTCTTTCGGCACTCGCTCCCAGGCAGGCATTCGCCGCCAGCACTAAGGCCAGGAAAACCCTCGATTAGAAACGATCCGGAACGCCAGAAGCAGAACCCCCAAACCCAGAGACAGCAAGGGTCCGGCTCCGCCGGCCCAAGCTGTCGTCCCCCCTCCAAGCGCCGCGCAGCGGCGCGCCAGAGAGGGGGGAAGCCGCGCAGCGGCGCAGGGGGGAGTCCTCAATTCTTCAGCACCAGCTTGCCCCGGACCGAGCGCGCGCCCATGGTGGCGTAGGCCTTGGGCAGCTCGGCCATCGGCAGGACCTGGTCGATCACCGGCTTGATCTTTCCCTGCGCGTACAGCCCGGTCAGCGCCTGCATGGCCCGGGCGTTGGCCTCGGGCTCGCGGCGCGAGAAATCGCCCCAGAACACGCCCACGATGCTCGCGCCCTTGAGCAGCGCCAGGTTCAGCGGCAGGCGCGGGATCGGGCCGCCGGCGAAGCCCACCACTAGGTAGCGCCCGCGCCAGGCGATGGAGCGGAACACCGGCTCGGCGAAGTCGCCGCCCACCGGGTCGTAGACCACGTCGGGGCCCTGGCCGTCGGTGAGCTGCTTGATCGCCTCGCGCAGGCCTTGCTGCGGGGTGTGCACGCCGTAGTTGAGGGTGGCGTCGGCGCCGAGCTGCCGGCAGGTCTCGCATTTCTCGTCGTTTGAGGCGGCCGCGATCACCCGTGCCCCGGCGGCCTTGGCGATCTGGATCGCGGCCGTGCCCACGCCGCCCGCCGCGCCCAGGATGAGCACGGTCTCGCCCGGCTGGAGCGCGGCCCGGTCCATGAGCGCGTGCCAGGAGGTGGCGTAGGTCATGATGAAGGCGGCCGCGTCCACGGGCGGGAACCCCGGCGGCAGCGGCAGGCACTGCGCCGCAGGGGCCACCGTGTGGGTCCCGAAGCCGCCGGTGCCGCTCAGGCAGGCCACGCCCTGGCCCACCTGCAACTGCGTCACGCCTTCGCCCACCGCGCGCACCACGCCGGCAAACTCCGAGCCCGGCACGAAGGGCAGGTCGGGCTTGAACTGGTACTTGTTCTGCACGATCAGCAGGTCGGGGAAGTTCAGGCTGGCGGCCTGGATCTCGATCAGCACCTCGCCTGCCTTCGGCTCGGGTGTGGGCAGCGTCTTCCAGGCCAGCGCCTCGACGCCCACGGGGTTCTCGCACAGCCAGGCTTGCATGGCGTCTTCTCCTCGTCGGTGAATGGGGTTTGAAGGGGTTTTGAACGGTGAAACGGCCCATGATAGTCGGCCCGCGTCCCCTAGAATCGCCGCCATGAAGATCCTGATCTCCAACGACGACGGCTACCAGGCGCCCGGCATCGTGGCGCTGCACGACGCCCTCAAGGGCTTGGCCGGGGTGGAGGTCGAGGTGGTGGCGCCCGAGCACAACAACAGCGCCAAGTCCAATGCGCTCACGCTGCATTCCCCGCTGTACGTGCACACCTCGCACAACGGCTTCCGGTACGTGAACGGCACGCCCGCGGACTGCGTGCACATCGCGCTCACCGGGCTGCTCGGTTACCGGCCCGACCTGGTGGTCTCGGGCATCAACAACGGCGCCAACATGGGCGACGACACGATCTACTCGGGCACCGTCGGCGCGGCGATGGAAGGCTACCTGTTCGGCATTCCGGCGATCGCCTTTTCCCTGACCGACAAAGGCTGGGCGCACCTCGACGCGGCGGCACAGGTCGCGGCGTGGCTGGTGGAGCAGCTGCTGCCGTCGCTGGGCGAGGCGGCCGCGCCGCGCAGCGATCCCTGGCTGCTCAACGTGAACATCCCCAGCCTTGCGCTGGAGCAGATCCGCGGCTTCAAGGTGGCGCGCCTGGGCCGCCGGCACGCGGCCGAGAAGGTGATCTCGCAGACCAACCCGCGCGGCGACACCATGTACTGGATCGGCGGTGCCGGCAAGGCCAAGGACGACGCCGACGGCACCGATTTCCACGCCACGCTGCAGGGTTATGCCACCATCACGCCGCTGCAGGTGGACCTGACCGACCACGAGCGCCTGCCCTACTGGGTGCCGGCCGCCGCCAGCCTCTCGGCCACCCTCGCTGGCACCCGAGAGGCGGGGCAGGGCGAGGCGAAAGGCGTGGCCTCGTGAAGCGCGGCCTGCCTGCGCCCCCGCAGCAACGCGCCCCGGCCCCGCGGCCCCGGCCCGGTTTTCCGGCCCGGCTGGACCCCGCCGTGCCGGCGCCGCCGCCGGTGCGGCCCGCGCCCGCGGCACCGGGCCAGGCGGCGCCCGGCGGCGTCGGCATGGACTCGCTGGCCGTTCGCCTGGCCATGGTGCGCCGGATCGAAGACCAGGGCGTGGGCCACCCGGGCGTGCTGGCGGCGCTGCGCGCGGTGGAACGCCACCGCTTCGTCGACACGGCGCTCGTCAACCAGGCCTACGAGGACACCAGCCTGCCGATCGGCCTGGGGCAGACGATTTCCAAGCCGAGCGTGGTGGCGCGCATGGTCGAGCTGCTGTGCCAGGGGCGCGGCGACGGCAAGCTCGGCCGCGTGCTGGAGATCGGCACCGGCTGCGGCTACCAGGCGGCCGTGCTCAGCCACGTGGCGCGCGAGGTCTACAGCATCGAGCGTCTGCGCGGGCTGCACGAGAAGGCGCGCGAGAACCTTCGCCCGCTGCGCGTGCCCAACCTGCACCTGCTGTTCGGCGATGGCATGCTGGGCTTCGCGCGCGGCGCGCCGTATGCCGGCATCATCGCCGCCGCGGGTGGCGACGACATCCCGCCGGCGTGGGTCGAGCAGCTCGCCGTGGGCGGGCGGCTGGTGGCGCCGGCCACGGCTGGCGCAGGGGGAGGGCAGCACCTCGTGGTGCTGGAGAAGACCCCTGCAGGGGTGGTGCGCTCGGTGCTCGAGGCGGTGCGGTTTGTGCCTCTAAAATCGGGGCTTGCATAAGCTGGCGTTCGCATCGAACGGCGCAGCATTTTTTCATGGGGTGCGTGCTCCAAAAGGCAGCACGGGCCCTTCGCCAATGGTGGGAGTTTTCATGAACGAGCGTGTTTTCCAGCAGTCGGACCGGTCCCGTCGCGTGGGGCATCCGGCGTGGCGGGGTGCCGCGGTCATGACCGTCCTGGCCGCTGCGCTGGTCGTGGCCGGCTGTTCCACGCGCCGGGTGTCCGGGCCCGCGCCGGTCGAAGACCGGGGCATGGTGGTGCGCCCGGGCGAGACTGCCGCGCCGGTGGCGCTGCCGGGCAGCGAGAACGCGGGCAAGCCCGGCTACTACACCGTGAAGCCGGGCGATACGCTGTTCCGCATCGCGCTCGAGCACGGCCAGAACTGGCGCGACGTCCAGGCCTGGAACAACCTGCCGAACGCCAATACCCTCGAAGTGGGGCAGGTGCTGCGCGTGGCGCCGCCCGGGGCGGCAGCGCCCACGACGGCGGCCACCGCGCCGGCGGCACCGCCCGCCGGGCCCACCACCAGCCCGGTGGCCAGCGCGGGCGTGGTGCCGCGCCCGCTGACCGAGCCCGGCGCACCGCCCACGCCGCTGCCGCCCGCCGCGGCCCCGGCCACGCCCGCGCCGCCGAGCGCCGGGGCCGACGAGATCACCTTCGTCTGGCCGGCCCAGGGCACGGTGATCACGCCGTTCGACGAGACCAGCAACAAGGGCATCTCGATCGCCGGCCGGATCGGCGACCCGGTGGTTGCGGCGGCCGATGGGCGCGTGGTCTACGCCGGGGCCGGCCTGCGGGGCTACGGGAATCTGATCATCCTCAAGCACAACAACACCTACCTCACCGCCTACGCGCACAACCAGGCCCTGCTGGTGCGCGAGGACCAGGCGGTGCGCCAGGGCCAGAAGATCGCCGAGATGGGCAGCAGCGACACCGATCGCGTGAAGCTGCACTTCGAGGTGCGCCGCCAGGGCAAGCCGGTCGATCCGCTCTCGCATCTGCCCAAGCGCTGAGCCGGGCCCCGCATGGCCTGGCCCGTTCTCGTCTTCGACATCGAGTCCATCCCCGACGTGGATGGCCTGCGCGCGCTGCGCGCGGCCGGCACCGAGCTGAGCGACGAGCAGGTGCACGCCGAGTGGGTGGCCGAGCGCAAGGAGAAGGGCCAGAGCGACTTCATGCCGCTCTACCTGCAGCGCGTGCTGGTCATCAGCTGCGTGTTCCGCAACGCCGAAGGCCTGCGCATCCACTCCTTCGTCGACAAGGACTGCCAGAGCGAAGGCCGGGTCATCCAGAGCTTCTTCCAGGCGATCGAAAAGCACGTGCCCCAGCTCGTGAGCTGGAACGGCGGTGGCTTCGACCTGCCCGTGTTGCACTACCGCGGCCTGCGCCACGGCCTGGAGGCCAACAAGTACTGGGACATGGGCGAGGACGACCGTGAGTTCAAGTGGAACAACTACATCGGCCGGTACCACATGCGCCACCTGGACCTGATGGACCTGCTGGCCATGTACTCGCCCAAGAACAACGCGCCTCTGGACGCCATGGCCAAGCTGTGCGGCTTTCCCGGCAAGCTCGGCATGGATGGCTCGCAGGTCTACGCGCAGTACCTCGCCGGGCAGACCGAGGAGATCCGGCGCTACTGCGAGACCGACGTGATGAACACCTACCTGGTGTACTGCCGCTTCCAGAAGATGCGCGGCGGCTTCACCGAGGCCGAGTACGGGCAGGAGATCGCCATGGTCAAGGCCACGCTGGACCAGCTCGCGCCCGCTGAGCCGCACTGGGACGAGTACCTCAAGGCCTGGGCCTGATGCCATTGCCCGACGACACATCGCCAGGCTCCGCCAAGCCCGGCCGGCCTGAGGGCTGGCTGGACGTCGAGTCCCTCGACATCGAGGCCCAGGGCATCGCCCACCGCCCGGACGGCAAGGTGGTGTTTATCGAGGGCGCGCTGCCGTTCGAGACGGTCAGCGTGAGCGTGCACCGCCGCAAGAACCAGTGGGAGGCGGGGACCGTGACCGCGGTGCACCGCGAGTCGCCGCAGCGCACCCGGCCCGGCTGCCCGCACTTCGGCCTGCACGCCGGCGCGTGCGGCGGCTGCAAGATGCAGCACCTGCACGCCAGCGCGCAGGTCGCGATCAAGCAGCGCGTGCTGGAGGACAACCTCTGGCACCTGGGCAAGGTGAAGGCCGAGACCCTGCTGCGCCCGATCGAGGGGCCCGCCTGGGGCTATCGGCACCGCGCCCGCCTGTCGGTGCGCTACGTGCACAAGAAGGGCGAGGTGCTGATCGGCTTTCACGAGCGCAAGAGCCGCTACGTGGCCGACATGCGCGTGTGCCCGGTGCTGCCGGCGCACGTGAGCGAACTGCTGGTGCCGCTGCGCGCGCTGATCCACGCGATGGACGCGCGCGAGACCTGCCCGCAGATCGAACTGGCCTGCGGCGACGGTGTGACCGCCCTGGTGCTGCGCCACTTGGAGCCCCTGAGCGGCGGCGACCTGGCGCGCCTGCGCGCCTTCGGCGAGCGGCACGGCGTGCAATGGTGGCTGCAGCCCAAGGGGCCCGATACCGTGAGGCGGCTCGACGAGGGCGGGCTGGTGCTGTCGTACGCGCTGCCGGAGTTCGGCGTCGTCATGCCTTTCAAGCCGACCGACTTCACCCAGGTCAACCCGTTCATCAACCGGGTGCTGGTGTCGCGCGCGCTGCGCCTGCTCGATGCGCGGCGCGACGAGCGCGTGATCGACTGGTTCTGCGGCCTGGGCAACTTCACCCTGCCGATCGCCACCCGGGCCGGCGAGGTGCTGGGCATCGAGGGCAGCGAGGCCCTGGTCGCGCGGGCGCGCGAGAACCTGGCGGGTCACCACGAACGCCAGGGCCGGCCGCTGGCGCCCACCACGTTCGCCGCGCGCAATCTCTTCGAGATGACGCCCGAGCGGCTGGCGGCGGACGGCACCGCTCACAAGTGGCTGGTCGACCCGCCGCGCGAAGGCGCGTTCGCGCTCGCCAAGGCGCTGGCCGACCTGCACCAGGACCCCTCGCTCGCCGGAACAGGCGGCTGGGCGCCGCCGCAGCGCATCGTCTACGTGAGCTGCAACCCGGCGACGCTGGCGCGCGACGCGGGGCTGCTGGTGCACCAGGCCGGCTACCGCTGCACGGCAGCCGGCGTGGTCAACATGTTCGCGCACACCGCGCACGTGGAGAGCATGGCGGTGTTCGAAAGGTGACGCCCCTGCGGGGCTTCGGTGCTTAGTCCGCGGCCCTGGCCGCTGCTCGCACGCAGTCTCGCAGCCACTGGTGCACCGGGTCGGCGTGGGTGCGCATGTGCCAGATCTGCCGCAGCACGATGGGCGGCAGTTGGAACGGGGGGTCCAGCAGTCGGAGCGGCAGGCTTTCACAGAGTTTGCGTGCCACCAGCCTGGATGTCGTCAGCAGCAGATCGGTCTCGGCGACCATCTGGGCGGCCGTGTGGTAGTGGAGCGTCGCAACGGCGATATGGCGCCGCAAACCCTGGCTGGCCAGGATTTGGTCGGGCGTGCCGGCCGGTGCGCCGCTTTGTGCGATCAGCACGTGCGGCAGGGCGAGATAGCGCTCCATCGTGAGCCGGCCCCTGAAGCCCCCGCGTCCGCCCTGCGCGATGCACACGTAGCGGTCTTCCAGCAGCACCTCTTCGAGCAGCTCAGGATGGTCGACGGCCGAGACATAGCCCGCAGCCACGTCGATCGTTCCCTCTGCGAGATGCTCCGAAAAACGCTCGAGGTCCAACGGCCGCACCACGCACTGCAACCGCGGTGACACCTCGAGAAAATGGCGGCTGAGCGGCGACATCAGGATGAATTCGGAGTAGCCCGAGAGCCCCATGCGGAAGGTTTCCGAGATGTTCACGGGATCAACCTCGTCATGAACCGCGAGCAGTCCGCCCAGGCGCCCGAGCACTTCCTGCAGCGGTATCTGAAGCCGCAGGGCGAGCGGCGTCGGCACCATGCGGCCCTGATGGCGCACGAGCAGTGGATCACCGACCGCTTCGCGCAAGCGCGCCAGCGCATGGCTGAGTGCAGGCTGGCTGAGATTGAGCCGGCACGCCGCGCGCGTCACATTGCGCTCCTCCATCAGCGTCTGCAGTACCACCAACAGGTTCAGGTCGAATCGGCGCAGGTTGATTGGCATGTGGATATTCCATCGAAGAGAAGTGCCGGTATTTGCCAGGTAATTCATTCTATGAATGAACTCTATACAAAGAATGCACTTCTTCGATAGATGGGAAGTCCCTAGACTTTTTCTAGACCGCACACAGGCGGCACCAACCCAACAGGAGACATGTCATGAATACCCACGAGATCGAGGCAAGCCGCGTTGCGCGCTTTGCCGATCTGAAGCCTTTCTCCCTTGCGTTCGTCGATTCCCTGCTGCCCGGCGGCCGCAAGCAGAACCTGAAGGTCATCGGCACCGGCATGGCGGAAGATCCCGCGATGCGGTCACCCATCGCCGAGAACCATGGCTTCACCCTGTCCTATCTCAAGCTGCCGCCCGGTGGCGGCGCGCACATGCATTCGCACCGGACGCAGGAGGTGTTCGTGCCGATCAATGGCGATCTGCACATCCAGGTGGGCGAAGGCGCTGAGGAAATCCGGCTCGGCCCGCTGGACGTCATCTCGGTGCCCGTGGATGTCATGCGCACCTTTCGCAATCGCAACGATTTCGAACTGACTCTGTTGGCGGTGGTGGCGGGCGATACCGGTGGCGGCGGCGTGGCTTGGCATTCCGATGTGCTCGACCGGGCCGCGCGCGAAACGGGGCTGGCACTCGATGACGCGGGCAAGCTCAAGCGGCTGCCGAACTTCCGGGCGCCGAGCGACGTCGAAGGCTCGGTGTTCGAGGGGCAGTCATGAGCGGGCGCATCACTCGCCGGGCCCTGGTGGCGTCCGCCGCAGCCTCCGCCTTCGTCGCCGCTGGTGCACGCGGCCAGAGCGCCTACCCGGACAGGCCGGTGATCATGATCGTGCCGGCCCCACTGGGCAGCGGGCCCGACATCCTTGCGCGCGTCTATGCGCAGCGGCTGTCCGAGGTGCTCGGCCAGCAGGTTCTGGTGGACACGGTGCCAGGCGCCAGCGGCCTGATCGGCACGCAGAAGGCGCTCAAAGCCAGGGCCGATGGCCACACCATCATCTTCGGCTTCAACCAACTGGTTTCCGTCAACCCGAACACGATCCCGAATCTGTCCTACGACGTCGAACGGGACATGAGTCCGGTGGCGAAGATCGCTGACGGCGCCTACATCTGGATCGCCAACAACAACTTTCCGGCGAACAACGTGCGCGAATGGATCGCACTTGCGAAGGCCAGGCCCGGCAGTGTGAAGTTCGGCACCACAGGGCCCGGAAGCGTGGCCAACCTCGCCGGCGAGCTGTTCATGGAGCGGACCGGCACGCAGATGATGGCGGTGTCCTACAAGGGCAACCATACGCCCGACCTTCTCTCAGGCATCATCGACATGAAGCTGGAGCCCTATGCCACCGGCATTCCGCTCATCAAGGCATCCCGGGTCAAGGCATTGGCGATCACGGGCGCGAACCGGCTCGCCGATCTGCCCGACGTGCCGACGATGACGGAGTTTCTGCCCGACTACGTGGTTCCGGGCTGGTACAGCATCTGGGTGCCTGCAGGTACGCCGGAGGCGGTGGTGAAGCGCCTGAACACCGAGTTCAATGCCATTACCCGAAGCCCAAACATGGTGGAGCGATTCCAGTCGCTGTCGCTGCAGCCGTCTGCCAGCACACCCGAGGAACTTCGCATTGCCGCCGCGCGTGAGCGGGCGATGTGGGCCGAACTTGTCGCCAAGCGCGGAATGAAGTTCGACGCCTGACACCATGGAACGCAGGGCGCGCTGGCGCCCTGCCCGTCGGGAAACGATATGCACGACCTGTTGATCAAGAACGCCTGGATCCACGATGGCACGGGCGCCGAGGCCCGGTTCGGTGCGGTGGCGGTAAGCCGCGGCCGCATCGTGGCGGTGGGCGAAACGTCCGGCGAAGCGGCGGAGACCGTGGACGCGCGGGGCCTGGCGCTGATGCCCGGCATCATCGACGCGCACACGCATTACGACGCGCAGGTCACGTGGGACGCTGGCTGCGATCCGTCTCCTGCGCTCGGCGTCACCACGGTGGTCATGGGCAATTGCGGCTTCACCCTCGCACCTTGCCGGCCCGAACACCGTGAATCGTTGATGCGCAGCTTCATGCGGGTCGAGGGCATGGCGCTTGACTCCCTGCGCGCGGGCATCCGCTGGGACTTTGAGACATTCCCGCAGTATCTGGACATGCTGCAGGGCCGTGGCGTGGTGCCCAATGTCGCCGTATACCTGGGTCACTCGGCGCTGCGCCTGTATGTGATGGGCGACGAGGCCAGCCGCCGCGCGGCCACCGATGCGGAGATCGCGGCGATGGCTGGGCTGGTGCACGAGGCGATCGTCGCCGGCGCGGCTGGATTCTCGACCTCTACGCACGAGCAGCACATCGGCGACGGTGGCGCGCCCATGCCGTCTCGGCTGGCGGATGAGGTGGAGCATCGCGAACTGGCGCGCGCGGTTGGCAGGGCGGGCCGGGGCATGCTGATGGTGGTCAAGGGTGCGGGCACTTCCATCGCCGATCTCGAAGCCGTGGCGGCGGCCAGCGGTCGGCCGATGCTGGTGTCGTCCATGCGGCACCATGTCTCGGCGCCTGGAAAGGTGTTCGACGAACTCGAGCAGATCGCCGCCGCGCGCGCGCGGGGACACATGCTCTATGGGCAATGCTCCTGCCTGCCCATGTGCATGGACTTCACCTTGCTCAACCCGTACCCGTTCGAGGCGTTCGCGCATTGGCGCCCGGCGGTGGAAGCCGCGGACTCGCAAGGGGCGCAGGCATTGGCGCGCGTCTATGCGGACGCTGGCTTTCGCGAGGCGATGAAGGAGGAATTGCGCGAAACCTCGGCCAGCCGGGTCTTTCGTGGCGACTGGATGAAGCTGTGCATCGGCGAGACGGCACTGCCCGCTCATGGCCACCTGGAGGGCCAGTCCATCGGTGCGCTGGCGGCGGCGCAAGGCGTGCATCCATTCGACTGCCTGCTCGACCTGGCGCTGAGCGAAGACCTGCGAACCGTCTTCACGATGGAGTTCTCCAATTACGACACCGAAGCGGTCGGACGCATCCTGTGCCAGCCCGACAACCAGATCTCGCTCGGCGATGCCGGTGCGCACCTGAGTTTCCTGTGCGAGGCCGGGTTCGGCCTGGATCTGCTGGGGCGCTGGGTGCGCGAACTCGGCGTGCTGTCGCTGCCCGAAGCCGTGCGCAGGCTCACCAGCCAGCCGGCCGATCTTTTTGGCATGCCCGAGCGCGGTCGGTTGGCGCCCGGCATGGCGGCGGACCTGCTGCTGTTCGACCCCTCGACGGTGGCAATCGGCGCCAAGACCCGCTGCTTCGACCTTCCCGCGCAAGCCACCCGCATCCGGACGCCGGCGATCGGCGTTGAAGGTGTCTGGGTCAATGGCGTGCAGGTGGCCGACGCTGGCGGGCCACGACCGGTACGCGGCCGTCCGCCGGGCACGGTACTGCGCCGGTTCGAAGGCTGAGAGGCATGGAAGCCGGACTTCTGGAGCGCGGCGCCGATGAACCGCTGCGCATGCTGCGCGACGCCGTGCGCAGCTTCTGCGATGCGCAGTTGCGGCCGAGGGCCGCGGCGATCGAGGCCGCCAACGACTTTCCCCGCGACCTGTGGCCGCGCCTGGGTGAACTGGGTGTGTTGGGCATCACGGTGGACGAAGACTATGGAGGCTTGGCGCAGGGTTACCTGGCGCAGGTCGTGGCGATGGAGGAGATATCACGCGCCAGCGCCGCGGTGGGCATGTCCTACGGCGCGCACGCGAACCTCTGCGTCAACCAGATCCGGCGCTTCGCCACGCCTGAGCAAAAACGCCGCTACCTGCCTGCGCTCGTCAATGGGACGGCGGTGGGCGCGCTGGCCATGTCCGAATCTTCCGCGGGGTCGGATGTGGTGTCCATGAGGCTGCGCGCGCAGCGCCGCAACGACCGATGGGTCCTCAATGGGAACAAGATGTGGATCACCAACGGTCCGGATGCGGACACGCTGGTCGTTTACGCCAAGACCGATCCGTCGCGCGGTTCGCGCGGCATCACCGCCTTCATCGTCGAGCGGGGGTTCCCCGGCTTCTCGTGCGGCGCCAAGCTGGACAAGCTCGGCATGCGCGGGTCCAACACCTGCGAGTTGGTGTTCGACAATTGCGAAGTCCCGCTCGACAACGTCCTCGGGGAGGCCGACGAAGGCGTGCGTGTGCTGATGTCCGGCCTCGACTACGAGCGTGTGGTCATGGCGGCGGGGCCGCTGGGCATCCTGGCTGCCAGCCTCGAACTGGCCACCGCCTACGCTCATCAGCGGCAGCAGTTTGGTCAGCCGATAGGCGAGTTCCAGCTCATCCAGGCGAAGCTCGCCGATATGTATACCGCCTGGCTGAGCGCACGGGCCTTGGTGTACGAGGTGGCGCGCGCCATGGATGATCATCCCGCGGAAACGGCGGCATTCCGCAAGCAGGCAGCGGCGGCGATCCTGCATGCCGCCGAGCGGGCGACGCATGCGGCCGGCCAGACCATCCAGATCCTGGGCGGCAACGGCTATGTCAACGACTACCCGGCCGGTCGGCTGTGGCGCGACGCGAAGATCTATGAAATCGGCGCGGGCACGTCGGAAATCCGCCGCATCCTGATCGGGCGCGAGTTGTACCGGGAGACATCCGGATGAGCACCCTTGCGTTCGGTGTTTCGGAGCGCAGCCGATGAGCGATGGGTCGACGCGAACGGCGGTGCGCGTGGTGCTCGTCACTGGGGGCGCCTCCGGCATTGGTCGCGCGGCCGCACTCGCCTGGGCCCGCCAGGGCTTGCACGTGGCGATCAGCGATGTCTCCCGAGCGGGAGCGGCCGAAACCGCGCGGCTGGTCGAAGCCGCCGGGGCACGTGCGTTCTTCCACCTGGCCGATGTGAAGGACGATGCGCAATGCGCCGCGCTGGTTCGCGCCACCGTCGAGCATTTCGGCCGTCTCGACATCGCCTTCAACAACGCCGGGATCGCAGGGCCTGCCGACAAGCTGATGGACTGCGATCCCGACGCCTGGCGCGAGGTGATGGCGGTCAATCTCCACGGCACCTATCACTGCATGCGGCACGAGATCGCGGCGATGCAGGCGCATGGCGGAGTGATCGTCAACTGTGCATCGATCTTCGGGCTGCGCGGCGTCGCGGGCGGCAGTGCGTACAGCGCGGCCAAGCACGGCGTGATCGGCCTGACCCGCTCGGCGGCTCTGGAATACGGACCCCGGTCCATCCGCGTGAATGCGATCTGCCCCGGTTTTACCGACACCCCGCTGGTGCGCGGCGATACCTCGCCCATCTCCGCATCGGCGCTGCGGGCCAAGCTGGAGCGCAGCGCGCTGCGCCGCCTGGCCCGTGCCGAAGAAGTCGCCGCCGTTGCGCTTTGGCTCGCCTCGGACGCGGCCTCCTTCGTCACCGGTGCGGCAGTGGCCGCCGACGGTGGTTTCCTCGCTTCCTGAAGGACCTTGACCATGTGGACCGACAACTATCGGCATATCCGCTTCTCGCTGGACGATGGCGTGCTGACCGTCGCCTTTCACCGGCCGCAGAAACTCAACGCTGTGGACGCGGCGCTGCACACCGAGATGGCGAATCTCTGGCCGGACGTCGCGCGCGATGGCCGCGTTCGATCGGTCCTGCTCACCGGCCACGGCCGTGCGTTCTGCTCGGGTGGCGACATCGATTGGTTTTCGGCCATGACCCCGGACGCGCTCGATCTGCTGTTCGACGAGGCGCGCCAGATCGTGCTGGCCATGCTGGAAGTGCCCCAGCCCATCGTGGCCGCCGTGAACGGCCGTGCCATGGGCCTGGGGGCTACCCTTGCCCTGTTGAGCGACGTGATCTACGCCGCCGAGGATGCGGTACTGGCCGATACGCACGTGCTGGCGGGCATTGCGGCGGGCGATGGCGGTGCCGTCATCTGGCCTTGGCTGTGCGGCATGGCCCGCGCCAAGGAATACCTGATGACGGGCGACCCCGTCTCTGCGCGCGAGGCCGAACGCCTGGGCCTAGTCAACCACGTGGTGGGTCCTGAGGATCTGCTGTCCCGCGCGGCCGGAATGGCCCGGCGGCTCGCGCAGGGCCATCAGATGGCGATAAGGGCGACCAAGTTCGTGCTGAACAAGCACCTGCGCGCAGCCGCCAATCTCACGCTCGACACCTCCCTGGCGCTTGAGAGGGCGTGCTTCGGTACCGGGGCGCACCGCGATGCCGTGGCGGGCTTCCAGTCGCGGCGGCAGCACGCTGTTGTGGAGACACAGCGATGAATGCGCCCTGGACACCGGCTGATGCGTCAATCGAGGAAGCCACCGGCGCTGCGCGCCGCATCAGCGTGGGAGACATCGTCCGGCGCGGCGCGCGGCGCACGCCGGCGAAAACGGCGCTCATCATGGGTGAGCGCCGGCTCAGCTATGTCCGGCTGAACGAGGACAGCAATCGCCTGGCGCGAGGCCTGCTTGCCCATGGATTGGGCCGTGGCCGCAAGGTGGCGATGCTGGGGTGCAACTCGATCGATTTTCTGGTCCTGTACTTCGCGATCGCCAAGGCGGGCGCCATTGCCTGTCCGGTCAATCCCGCTCTGCCGGATGCCGACCTGATGTACGTGCTGGAACACGCGGACGTCAGCGCGGTTTTCGCCGATGCGTCGGCGCTGGAACGCCTGACCCGGCTGCTGGATGGGGACGCGCGTCGCGTGTTTGCGCTGCAAGGGGCAGATGGTGCCGGATGCCCCGGCCTCACCACGCTCGCGGCCGGGCAATCGGCGGAGGAGCCGGCATGCCGCATCGAGGCGCGCGATGTGGCGATGATCATGTACACGAGCGGCACGACCTCCGCCCCCAAAGGCGCAATGCTCTCGCACCTGAACGTGACGGTGGGCGCGCTGCACAACGCCTTCGCCGGCGAGGTGCGCGACAGCACCGTAGCCACCGCGATCCTGCCGCTGTTTCACTGCGGGCAGCTCTCCATTAGCTGCGGCACGCTGGTGGCCGGCGGCACGGTGGTGATCTTCGAGCGTTTTGACGCCAGGGCGCTTCTGGCCGCCATCGGCCGCCACCGGATCACCTGGCTGTTCGCGCTGCCTGCGATGTACCGTGAGCTGCTGGCGGAACCGACGCGTTCGACCAGCGATCTGAGCAGCCTCGCGTTCTGCCTGTATGCAATGGCCCCCATGGGGCAGGAGACGCTGAGCGAAGCGATGGCGGCCTTTGGAAAGGCGCGCTTCGCGCTCACCAGCGGGCAAACCGAGGCCTATCCGCCGACCGTGGTGTTCGCTCCGGAGCATCAACTGGCCAAGAACGGTGCTTACTGGGGGCGCGCACTGCCTCTGGTGGAAGTCGCGGTCATGGCCGACGATGGCCGGCTCGTTTCCGATGGGTCGGTGGGCGAGATCGTCTATCGGGGGCCGATGCTGATGGAGGGCTACTACCGCGACGAGGCGGCCACGCGTCAGGCATTCCGCGGCGGCTGGTTCCACTCCGGCGATCTGGGGCGCTACGACGAGGACGATCTGCTGCTCTTCGTGGACCGGAAGAAAGACATCGTCAAGTCCGGCGGGGAAAACGTTTCGTCGGTGAAGGTCGAGCGTTGCCTGCTGTCCCACCCCGAGGTGGCGGCCGCCGCGGTCGTCGGCATCAGCGATGCCCGCTGGGGCGAGGCCGTGGTGGCCGTGGTCGTCACCCGCGGCGTGGCGACGCAGGCGGAGCTCATCGACTTCTGCAGGGCGCGCCTCGCGGCGTTCGAGGTGCCCAAGCAGATCGTGTTCCAGCCGGAGCTGCCGCAGACGGCGACGGGAAAGATCCAGAAGTTCGAAATTCGCAAGCGGCTGCAAGACTGGCTGGCCAACGGCCGATAGCCTCGCGCTCCTCGGATCTTTCCGCCCCCGATCGGCAGGAGGGCTGCGCGGGTGGTGGCGTCAGGATGGCCGGCGGGAGGCCGGCCCATCCGGTGCGGATGCCGCAGGCTGCGCGGCCGCCGCATCGGGCTGCGAGGGCATGCCGACGATGGCGTTTTCGCGCATGTACTCGTCCATGTCCTTCCAGCCCGCGAACACGGCCGCCTTGCCGGCGCGGGGGTTGCCGAGGAAGCAGTCCTCGATGCTGCGCACGGCGTGGCGGCAGGCGCTGCCGATCGCCTTGCCCTCGGCTTCCTTGCGGGCGTTGATCTGCGTGGCCGTCTCGATGCCCAGCGCATCGCAGCCGCTCGTCAGCACGGCGGCGCTCAGCAGAGTCAAGGTCAGGGCAGGGATTCGCATGGGCTGGCGGCAAGGATCGTTCAGCCTTGTTTCGGCGCTTTTCCGGCGAACTTGATGCCCTTCCGGGGCCGCCATCCGTGACCGATTCGAGGGCCGGGCCCTCGCCTGACGCCAACAGGAAATCCCCCGCGCTCCGCCGCTGCCGGGTCGCTGCCTCTTCAGGGCGCGCGATCCGGCAGCAAAAAAGGACCCGAAGGTCCTTTTTTGGGAGGGGAAGAGGGCGTCAGTCCCGGTCGCCGCCGAACATGCCGAGCAGCATCAGCAGGCTCTGGAAGACGTTGAACAGGCTCAGGTACAGGCCCAGGGTGGCGCTGATGTAGTTGGTCTCGCCGCCGTCCACGATGCGCTTGAGGTCGTACAGCAGGTAGAGGCTGAAGATCACGATCGCCAGGGTGGCGATGACGGCCATGCCGGCCGGGCTGCCGACGAAGACGTTGATGATGGCGCCGATCACGATGCCCAGCGCGCCCACGAACAGCCACTTGCCCAGGCCGGAGAGGTCGCGCTTGATCACGGTGGACAGGTTGGCCATCACGAAGAACACGACGGCGGTGCCGCCGAACGCGGTCATGATCAGGCTGGCGCCGTTGCTGAAGCCGAGCACCATGGCCAGCAGGCGGGACAGCATGAGGCCCATGAAGAAGGTGAAGGCCAGCAGCACGGGCACGCCGGCGGCCGAGTTCTTGGTCTTCTCGATCGCGAACATGAAGGCGAAGGCGCCGCCCAGGAAGACGATCAGGCCCATGCCGCCGGTCAAGCCGGCGGTGATGCCGGTCTGCACGCCGATCCAGGCGCCCAGCACGGTGGGCAGCATGGACAGCGCCAGCAGCCAGTAGGTGTTGCGCATCACCTTGTTGCGTTGCGCGTCGCGGGTGGAAACGGCGGTGCCGAAGCGGCCGCTGTTCTGTACGTGGTCGGTCATGGTGGTGATCTCCTTCATCATCTGACACGGCTCTGTCGGGTGCCTGCGCGGCGGAATGCCATGCGCAGCCGGTGAAACGGCATTGTAGGGGCCCCGCTTCCAGGGAATGCAATGGATCAACAACGCTTTTGGGGCTTTCCTGCCCGGAGGTCATCTCACTTGTGACCTGGGCGCTGCCAATGAGCGCGTTATCGTTCGCATTGCATGCCCGGGACCGAAGGCCCTGCCATGCCACAGCTCTCCGATCCTCCAATTAGGACCAAGTTCATGAAAAACAAGCCTGTACTCGAAATGGCCGACGTCAAGCGCATCGCGGCGGCGGCAGAAGCGGAAGCGCTGAAGAACCAGTGGGCGGTCACGATCGCGATCGTGGACGATGGCGGCCACCTGCTGTGGCTGCAGCGCCTGGACGGCGCTCCGGCGGTGTCGGCCCACATCGGCCCCGCGAAGGCGCACACCGCGGCCCTGGGCCGGCGTGAGAGCCGGCTGTACGAGGAGACCATCAACCAAGGCCGCGTGTCGTTCCTGAGCGCGCCCACGCTGCAGGGCATGCTCGAAGGCGGCGTGCCCATCCTCAAGGACGGGCACTGCCTGGGGGCGGTGGGGGTGAGCGGGGTGAAGTCGACCGAGGACGCGCAGATCGCGCGCGCCGGCCTGGCGGCCATCGGGCTGTGAAAAAGCCCCCACGCTTCGCCGCCGCGTCCGCCTTGGGGCGGCCCGGCGGCGGGCGCGTGGGCTCTCGTTTCGAACGGAGCGTGGAAAAAACGCCTGGCTAGTGGGACGGAAAGTCCCTTGGCTGGCCAAAAACGACGTCCGGGGAAAGTGAGACCCCGGGGTCGCCCCACGATGAAAAAATGGTTCGGCTCAGGTCGGCCTACTTGGTGAGGATCAGCTTGCCCTGGCGCGTGGTCTGGAGCCGGTAGAGCAGGCCGTTGTGGTCGATGGCCACCGATTTGCGGCCGCGCAGCAGGGCCGCGCTCGTCAGCACCGGGAGGTGCTGCGGCCGCGGGTCGGCACGGTGGTCGACGCCATCGTCTCCGTCCGGTTGCGGCGGCGGCGCTTCCTGTGCCTGCTGGGCGGCCAGCGGTGGTGCCATCGGCGTCGGGTTCATGGCGCGGTCGGTTCGGTGATGAAGCCGATCTTGCGCAGGCCGGCGCGCTGGGCCGCGGCCATGGCCAGGGCCACGCGTTCGTAGCGCACCGCCTTGTCGCCGCGGATGTGCAGCTCGGGCTGCGGCTCCTGGGTCGCGGCGGCCTGCAGGCGGCGATTGTATTCCTCGTCCTCCACGCGCAACTCGTTCCAGTAGTAGGCGCCGTCGGCGTCCACCGCGAGGCGGATGTTCTCCGGCTTGTCCTGCACCTTTTCGACGCTGGCCTGCGGGAGCTCGATGTTCACCGAGTGCTTGATCACGGGAACCGTGATGATGAAGATGATCAGGAGCACGAGCATGACGTCGATGAACGGGATCATGTTGATCTCGCTCATCACGTCTTCGCTGTCTTGCTGGGTTCCGATGGCCATGGGGCGTTTCCTTGCGACCGTGCCTTGCTTACGAGGATTTCTTCATCGGCAGCACCCTGCTGCCGTCGCTGCCGGCGGTCGTCACCCGGGCGCCGGTGACGAGGTAGGCGTGCAGGTCGTGCACGAAGCGGTTGAGCTGGTGGCTGACGCTCTTGTTGCCGCGCACCAGGGCGTTGTAGCCCAGCACGGCGGGGATGGCGACCAGCAGGCCCAGCGCGGTCATGATCAGCGCCTCGCCGATCGGGCCGGCCACCCGCTCGATGCTGACCTGGCCCGCCGCGCCGATGCCCATCAGCGCGTGGTAGATGCCCCAGACGGTGCCGAACAGGCCCACGAAGGGCGCGGTGGAGGCAACGGAGGCCAGCACCGACAGGCCGCTCTGCGCGCCGGCGGCGTGGTCGTCCACGCTCTTGCGCAGCGAGCGCTCGACCCAGTCGCTCACGTCCAGGCTGTCGTGCAACTGGGGGCCGGTGCGGCCGTCCTTGTGCAGGATGTGGCGGGCCGCCTCGCGGCCTTCGACGGCCGCGGCGCGGAACGGGTTGCCGTCGGCCGGGCCCAGCTTGTCCAGGCCATCGGCGAAATCGGCGCTGTGCCAGAAGCCTTCGGCGCCCTTGGCCTGCGCGCGCTGGGCGCGCAGGTCCAGCGCCTTCCACAGGATGATGATCCAGGTCGACAGCGACATGATCAGCAGAATGATGGCCACCGTGCGGGTGACCCAGTCGCCCTGCGTCCAGACGTGGGCCAGGCCCGTTGATGCGAGTTGCGGATCCATGATGTGTGTGACTCCTGGGAGAACGGTGGGTTATTCCAAAACGAAATTGATCGGGATGTTGAACCACATGGCCTCGGGCACGCCGCCGCGCTTGCCGGGCGCGTAGCGCCAGCGCAGCACGGTCTGCAGGGCGGCCTGGTCCAGCCGCTCGTAGCCGCTGGAGGTGCGGACCTCGGCGCGGCTGGCCGTGCCATTGGTTTCGATGAAGGCGCGCACCACGACCTTGCCCTGCTCGCCCATGCGGCGCGACAGCGCGGGGTAGGGCGGGGGCGGGTTGTTGAGGTAGTCGGCGCTGCTCGACGGCAGCACCACCGGGGCCGGTGGCGCGGGCGGGGCCGGCGGTGCGGGGGGCGCTGGGGGCGCCGGTGGAGCGGGCGGCGCGGGAGGGGCCGGCGGCGCGGGCTCCGGCGGCGCCACCACGGGCGCGGCCGGCGACGGCTCGGGCTGGATCACGGGCAGCGGCGTGGGCTCGGGCTGGACCACCGGCCGCGGCTGCGGCTTGGGCGGCGGCGGCCGGCGAACCGGCGGTGGGGGAGGCGGAGGGGGTGGGGGCGGCGTGATCTCCGGCTTGGGCGGTTCGATCATCTCGGCCAGCACCTGGACCGGGATCACCAGTTCGACCGCGCGGCGCAGCAGGCCCGTCTGCAGCGCCCACACGGCCAGCAGGTGGAACCCCAGCACGGAGCCGACCACGAGCAGGCGCCGGTTGATGCGGCGCGGCGCGGTGGTGGTGGCGTAGGGGGGGTCCAGGTGGGCGCTGGAGGTGGTCATGGTGGCAGGCGGGGATCTCGGCGGTGCCGCGGACCATGGATGGGCCCGGCGGTGAAGGAGCGGCGCAGGAAGAAGAGCAGGAACGGTCGGCTATCGGTGTCGAAAGATCCACCACGCCGCGCCGAGCATGAGCACGAGACTGGCACCCAGAACGGCAAGGCCTGTGGTCATGGAGATCCTTTCGCGTGGACGGCGGAGGCAGCGTGTGACAGGAAACAGGTCGCCATTCTAAACGAGAATGTTTCGCATTCTCACGAATCCCGAAAAAATATCCCGGAAAAGCGTCCGTTTTTTCGACCACGGCCCCGCAGCCGGAGGTCACCGGGCGGGATCGGGGCGCCCGGCCAGCACCGAGGCGGCGTCCGCCAGCGTGCGGCAGCCGGTCAGGGCCATCGCGATCTCCAGCTCGTCGCGCAGGAGCCTGAGGACATGCGCCACGCCGGTGGCGCCGGCATTGGCCAGGCCGTGCAGTACCGGGCGGCCCACCAGCACCGCGCTGGCGCCGAGGCCGATCGCCTTGAGCACGTCGGTGCCCCGGCGGATGCCGCCGTCCACCAGCAGCGGCGCATCGCCTTGCACGGTCTGGGCGATGCGGGGCAGGGCGCGCGCGGTGGCGATGGCGGTGTCCAGCGTGCGCCCGCCATGGTTGGACACGATCAGGCCGGCCGCGCCGCAGGCGACGCCCTGCCGGGCGTCGTCCGGGTGCAGGACGCCCTTGAGCAGCACCGGCAGGCGGCTGATGGCGCGCAGCCAGGCCAGGTCGTCCCAGGTTGCGGCCTGGGTGAGCAGGTCGTCGAACAGGGCGCTTTGCCCCGGCTGCAGCGCGCGCGGGGCCGGCGGCCGCAGGCCGGCGAGGTTGACGGCGCTGACGCCGGCCGGCGGGCGGAAGCCCGAGCGGCGCTCGCGGTCGCGCGCGCCCTGTACCGGCGCGTCCACCGTGAGGACCAGGGCCTCGTAGCCGGCGCGTTCGGCGCGCTGCACCAGTTCGCGGGTGAAGCCGCGGTCGTGCTGCAGGTAGAGCTGGAACCACAGCGGGCCGCGCCCGGGCTGCGGCAGGACGTGCCGGGCGATGTCTTCCAGCGGCACCGAGGCCTCGGTGCTCGCCACCAGCCCGGCGCCCAGCGCCGCCGCGGCCAGTGCGGTGGCGTGCTCGCCGTCCGGATGGGCCAGCCGCTGCAGCGCCATGGGCGCCACCAGGACCGGGTGGGCCAGCGTGCGGCCCAGCAGGTTCACCCGCGTGTGTCCACCCACCAGCGGCTTGAGCACGCGCGGCAGCAGCTCGTGCTGGCGCCAGGCTTCGAGGTTGCGCGCGTGGGTGAGCTCGTCGCCCGCTGCGCCGAACAGGTAGGCCTGGGTCGGCTCGTCGAGCCGGGCCAGTGCCAGCCGCTCGTGGTCGGCCAGGGTGGCCACGCCGGGCGGCAGGGCTTGGTGGGTGACGGGAGGGGGCGGGGAGAGGGTCATGGTGCTCAGGAGGGTATGCAGGCCTGTATATAATCAGAATAATTCTCATTCATATTTTCTGGCAGCCATCGATTGGCCGTGATCGCGGCCAATCGATGGGCATGCCGCTGGATTCTGGCCCATGCGTTCAAGCTTTTCCCGTCCTTCTTCCTGGTTCCCGGCCCTGTTCCTCGTGGTGGTGGCGGCGGGCGTGCTGCCCGGCCGCGCCTCGGCGCACAGCCTGCTGCTGCGCTGCGCTCCCGCGGCCGGCGACATGGTGCGCTGCGTGGCCGAATTCTCGGACGGCAGCGATGCGGCCGGCATGCCGGTGCAGGTGATGGCCTACGACGAGCGCGTGCTGGAGAAGGGCACGCTGGGCGGCGATTCGTCCTGGCAGTTCAAGCGGCCGTCGGGGGAGTTCTTCGTGCGCCTCGATGACGGCGGCGAGCACTCGGCCGAAGTCGATCATGCCGACATCCAGCCATGACGACCCAGGTGGTGAGACCCGCCGGGGCCGGCCACGAGACGCTGTGGGTGCTGCTCGCGGCGGGCGTGATCCTGGTCCTGGCCGCGATCGTGATCGGCGTGCGCACGCAGCCCGAAGGCGAGGCCTTGCTGGCGGCGCACCAGGTCGATGCCCGCACGCAGCTCAATGCCGCGGAGCAGGGCGTGCATGCCGACCTGCTGGTTGCGGCGGAGGAGATCGCCGCGCTGTCCGGGGGCGGCCAGGTGCTGCCGGGCGTGGACCAGTTGCGCGACGCCGACCTGCCGCCGTTCGCCGCGGGCGTGGGGGCCAGCGCGCGGGGCGCGCACGAGTGGCGCGTGGTGCGGCAGGGGCGCGACGCCGCGTACGTCGGCCGCAGCGCGGCGCCCGAGGTGGCGGCGTCGTTCCTGCTGCGCCTGCCGGCCGACGCGGGGCACGGGCAGCATGGCCATGACGACGACGGCGCGGCCCAGGTCTGGGTGCAGCGCGAGGGCCCGCCTGACTGGCCGGGGCAGGTCGACGAGGCCTCGCTGATCCGGCAGGGCTGGCGCCAGGTCGTGGTGCGCTACGACGCCGGCGTGACGCGCCGGGACGCCGCGCACTGAACGCGCCATGCCGATGCCTGCCGGGGCCTGAGCCCGCCCCTTTCGTTTTCCTTCGGAGCCTCTTCCATGCACGATTCGCACCCTCTCTGCGCGCGCCGTCGCCGCCTGCTGTCCCTGCTGGCCTCGGCGCCGCTGGCCGCGGCCCTCCCGGGCCGGGCGCAGGCGCGCCGCCTGCGCATCGGCGTGACGCTGCACCCCTACTACAGCTACGTCGCCAACATCGTGGGCGGCCTGGCCGAGGTGGTGCCCGTGATTCCCGCCGGCTTCAACCCGCACGCCTACGAGCCGCGCACCGAGGACATCAAGCGCATCGGCTCGCTCGACGTGATCGTGCTCAACGGCGTGGGCCACGACGATTTCGCCAGCCGCATGATCGCGGCGAGCGAGCGGCCGGACCTGAAGGTGATCGAGGCCAACGCCCAGGTGCCGCTGCTGGCGGCGGTGGGCACGGGGCGCGGCACCTCGGGCAAGGTGGTCAACCCGCACACCTTCCTGTCGGTGACGGCGTCGATCTCCCAGATCAACACCATCGCGCGCGAACTCGGCAAGCTCGATGCGGCGAATGCGGCGGCCTACACCGCCAACGCGCGCGCCTACGCACAGAAGCTGCGCAAGCTGCGCGCCGACGCGCTGGCCCAGCTGACCCACGTGCCGGGCGCCGATTTCCGCATCGCGACCATCCACGGCGCCTACGACTACCTGCTGCGCGAGTTCGGCCTCGAGGTGGCCGCCGTGGTGGAGCCGGCGCACGGCATCGAGCCCAGCCCGTCGCAGCTCAAGGGCACGATCGACCAGATCCGCGCGCTCGACGTGAAAGTGATCTTCTCCGAGATGGACTTCCCCTCGGCCTACGTCGACACCATCCGCCGCGAGACCGGTGTGCGCCTGTACGCGCTGACGCACATCTCGCACGGCCCCTACACGGCCGAGAAGTTCGAGCAGGAGACCGCGCGCAACCTCGCCACCGTGGTGCGGGCGATCAAGGAATCGACATGAGCAGGGATGGCGCGGCCGGGCCGGGCATCGTGTTCGATGCGGTCGATCTCACGCTCGGCCACACCGCCATCCTGCAGCGGGTAAGCCTGCGGGTGCAGGCCGGCAGCGTGCACGCGCTGGTCGGCCCCAACGGCGGCGGCAAGAGCTCGCTGTTCAAGGCCCTGCTCGGGCAGGCGCCGCACCGCGGCCAGATTCGCCTGGACTGGCCGGGCGAGCGGCCGGGCGTGGTGGGCTACGTGCCGCAGGCGCTGGCCTTCGACGCCGGCCTGCCGATGACGGTGCTGGACTTCATGGGCGCGATGTGCCAGCGCAGCCCGGTCTTCCTGGGGCTGTCGCGGCGCTGGAAGGCGCCGGTGGAGGCCGCGCTCGCGCGCGTGGGCATGTTGGAGAAGGCCAGCCGCCGCATGGGCGCGCTGTCGGGCGGCGAGCGCCAGCGCGTGCTGCTGGCGCAGGCGCTGATCCCCGCGCCGGACCTGGTCCTGCTCGACGAACCGATGGCGGCGCTGGACGAGGCCGGCATGAAGACCTTCGAATCGCTGCTGCAACAATGGCGGGACAGCCGGGTGACCGTGCTGTGGATCGAGCACGACCTGGACGCCGTCACCCGGCTCGCGGACCGCGTGAGTGGGCTGAGCCGGCGGGTGCTGTTCGACGGCCCTGCGGCGCAGACCCTGACGCCCGAGCGCGTGCTGGCGCTGTTCTCCAGCCGGCACCGGGCAGAGAGCGGCGGCGCCGAACCGGCCGCGGAAGTGGAAAAAGAAGAAGAGGCGGTGGCGTGATGGGCGGTGTATTCGACGCCTTGCGGCACGCCATCCAGCACGGGGCCGAGCAGGGCCTGCTGCCGTCCTCGCTGGCCTACGGCTTCGTCGTCAACGCGGTGCTGGCCGGCCTGTGCATCGGGCCCGTGCTGGGCGGGCTGGGCACGCTGGTGGTGGTCAAGCGGCTGGCCTTCTTCTCCGAGGCGGTCGGCCACGCGGCGCTCACGGGCGTGGCGATCGGCATCCTGCTGGGCGAGCCCTACACCGGCCCCTACGGCAGCCTGTTCGCGTACTGCCTGCTGTTCGGCCTGCTGCTGAACTACCTGCGCAACCGCACCGGGCTCTCGCCCGATACGCTGATCGGCGTCTTCCTCGCGGTCTCGCTCTCGCTCGGCGCGAGCCTGCTGCTGGTGCTCTCGGGGCGCGTGAACATCCACATCCTGGAGAACGTGCTGTTCGGCTCGGTGCTGACGGTCGATGCCGGCGACCTCGCGGTGCTGCTGGTGGTCTCGGTGTTCGTGCTGCTGCTGACGGTGCCGCTGTACAACCGCTTCATGCTGGCCAGCTTCAACCCGCAGCTGGCCAGCGTGCGCGGCGTGCGGGTCAAGCTGCTGGACTACCTGTTCGTGGTGCTGGTGACCATCGTCACCGTGGCTTCGGTCAAGGTGATCGGCGCCATCCTGGTGGGCGCGCTGCTGATCATCCCGGCCGCGGCGGCGCGCCTGCTGAGCCTGTCGCTGCGCGGGTTCTTCTGGACCAGCGTCGCGATCGCCGCCATCAGCACGCAGGTCGGCATCCTGGTGCCGATCGAACTCGAACTGCCGGTGCCTTCGGGCGCCGCCATCATCCTGACCGCCGGCGCGCTGTTCGCGCTCGCCGCGGTGATTCGCGGCTTCACGCCCGCCCTGAAAGGACATGCCGGATGACTTTGCGCCCGCCCCATCCCCGCTGCTTCGCCGCCACCCTGCGCCTGGCCGGTGCGCTGGCGCTGGGTGCCGCGATCGGCGTGGCCGCGACAGCCACCGCCTGGGCGCAGCAGCCGCCGGCGAGCGCCGCGGCCCCGGCCGCCGCGCCCACGCGCCTGCTGGTGGCGCATCCGGTGGCGGCCGCGCTCACCGAGTTCGTGGTCCGCGGCACCGGCATCGAGGTGCTCCGGCCGGTGCCCGCGGCCCTGCCGCCCAACCGCCACCTGGCCTTCTTCAGCGGCCGCGGCGCCGCGGCGCTGGGCGAGGCCGCGCAGCGGGCCGACGCGGTGGTGGCGCTGCGCTCCATCTGGCCCGATGACCCGCTGTTTCCGCTCGCGCGCCGGCAGAACATCCGGCTGATCGAGATCGATGCCGCGCGGCCGCTGGACGCCTCGCTGCCCGGCCTTGCGCTGCAGGAGCACGCCGCCTCCGCCGACGCCTTGCCCTGGCTGGATCCGGGCAACCTGGGCCGCATGGCCGACGTGATCGCCGCCGACGTGGCCCGCCTGGTGCCGGCGGCTCGGCCGGGCGTGCAGGCCAACGTGGCCGGGCTGCGGCAGCAGGTGCTGGCCATCGCGTCCGAAGCCGAGACGCGGCTGGCGGCGGCCAGCAACCTCACCGTGTTCAGCCTGTCCAACCGGCTCGACTACCTGGTCAGCGGCTTCAACCTCGATCCCGCCGGCACCGACGACCGGTCCGACGAGGCCTGGACGCCGCCGGCGCTGGCCGAGCTCACGCAGCGCTTGCGCGCCGCCGCGGTGGCGGCCGTGCTGCACCACCGCGAACCGCCGGCCGCCGTGGCGCAGGCGGTGCAGCAGGCCGGCGCGCGCCTGATCGTGCTGCAGACCGAAGGCCGCGATCCGTTGGCCGAGCTGAAGGAAAACGGCCGGCGCCTGGCGGCGCTCGCCGATTCCCGGTAGGACGCGGCAAGAAGGCGCGGCAGGGGCGCTACCCGGGCAGCTCCAGCTTGTAGCCGAGCCCGTAGACCGAGTGGATCAGGTCCTGCCCCGGCAGCCGTTCCTCCAGCTTGCGGCGCAGCTTCTTGATGTGGCTGTCGACCGTGCGGTCCGAGACGATGCGCTCGTCGCGGTACATCGCGTCCATGAGCTGCTCGCGCGAGAAGATGCGGCCCGGGCGCGAGCTCAGCACCTTGAGCAACTGGTATTCGACCGCGGTCAGGCCCAGGTCGCGGCCGTCGATGGTGGCGCGCCAGGCCGCGTCCTCCAGCTTCAGGCCGCCCGGCAGCGCGTCCTGCGAGGCCCCCTGCGGCGCGTCGGCCGCGTGCGTGCCCCGGCGCAGCACCGCCTTGACGCGGGCCACCACCTCGCGCGGGCTGAACGGCTTGCAGATGTAGTCGTCGGCGCCGAGCTCCAGGCCGAGCAGGCGGTCGATCTCCTCGACGCGCGCCGTCACCATGATGATCGCCGGCGCCGGCCGGCCCGGGGTGCCGGCGCGCAGCGCCTTGCAGACGTCCAGGCCGCTCTTGCCGGGCAGCATCAGGTCCAGCAGCACCAGATCGGCCGGGTGCCCGGCCAGCCAGTCCTCGACCTCGTCGCCGCGCGTGAGGTGGTGCGTCTCGTAGCCGGACTGCGCGAGGTAGTCCAGCAGCACGCCCGCGATCTTGCTTTCGTCCTCGACGATCAGGATGCGTTCAGCCATGGGCCGCGTCCGTGTGCAGCGGCAGCCAGATGTCCCAGCGCAGGCCGCCCAGCGCACTGGCCGAGGCCTTCATGCGCCCGCCGTGGCCTTCGACGATCGCGCGCGTGATCGCCAGGCCCAGGCCCGAGCCGCCGCTGGCGCTGGCGCGCGATTCGTCGACGCGGAAGAGCCGCTCGGTCAGCCGCGGCAGCGCGTCGGCCGGCACGCCCGGGCCGGAGTCCTCCCAGGTCAGCACGGCCTCGTGGTCCTGGCGGCCGACCTGGACGTGCAGCCGGGCCGCGTCGCCGCCGTAGCGCTGCGTGTTCTGCAGCAGGTTGGACAGCACCTGGTCGAGCCGGTCGCCGTCGGCGCGGATCTCGACGCCCTCGGTGATCTCGGTCTCGACCGCCAGCGAGCGGCCCGCCAGGCCGCTCGCGTCGCTGAGGTGGTGGCGCACGAAGCGGCCCAGGTCGATCGGCGCCAAGCGGTAGTCGAGCGCGCCCACGTCGGACAGCGAGAGCAGCCGCAGGTCCTCGACCAGCCGCGTCAGCCGGCTGACCTCCTGCGCCAGCGAGTCCAGGTTGTCCGCATCGGCGGGCCGGATGCCGTCCTGCAGCGCCTCGATTTCGGCGCGCAGCGTGGCCAGCGGCGTGCGCAGCTCGTGGGCGATGTCGGCGATCCACTGCTGCCGGGCCTGCTGGGCCGCCTGCAGCGAGGTCGCCATGTGGTTGAAGTCCTGGGCCAGTTGCGCGAGCTCGTCGTGGCCCTGCGCCGGCAGCCGCACGCTGTAGTCGCCCCGGGCCACGGCGGCGGTGCCCGCGCCGAGCGCGCGCAGCCGCCCGGACAGCCAGCGCGCGATCAGCGCCGCGTTCAGCAGCACCGCGGCCAGCATGCCCAGCGCGATGGCGGCGAAGGTGCGGGTCTGCTGCGCGAGGAACACGCGCTCGAGCGAGGCCACGATCTGCAGCCGGGGCACGTAGCCGAGGTAGCCGGCGAGCTGGCCGCCGACCATGATCGGCTTGAGCACCGCCAGCTCGGTGCGGCCCTCCGGGCCCATGAGCAACTGGCGCTGCGGGTCGAGCAGCAGCAGCCGGGGGTCGATGGTCAGCGGCGGCGGCACCGCCGCCTGGCCCGCTGCGCCCGGCGTGGCAGGTGCGGCCGGCACGCCGGGCGTGGCCGGCGGCGGCAGTGGCTGCGGCGCCGCGCCCGCCTCGGCCCCCGGCTCGGGCGGGCGGCGCGGCATGCGCCCGGTGCCCAGCACCTCGCGCGAGAGGTCCAGCCAGCGCTGCCGGTCTTCGGTGATCCAGTCCCAGTTGCCGCCGTGCTGGCGGTAGCCCTCGGCCAGCCGCGCGACCAGCGGCTGGAGCCGCGCCTCGTCGGCCTTGTTCAGGTACTCGACCAGTCCCTTGTCGAAGCTCCAGCTGTAGATCAGGTAGGCGGTCATGACCAGCACCACGTTGGCGCCCGCGATCGCCAGGAACAGCTTGACGCGCAGCGAATCGAAGCGCGAAAGCCAGGCGCGGCCCGCGGTGGGCGGTGGGGTGTGCTCGGTCGACATGGTGGAGTGGAGACTAACGCCAAAATTTTCAAACTTTGTGCAAGCCACGACGATCCGCATGCGCATTCTTTCCATATTTTCCGGGCAATATCCCGTCCCATCACCACCCCCGTGCCGTTGCGGCGCGGGCCCATCGGAAGAACAACACCAACCTTATGAGTGACGTCAACCAGGAAGGGCGCAAGCCCACCGCAGCGCAGCGCCGCCGCCCGCGGCGGCTGGCGTGGATCGCCCTGATCGGCCTGGCCGTGCTGGCGGGCGCCGGCTACGCGTGGTACTACCGCCTGGGGCCGGGCGCCAAGACCGAGAGCGCCTACATCACGGCGACCGTGCAGCGCGGCGACATCGAGGACCAGGTCAGCGCCACGGGTTCGCTGCAGCCGCGCGACTACGTGGACGTGGGCGCCCAGGTCTCGGGCCAGTTGCGCAAGATCCACGTGGAGGTGGGCAGCGAAGTCAAGGAGGGTGACCTGCTGGCCGAGATCGACGCCGAGACCTCGTCGGCCCGCGTCGACGCCAGCCGCGCCCAGTTGCGTTCGCAGCAGGCCCAGATGGCCGAGCGCGAGCTCACCCTGGCCAAGGCCGAGCGCGACCTGCAGCGCCAGAAGAACCTGATGGCCGAGGAGGCGACCACCGCCGAGACGCTGCAGAACGCCGAGACCGCGGTGCGCACGGCGCGCGCGCAGATCCAGTCGCTCAAGGCGCAGATGGAGCAGGTGCAGGCCAGCATGCGCGTGGAGGAGGCCAACCTCAAGTTCACCAAGATCTACGCGCCGATGTCGGGCACGGTGGTGAGCGTCACGGCGCGCCAGGGCCAGACCCTCAACACCAACCAACAGGCGCCGACGCTGATGCGCATCGCCGACCTGTCGGTGATGACGGTGCAGACCCAGGTGTCGGAAGCCGACGTGAGCAAGCTGCGCCAGGGCATGCCGGTGTACTTCACCACGCTGGGCGGGCAGGGGCGCCGCTGGTACGGCGACCTCAAGAAGATCGAGCCCACGCCGACGGTGACCAACAACGTGGTGCTCTACAACGCGCTGTTCGAGGTCCCGAACCCCAACCGCAGCCTGATGACCCAGATGACCGCACAGGTGTTCTTCGTCGTGGCCGAGGCCAAGGACGTGCTGGTGGTGCCGATGTCGGCGCTGACCCTGCAGCGCGGCGCCCAGGGTGCGCGCGGTGGGCAAGGCGCGGGCCAGGGGCAGGGGGCATCGGGGGGCGGCCGCGCGCCGGGCGCCGGGCCCGCTGCCGCGCCGCCGTCGGCGCCATCCGCGCCGGCGCGGCCCACGTCGTCGGGGGCTGCGCCCGCGTCGCCGTTCAAGCTGACCGCCGACGCCGCGCCGGCCGCCGCGGGCGAGCGCCCGCGCACGATGGACCGCGAGGCGTTCCAGAACATGAGCGAAGAGGAGCGCCAGCGCTGGCGCGAACAGCGCCGCAAGGAGCGCGAAGCCGCCGGGGCCACCGGGGCGGGTGCGCCGGGCGCCGGCGGCGAGCGCCCGCGCACGATGGACCGCGAAGCGTTCCAGAACCTGAGCGAGGAGGAGCGCCAGCGCTTGCGCGAACAACGCAGCCGGGAGCGCGAGCAGGCCCAGGCCGGCGGGGGGGCCAAGGCCGGCGGCAGCGGCGCGCAGGCCGCGCCGCAGAAGGCGCCGGCCGCGGCGGGTGCGACAGGTGCGGCGCGCCCGTCGCCTCAGGGCCAGCAGCCGCCGGCGGGCGAAGCGGCCGCCACCGCGCCGCCGGTCAGCAGCGGCATTCCTCCGGCCAGCGCGCGCCCGGCCCGGGGCCCCCGCCTGGCCAAAGTCAAGGTCATGGCCGCGGACGGCACGATCGAGGAGCGCGAGATCACGATCGGCATCAGCAACCGCGTGCACGCCGAGGTGCTCTCGGGCCTGAAGGAGGGCGATCGCGTGATCGCCGGCGTGCGCGAGCCCGATGCGCAGCGCCGCACCACCCCCACCAACCCGTCCGGCCCCGGACTGGGTGGCGTGCCCGGCGGCATGCCGGGTGGCGCTGCCGCGGGGGCGCGTCGATGACCCAGTTGCCGCAGTTGCCGGTGCTGCCCGATGTCGCCGCCCGGCGCGGCGCGGCGCCGGGCGCCGGGGCCGGCGTGCCGCTGATCGATCTCAGCGGCGTCACCAAGACCTACCACAACGGCGACCTGTCGGTCGAGGTGCTGCACGGCATCGACCTGCAGATCTACCCGGGCGAGCTGGTCGCCATCATGGGCGCGTCGGGCTCGGGCAAGTCCACGCTCATGAACATCCTGGGCTGCCTGGACAAGCCCACCACCGGCACCTACCGCTTCATGGGGCGCGACGTGTCCGAGCTGGAGCGCGACGAGCTCGCCGAGCTGCGCCGCGACGCCTTCGGCTTCGTGTTCCAGAGCTACAACCTGATCGCCACCGGCACCGCCGCCGACAACGTCGAGGTGCCCGCGGTCTACGCCGGCATTCCGCCCGCCGAGCGCCACGAGCGCGCGGCCGGCCTGCTGACGTCGCTCGGCCTGGGCGATCGCATGCACCACCGGCCCAACCAGCTCTCGGGCGGCCAGCAGCAGCGGGTGTCGATCGCGCGCGCGCTCATGAACGGCGGCCGCGTGATCCTGGCCGACGAGCCCACCGGCGCGCTCGACAGCAAGAGCGGCGCGGACGTGATGGCGCTGCTCAAGCAACTGGCCGAGCAGGGGCACACGGTGATCCTGATCACCCACGCCGCCGAGGTCGCCGAGCACGCGCACCGCGTGATCGAGATCAAGGACGGCCACATCATCGCCGACCCCGGTCCGCGTCCGCCCGAGGGCGAGGCGGCGCGCGCGGCCCTGAACTGGACGCCGCGCGCCGGCCGCATCTCGCACCTGGGCGACATCGTGGAAGCGGGCAAGACCGCGCTGCGCGCGCTGCGCGCCAACGTGTTCCGCGCCATCCTCACGCTGCTGGGCATCGTGATCGGCGTGGCCTCGGTGATCGCCATGCTGGCGATCGGCGATGGCGCCAAGCAGGTGGTGATCGACCGCATCAGCGCGATGGGCTCCAACCTGCTGCTGGTGCGGCCGGGCGCGCCCAACCAGCGCGGTTTCTCCAACATCGCGACGCTGGTGCTGTCGGACGTGCACGCGATCGACCGCGAGGTGCCCAACGTGCTCGCGGCGGTGCCCGAGCAGAGCAGCAGCGCCACGCTGCGCTTCGGCGAGTCGGACTACTCCAGCAGCGTGCTGGGCACCTCGTCCAAGTACCCGGTCGCGCGCCAGTGGCGCCTGGCGCGCGGCACCTTCTTCACCGAGGAGGACGAGCAGGAATACGCCACCGTGGCGGTGCTGGGCCAGACCGTGGCCAAGGCGCTGTTTCCGGATGGGCAGGGGCCGCTGGGCCAGTACATCCTGGTGAACAACCTGATCTTCCAGGTCGTCGGCGTGATGAGCGCGCGCGGGGCTTCGCCCACCGGGCAGGACCAGGACGACGTGGTGATGGTGCCCTACGCGACCAGCCAATTGCGCCTGTCGGGCCAGCGCTTCCTGCGCAACGTGACGGTGGCGGTGGCCGACGTGAGCCGCATCGACGAGACGCAGTCGGCGGTGGAGTCGCTGCTGGCCGAGCGCCACGGCGTGATCGACTTCCAGATCCGCAACATGGCCTCGATCATCGACACCGCGACCGAGACCCAGAACACCATGACCATCCTGCTCGGCTCGATCGCGGCGATCTCGCTGCTGGTTGGCGGCATCGGGGTGATGAACATCATGCTGGTGAGCGTGACCGAGCGCACCCGCGAGATCGGCATCCGCATGGCGACCGGCGCGCGCATGCGCAACATCCTGCAGCAGTTCCTGATCGAGGCGCTGGTGGTGTCCGCGCTGGGCGGCATCGTCGGCGTGGCGATCGGCCTGGGCGTGGCCTTCACGATCGGCGCCATGGGCACGCCGGTGCAGTTCTCCCTCATGCCGGTGGCGCTGGCGTTCGGCTGCGCGTTCGCCACCGGCCTGATCTTCGGCTACCTGCCGGCGCGCAAGGCGGCGCGGCTCGATCCCGTGGTGGCCCTGGCTTCGGAATGACTTTCGGAATGGCGTTCGGCATGAACATGAACCTGAAACTCGCGGTCCTGGCCAGTGCGCTGGTCCTGCAGGCCTGCGCGGTCACCGAGCCGGCGCAGCGCGCCCCGGTGGTCGAGCTGCCGGCGGCCTGGAGCCCGGACGCGCCGGCGGCCGAGACGCCCCCGCTCACCGCCGACTGGTGGCACGCGTTCGGCTCCGCCCAGCTCGACCGGCTGGTGCAGGAGGCCTTGGCCGGCAGCGCCGACCTGCGCGTCGCGCTCGAGCGCATGCGCCAGGCCGACATCGCGCTGCAGCAGGCCGGCATCTCGCGCCTGCCCTCCGTCAGCGGCAGCGCGGGGACCTCGGCCGGCCGCACCGACGCGTCGGGCACGCCGTCCAGTTCCCGCGAGTCGAGCAGCGTGGGGCTGTCGGTCAGCTACGAAGTCGACCTGTGGGGCCGCATCGCCGCCGGCGTGCGGGCTGGCGAGGCGTCGTTCCAGGCCAGCCAGCACGACTGGCGCGCCGCGCGCCTGACCCTGCTGACCGGCGTGGCGAACAACTACTTCCTCTGGCTCAACCTGTCCGAACGGCTGCGCATCGCGCGCGAGAACCTGGACATCGCCGAGCGCGTGCTGCGCATCGTGGAGGCGCGCCAGCGCAACGGCGTGGCGACCGCGCTCGAGGTCTCGCAGCAGCGCACGGCGGTGCTGTCGCAGCGCACCGCGCTGGCGCCGCTCGAGCTGCAGCAGCGCCAGGCGGCCTCGGCGCTGGCGCTGCTGCTGGGCCGCGTGCCGCAGGGCTATGCGCCCGAGCCAGGCGAGTTCGCGCAGTTGCGCGTGCCCGAGGTGGCGCCGGGCCTGCCCTCGGCGCTGCTGGTGCGGCGCCCCGACCTGGCGGCCGCGGAGGCGCAGCTCGCCGCGGCCGACGCGAACGTGGACGCCGCGCGCGCGGCCCTGCTGCCGAGCCTGTCGCTGTCGGCCTCGGGCAGCCTGGGCACCTCGGCCCTGCTGAGCCTGGCCGACCCCACGCGCAGCGTCTCGATCGGCCTGTCGCTGGCCCAGTCGATCTTCGACAACGGCCGCCAGCGCCTGCAGATCCGCAGCACCGAGTCGCAGCGCGTGGTGCTGATCGAGAACTACGGCAAGGCGATCCGCACCGCGCTCAAGGAGGTCGACGACGGCCTGGGCAGCGTCGAGCGCAGCCGGCGCCAGGAGGCCCTGCAGCGCGAGGTGGTGGCACAGGCGCAGCGCTCGCTGCAACTGGCCGAGCTGCGCTACCGCGAGGGCAGCGGCGACCTGCTGTCGGTGCTGGACGCCCAGCGCTCGCTGTTCTCCGCCCAGGACGCGCTGGCCACGCAGGGCCTGGCGCGCCTGTCGGCCGCGCTCGACCTGTACAAGGCCCTGGGCGGCGACTGGGCCGAGGCGCCGCCGCTGTCCTGAAAAAGGCCTTCGCGGCGGCGGAAATCGGTCGCCCGCCCGTCATTTTGCAAATGAGAATCGTTATAATTTGCAAACTATTGGACGTGGCCGCCGATGCCAGCGCCTGCAAGGCGCCGGCGCCCGCGGCCTTCCGCTCCCCTCCCGCGTTTCTCCTCTTCCCGTGAAGCCTTCTTCTGCTCCTCAGGCGGCGCCCCAGCGCGCGTACTGGCTCAAGACCCTGCACCAGTGGCACTGGATCAGTTCCGCGATGTGCCTGATCGGCATGCTGCTGTTCGCGTTCACGGGCATCACGCTCAACCACGCGGCCGACATCGCGGCCGAGCCGCGGGTGCAGCAAAAGCAGGTGGAACTGCCCGCCGAGCTGCGCGAGGCCCTCGCGCCGAAAGACGGCGAGCCGGACGATGCGGCCCTGCCGCCGCCGGTGCACCGGTGGCTGGCCGAGGCGCTGGACGTGAGCCTGCCCGCCAGCGCGGCCGAGTGGTCGCCGGAGGAAATCTATCTCTCGCTGCCCCGGCCGGGCGGCGACGCCTGGCTGCGCATCGAGCGCGAGTCCGGCCACGTCGAGTACGAGCGCACCGACCGGGGCTGGATTTCCTACCTCAACGACCTGCACAAGGGCCGCCACACCGGGCTGGCCTGGAAATGGTTCCTCGACATCTTCTCGGTGGCCTGCCTGGTGTTTTCCATCACCGGCCTGCTCATCCTCAAGTTCCACGCGGCCAGCCGGCCCACCACCTGGCCCATGGTGGGCCTGGGGCTGGTGATTCCCCTGCTGCTCGTGATCCTGTTCATCCACTGACCCTCGAATGAGAAGGAGCTGCCTTTCATGATGATCCGATACGCCTGCGCCCTGTCCGCGGCGGGCCTCGCGCTGCCCGCCGTGGCGGCCGACATGACGCTCAGCGTCGAGATCCCGCGCATGACCGTGGCCGAGTACCACCGGCCCTACGTGGCGATCTGGGTCGAGAAGCCCGACCAGACCTTCGTCGGCAACCTGGCGGTCTGGTACGACATCAAGCTGCGCAACAAGGAGGGCACCAAGTGGCTCAAGGACATGCGCACCTGGTGGCGCAAGAGCGGCCGCGAGCTGGACATGCCGGTCGACGGCCTCAGCGGCGCCACGCGCGCACCGGGTGAACACACGGTGCAGTTCGGCGCCGACGCCACCATGCTGGGCAAGCTGGCACCGGGCGAGTACCACGTGGTGCTCGAAGCCGCGCGCGAGGTGGGCGGCCGCGAACTGGTCAAGGTGCCCTTCGCCTGGCCGCCCAAGGCCTCTGCGGTGACGCAGGCCAAGGGCCAGACCGAACTCGGCGCCGTCAGCGTCACCGTCAAACCCTGAACCGTATTTCAACCTGGACTGGAGATCGAGCCATGAAGAAAACCGCACGCAAATCCCTGCTGACCACCCTGGCGCTGGCCGCCGCCATGGCGCTGCCGGCCGCGGTGCACGCCCACCGCGCGTGGCTGCTGCCCTCGAGCACGGTGTTTTCCGCGCCCGAGCCCTGGGTGTCGATCGATGCTGCCATCTCGAACGACATCTTCTACTTCGAGCACTTCGCCGCCGGCCTGGACAACCTGGTGGTGATCGGGCCCAACGGCCAGCCCATGCAGGCGGAGAACCTCGCCAAGGGCCGCTACCGCAGCGTCTTCGACGTCAAGCTGTCCCAGCCCGGCACCTACCGCATCGCGCTGGTGAGCGACACGCTCACCGCGAGCTACAAGGTCGGCAACGAGACCAAGCGGGCGCGCGGCACGGCCGAATCGCTGGCCAAGGAGATCCCGGCCGATGCGCAGGACCTGCGCGTGAGCCAGTCGCAGAACCGCGTGGAGACCTTCGTGACGTCCGGCAAGCCGACCACCGACGCGCTCAAGCCGACCGGCCGCGGCATCGAGCTGGTGCCCGTCACGCACCCGAACGACCTGGTGGTGAGCGACACCGCCACCTTCCGCTTCCTCGACAACGGCAAGCCCGCCGCCGGCTATAGCGCCACCGTGATCCTGGCCGGCCTGCGCTACCGCAGCGAACTGGGCGAGATCAAGCTCACCACCGACAACAACGGCGAGGTGAAGATCAAGTGGCCCGCGGCCGGCATGTACTGGCTCAACCTGGCGCCGCCCCGTGCGCCGGGCGCGGGTGGCCCCGGTGCGGGTGGTCCTGGCGGTGCGCAGCAGCAGGCCGGCGCCCGCCCGGCGCCGTCCGGCCCGGCGGGCACGCTGGCAGAACCGGTGCGGCGTTCGGGCTACAGCCTCACGCTGGAAGTGCTGCCGGATTGACAGAGCGCCACCCCCGCCGCGCTTCGCGCGATCCCCTCGAGGGGGCGGCACCTGTGGCCCGGCGGAGCCGGTTCCACGGTGCCTTTGGGGTTGCACGATGCCGTGCGTGACGTGAACGCTTCATGACCCGCGTCCTGGTGCCCGAGCACATCGACGGCGGCGCCGCGCCGCTGCTGGGCGCGCGCGTGCAGCGCCTCGACGGACAGACCATGGGCACCACCTGGCGCGTGCTGTGGGCCGCCCATGCCGATGCGCCGCCTCCCGAGGCCGTGCGGGCGGCCGTGCAGGCGGCACTGGACCTCGTGGTGGCACAGATGAGCACCTGGCTGCCCGGCTCGGACCTGGACCGCTTCAACCGCGCGGGCGCCGGCAGCCGGCACGTGCTGCCGAAGGCGTTTGCCGAGGTGCTGCAGGCCGGCCTGTGGCTGGCCGAGGTGTCCTCGGGCGCCTTCAACCCGGCGGCCGGCGCACTGGTGAACCTGTGGGGCTTCGGCCCCGCGCCGCGCTACACCGATCCCGGCTTCGCGCCGCCCGGCGCCGCAGCGGTGCGCGAGGCCCTGGCCCGGGTCGACTGGCGCGCGCTGCGCTTCGACGCCGTGACCCGCGAGGCCACACAGCCCGGCGGCCTCTGGCTGGACTTCTCGGCCATCGCCAAGGGCCATGCGGTCGACCGCGTGGCGCGCGCGCTCGCCGGCCTCGGCCTGGCGCACGGCCTGGTGGAAGTGGGCGGCGAACTGCGCGGCCACGGCATGCGGCCCGGCGGGCTGCCCTGGTGGGTCGATGTGGAGATGCCGCCGCCGGCTTCCCCGAACCCGCCACCGGTGGTGGTGCCCACCCGCGTGGCCCTGCATGGCCTGAGCGTGGCGACCTCGGGCGACTACCGCCGCTGCTACACCGACGGCCCGGTCCACCGGGCCCATACCATCGACCCGCGCACCGGCTGGCCGGTGGCGCACGGGCTCGCCTCGGTCAGCGTGCTGCACGCGCAATGCCTGTGGGCCGATGCCTGGTCCACCGCGCTGACCGTGCTCGGCCGGGAGCGGGGCATGGCCCTGGCCCGCGCGCACGGCATCGCGGCGCTGTTCCTGCAGCGCGAAGCCGACGGCCAACTATCCGAAACCCTCACCCCTGCGATGGAAGCGCTCGCCGGATGACAAGCGAAAAATGGTTGTACGCCCTGGCCACGGTGCTGAGCTATGGCCTGCTGTGCGCCGGCATCGCCTGGCGGCACCGCCAGCGCCAGCGCGCCGCCCAGCGCCGGGTGCAGGCGCTGCTGCCCGCCACGCCCGGCGTGCCCGCCTGGTGGGTCGCCTATGCCAGCCAGACCGGCCAGGCCGAGGAGCTGGCGCTGCAGACCGCCCAGGCCCTGCATGCGGTGGGGGTGCCGGTGCGGCTGGCGCCGCTGGGCCAGCTCACTCTGGCCGACCTGCAGCAGGCCGACCGCCTGCTGTGCATCGCGAGCACGTATGGCGAAGGCGACGCGCCCGACAGCGCGGCGGTGTTCGCGCGCGAGGTGATGGCGGCCGCGGGCGTGACGCTCTCGCACCTGCACGTGGGCCTGCTGGCGCTCGGCGACAAGGCCTATGCGCACTACTGCGGCTTCGGCCGCGCGCTGGACCAGTGGCTGCGCTCGCGCGGCGCGCAGCCGCTGTTCGAGCGCATCGACGTGGACAAGAGCGATCCAGAGGCCTTGCAGCGCTGGCGCCAGCACCTGGCCCACCTGGCCGGCACGAGCGACCTGCCCGACTGGGAGGCGCCGGCGCTGCAGCGCTGGCGCCTGCGCGCGTGCCGGCACCTCAACCCGGGCAGCGAAGGCGAGCCGGTGCACCACCTCGAACTCGAGCCCGAGGCCGGGGAACCGCTGCCCGAATGGCAGGCCGGCGACCTCGCGCAGGTGGCGGTGCCGACCGCCGCGCCCGGCGAGCCGCCGCGCGACTATTCCATCGCCTCGGTGCCCGAGGACGGCGCCGTGCACCTGCTGGTGCGCCGCTCGCGCCGCGCCGACGGCAGCCCGGGCCTGGCGTCGGGCTGGCTGACGCAGGACGCGCCGCTCGGCGGTGAGGTGCAGATGCGCGTCCGGGCGCACGGCGGGTTCCGTATCGGGGACAACGCGGACCGCGCACTGATCCTGATCGGCAACGGCAGCGGGCTGGCCGGTTTGCGCGGCCACATGCGCGCGCGGCTGGCCGCGGCCGGGCACCTGGCGGACGCGGCGTCGGTGCCGCGCCCCGCCACCGTGGCCCCGATGTGGCTGCTGTTCGGCGAGCGCCAGGCGCGCTGCGACGCCCACTACCGCGACGAGATCGACGCCTGGGCCGCGCAGGGCTGGCTGAGCCGGGTCGACTGGGTGTTCTCGCGCGACCAGGCCGAACGCCGCTACGTGCAGCACGCGCTGGCCGCGTCGGCCGCGCAGGTGCGCGAGTGGGTGGACGGCGGCGCGGCGATCTACGTGTGCGGCAGCCTGGACGGCATGGCCGGCGAAGTGGACCGCGCGTTGCGGGACATCCTGGGCGAGGCGCTCCTGCAGCGGCTCACGGCCGATGGGCGCTACCGTCGGGACGTGTATTGAACTCCCCCCTGCGCGGCTTCGCCGCTTCCCCCCTCTCTGGCGCGCCTTCGGCGCTTGGAGGGGGGACGACATCTCGGGCCGGCGAAGCCGGACCCTTGCTGTCTCTGGGTTTTGTTTCGGCTCGCTTCGCTCGCCACAACGGCCCTCAAAGCAACCGATTCATCAACCGGTTGCTCATCGACCGGATCATCGGCCGCACCTCGTCCAGGTAGCGCTGCCAGCCGGGCTCGGCGGCGAGCAGGGCGCGGCGTTTGAGGCGGTCCTCGAAAGAATCGTAGCGCCACAGGCTGACGATCGCGTTGAGCTCTGCGCCGATCTCCGTCGCGCAGTAGCCCACCAGCCCGCCCAGGATGCGGGTCTGCAGTTCCATGCCGCCGCTGCGGCGGTAGGCCGCCATGAAGTCGGCGGGTGACGAGGTGGCGTGCAGCACGTAGCAGCGTTCTTCGATGAGCATGTCGAGGTCTCCCGGGTGGATGGGGTTGCGTGGTCAAAAAATCTTATATTGAAATTATTGAAAAATCTCTAAATACGAGAAAAGATAATAGACTAAAGGGCATCCCGGAGACAAACCCCGCACCGACCGCACGCATGGCTGCTTCCCCGCCTTCCCATTCCCGGTCCGGCACGCTGGGCGACGACGAGCGGTACGACGTCGTCGTCGCCGGCTCGGGCGCCGGCGCGCTGTCGGCCGCCGTCACCGCCGCCAAGGCCGGCCTGCGCGTGCTGGTGCTGGAAAAGGAACCGCTGTTCGGCGGCACCACCGCGCGCTCCGGCGGCGTGCTGTGGATTCCGTGCAACCCGGCCTCGCGGGCGCTGGGCATCGAGGATTCGCCCGAGGCGGTGCGCACCTACCTGCGCCACGAGGCCGGCGCCCACTACGACCCGCAGCGGGTCGACGCCTTCCTGGCTGCCGGGCCGGAGGCGGTGGCGTTCTTCGAGCGCGAGACCGCGCTGCGCTTCGTCGCGGTGCCCGAGTTCTCCGACTACCACCCCGACGCGCCCGGCGGCCGCCCGGGCGGCCGCTCCATCCTGGCGGCGCCCTACGACGCGGGCGAGCTCGGCGCCGAGGCCAGGCGGCTGCGCCCGCCGCTGCGGGAGATCACCTTCGTCGGCATGATGTTCAACGCCAGCCAGGAGGTGCAGCATTTCTTCAACGTGACGCGTTCCTGGGCGTCGGCCAGGTACGTGGCGCGCCGCCTGCTGCAGCATGCGCGCGAGATGCTGGTGCACGGCCGGGCCCAGCGGCTGACCAATGGCAACGCGCTGGCCGCGCGGCTGGCGCGCAGCGCGTTCGACGCCGGCGTGGCCATCGTGACCAGCGCGCCGGTGCGCGAGCTGGTGACCGGCGCCGGCGGCGCGGTGCGTGGCGTGGTGGTGGAGCACGAAGGGCGGCGCAAGACCGTGCGCGCGGACCGGGGCGTGGTGCTGGCCACGGGCGGTTTTCCGCAGGACCCCGAGCTGCGCCGGCGCCTTTTCCCCCATGCGCCCACCGGCGCCGAGCACTGGTCGCCCGCGCCGCCCGGCAACACCGGCGATGGCTGGCGCCTGGCCGAGGCCGCCGGCGCGGCCACCGAAGGCGGCCTGCCCAACAACGCGGCGTGGATCCCGGTCTCGCGCGTGCCCCGCACGGGCGGCGCGTCCGGCGTGTTCCCGCACCTGATCGACCGCTACAAGCCCGGCGTGATCGCCGTCGGCCGCGACGGCCGCCGCTTCGTGAACGAGGCCGACTCGTACCACGACTTCGGCCAGGCGATGCAGCGCATCGGCCGCGCGCCGGGCGGCGAGACGGCGGCCTGGCTGCTGGCCGACCACCGCTCGCTGCGCCGCTATGGCCTGGGCTTCGTCAAACCCTTTCCATTGCCTTTGTGGCCGCACCTGCGCAGCGGCTACCTGCTGCGCGGTCGCACGCCGGCCGAGCTGGCTCGCAAGGCCGGGCTGGACCCGGCCGGCCTGGAGCGCACCCTGGCCGAATTCAACGGCCCGGCCGCGCGCGGCGAGGACCCGGCGTTCGGCAAGGGCACGACCGCCTACAACCGCTACCTGGGTGACGCGCACCACCCGATCAGCCCCTGCGTGGCGCCGCTGGACCACGGGCCGTGGTACGCGGTCAAGCTCGTGCCCGGCGACCTCGGCACCTTCGCCGGCATCCGCACCGACGCGTTCGCGCGGGCCCTCGCCGCCGACGGCACGCCAGTGCCTGGCCTGTACGCCGTGGGCAACGACGCCCTGAGCCTGATGGGCGGCAGCTACCCGGGCGGCGGCATCACGCTCGGGCCCGCACTGGTGTTCGGCTGGATCGCGGGCCGCCACCTGGCGGCCGCGCCCTGAGCCTTCAGCCCGCGTATCGCCTGGCCCCCGCGACGCAGACCACCGCCGCCAGCGTCACCCCCAGCATCGCCCAGCTCACGGGCTCGCGCAGCAGCAGCGCGGCCAGGCCCAGCCCCATGAAGGGCTGGAACAACTGGAGCTGACCCACCGCCGCGATGCCGCCCTGCGCCAGGCCGCGGTACCAGAACACGAACCCGATCAGCATACTGAACAGCGAGACGTAGACCAGGCCGATCCACGCCGGCGCGCCCACGTGGTCGAACGATGCGGGCAGGGCCAGCAGCGCGATCGGCAGCATGACCGGCAGCGACAGGACCAGCGCCCAGCAGATGACCTGCCAGCCGCCCAGCGTGCGGGCCAGGCGTGCGCCTTCCGCGTAGCCGAGTCCGCACGCGAGGACCGCGGCCAGCATCAGCGCGTCGCCCAGCGGCGAAGCCTCGAGGCCGCCCATGGCCGCGTAGCCGGCGACGAAAGCGCTGCCCAGCACCGCGAACAGCCAGAACGCCGGCCGCGGGCGTTCGCCGCCGCGAAGCACCGCGAAGACGGCCGTGCACAGCGGCAGCACCCCGATGAAGACGATCGAGTGGGCCGACGTGACGTGTTGCAGCGCCAGCGCGCTCAACAGCGGGAAACCGACTACCACGCCCAGCGCGGTCACGGCGAGCGCGGCCAGGTCCGCGCGCTTCGGCCGGGGCTGCCTCAGCAGGCGCAGCAGCGCCAGGCCCAGCAGGGCGGCCACGCTGGCCCGCGCGCCGGTCAGGAAGACCGGATCGAAATCCGCGACGGCGGCCCGGGTCGCCGGCAGCGACCCGGCAAAGATGGCCACGCCGATCAAGCCGTTGATCCAGCCGCTGGTGGTGCTTTGCATTCGGAACCCCTGGTTTGTCGGCGTGCAGTAGAGCACTGACAAGACCGCCCGGGCCAGACACAATCGAGTACGGTTGAAAGTAACTGTGATCTCCATGAACCCAGTACGGTTGGTGAAACCATGCAGCGAAGCGGTACCCGGATCAGCGCCGTGATGGCGGACATCCAAGCCAAGATGGCGTCTCGCGCCTACCGGCCCGGCACCCGCCTGCCTTCGGTCCGGGCGCAGGCGCGGGCCATGCGGCTCTCGGTGTCCACCGTGGTGGAAGCCTACGAGCGGCTGGCCGCCGAGGGGATGATCGTGTCCCGGCCGGGGTCGGGCTTCTACGTGGCCGGGCCGGTGGCGCCGCTGGCGTTGACGGAGATCGGCCCCAAGCTCGACCGGGTGGTCGATCCCTTGTGGGTGTCGCGCCAGTCGCTGGAGACGGACGCTTCCGTGCTCAAGCCGGGCTGCGGCTGGCTGCCGGCCGAGTGGCTGTACGAGGCCGGGGTGCGCCGCGCCTTGCGCGCGCTGGCGCGGGCCGACACCTCGGCGCTGGCCGACTACGCCACGCCGCTGGGCCTGCCGGCGCTGCGCCAGTTCCTGTTGCGGCGGCTGGCGAACACGGGCATCGAGGCGACCGCCGAACAGGTCATGCTCACCGAATCGGGCACACAGGCGATCGACCTGATCTGCCGTTTCCTGCTGGAGCCTGGCGACACCGTGCTGGTGGACGATCCTTGCTACTTCAACTTCCATGCCCTGCTCAAGGCGCACCGCGTGCAGGCCGTAGGGGTGCCCTACACGCCCAATGGCCCGGACGTGGAGGCGTTCGGGGCCGCCTTGCGGGCGCATTCGCCCCGGCTCTACATCACCAATTCGGGCATCCACAACCCGACCGGCGCCACGCTGTCGCCCGTCGTGGCGCATCGGCTCCTGAAGCTCGCCGACGCCTCGGACCTCGTGATCGTCGAGGACGACATCTTTGCCGACTTCGAGGCCCACCCCGCGCCGAGGCTGGCCGCTTTCGACGGGCTCTCGCGGGTGGTGCAGATCGGCAGCTTCTCCAAGACCGTCTCGGCCTCGCTGCGCTGCGGCTACATCGCCGCGCGGGCCGACTGGATCGACAGCCTCGCCGACCTGAAGATCGCCACCACCTTCGGCGGCGGACGGCTGGCGGCCGAGGTGGTGCTGAGGGCATTGGCCGACAGCGGCTACCGCAGGCACCTGGAGGCGCTGCGGCTGCGGCTGGCGGAGGCGATGGAGCGGACCGCGGACCGGCTCGACGCCATCGGCATCACCCCCTGGCTCGTGCCGCCGGCCGGCATGTTCCTCTGGTGCCGGCTGCCCGAAGGCCGGGATGCCGCGGCGATCGCGCGCGCCTGCCTCAAGCAAGGCGTGGTGCTGGCACCGGGCAACGCGTTCAGCCCGTCCTTGAGCGCGGGCGATTTCCTGCGCTTCAACGTCGCGCAGTCCGGCGAGGGCCGGATCTTCGAGGTGCTGGCGCGGGCCCTTTCCGCCCAGGGGGGCGAGGCGTGACGCTAGACCATGAAAAAGGCCCGCCGGAGGGCGGGCCTTTGGGAATGGCGGCGTGCGGCCGCCGCGTTCGGATCGACCGTCAGAACATGAAATTGGCCGTCACGGCCGCCGAGCGCGGCGCGCCCAGCGCCAGGCGGCCGCCGCCGTTGTTCAGGGTGCTGAGGTAGGTCTTGTCGAACAGGTTGTAGAGGTTCAGCCGGATGCTGGCCTTGTCGTTGATCTGGTACATCGCCATCGCGTCGGCCACCCAGTACGAGGGCACGTTGGGCATGTTCTGCGTCGCGAGAGGGGTGCCAGCCGTGATCACGCGCTTTTGCTCGGAGACGTAGCGCCCGCCCAGGCCGAGCGTGAACTTGTCCCACTGGTACGAGGTCCAGACGGTGGCGGTCAGGTCAGGCGACCAGCGCACGTTGTCGGTCACGGTGGTCACGCCCGTGCCGGTGCTGAAGCTCTGCTGGTTGAGCTGGCGCGTGCTGGTCTTGGCCAGGCCGGCCGAGATCTGCCAGAACCGCGTCAACTGGCCGACGGCCGACAGCTCGATGCCCTGCACCCGGGTCTTGCCGTACTGTTGGGTGGTGTTGGTGGCAGCGTCGTAGGTGGTCTGCTTGTCGTTCTCCGTGCGGAAAAGGGCGGCCGCCACGTTCAGGCGCTTGTCCAGCAGCTCCCACTTGGTGCCCAGTTCGACCGTTTTGGTCACCTGGGGATCGAGGGCCGAGTTGTTGATGTTGCCGGCCGTCGCGCTGAGCTGGAAGTTGTTGCCGCCGGGTGGCGTGGCCGAGGTGGCATAGGACGCGTAGACGCTGCCGTTGGCGGCCGGCTTGTACACCGCGCCCACGCTCCAGCTCACCAGGCTGCGCGAGTCGTCGAGCGCGGTCAGCGCTCCGGCGGTGGTGAGGTTGCGCGTCTTGAGTTTGTAGCGGTCGATGCGCAGGCCGCCGTTGAGCGAGAACCGCTCGTTGATCTCGGCGGTGTCGAACACGTACAGGCCCACCGTGGTCGTCGAGCCGCCCGTTTCCGCCCCGTTGCGCGGGCCGAAGCTGGCCATGGGATCGTACGGGTTGGGGTTGTACAGGTTGGCCGCCGCCGTGGTGCCGACCGCCGTGTGGCCGTAGCTCACCTGCTCCTCGCGCAGCAGTTCCAGGCCTGCGGCCAGCGAGTGCTTCATGCCGCCGGCGCTGAACTCGCTGTTCAGGCTGGTCTGGTTGGCGAGGATGGTGTTCTCCTGGTCCACGGCCTGGCGCGAGCGGCTGACGGTCCAGGTGGACGGGTCGTTCGCGTCGGGGGCGTTGATGGTGATGATGCCGGTGAGCGTGCGGTCCATGTGGTTCTTGCCGTAGCGCGTCACGTTGCGCACCGTCGTGCCCTGGCCGAGGTCGTGCTCGACCTTGACCGTGAACATGTCGGCGTCGACCTTCTCGCGGTCGTCCGGGCTGCCGTAGAAGTTGTTGCGGTCGACCTTGGCGCCGGCGTTCATGGCGTCGGCCTGGGCCTGGGTCACGGGGGGCGTGGACGTGGCGCTCGGGGCGCGGTAGAAGCCTCCGTAGCCGATCGAGGGGATGCCGCCGTCGGGCACGTTCTTCTGGCGCAGGTGCTGGGTGAAGACGTGCACGCGCGTGGGCGTGCCCAGGCCCGTGACGTACGACAGGCCCAGGCCGCCGCCGCTGTTCTCCACGTAGTCGCGGCCGTCCACGCCACTGTCCTGCAGCATGGCGTTGAGGCGGAACGCCGAGGTGTCGCCGACCTGGCGGTTGAGGTCCAGCGTGGCGCGCTTGCGGTGCGCCGTGCCCAGCGTGAGCGAGGCGCCGGTTTCGTCGCCGAGGTGGGCCTGCTTGGACACCAGGTTGAGGAAGCCGCTGGCCGCGCCGCGGCCGGTCTCGGCGCCCGCCGCGCCCTTGACGACCTCGACCTGTTCGAGGTTGAAGGTGTCGCGCGTGACCGCGCCGAGGTCGCGGATGCCGTCGACGAAGGTCGACTGCTGCAGCGAGAAGCCGCGCAGCTGGAAGGTGTCGCCGGCCGAGGTGTTGCCGTTCTCGCCCATCTGCATGGTGATGCCGGGCGTGTTGCGCAGCGCTTCCATCAGCGTGACGGCGCCTTGCTCCTCGATGATTTCCTTCTTGATGATCTGGACCGTCTTGGGCGTGTCGACCAGCGGCGCGGTGAATTTCTCGTTCTTCGACTGGTCGGCCTTGTAGGGTACGTCCGCGGTTTCCTTCACGGTCACGGCGGGAAGGGTCCGGTTGTCGGCCTGCGTCTGGGCCTGGGCCAGGCCGGCCATGGGTGCCGTGGTGGCGGCGAGCAGGGCGAGGAGGTGGGCGGACTTGTGGTGGTGCTTGCGGCTGCGGATGTGCGCCATGGACAGGGTTCCTTGCATGGGGGCGGTGGAAAAGACATGGCTGGCGAGGTCTTTTCGTCCACACCCGCAGGACGCGGGCGCTGGGCAGGAGGCAAGACGGCGGCTGGCTGGTTAGCTGCGTATTGTTATTTAAATAAGAATCATTTTCATTATCGTTTCTTAATAATGTCGCGCATCCGAGACAGACGGACCAAGGAAGGACGAAAAAAAAGCCAGGACCTTGGTCCTGGCTGGGTGCGGCTCCGGGGAGCGCAGGGGGTTAGAAGCGGGCGTTCAGGCTGACCCAGAAGCTGCGCGACTTGGCCTTGATGTTGTAGTCGTCCCGGAACGTCGGGGCCTGGCCGTTGACGCAGGTGTTGCCCGAGGTGCAGGGCGCGAACGTGGTCTGGTAGGTCGTGAAGTCGTGGTCCAGCAGGTTGTTGATGCGCGCATTGAACGTCAGGTTCTTGCTGATCCGGTACGAGCCGCCGAGGTGCAGCACGGTGTACGACTTGTAGTAGGTTGGACTGTTGGTGACGGTGTCCCAGCCGCGGTAGCGGTCCGAGGAGGCCTCGGCGGTCAGGAACAGGTCGATCGCGGGCGTCGCGCTCCAGGCCACGGTGGCGTTGGCCATGTGCTTGGCGCTGTTGGACAGCGGGCGGCCGATGGCCACGCCGCTCTTCTGCTTGGAGTCGGTGTAGGTGTAGTTGCCGCGCACGTTCCAGGTCGGCGAGATGCGGTAGCGTCCCGCCAGCTCCAGGCCCTTGATCTCGGCGCGCGAGATGTTCTGTGTCTGGGCGAAATCCGCGAAGCCCAGGCCCAGCCAGCCGGTGCCCACGTCCACGCAGGTGGCGGGGTTGGCGCCGGCCACCTCGCAGTTCTGCACGCGCGGGCCGCCGCTGTCGATCTTGTCCTTGAAGCGGTTCATGAACACCGTGGCGTTGAAGCTGTGGCCGTTCACGCTGTTGAAATAGGCCGCGAGTTCGCCGTTGACGCTGGTCTCGGGCTTGAGGTTGGGGTTGCCCACGAAGGGCGAGACGCCCTGGCCGCCGAAGCCGGTGATGCCCGGGAAGAGCTGGCTGGTCTTGGGCGTCTTGTAGCCCGTGCTCACGCCGCCCTTGAAGGTCCAGGAAGGCGCCGCGTTCCAGACGCCGTAGACGCGCGGGCTGGTCTGCGAGCCGAAGATGTTGTGGTGGTCGTAGCGCAGGCCGCTGGTCAGGGTGAAGTCGGGGTTCATCTGCCAGTTGTCTTCGACGAACAGCGCCTTCATCTTGTGCGGCTGGGTCTTGCCGGGCTGCGGGTTGTTGCCGTACATGCCGAAGGCGCCGTCTTCCATCTCGCCGTCGATGAACTGGCCGCCCAGCACCAGCAGGTGGTTGGCGCCCAGCGGCATGTCGAGCTTGGCGTCGAGCGTGTACTGGCGCGTTTCCAGCACACGCGCCGGGCGCGGCAGGAAGGCTTCGAGTTGGGCGCGCTGCGCCGGCGTCATGTTGGCGAGCTTGGCGTTGGCGTTGGCGCCGGGCACGGCGTTCCACAGGGCCTGCAGGTCGGCGCGCTCCTGGACCGACAGGGGCAGGGTGCGGCCCTTGTTGGCGGTGTCCACGTAGGACAGCGAGACCTCGGTGTTGCCGAAGTCCCACTTGCCCTTGTGCGTGAGCGACCACTGGTCGCGCGTGAACTTCTGCATCGGCAGGTAGCCCACGCGGGGCTGGACCACGCCCGCGGTGGAGGCTTGCCAGATCGTGCTGATGCTGTCCACGGTGCCGAGCGGGAAGCTGCCGTCGGCCTCGGGCTGGTTGTTGTACTTCTGCTGCGAGGTGTCGAGGTCGAAGATGATCTCGTTGCGCGCGTTGGGCGACAGCGCCAGGCGCAGGCCGAGGCTCTGGTTGTCGTTGTCCACGGTCTTGCCGCCGCCGCCGAAGCCGAGCGAACGCTGGCGCACGGAGCCGTCGGGATAGATCACGTCGTCGTAGTTGGGGCGCGAGGCGTCGCGGTGGTAGAAGCTGCCGCGCAGTTGAAAGCCCAGCAGGCCCTCCTTGATCGGGCCCATCAGGTTGAAGTCGGTCGTGCGGTTGTTGCCGAAGTCGCGGTTCTGCTGGATCTCGAACGACTGCGTGACCGAGCCGATCCACTTGTCGGGGATCTTGCGCGTGATGATGTTGATCACGCCGCCCAGCGCGTCGGCGCCGTACAGCGTGGACATCGGGCCGCGGATCACCTCGATGCGCTCGATCGCCTCCATCGGCGGAATGTGGTTGAACTGGTTGCCGCCGAAGTCGTTGGGATAGAGGTCGCCGTTGTTGTTCTGGCGCTTGCCGTCGACCAGGATCAGGGTGTAGTCCGCGCCCATGCCGCGCATGCTGATGGTGCCCTGGCCGGTCTTGTCGGTGGTTTCACCCACGTCCACGCCTTCGATGTCGCGCACCGCGTCCAGCAGCGTGGTGTACGGCCGCTTGGCCAGTTCCTCGCGCGTGATCACCGAAATGCTGGCCGGAGCGTCGGTGACTTTCTGCTCGACGCCGGTGGCCGAGACCACGACCTCGGACAGGGACGCCTCGGCCGTTTGCTGGGCATGGGCCGCGCCCAGGGTCAGCAGGAACAGGCCGCAGGCCGCGGCCGTGGCTTGCAGGGGGAAACGGTGGGTTGATGGAACGCCGCGCCGGCCAGCCGGCGAGGAGTGTGCTTGCGACATCGCAGATCCTTACGTATTGATGCGTTGATGGAAATAAAGAGGGGGCAATGGCTGGCATGCTTCCACTCGGAACGCGCATCGAAGGCAAGGGGATCGCGGAGGGGGCTGGCTGGCTACTCTGTCTATTATTACAAATGAAAACCATTCTTGTTAAGTTTTCGGTAATTTTTCAACAAAGCCAAGACAGGGCTGTCGCCAGCAATAAAACCTATCATGCGAATAAATACTATCAATAGGAAAAATCAGTAGAAATTTGCTATGATTCGTCCCGTGGCGTGACCAGGCCACCCGCTCACCGCTCGTGTCGAGGCAGCGTTTTCATCAACCCAAGCTCAATGAAGGAAGACAGACCATGTCCCTGATCAACACCCAAGTCCAGCCTTTCAAGACCCAGGCGTTCCACAACGGCAAGTTCATCGAAGTCACCGAGGCCACCCTGAAGGGCAAGTGGTCCGTGCTGATCTTCATGCCGGCCGCGTTCACCTTCAACTGCCCGACCGAAGTCGAGGACGCGGCCGAGAACTACGCCGAGTTCCAGAAGGCCGGCGCCGAGGTCTACATCGTCACCACCGACACGCACTTCTCGCACAAGGTGTGGCATGAAACCTCGCCCGCGGTCGGCAAGGCCAAGTTCCCGCTGGTCGGCGACCCCACGCACCAGCTGACCAACGCCTTCGGCGTGCACATCCCCGAAGAAGGCTTGGCGCTGCGCGGCACCTTCATCATCAACCCCGAAGGCGTGATCAAGACGATGGAAGTGCACGACAACGCCATCGCCCGCGACGTGTCGGAGACCCTGCGCAAGCTCAAGGCCGCCCAGTTCGTCGCCGCGCACCCGAACGAAGTCTGCCCGGCCAAGTGGAAGGAAGGCGCCAAGACCATCGCGCCTTCGCTGGAGCTGGTCGGCAAGATCTGATGGCCCGTTGAGGGTTTTGCGTTGAGCGTTGGGCGCGACCTGCTGCGCCCAGCGCTTCTCGCAAAACGCTGAACACCGAACGCTCAACCAAGGAGTCCCCCATGCTCGACGACACCATGAAGTCCCAATTGCAGCAGTACCTGGGCATGCTGCGTCAGCCGATCCGGCTGATCGCCTCGCTCGGCGAGGGCGAGGCGAGCCAGGACATGCGCGGCCTGCTCGACGACATCGTGGCCGCGTCCAGCGGCAAGGTGGCGCTCGACCTGTCGGGCACCGACGCGCGCCAACCCTCGTTCGTGGTGGCCCGCGAAGGCGAGGACAAGGGCGTGCGCTTCGCCGGCCTGCCGCTGGGGCATGAGTTCACCTCGCTGGTGCTGGCGCTGCTGTGGACCGGCGGCCACCCGCCCAAGGTCGAACAGGACGTGATCGACAGCATCAAGGCGCTCGACGGCGATTTCGACTTCGAGGTCTACATGTCCTTGAGCTGCCACAACTGCCCGGACGTGGTGCAGGCGCTGTCGCTGATGGCCATCCTGAACCCGAAGGTCCGCACCACGGTGATCGAAGGCGGCGCGTTCCAGAAGGAGGTCGAGCAGCGCCAGGTCATGGCCGTGCCCATGGTCTTCCTCAACGGCGAGATGTTCGACTCGGGCCGCATGTCGATCGAGGAGATCGTGGCGCGGCTGGACACCGGCGCGGCCGAGCGCGAGGCGGCCAAGCTCGACGCCAAGGAGGCGTTCGACGTGCTGATCGTGGGCGGCGGCCCGGCCGGCGCGGCGGCGGCGGTGTACGCGGCGCGCAAGGGCATCCGCGTGGGCGTGGCCGCCGAGCGCATGGGCGGACAGGTCAACGACACGATGGCGATCGAGAACTACATCTCGGTGCTGGAGACCAACGGCCCGGCCTTCGCCGCGGCGCTGGAGGCCCAGGTGCGCCACTACGAGGTGGAGGTGATGAACCTGCAGCGCGCCGAGAAGCTGATCCCGGCTGGCGAGCCGGGCGGCCTGGTGCAGGTGCAGATGGCCAACGGCGGCGTGCTCAAGGCGCGCAGCGTGATCCTCTCGACCGGCGCGCGCTGGCGCAACGTGAACGTGCCCGGCGAGGCCGAGTACCGCAACAAGGGCGTGGCCTACTGCCCGCACTGCGACGGCCCGCTGTTCAAGGGCAAGCACGTGGCGGTCATCGGCGGCGGCAACTCCGGCGTGGAGGCGGCGATCGACCTGGCCGGCGTGGTCAAGCACGTGACGCTGATCGAGTTCGCCGACCAGCTCAAGGCCGACGCCGTGCTGGTGACCAAGCTCAAGAGCCTGACCAACGTGGACATCCACGTGAACGCGCAGACGACCGAGATCACCGGCGAGGGCGGCAAGGTCAACGGCCTGGCGTACAAGGACCGCGCGAGCGGCGAGCTGCACCGCGTGGCGCTCGAGGGCGTGTTCGTGCAGATCGGCCTGGTGCCCAACACCGAATGGCTCAAGGGCACGCTCGAGCTCAGCCGCTTCGGCGAGATCGAGGTGGACGCCAAGGGCCAGACCAGCCTGCCGGGCGTGTTCGCCGCGGGCGACTGCACCACGGTGCCCTACAAGCAGATCGTGATCGCGGCCGGCGACGGCTCCAAGGCCGCGCTGAGCGCCTTCGATTACCTGATCCGCCAGCCCGTGGCGGCGGCCGAAGCGGCCGAGTCCGTCGCCGCCTGAGGCGCCATCACCTGACCAGGCGCCACGGCGTGGCGGCCTGGTCGCCGTTGCTCCAGATCTCGCCGGCGAGTTCACGGCCGCCGGCGCTGGCCTCGAGCACCAGGCCGCCGGTGTCGAGCGGCCCGCGGCCTTCGGCGCTGTACGCCTGGTAGGGGATGTCGAGGCGCGGCACCCCCATGCGGTCGGTCAGCGTGCCGGTGCCGGCAAAGCGCACGGCCTTGACCACCAGGCCCATGTCGCGCACGCTGTGCGCGTAGGCCTGCCAACTGGGGTAGGCCTCCACCGGGAACGGATCGGTTTGGAATGCCACCTCCTCGTCGCCCTTGACCGTGAACTGCACGCGCAGGCGCCGGCCGGCCGGGTCGATGGCCCACCAGATGCCGGCGACGCTCGCCGCCCGCGCCTGGGCCGGCGATACGGGTTCAGGCGCGGGTGCCGGCGCTTCTCTCCAGAGCAGCAGGCCGCCCAGCACCACCAGCGCCGCGAGAAAGCCGCCGGCCGCCCACGCCAGGCCGCGTGGCGCTCGCGCGCGTTCGGTGGCCCGCTGGCCGTGCGTCTCGGTCGCCAGCGCGATCCCGTGCGCTTGCAGGTCGGCCACCAGCCGCCCCAGGTCGGCGTGCCAGTCTTCGGTGCGCAGCTTGAGCGCGTGCGCCTCCTTCAGGAAGCGCAGCGACTCGGGCAGTTCGGCGGCCGGGGGCATGGCCATGCCTTCGGTGAGCAGCGGCACGATCAGCGCGCCGTGCGCCTGCGCGGTGAGCAGCTCGCCGCGCACCGGATCGTCCTCGCGGTCGATGCGGCGGCCGCCCTCGGGGTGCTGCGCGCCGAACAGGTCGGGCGTCATGAGCAGCAGCACCGCGGGCTGCGAACCCAGCGCGGCCTCGATGGCGCTGCGCCACGACAGGCCGCCGACCAGGTCCTGCTTGTCGAAGAAGACCTGGTCGTCGCCGTAGAGCCGGCTCAGGTCGGCGCACAGCCGGTCGGCGTCCTTCTTGCCGTCGGACGCGCGGTAGCTGATGAAGATGCGGTTCACGCCGCGCCGGCCCAGCGGCGCAGGGCCGCGAGCAGTTCGGCCGCCGCGCGCGCCTGGCGCGGGTCGCCGGTGGGCAGGGGGTCGAGCACGAAGCTCCAGTGGTCGGCCAGCGAGGCCCAGAGCAGTTCGGTGCCGATGCGGCCCTGCAGCTCGGTCAGCACCTGCAGGATGCCAGGCAGCCGGGCGGCCAGCGTGTGGGTGGCCAGCGCCTCGTAGAGGCCGAGCTCGGGCAGGCCGACCACGCTCCAGAAGTCCGGGTCCTCGCGCCGCTTGCGCTCCAGGCTCTGGCGCACGCGGTTCGTGCGCTCGGCATCGAAGCCGGGCCAGCGCCGGTCCTGCGCGTGCAGCAGCCACTCGGCGGCCAGCAGGTTGAGGCTGGGGTAGAAGATGTCGAGCTGCCCGGTCCGCAGCGCCAGGCCCTCGGCGCGCGCGTAGTGCTCGACCATCTGTTGCACCGCCCGTTGCCGCGCGGCCGGCTGGCCGGCCAGGCCTTCGAGCTGCGCCATGCGCTTCCACGCCGAGCCGGCCAGGCTTTCGCGCTCCAGCGTGGGCGCCACGCGCAGCAGCGCGTCCAGCGTGCGCAGCGCGCCCTGGATCTCGTCGCGGCTTTGCGGGACCAGGGGAGGCAGGGGTTTGCCGTCGCGGCGGGCGCCATGCAGCCGCTCCCAGGCGCGCCGCACCGTGAGGTGGGCCAGTTGTTCCGCGGCCTTCACGCCGGCGCTGCCGTCGTTGGCCGAGACCGCGCGCGCCAGCCAGGGCAGGGCCTGTTCGATGCCGTTGGCCGCCGCCCAGGCGACGCCGAACGCCTCGGCGACCGCGCCCATGCCGCCCCAGGCCTCGCCGAAGCGCGCCTCCAGGTGGCGCAGGTGGAGGCGCTGGGTCTGCGGCGACGCGCCTTGCGTGTGGCTCTGCACCGCCAGGGTCTCGAGCGCCAGCGTGAGCGCGACCGGCGAGGCCACGCCGCTGTAGGTCTTGGCCAGGTCGGGCGCGCGCCGCCCGCCGGTGGGCGCGGGCCGCAGCACCCAGTCCGGGTCGCCATAGCACTGGTAGGCGGCCCAGGTGTTGCCGCTCGGGTTGGCGTCGTAGGCGGCGATCCGTCCGGCCTGCACCGCGTCCATGAAGCGCTGGCCGGCCAGCAGGTCGCGGTAGAACGCGGTGGCGAACTGGTGCGCGGGCTCGTCCTCCACCGCCCAGCCGGCCGCGATCACGCAGCGCACGCCGATGCGGATGAGCTGCTTGGCCACGCCGGCGGCGAAGCGCGCGCGGTCGTAGCCGGCGCGCATCAACTGCCGGGCGTCGGCCGCCAGGTGGCAGCAGTTGAGGAACACCAGTTCGGGCACCACGCGCATGGCTTCCACCTCGCGCGGGCCGAGGAAGGTGCCGTCGCTGAGCACCACGCCGCGCAGCAGCGGCGGCAGCAGGGGGCGCTCCAGCTCGGGCTCGCCGTGGCCCGCGATGTGCACGATGCGGTAGCGCTGCGCCAGCAGCGCGGTGGTCACGGCCACCGCGTCCGGCCCGGGGCCGTCTTCGGTGGCGATGAGCGCGTTCACGCGCTCGCGGCCGAGCTCGCTGCCCAGCACCTCGCGCACGCGCTCGGCCTCGCGGCGGGCGCCGGGCAGGCGCGGGTACAGGTCCTGCCCGCTGGCGTCCTTCTGGTTGCACAGCGGCTCGCCGATCACCAGCACCGCGTCCTCGGGCCGCGCGTCGCTGATCTGGGTGCGGAACTCGGCGGTGCGCAGGCGGCGCAGCAGCTTGTTGCGGATCGCCCAGGGCGCGCGCGGCTCGCGGCGCCCGTCGTCCGGCGCGTCCAGCATCTCCCAGGGGATGGCGGCGGTGCCGTCGTTGAGTTCCAGCAGCAGCTCGGAGGTGCCGCCCAGGCTGGATTCCATTTCCACCGGCACCAGCAACTGGAACAGCGTGCGCCCGATGCCGCCGCCGGTGTGCGCGTCGTTGGAGGCGCGCCTGACCAGCTCGCCGACCAGTTGCACCTGCGTGCCCTGGGCGCGCACGTCGGCGCGCGCGCGCTGCGTGTCCAGCGTGTAGAGGACGTGGGTCTCGCCGTTCTCGTCCTTCTCGGCGATGGCGCTGATGAAGTCGTAGGCGGTGCCGCGGTAGCCGTTGTCGAGCGGGCGGCGCAGCGCGCCGGCGATGGCGTGCACGCGGTCGTCGACCTCGAAGTGTTCGGAGGCGGCCGAAGCGAGCAGGCGCAGCGCGCTCCAGGCCTCGGTGGCGCGGTCCAGGTAGAGCTCGACCAGGTGCAGGTGGCCGACCTGCGGCCAGCCGCCCTGGGCCAGTTTCTCGTTGGCCTCGCGCACGCCCTGCGCCACCGCCTGCGCGGAAGCGAACACGGTGATGCCGCTGCCGCCGCTGCCGATCAGCGTGGCCGCCAGCTCGAAGAACGGCGGGGCGCCCGCCGCGCCGGCCAGCTCGGCCACGCGCTGGGCCCAGGCCAGCGTGGCCTGGCGCACCGTCTGCGTGAGCAGGGCGCTGCCGAGCTTGCCTTCCTCGCCCAGGCCGGCCACCACCACGTGGGGCGGGCGGGGCAGGGCCAGCGGGTTGTCCGGGTCCTGCTGGTGGTTGACGAAGATCTGGTGCGTGCCCGGCGCTTCGGGGTAGAGCCCGGCAGCCAGCGAGGCCGCCATCGCGCCGCCGATGAAGCGGTTGACCACGCCCTCGGTGCCGGTCAGGGTGGAGGCCACGTAGTGGCCCACCATCAGCGGCTGGCTGATGAACTTGAGGTTGCCGTTGTGCACGCTCAGGCGCAGCGCCGCCGGGTGGGGCACGGCGGCGCTCAAGGGCCCCGCGTCGGCCGGGCCGAACAGCTCGAACGGATCGACCAGCGGCGCCGCCGCTGCCGCGCCGGGCTGGCGCGAAGGGCGGCTGCGCACCAGCGGTGGCGCCGCGGCCTCTCGCACGCCCCCCTCCCGTGTCGCGCCCAGCTCGGCCAGGCGCGTGGTCTGGCCGCTCTGCAGCAGGTCCAGGTAGGCCTCGAAGGCGGCCTGCGCGCACGGCAGGTCGCCGTGCGCGGCGTCCACCCGCCAGGCGCGCACGCCGGGCAGCCGCGCGTTGTCGAGCGTGACGCGGCCGTCGCCGCCGTCGGGCTGGTCGAGGTACACCAGGCCCTCGCGTTCGTCGAGCTCGAAGCCCGCCGGCGTGAAGCGGGCCTGGCCCACCACCATCACCACGCGGTCCTGGAAGGCGGCGCGCGCCTCGGCGCGCTGCCGGTCCAGCCGCTCGCGCAGCGCCAGCGCCTGGTCGAGCACCGCCTGCGGCGGCACGCCCCAGCGGTAGACCGCGCGCTGGCTCGCGAGGTCGTGCCACACGCTGGCCTGGCGCAGCGCCTCCATGTCCTGCTCGGCCAGGGCCTGCCACTGCGCGCTGCGCGCGAGGCCGAGCGCGGCGTCGGTCAGCCCGGCCTGCAACTGCAGGAAGCCGGGCATGCCGGCCATGATGGTGCGCGCCCGGTGGTCCTGGAACGGCAGGCCGAACGCGGCCAGGGCGTTGCCCATGCTGTCGTCGCCCGAGAGCACCTGCATCGGGGCGAACGAGCCGCCGTTGGGCGTGCCGAGCATGAGCAGCCGGGCCTGCGGATGGGCCAGCCAGCGCTGCCAGGTTCCGGGGCGCTCCAGTTGCACGGTGCGCGCCACCAGCCCGCCCATCGAGTGGGCCAGCAGGCGCACCGGCTGCTGGCTGGCTGCGCGGGCGTCGAGCGCCTGTTCGATCGCCTCGGCCAGGCGGGCGGCTTCCTCCTCGATCGGCCGGCGCCAGTCGAACGGGAACACCGTCACGTCGTGGGTCTGTGCCAGGTAGGCGGCGAGGCCGTCGTACACGCTGCCCATCACGCCGTCGGGCTGCACCGCCTGCTGGCCGGGCTGGTAGGCCAGGCGGCCCAGGCCGCCCAGGATGCGCAGGCTCAACCAGACCCGATCGCCGTCCACCGCGAGGTGGCTGCCCAGGATGCCCGGCAGCAGGATCAGCGCCGGGCGCTGGCCGTCCGGCGCCGCTGCCGCCGGCGCAGGGGCACCGCCGCGCACGCCGTCGCTGCTCTCGCCGGCCCAGGACATCGGGCCGATCGGGCGAAAGCCGGCAGGTTCGTCCCGCAGCAGCGCCTCGCAGATCGCCTCGGCGCTGCGCGGCTGGCTGAAGTAGCTGAAGTGCGTGACCTTGCCGCCGCGCTCGAGCACGAAGGTGGCGGCGGTGCGGTCGTGCTGGGGCGCGCGCGGGCGGCCGCCGTACATCGAGCGCGTCTGCACCACCAGGTCGTTGTCGGTCCAGTAGAAGGCGTCGGCCAGCAGGGTCTTGACCCAGGACGTGATCGAGTCGCCCTCGATGTCGCCGGCCACCACCCGCAGTTGTCCCGGCAGCGGCGCGTCGCCGGCGCCCTCGCTGGCGTGCAGCCACTGCACCAGCGGGCTCTCGGGCGTCATGGCCTCCAGGCCCGGCAGCACGGCGGGGTCGGTGCGCTGGGCCGCCACCTCGCCCAGGAAGTCCAGCAGCGCGGGCGCGACCGGTATCGCCCCCAGCTCCAGCGTCCACTTGAACACCGAGACGTAGGCGTCGAGCCGGCGCGAAGCCAGCAGCGTGCCGCGCGCCGGGCAGGCCACGCGCACCACGCGCTCCACGCGGATGTTGCGGCCCTGGAGCTCGGCGGCGAGTTCGCGCAGGGCCTTGAGCTGCGCGCGGTGCGCGGCGCCCTGGAACGGCGCCAGCGCGGCTTCATCGAGCGTGGGTTGCGCGCACACCCGCGCCAGCACCTCGGCCACCAGGCCGCCGCGCGAGTGGGTCAGCAGGTGCAGGCGCGCGCCGCGCGGCAGCGCGCGGGCCAGCAGCAGCGCATTGTCGATCGGGCTGGCGCCCAGCGTGGGGTGGTCGAGCGCGTAGACCCGGCCGCCGTAGTGGCCGAACAGCGCGTCCACCTTGCCGGGATGCTGTTCCCAGAGCTTGCCGAAGGTGCCGTGCGTTTCCGAGAAGGTGCCGTGCAGCAGCACCAGCATTGGTGCGCCGGGCGGGGCCGGGGCCGGTATGCGCGCGAGCTTCGGGCCGCCCTTGAGTGGGGCGGTGAAGGCGCCCGGGCGCAGCGCGTACACGCCGGGGTCGACCTGGGCGTCCAGCCGCGCCGCGATCTTCGCGGCCGTCAGGCGCGCGGCGGGCTCCTTGAGCAGGCCGGTGACGATCTCCACCGCCGAGAGCAGCACGCCGCCCAGCCGGCCGCGCGCCGCCGCGCCGCGCAGCGGGCCGGCCTGCTCGAGCCCCGGCCAGCCCAACTGGGCCGGAATGGCCACCGCCGCGGGCTTGTGGTCGCCGCCGCCGCGGGTCGCCGCGCTGTGCGCGAGCGGGGCCTGGGCGAGCATCAGGTCGCGCGCGGTTTCCGGGTGCAGGGTGAGCGAGGGGCCGTTGTGCAGGTGCAGCACGACCGCGTCCTGCCCCGGCCGCGCGACCAGCTTCACTTCGTTGCTGCCGCCGCCACTGCGCGGGGTGCTGACCTGGACCCGCTGCAGCACGGTGGCGCCGGGCGATCCACCCGGTGCCGGTCCCGAGGCACCGCGCATGGCGCCCGGAGCGGGCACCGGTTGGCCACAGACCAGGAACGTGATGGCCGTCGGGGATGTCGTCGCGGTGCTCATGGCGCTCCTTGGTTCCGGGCTTCGCCTCACTGGGAAGGAATGAGCGCAGGCGACACCACATGCGGGCTGTGGCGCATTCTGGTCGCACCCCTTGGTGGGGCGCAAACCGGAATATGTAAGTAAATGTGGTCTGGGCTGAGGGTGGCCCGGCCACAACAAAAAGGCACCCGGTCAACCGGGTGCCTTGCGCGGTGGGCAGGTCGCCTGCCGGGCCTTGCTTACTTGGCCTGTTCGGTATGCGTGTCGCCCATGTCGTGCTTCTCGCCCCCCATGTCGATGTCGCCGCCCTGCATGAGGGCGAACAGGCTGATGGCGGCAAAGATGACGAAGGCAATGACGATCTTGATCATGGTGTCTCGCTCTCCTTCCTGGTGGTCGTCGGGCCCCTATGCGTGGACAACGGGCTCAAAAGCCCATTTTTCCGAGGGTGCCTGACATCTGACTGACGGGGTGAGGGCTTCGACAGGCCCGGCCCGAACGGCGGTGACGGAAGGAGGCGAGCGAAGCGAGCCGAGACAAACCCAGAGACAGCGAGGGTCCGGCTTCGCCGGCCCAAGCTGTCGTCCCCCCTCCAAGCGCCGCGCAGCGGCGCGCCAGGGAGGGGGGAAGCCGCAAAGCGGCGCAGGGGGGCGTCACCATCTACAACAGCGCCAGCCGCGTCTTGGGAGGGGCCAGCCGCTCGAGCCACCAGCGCAGGGCGCGTCCGGTGTCGCCCGCGCTGCGCGGCGGCCGCCAGGCATAGGCCACGAACAGGCTGGGGTTGGGGCGCTGTACGGCTTTCACCACCAGCCGCCCGCTGTCGATGTAGGGCTGCGCGAGCGACAGCGGCAGGAAGCCGCCGCCGAGCCCGCGCAACTGGGCTTCCAGCTTGTGCTGCATGGTCGGCACGGTGAGCACGTCCTGGCCCGGCAGCAGGTTGTGCGTGAGGCCGCGGCTGCGCTGCGTCGTGCTGTCGGCGACCGCCACGGCGCGCTGCTCGCGCAGGTCCTCGTCGCTCAGCGGGTGCGTGGCGCGGGCCAGCGGGTGGTGCGGCGCGACCGCGTAGACGAACGACACCGTGCCCAGCGGAGCGGTCTGGATCTCCGCCAGCATCGTCATGTCGCCCGGCACGCCCAGGGCGATGTCGGCCTGGCCGCTGAGCAGCGCCTCGATCGTGCCCGAGAGCGTTTCGGCGCGCAGCCTTAGGCGCGTCGGCGCGCCTTCGGCGTAGAACGCCTCGCACAGCTCGAACAGCGTGGCGCGGGCGATGACGGCATCGGCCGCGATCGTGAACTCGGGCTCCCAGCCGGTGGCCACGCGCTGGACGCGCCGGGCCACCGCGTCCAGCTCGCTGAGCAGGTGCTGGCCCGAGCGCAGCAGCTCGGCGCCCGCCGGCGTGAGCACGGCGCGGCGCGCACGGCGGTCGAACAGCAGCACGTCCAACGCGTCCTCGATCTGCCGGATGCGGTAGGTCAGTGCGCTCGGCACCATGCCCAGTTCGCGCGCGGCGGCGGCCATGCTGCCGAGCCGGGCGATGGCTTCGAGCAGGCCGAGGTTCTCGGGCGAGAGGGCGGCGCGGGGCGTGGCGGCGGCGGGGGGCATGGCGTGGTCGGCCTTCCATCATTCAAATGAATTGAATGATGACATCAAATCCGTGCAGCCAGAACAGCAGGCCGCCGGCCCAGAATGCTGCCCGTGCCAGCTGCCGCGAGCGCCGCGCCGGCCTTCGACCCCGATGACAAGGACGCACCCGCCATGTTCCAGATCCGACGCTCCGAGGCCCGCGGTCGCGCCGACCACGGCTGGCTCAAGAGCTTTCACTCGTTCTCGTTCGCCGAGTACTTCGACCCCGCCTGGATGGGCTGGGGCAACCTGCGCGTGATCAACGAAGACCGCATCGCCCCGGGCACCGGCTTCGGCACGCACGGCCACCGCGACATGGAAATCATCAGCTACGTGCTGCAAGGCAACCTGGCGCACAAGGACAGCATGGGCAACGTCAAGGGCATCCCGCCCGGCGACGTGCAGCGCATGAGCGCGGGCAGCGGCGTGCGCCACAGCGAGTTCAACCACGCGCCCGATGGCGCCACGCACTTCCTGCAGATCTGGATCGAGCCCAACGTGACCGGCATCGAACCCAGCTACGAGCAGAGGACGTTTGCCGATGCCGACAAGCGCGGCCGGCTGCGCCTGGTCGCCTCCAGCGGCGGCGCCGCAGGTTCCGTGACCCTGCACGCCGACGCGGCCCTGTATGCCGGCCTGTTCGATGGCCAGGAACGCACTGAACTGATGCTGGCGCCGGGGCGCAAGGGCTACGTGCACCTGGTGCGCGGCGAACTCGACGTGAACGGCCAGCGCCTGCAGGGCGGCGACGCGGCGCTGCTGGACGGCGAGCCCCGGATCGAGCTGGCCCGGGGCCGCGATGCCGAGGTGCTGGTGTTCGACCTCACCGCCTGAGGTTTTCCCCGGCCGCTGTTCCCTGTAACCTTTGCCTCTTCGTTTTTCTTTCAAGGAGTAGACCGCATGAACGCACTGCAAAACCCCCTGGCCCTGATCGGCCGCATCTTCCTGGCCATCCTGTTCGTACCGGCCGGCTTCGGCAAGATCGCGGGCTTCGACGGCTCGGTGGGCTACGCCACCGCCATGGGGCTGCCGCTGCCCACCCCGTCGGCGTGGCGATCGCGCTGTTGATCGAGCTGGTGGGCGGGCTGGCGTTGCTGATCGGCTGGGGAACGCGCTATGCCGCGCTCGCGCTCACGCTGTTCGTCCTGGTGGCGGCCTACTACTTCCACGCCTACTGGGCGATGCCGGCCGAGCAGCAGATGATGCAGCAGATCATGTTCTTCAAGAACATCGCCATCGGCGGCGGCCTGCTCGCGTTCGCCGCCTTCGGCGCGGGCGCTTTCAGCGTGGATGCCAAATTGGCCACCCCCCTGCGCCGCTGACGCGGCTCGGTGCGGCCGCCGGAGGCGGCTGCTCTTCGGGCGCAGGCAGGCTTGGAGCCGCGGCCCTCAGCCCCCTCTCTGGCGCGCCGCTGCGCGGCGCTTGGAGGGGGGACGACAGCTTGGGCCGGCAAAGCCGGACCCTCGCTGTCTCTGGGCTTTGAGTGACCTCGCTCCGGCGTGGTGAGAAACTGTAAAGAGGAAAGCGTATTCGTCATGGCCCACGTCGTCGTGGTGTATCACTCGGGCTACGGCCACACCCAGCGCATGGCGCAGGCGGTGGCCGAAGGGGCCGGCGCCGAATTGCTGGCGATCGATGCCGACGGCAACCTGCCGCCGGGCGGCTGGGAGACGCTGGCGGCGGCCGACGCCATCATCTTCGGCACGCCCACCTACATGGGCAGCGTGAGCTGGCAGTTCAAGAAGTTCGCCGATGCGTCCAGCAAGCCCTGGTTCGCCCAGCAATGGAAGGACAAGATCGCCGCGGGCTTCACCAACAGCGCCGGCATGAACGGCGACAAGCTGCACACGCTGCACACGCTGTTCACCCTGGCCATGCAGCACGGCATGATCTGGGTCAGCCAGGGCCTGATGCCCAGCAACACCCAGGCCGCCCGGCGCAACGACGTCAACTACCTGGTGAGCTACAGCGGCGCGATCGCGCAGAGCCCGTCCGATGCCGGGGCCGCCGACATGCTGCCCGGCGACCTCGAGACGGCGCGCCTGTTCGGCGAACGCGTCGCCGCGGTGGCGGCGAAGTTCACAGGCTGAGGGTGCGAGCGCGCAGCGCGCTCACTCCTCCTGGAGCAGCGCCGCGAAGGCGGACGCGGACGGCGGCCCGCCGCGCCCTGCGTCCACCAGTTCGATCGTCACCGATTCGATCTGGCCGGTGAAATCGCCCGGCGGCAGGCAGCGTTCGCTGACCGGCGCGTTGCCGTAGCCGCAGCTCAGGCCGGCGGTGATGCCGTAGGTGCTCCAGGTGCCGGGCACTACCATCTCGTCCATCGGGCGCCCGTCGAGCGCGAGCACGAAGCGCGCGGCCTTGCCGTCGAGCCGCTCGCAGGACACCTCCACCCGCAGGCGCTCCAGGGACAGCGGTGCGTGAAGGCGGTGGGTCACCGCGTCGGAGTAGACGTAGTCGAACACGACCTGCCCATCGACGCAGTAGAGCAGGTAGCCGCCGAACCGGTTGCCGCACGAGAGCACGATGCCGCGCTCGGCCAGCGAGCGGATCGCCAGCCGCGCCTCGATCCGGTAGTGCCGCTCGTTGATCGCGGGCACGAGCAGGCGGTCGAAGCGGGCCATGCCGGGCTGCAGTTCGTAGCGCAGCGGCATGCCGTCGCGGAAGAAGGCGAGCGCGCGCTCGGATTCGCGGTCGTCCAGCGGCAGCACGCCGTAGCGCCGCGCCTCGTCCCACCACAGGTCCACCAGCTGCCGGACCTTCTCGGGATGCCGGTCCGCGAGGTCGTTGGTCTCGGAGAAATCCTGTTCGAGGTGGTAGAGCTCCCAGCGGTCCTGGTGGAAGTCGGCCCCCTTTTCGTGGCGGGCCACGATCTTCCAGCCCTGGTGCCACAGCGCGCGGTCGCCCACCTGCTCGAAGTGCTGCGTGGTCTTGCGCGTGGGCGCGGCGGCATCGAGGAAGGAGTAGGCCATGCTGGTGCCGTGCAGCGGCAACTGCTCCACGCCCTTGTGGGTCGCGGGCGCGTCGATGCCGGCCAGCTCGAGCACCGTGGGCACGATGTCCGAGACGTGGTGGTACTGCGTGCGGACCGACCCGCCATCGGCGATGCGGTCGGGCCAGTGCACGATCAGCGGCGCGCGGATGCCGCCGCCATGGGTGTTTTTCTTGTACCACTTCAGGGGCGTGTTGGAGACCTGCGCCCAGCCCATCGGGTAGTGGGGAAACGAGAACTCGCCGCCGACGACGTCCAGCCGCTCCAGGATGTACCCCACCGTCTCGCGCTCGGTCTGCAGGTGCTTGCGGATGTTGATGGCGCCGGTCGGGCCGCCCTCGCCGCTGGCGCCGTTGTCCGACAGTAGCGCGATCAGCGTGTTGTCCAGTTGCCCGGTGGACCGCAGGTACCCGACCAGCCGGCCGATCTGGTGGTCGGCGTGGTCCAGGAAGCCGGCATAGGCCTCCTGCAGCCGCGCGCAGACGGTCCGCGTGTCGGCGTCCAGCCCGTCCCACAGCGGAACGCCCGGGTTGCGCGGCGCCAGCCCGGTGCCAGGCGGCACGATGCCCAGCGCGCGCTGGCGCTCCAGTCGCCGCGCGCGCGCCGCGTCCCAGCCGGCGTCGTAGCGGCCGCGGTACTTGGCGAGGAACGGGGCGGGCACGTGCAGCGGCCAGTGCCCCGCGCCCAGGGCGAGGTACATCATCCACGGCCGCTGCGGGGCCGAGGTGACGTGGTCCCTGACGTGCGAGATGGCGTGGTCGATCAGGTCCTCGGTCAGGTGGTAGCCCGGCCTCGGCTGGTGCCGCACCGGCCGGTTGTCCTCGTGCAGGTCCGGGTTCCAGTGGTCGACGTAGCCGCCCAGGAAGCCGTACCAGCGGCTGAACCCCCGGCCCAGCGGCCACGAGTCGTGCGGGCCCGCCGCGGCGTAGTCGGCCAGGTTGGACAGGTGCCACTTGCCCACCGCATAGGTGCCGTAGGCGTGCGCCGACAGGATCTCGGCCACCGTGGCCGCCGAGGGAGAGATGCGCCCCTGGTAGCCCGGAAAGCCATTCGACCATTCGGCGATCGCGCCCACGCCGACCGCGTGCGCGTTGCGGCCGGTCAGCAGGCTCGCGCGGGTGGGCGAGCACATCGAGGTGACGTGGAAGTTGTTGTACCGCAGGCCCCGCGCCGCCAGCGCGTCGATGTGGGGCGTCTCGATCTCGGAGCCGTAGCAGCCGAGGTCGGCGAAGCCGACGTCGTCGAGCACGATGAACAGCACGTTCGGTGCGCCCGCGGGCGGGCGCACCGGCGGCGGCGACCAGGGCGTGGAGTCGCGGTAGGTCTCGCCGATGCGGCCTTGGAAGTCGGTGTGTGGCATGGGCGCTTAGTGGTATGGGGAGGGCTTGAGCATGCGTTTGGAATCGGTGATCCACCGTGTCGCAACGAACGAAGCAGCACCAACCCAGAGACAGCGAGGGTCCGGCTCCGCCGGCCCGAGATGTCGTCCCCCCTCCAAGCGCCGAAGGCGCGCCAGAGAGGGGGGAAGCCGCAAAGCGGCGCAGGGGGGTGTCTCCATCAATCCGCTTTCAGGCCCAGCTTGCGGATCACGCCGCCCCAGCGCTCGGTCTCGGACGCCATGAAGCGGCCGAACTCGGCGGGCGTGGTCCCGGTCGGCGCGGCGCCGAGCGATTTCAGGCGTTCGAGCACCGCGGGATCGGCCAGCGCGGCCTTGAAGGCCTGGTTGAGCTGGGCCAGCACCGGCTGCGGCGTGCCCTTGGGCGCCAGGATGCCGTACCAGACCGACGCCTCGAACCCGGGCAGCACCGCCTCCCCGACCGTCGGCACGTCCGGCAGCGCCGGCGAGCGCTGGCCCGTGGTCACGGCCAGCGCGCGCAGCTTGCCGCCGGCAATCTGGGGCAGCAGGCTCGCGATGGCGTCCGAGTTGCAGTCGATCTCGCCCGAGAGCAGGGCCGTGGTCGCGGGGGCGGAGCCCTTGTAGGGCACGTTGGCGATCTGGATGCTCAGTTCGGACTTGAGCAGCTCGAACGCCAGGTTGGTGACCGTGGCGCCACCGCCGCCGCCGGCGCAGTTGAGCGCGCCCGGCCGCGCCTTGGCGTCGTCCACCAGGTCCCGCAAGGTGCGGTAACGCGCGTTGGCGTTGACCGCGATCACCACCGGCGAGACGGCCAGGCCGATCACCGGCGCGAAGTCGTTGGCGGGGTGGAACGGCAGGTTCTGGTAGAGCGCCCCGGTGCCGGCGTGGCCGGCGGTGACCAGCAGCAGGGTGTGGCCGTCCGCCTCGGCGCGGGCCACGAAGCCGGCGCCGATCGTGCCCCCGGCGCCGGCGCGGCTTTCGACCACCACCGGCTGCCCCAGCTTGGGCGCCACGCTTTGTGACAGCACGCGCGCCAGCATGTCGGCGGACCCGCCGACGGCAAAGGGCACGATCACCGTGACCGGCTTGGTCGGATAGGCCCGGCCTTGGGCCTGCGCCGGGCTGGTGGCGGCCATCACGGCCAGCGCGGCCGATGCCAGGACGCCGAGCAGGGGTTTGAGAACGGGTTTCATGGATGTCTCCTGAGATGGGGTGGGATCCGCTTGGCCGCGACCGGGATGGACGGCCAGCCGCTGGCGGGCGATCGCCCACCGGACAGCCGCGAATCTAGCGATGAAGAGATATGCTTGGAAGTGCGAATACCAGAACATGCGATGCGGAAAGTGCAACACCCATGACCGACTTGATCCCGCCCCTGCCCATGGGCCTGCCCAGCCGGCTGATGCGGCGCGCGCACCTGCTGGGCGACTTTCTGTCGGTGGCCCATGCAGGCGGCATCCGGCAGGCCGCCGACAAGCTCCACGTGAGCCAGAGCGCGCTCACGCGGCGCATCCAGGACCTCGAATCGGCGCTCGACGTGGCCTTGTTCGAGCGCACATCGCGTGGCATGTCGCTCACGCCTTTCGGCCGGGCGCTGCTGCACCATGCCAGCATCATTTCGCTGACCTGCAAGTACGCGCTGGGCGAATTGGGCGACCTGCGCGACGGGGAGGCCGGCGAGCTGCGCATCGCGGCCGGGCCCGCGTGGGCCCACGCGCTGGTCCCGGATGCGGTGGCGCGCATGCAGGCCGCGCACCCCAAGGTGCAGGTCACCCTGATCAACCAGTTGAACGACTCGACCCTGCCCATGCTGTCGAGCGGCCGGCTGGACGTGGTCCTGGGCGGCCTGCCGCCGGCCAAGGCGCGCGATCCCCAGATCACTTACGAGCCGCTGCTGCAGATCGAGCACCACGTCTATGCCCACCGGTCCCACCCGCTGCAGCGGCTCGATCGCGTGAAGGCCGCGAGCCTGCAGGACTATCCCTGGATCTGGCTGGTCGAAGCCGTCACCGCGCGCGAATGGGTCGCCGGCTATTTCCGGCGCGCGCGCCTGTCCATGCCGGTGGCTGCGGTCGAGACGTCCTCGGTCCAGTCCGGGTTCCGGCTGCTCGGCCACGGCCGCCACCTGATGGTGCTGCCCTCGACGCTGCGCGCGCCGGGTGCGCAGCACGAGCTGTCGGCATTGCGGCTGGACGGCGTCATCGGCCGCAACACCGCGGGCATGATGTACCGCTCCTCGGCCCGCCGGCTCAAGGCGTTCGAGGCCTTTCGCGAAGCGATCCGGACCGAGCTGGCCGGGTTTCCTGAGCCTGCCGCCAAGCCGGTGCGGCGCCGCGGCGGCGTACCATTCGCGGCATGAAGATCCTCAGCATCATTCCCTGGGCGGACTGGCTGGCGCTGGCCAGCTTCCTGGCGTTGTGGGTCGGGTACGCGTGGTTCGCCCGCGTGTGGGGGCGCAAAAAGGGGTCGCTGCTGGAGACCACCAACCGCTACCGCGGCTACTGGATGCAGCAGACCACGGCGCGCGACCCGCGCATGCTCGACGGCCTGATCACGCAGGCGCTCTCCAGCACGCCGTCGTTCTTCTCGTCCACCTCGATCCTGGCCATCGGGGGCCTGTTCGCCCTGCTGGGCACCACCGACAAGGCCAACGAGCTGATGAGCGAGATCCCGTTCGCCCAGGCCACGACGCTGGTGGTGTTCGAGTTCAAGGTCCTGGTGCTGGCGGCGATCTTCGTCTACGCGTTCTTCCGCTTTTCCTGGTGCATGCGGCAGTACACCTTCGTGGCGCTGGTGATCGGCTCGATGCCGTCGGCGGCCGAATTCGAGGCCGGCAAGGCCGATCGGGCGGCCTATGCGGCGCGCGCCGCGGGCATGGTTTCCGCCGCGGCGGAAACCTTCAACGATGGCCTGCGCGCCTACTACTTTTCGTTCGCCGCGCTGGCCTGGTTCATCTCGCCGCTGGCCATGCTGGTCGCGACGCTGGTGGTGGTGGCCATCCTCTACAGCCGCGAGTTCCGCTCGGAGGTGCTGCACCTGCTGCGGGAGAGCGAGCCGCCGCGCGCCTGAGTGTCCGAGCGGCGTGGGCGGCCTCGCGCCCGCCTTCTAAAATGGCCGGATGTTCGTACACCTGCGCTTGCACACCGAGTTCTCGATCGTCGACGGCACCAACCGCATCGACGACATGGTGGCCGCGGCAGCGGCCGATGGCCAGCCCGCGCTCGCCATCACCGACCTGAACAACCTGTTCGGGGCCATCAAGTTCTACAAGGCGGGGCGCGGCGCGGGCGTGAAGCCGCTGATCGGCGCCGAGGTGATGCTGCAGGGCTTCACGGAGGAAACGGCGGGCGCGATGCCCGGCAGCCCCCAGGCCGCCGCGCCGCGCGTGGTCCTGCTGGTGCAGGACCACCAGGGCTACCTCAACCTGTGCGAGCTGCTCGCGCGCGCCTGGACGCGCAACGGCGGCAGCCGCGGCCAGCCGCTGGTGCAGCGCGACTGGCTCGAGGAGTGCCACGCCGGCCTGATCCTGCTCTCGGGCGCGCAGGCCGGCCCGGTGGGCCGGGCGCTGATGGTGGGCGACACGCAGCGCGCGGCCGACCTCGCCCTGTGGTTCTCTTCCCTGTTCACGCACCGCTTCTACCTGGAGCTGCAGCGCGCCGGCCGGTCCGACGACGAGCCCCACGTGAGCCAGGCGGTCCAGCTCGCCGCGCGCCTGCGCCTGCCGGTGGTCGCCACGCACCCGGTGCAGTTCCTCACCGCGGACGACTACGAGGCGCACGAGGCGCGCGTATGCATCGCGGACGGCGAGATCCTCGGCAACAGCCGGCGCGTGCGCCGCTTCACCCGCGAGCAATACTTCAAGGGCACCGCGCAGATGCAGGCGCTGTTCGCCGACGTGCCCTCGGCGCTGGCCAACACGGTGGAGATCGCGCGCCGCTGCAACCTCACGCTCACGCTCGGCAAGCCCCAGTTGCCGGACTTCCCCACGCCGCTGGTGGACGGCGTCCCGATGCCGATGGAGGAGTTCTTCCGCCAGTCCTCGTTCGCGGGGCTGGAGGAGCGCCTGGCCCATCTGTACCCCGATCCGGCCCGGCGCGAGGCCGAGCGGCCGCGCTACGTGGAGCGGCTCGAGTTCGAGATCGGCACCATCCTCAAGATGGGCTTCCCGGGCTACTTCCTGATCGTGGGCGACTTCATCAACTGGGCCAAGAACAACGGCTGCCCGGTCGGTCCGGGCCGGGGCTCGGGCGCGGGCTCGCTGGTGGCCTACGCGCTCAAGATCACCGACCTCGACCCGCTGCAGTACAACCTGCTGTTCGAGCGCTTCCTGAACCCGGAGCGGGTCTCCATGCCCGACTTCGATATCGACTTCTGCCAGACCAACCGCGACCGGGTGATCGACTACGTCAAGGAAAAGTACGGCAAGGACGCGGTCAGCCAGATCGCCACCTTCGGCACCATGGCCGCGCGCGCCGCGATCCGCGACGTCGGTCGCGTGCTCGATTTCTCGTACGGCTTTTGCGACGGCATCTCCAAGCTGGTGCCCAACAAGCCCGGCATGTCCGTCACGCTGCAGTACCCGCCGGTGCCGAAGAAGGAGGGCGACAAGAACAACTACGCGATCGAGATGGAGCCGCTGCTGGCCGAGCGCATCGCCAAGGAAGACGAAGTCAGGACGCTCATCGAGATGGCGCAGAAGCTCGAAGGCATCTCGCGCAACATCGGCATGCACGCCGGCGGCGTGCTGATCGCGCCGGGCAAGCTCACCGATTTCTGCCCGCTCTACGCGCAGCCGGGCAGCGACTCGGCGGTGAGCCAGTACGACAAGGACGACGTGGAGGCGATCGGCCTGGTGAAGTTCGACTTCCTGGGGCTGGCCACGCTGACCATCCTGGAAATCGCGCGCGAACTCATCATGGGCCGCCATCCGGGGCAGGAGAACTTTCGCTTCGAGGATGTGCGGCTGGACGATCCGAAGGTGTACGCGCTGTTCTCGCGCGGGCAGACCGAAGCCGTGTTCCAGTTTGAAAGCCGCGGCATGCAGGGCATGCTGCGTGACGCCAAGCCCTCGCGCCTGGAGGACCTGATCGCGCTGAACGCGCTGTACCGGCCGGGCCCGATGGACCTGATCCCCAGCTTCGTGGCGCGCAAGCACGGCCGCGAGCCGATCGAGTACCCGCACCCGCTGGTGGCCGAGATGCTGGCCGAGACCTACGGCATCATGGTCTACCAGGAGCAGGTGATGCAGACCGCGCAGATCCTGGGCGGCTACTCGCTCGGCGGCGCCGACATGCTGCGCCGGGCCATGGGCAAGAAGAAGCCCGAGGAGATGGCCGAGCACCGCGAGATCTTCCGCGCCGGCGCGGCCAAGAACGGCATCGACCAGCAGAAGGCCGACGAGGTCTTCGACCTGATGGAGAAGTTCGCGGGCTACGGCTTCAACAAGTCGCACGCCGCCGCCTACTCGCTGCTGGCCTACCACACGGCCTGGCTCAAGGTGCACTACACGGCCGAGTTCTTCTGCGCCAACATGACGGTGGAGATGGACGACACCGACAAGCTCAAGGTGCTGTTCGAAGACGCGCTCAAGATGGGCATGCACTTCGAGCCGCCGGACGTGAACCGGGGCGTCTACCGCTTCGAGCCGATCAACAACACCTCCATCCGCTACGGCCTGGGCGCGATCAAGGGCACTGGCCAGTTGGCCATCGAGGCCATCGTGGCGGCGCGCGAAGGCCGCGGCGAGGGCCCCAGCGGCCACGAGCAGGGGCCGTTCAGGAGCCTGTTCGACTTCTGCCGTCGGGTCGACCGCACGCGCCTGAACAAGCGCACCGTCGAAGCCCTGATCAAGGCCGGCGCGTTCGACTCGCTGCACCTCAACCGCGCCGAGCTGCTGGCCTCGGTGGAGCGCGCCTTCGACTTCGCCGCCGCCCAGCAGGCCAACGCCAACCAGGGCGGCCTGTTCGACATGATGGGCGGCGATGACGACCACGGCTCCAGCACGCAGGAGCCCGAGCTCGTGGCGGCCGTGCCCTGGGGCGTGAAGGAGCGGCTCACGCACGAGAAGAGCGCGATCGGCTTCTATTTCTCGGGGCACCTGTTCGACGAGGTCGAGCGCGAGGTGCGCCGCTTCGCGCGCACCCCGCTGGGTGACGTGGTGGAGAGCCGCGACCCGGTGATCCTGGCCGGCATCGTGACCGATTTCCGCGTCATCAACGGCCAGCGCGGCAAGCTCGCGCTGTTCAAGCTCGACGACAAGACCGGCGTGTTCGAGACCAGCGCCGACGAGAACCTGATCAACGCGCACCGCCACCTGCTCAAGGACGACGAACTCATCATCGTGCAGGCGGTCGCGCAGCCCGACCGCTTCTCCGGCGGCGTGCGGCTCAAGCTGCAGCAGATCTGGGACTTGGCAGCCGCGCGCTGCCGCTTCGGCAAGTACCTGCGCGTGGCCGTCAATGGCCACGCACCGGCGATCGCCGAACTGGTGCGCGAATTCCCGCCCAAACGGGAAGTGACCGAACAAGGCGAACTGGTCCGCGGCCTGCCGGTGCGCCTGGCCCTGCAGCGCGAAGGCGCGCAGTGCGAACTGCAGCTCGACGACCGGGCCCTGTTCTTCCCGACCGATGCGGCGCTGGCGAGCTGGATGGCGCAGGCGCACGAGCAGCGGGCGGAAATCGTGTTCGAGTAGGGCGCTCCTCTGCGCTGCTGTCCAGCTTAGGCATCTGCTTCGGGAGCATAGATATCGACGGCCAGTTCTATGCCGCGCTCTCCGAGCCGCTGGAGCGTTGTTGCGCTGACGATAGCGCCCTCATTGCTATTGCCCATGAACCAACCGCAAAAGAGATCGATGTTGAACCGAGCGGATAGGTCCTTCCACACCGCTAGGTCATTCGTGAGCATGGCCAACAACTCGCTCACTTGGCGATCCAGGTTTTCCGGCTCGGTATCCGGCGCATCCAGGCGCCACTGACCGAACTTTGCTACGCGTGTCCGCCCGGACTTGAGTTGGAACGCTTGGCCATTGCGCTGAGCGTATGTGGGCTGAGCTCCGAGCCGGCAACTGACCTCATCCGGATCGAGGCCATCGCCGGTGATGCGAAGCGTTGCTACCGCACGTTTTAGATGAGCTATGTCTGATGCTTAACGTTGAAGGTCGCACCCGAGGGTTCTACTGTTGCCACGCTCTTCGGACACTATGATTGGCTTTGATTTTCCGCATCGCTGCGAAATCACCCAGAAAGACCTGTATAGCATCCCTATCTCTTTGTGGCAGATCCGAGAGTTCGAGAAGCTTTAACCGCTCGATAACGACCTCCAGCGATTCCGCCAAGTGACCAATCTGCTTGCCGTAGCTCCCTACGTTCCGCAGAGCTTCCTGTTCGACAGCCGCGTTCGAGGTGGCACCAAGATTCACGCTAAACAGATTAAAAGACCAGTTTGGAAGTATTGGCTGCGTAAGCGTACTCGGTGCCAATTGCAACGGTATGAAGACACTTTCCACGTCTGTGCTCCAGAAAAGAAAACTCGGTTGGAGTCTGGGGTTGATCCGCCAGGTGCGTCTGGTTGGCGCGACGCACGCGATGTGCGGCCTAGTGTTGGAGTTCGGATGAGGCCGGAGGCCCTCGCCTGCTATGATGGGTTAGATGCCATGCTCCCGTTGCGGTCAAGGTCAGTATGGCAACTGAATCCTGCCAAGTTGGAAAGAATTGCAACCAGAGCAAGATAACAGAGGACAATAGCAATAGACCGCCACAGAGGATGGACACGACGCGCATCGTGTTGAACCAACCACTCGGGACGACCGCTGGTAGCCACACTGGAAACAAAACGGCGAACCACATTCCCCACGCAAGAACTGCCATTAGGACCACTGCCCCGAACGGGGCTTCGGGAATGAGCCCGAAGTTTGGCTCGTGAACGAGCCATGCGCCTCCAATTGCCATCGCAGCGGACACTAGCAAAAGGATGGTTCGAGCGAGGAGACTCATGGCACCTGAGGCTCAACCGAGGAGGTAAGTTGCGTTCGCAAGAGAAGAGGGCTTGATCTTCATGGATCTCGAGCCCTATTTGCAGAGCCTGACACTTGAATTAAGTCGCACAGCAAGGCGCTCCCCGGCTTGATGGGGTTGTTCGGCCCGCGCTAGCTGTTGAGTTGCAATAGGTTGTTCCCGGAGAGACGGGATGCTGGAGGCTTG
>CAZAPJ010000011.1:0-98845 GCA_964487025.1 uncultured Hydrogenophaga sp.
ACAAGCTCGTGACCAACCACACCATGGTCAACGAGCAGATGCAGTTCTTCCTGCGGGGCTTCCGCCGCGACGCCCACCCCATGGCCGTCCTGACGGGGCTGATCGGCGCGCTGTCGGCCTTCTACCACGACAGCACCGACGTGCACAACGCCGAGCACCGCGAGATCGCCGCGATCCGCCTGATCGCCAAGCTGCCGACGCTGGTGGCCATGGCCTACAAGTACGGCGTCGGCCAGCCCTACATGTACCCGCGCAACGACCTGAGCTATGCCGGCAACTTCCTGCGCATGATGTTCGGCACGCCCTGCGAGGAGTACGTGGTCAACCCGGTGCTCGAAAAGGCGATGGACCGCATCTTCATCCTGCACGCCGACCACGAGCAGAACGCCTCCACCTCCACCGTGCGCCTGTGCGGCTCCTCGGGCACCAACCCGTTCGCCGCCATCGCCGCGGGCGTGGCCTGCCTGTGGGGCCCGGCCCACGGCGGCGCCAACGAGGCCTGCCTGAACATGCTGGAAGACATCCAGCGCAGCGGCGGCGTCTCCAAGGTGGGCGAGTTCATCGAGAAGGTCAAGGACAAGAACTCCGGCGTCAAGCTGATGGGCTTCGGCCACCGCGTGTACAAGAACTACGACCCGCGCGCCAAGCTCATGCAGGAGACCTGCAACGAGGTGCTGGCCGAACTGGGCCTGGAAAAGGACCCCCTGTTCGCCCTGGCCAAGCAGCTCGAAAAGATCGCCCTGGAAGACGACTACTTCGTGCAGCGCAAGCTCTACCCGAACGTGGACTTCTACTCCGGCATCGTGCAGCGCGCGATCGGCATCCCGGTCAACCTGTTCACCGGCATCTTCGCGCTCGCCCGCACGGTCGGGTGGATCGCGCAGCTCGACGAGATGATCGCCGACCCCGAGTACAAGATCGGCCGTCCGCGCCAGCTGTTCACCGGCGCGGCCCAACGCGACATCAAGGTGGGCTGACGCCTCCTCGCACGGCGGATCCCGCTCCGGCCGTCGCTGTTGACCTCAGGAAAGCCCGCCAATGATTGGCGGGCTTTCTTTTTTGCACCCCAGCCTTCAGGCCACGCAGGACGGCAGGCCAGGCATCGTTTCTGGAGATGCCTTCAGACTCGATAAATGGGAAAATTGGCCCCTGACTTCTCCAAACGAGAAATCGCCTAGCCATGCTCTCCGAACGCAACTTCGCCCGCCAGGTCGACCTCACCTCGCTGCAGCTCTTCGTTGCCGTGTGCGAAGCGGGCAGCATCGGCCGCGCGGCCGAGCGCGAGTTCATCGCCGCCTCGGCGATCAGCAAGCGCCTCTCGGACCTCGAGCATGCCTTGGGCGCCACCCTGTTGAGCCGCCACGCGCGCGGCGTGCGCCTCACGCCGGCCGGCGAGGGCCTGCTGCACCACGCGCGCAGCGTGCTGTTCGGGCTGGAGAAGATGCAGGCCGAGCTGGCCGAGTACGCCGAAGGCGTGCGCGGCCACGTGCGGATGCACGCCAGCATCTCGGCCATCGTGCAGTTCCTGCCCGAGGACCTGGGCGCGTTCGCCCGGCGCCACCCCCAGGTCAAGATCGACCTGGAGGAACACCTGAGCGCCGAGGTGCTGCGCGCCGTGCAGGAAGGCGCGGCCGACCTGGGCCTGTGCAACGGCGCGGTGGCCGCGAGCGGCCTGCAGAGCCTGCCCTACCGGCGCGACCGGCTGGTGCTGGTGGTGCCGCGCGGCCATGCCCTGGCCGGTGCCGGGCCGGTGGCGTTCGAGGCCGCGCTGCCGTTCGACCACGTGGGCCTGCACGCCAACAGCTCGATCCACCTGGCCACGCACCAGGCCGCGCGCCGCGCCGGCACCCCGGTGCGCGTGCGCATCCGCGTGACCGGCCTGGACGCGATGTGCCGCATGATCGCCAACGGCCTGGGCGTGGGCGTGATGCCCGACCGCGCCTTCGAGCTGCTGCGCGCCGACGACGCGCTGCAGGCCGTGCCGCTGACCGACCCCTGGGCGCAGCGCCAGCTGGTGCTGGTCGCGCGCGATTTTTCCAGCCTGCCGGCCACGGCGCGCCTGCTGGTCGAGCACCTGCGGTCTCCGGACGAGGCCCGGCAGGCCGCATAAAATCATTTTTCCCACGAAGAGATCACACCATGCCACGAACGCTTTACGACAAGATCTGGGACGAGCACGTCGTCCACACCGAGGAAGACGGCACCTCCGTGCTCTACATCGACCGCCACCTGGTGCACGAAGTCACCAGCCCGCAGGCCTACGAAGGCTTGCGCGAAGCGGGCCGCAAGGTCTGGCGCGTGAGCTCGGTGGTCGCCACCGCCGACCACAACACGCCCACCACCGGCTGGGAGCTCGGCTACGACGGCATCACCGATCCGATCAGCAAGGAGCAGATCACCACGCTGGACAGCAACATCGCCGAGTTCGGCGCCGCCGCCTTCTTCCCCTTCATGTCGCAGCGCCAGGGCATCGTGCACGTGATCGGCCCGGAGAACGGCGCCACGCTGCCCGGCATGACCGTGGTCTGCGGCGACAGCCACACCTCCACCCATGGCGCCTTCGGCGCGCTGGCCCACGGCATCGGCACCAGCGAGGTCGAGCACGTGCTGGCCACCCAGACCCTGCTGGCCAAGAAAGCCAAGAACATGCTGATCCGGGTGAACGGCCAACTGCCCCGGGGCTGCACCGCCAAGGACATCGTGCTGGCCATCATCGGCAAGATCGGCACGGCCGGCGGCACTGGCTACACGATCGAGTTCGCCGGCCCCGCGATCCAGGCCCTGAGCATGGAAGGCCGCATGACCGTGTGCAACATGGCGATCGAAGCCGGCGCGCGCGCCGGCCTGGTCGCCGTGGACGACAAGACCATCGAATACGTCAAGGGCCGGCCGCTGGCGCCCGCCGGCGTCGAATGGGACCAGGCCGTGGCCTACTGGAAGACGCTGCGCTCCGACCCGGACGCGACGTTCGACACCGTGGTCGAGCTCGACGCGTCGCGCATCGTGCCGCAGGTCACCTGGGGCACCTCGCCCGAGATGGTGCTGGGCATCGACAGCCGGGTTCCCGACCCCGACCGCGAGAAGGACGCCAACAAGCGCGGCGCGATCGAACGCGCGCTGACCTACATGGGCCTGGAGCCCAACAAGCCGCTGAACGACATCTTCGTCGACAAGGTGTTCATCGGCTCGTGCACCAACAGCCGCATCGAGGACATGCGCGAAGCCGCCGCCGTCGTGAAGAAGCTCGGGCAGAAGGTCGCCCGCAACGTCAAGCTGGCGATGGTGGTGCCCGGCTCCGGCTTGGTCAAGGCCCAGGCCGAGCGCGAAGGCCTGCACGAGATCTTCAAGGCCGCCGGCTTCGAGTGGCGCGAACCGGGCTGCTCCATGTGCCTGGCCATGAACGCCGACCGGCTCGAACCCGGCGAGCGCTGCGCGTCCACCAGCAACCGCAACTTCGAGGGCCGCCAGGGCGCCGGCGGCCGCACGCATCTCGTTTCCCCCGCCATGGCGGCCGCCGCGGCCGTGCACGGCCACTTCGTCGACGTCCGTCAATTCGCCTGAAAGGAAATCACCATGAAATCGATCGCTTCCCTTCTCGTCGCTGCTTTCGTGCTGGCCCTGGCGGGCTGCAACACCGTGCAGGGCGTCGGCCAGGACATCCAGCGCGGCGGCCAGGTCCTCGAGGACGCAGCCAAGAAGAAATAATGAACAAATTCACCGTGCACAAGGGCCTCGTGGCCCCGATGGACCGCGCCAACGTCGACACCGACGCCATCATCCCCAAGCAATTCCTGAAGTCGATCCGCAAGACCGGCTTCGGGCCGAACCTGTTCGACGAGTGGCGCTACCTCGACAAGGGCGAGCCCGGCCAGGACCCCACCAGCCGCAAGCCCAACCCGGACTTCGTGCTCAACCAGCCCCGCTACGCGGGCGCGTCCATCCTGCTGGCACGCGAGAACTTCGGCTGCGGCTCGTCGCGCGAACACGCCCCCTGGGCCATCGAGCAATTCGGCTTTCGCACGCTGATCGCGCCCAGCTACGCCGACATCTTCTTCAACAACTGCTTCAAGAACGGCCTGCTGCCGATCGTGCTGCCGGCAGCGCTGGTGGCGCAGTTGTTCGACGAGGTCGCGGCCTTCCCGGGCTACCAGCTCACGATCGACCTGGAACGCCAGGTGATCGTCAAGCCGCAGGGTGAGGAAATCCCGTTCGAGGTGCAGGCCTTCCGCAAGTACTGCCTGCTCAACGGGCTGGACGACATCGGCCTGACGCTGCGCCACAAGGACAAGATCCAGGCCTACGAAGCCCAGCGCCTGGCCACCAAGCCCTGGCTGGCAAGGACCATGTAACACCACCTCCGCGCCGCCTGCGGCATCACCCCCTCTCTCCACCCTCTTCTTTTCTCAGCATCTCATGAAAATCGCAGTTCTCCCGGGTGACGGCATCGGCACCGAAATCGTGGCCGAGGCGGTCAAGGTCCTTGACGCGCTGGAACTGCCGCTGGAGATGGAGTCCGCCCCGGTCGGCGGCGCCGCCTACGACGCCCACGGGCACCCGTTGCCGGAGGCCACCCTGAAGCTCGCGCAGCAGGCCGACGCGGTGCTGTTCGGCGCCGTGGGCGACTGGAAGTACGATAAGCTCGACCGCCCGCTGCGGCCCGAGCAGGCCATCCTGGGCCTGCGCAAGCACCTGGGCCTGTTCGCCAACTTCCGCCCCGCCATCTGCTACGAGCAGCTCACGCACGCCTCCAGCCTCAAGCCCGAACTCGTCGCGGGGCTGGACATCCTGATCGTCCGCGAACTGACGGGCGACATCTACTTCGGCCAGCCGCGCGGGCGCCGCACCGCCGCTGACGGCCACTTCCCCGGCACCGAGGAAGCCTTCGACACCATGCGCTACAGCAGGCCCGAGGTCGAGCGCATCGCCCGCGTCGCCTTCGAGGCCGCGCGCAAGCGCGGCAAGAAGGTGACCAGCGTCGACAAGGCCAACGTGCTGGAAACCTTCCAGTTCTGGAAGGACGTGGTCACCGAAGTGCACCGGGACTACCCCGACGTGGCGCTGGAGCACATGTACGTGGACAACGCCGCCATGCAGCTCGTGAAGGCGCCCAAGGCCTTCGACGTGGTCGTGACCGGCAACATGTTCGGCGACATCCTGAGCGACGAAGCCTCGATGCTCACCGGCTCGATCGGCATGCTGCCCTCGGCCAGCCTGAACGACCGCAAGCAGGGCCTGTACGAGCCCAGCCACGGCAGCGCACCGGACATCGCCGGCAAGGGCGTGGCGAATCCGCTCGCCACCATCCTCAGCGCCGCGATGATGCTGCGCTTCTCGCTCAACCAGGAAGACGCCGCGCGCCGCATCGAGGCCGCGGTGCAGAAGGTGCTGGCCCAGGGCCTGCGCACACCCGACATCTGGAGCGAGGGCACGACCAAGGTCGGCACCGTGCAGATGGGCGATGCGGTGGTGAAGGCGCTGGGCTGATCGGAGCTGGCGCCGCAGGGATCGCCCTCCTTACTTGGAGGCGATCCGCAAGATGCGCTCCACCTTGCCCTCGGACTCCTCCACGGCCCACATGTCGTCCAGCATGGCTGCACGCGCGGCCATGGACTTGAAGGTTTGCATGACCTCGGCAAGCTCGCCGTTCAGCGCCGCCTCATAGACACGGCGAGCAATCCGCTTCTCCGAAGCGCTCCAGCCTTCGCTCACTGGCGCCTCCTGCCGAACTGAATTCATTCGCTGGCATGGGACAAGGCCCGCATCCGCTACAATACGCCCCCATGTTTGCCGCCCGCCCGTTCGCCCAGAACACCGCCTCTGCCGCCCTGGCAGGCGTGGCCGCGCGCGCAATCACCACCAAAACCACGACCATTAAGGGCTGATCCAGCTCCGGTGTCGTCGTGCGCCCTACCCGGCCTGACGCGCCGGGGCAGACAGGCCGGTCTGTACTGTTTTTCAAACCGAAAGGGCGTTTCAAATGAGCAAGTTGGTAGGGTTGGTCGGCTGGCGCGGCATGGTCGGCTCGGTGTTGATGGACCGCATGGCCGAGGAAAAGGACTTCGACCTGATCGAGCCTTTGTTCTTCTCCACCTCCAACGCCGGCGGCAAGGCACCCGCCATGGCGAAGAACGAAACCACGCTGCAGGACGCGCACGACATCGCGGCCCTCAAGCGCTGCGACATCGTCGTCACCGCCCAGGGCGGCGACTACACCAACGCGGTCTACCCCAAGCTGCGCGCCGCGGGCTGGAACGGCCACTGGGTCGACGCCGCTTCCGCGCTGCGCATGGAGAAGGACGCGGTCATCGTCCTCGACCCGGTCAACCTGCCCGTGATCCAGGATGCCCTGGCCAAGGGCGGCCGCAACTGGATCGGCGGCAACTGCACCGTGAGCTGCATGCTGATGGGCGTGGGCGCGCTGTACAAGGCCGGCCTGGTGGAATGGATGAGCACGCAGACCTACCAGGCGGCCTCGGGCGGCGGCGCGCAGCACATGCGCGAGCTGCTCACGCAGTACGGCACGCTCCACGCCGAAGTGAAGGCGCTGCTGGACGACCCCAAGAGCGCGATCCTGGAGATCGACCGCCAGGTCATCGCCAGGCAACGCAGCCTGTCGGCGGCCGAGACGGCCAACTTCGGCGTGCCGCTGGGCGGCTCGCTGATCCCCTGGATCGACAAGGACCTGGGCAATGGCATGTCCAAGGAAGAATGGAAGGGCATGGCCGAAACCAACAAGATCCTCGGCCTGGGCGAGGGCTTCGGCTCGGCCCCGATTCCGGTCGACGGCTTCTGCGTGCGGGTCGGCGCCATGCGCTGCCACAGCCAAGCACTGACATTCAAGCTCAAGAAAGACGTGCCGGTGGCCGATATCGAGGCCATGATCGCCGCCGACAACGCCTGGGTGAAGGTCGTGCCCAACACACGCGAGGCCACGATGCGTGACCTGACCCCGGTGGCCGTGACCGGCACGATGTCGATTCCCGTGGGCCGCGTCCGCAAGCTCGCCATGGGTCCGGAGTACGTGGGCGCCTTCACCATCGGCGACCAGTTGCTCTGGGGTGCAGCCGAACCGCTGCGCCGCATGCTGCGCATCCTGCTGGAGGCTTGACCGCCGCCCGGGGGGAGCGGACGACAACGACACGAGCATCGACCCGGTAGCCCGCCGCCACGTTGCGCCCCTGCAACGCCGGCGCGCTGCGCGGTCGTGGCAGGCGACCGGCTGAGAAACTCATGCGGAGTCTCAGCTTGTCACCGTAATCCGTTGATGTTAAGTTCAATTCTCGGTTTTTTACGTCGAGGTTCAAGTGCCATCCACCCCCCGCCACCCCCCAACCCCCAAGACCCGCGCCCTGCCGCCACGTATGGGCACCCGAGGTTTTGCCCGGTTGCATGCGGTCGCCGCGGCGGCACTGCTGAGCGCCGGCCTGCTGCAGCCGTCCGACGCCCAGGCGCTGGCCCTGGGCCGCATCGTGGTGCAATCGGCGCTCGGCGAACCGCTGCGGGCCGAGATCGACGTTCCCGACATCAACAGCGACGAAGCCGCCAGCCTGCGGGTCGGGCTGGCCTCCACCGAGGCGTTCCGCGCCGCCGGCATCGACATCAACGCCGCCCTGGCCGACCTGCAGATCAGCCTGCAGCGCCGGCCTGATGGCCGCGCCTACCTGCGCCTGACGAGCTCGCGCCCCGTCACCGAGCCGTTCGTGGACATGATCGTCGAAGCCAACTGGTCGTCCGGCCGCATCGTCCGCGACTACACCTTGCTGTTCGATCCGCCCAACCTGCGCGCCGCCGCGCCGCAGCCGGCGCCGATCGCCCCGGGCGTTTCGGCGCCCGCGGCCGCGGCCCAGCAGGCGCCGCGCCCGGTGGCCCCGGTGGTGCCGGCACCCTCGCCCGCCCCGGCGCCCGTGGCACGCACTACCCCGCCAGCCGCGGCGCCCGCCGCTGCGCCAGCGCCCCGCGCAGCCCCGGCGGCGGCAACCGCCAACCGCCAGATCCGCGTGCAGGCGGGCGACACCGCCGGCCGCATCGCCGCCGCCAACCGGCCCGCCCAGGTCTCGCTGGACCAGATGCTGGTGGCCATGCTGCGGGCCAACCCCAACGCGTTCATCGATGGCAACGTCAACCGCCTCAAGGCGGGCACGGTGCTGGACCTGCCCTCGGCGCAGGAAGCAGCCGCCATCGGCCCGGGCGAGGCGCGCCAGACCATCGCGGCGCAAAGCCGCGACTTCAACGAATTCCGCCGCCGCCTGGCGGGCAGCGCACCGGCAGCCAGCGTCGCGGCCGCCGACCGCCAAGCTGCGGGCCAGATCCAGACCGAGGTGCGCGATGCCGCGCCGGCCGCCCCCGCCAGCGACAAGCTGACGCTCTCCAAGGAGGCCACGGTCGCGGGCCAGGCGAGCCAGGAAGCGCGCATCGCCGAGCAGCGCCAGGCGCAGGACAACGCCAGCCGCGTGGCCGAGCTGTCGCGCAACATCGAAGAGCTCGCCAAGCTGGGAGCCGGCAGCCCGCCGGCAGCCGCCGAGGCCCCTGCGGGCGCGGCGGCTCCTGCGCCGGCGGCCACCGAAGCCTCGGGTGCTGCCGGTACCGGCGCCGCCCCGTCGGTCGCCGTGCCCACGGTGCCGCCGCCCGAAACCGGCGCGGCCACCCCCGCGACGGCGGAACCCCCGGCCGCAGCCGCCCCCGCCGGCGCCCCGTCCACCACGCCGGCCGCCGTGCCGGCGCCGCGGCCGGCACCCGTGCCGCTGCCGGACGAGCCGTCGTTCTTTGATCAACTTCGCGAGAACCCCCTGACCCTGCCTTTGGCCGGCGGCCTGCTGGCCTTGCTAGCGGCGTTCGGCTTCTACCGGCTGCGCCAGCGCCGGCATGGGGCCAACGTGGACAGCTCCTTCCTGGAAAGCCGCCTCCAGCCCGATTCGTTCTTCGGCTCCAGCGGCGGCCAGCGCATCGACACGGCCGAGTCGTCGGTGGCTTCCGGCTCGTCCATGGTGTATTCGCCGAGCCAGCTCGACGCCGCCGGTGACGTCGACCCGGTCGCGGAGGCCGACGTCTACCTGGCCTACGGTCGCGACCTGCAGGCCGAGGAAATCCTCAAGGAAGCCATGCGCGCCACCCCGACGCGCGTGGCCATCCACAGCAAGCTGCTGGAGATCTATGCCAAGCGCCGCGATGCCCGGGCTTTCGAGGTGGTCGCCACCGAGGTCTACGGCCTGACGCAAGGCCAGGGCCCGGAATGGGAACACGCCTGCGAGATCGGCCGCGAACTGGACCCCACCAACCCGCTGTACCAGCCGGGCGGCGCGCCGGTGGTGAAGGAGGCCGCCGCGGCGGGCGCGCTCGGCGCCGGCCTGCAGACCCTGCCGTTTGGCAGCAGCACGCTGGCGGACCCGCCCAGCGCCGGCCCCTCGAGCCTGTCCGGGCTCGACCTCGACCTGGATTTCTCGCTCGACGAACCCTCGTCGCCGGCCCCCCTGGAGGCCCAAAACAGCCACCCCGCCGCTGCGGAGTCCTTCGACCTGAACGATTTCCAGCAGCCGCCCACCGACGCCGCCTCCGCACCACCGCCACCGACCCGTGAGGAAGCGCTGGATCCGCCATCGTCCTCCATGTCGATGGACTTCGACATCGACTTTCCCTCCGGCCCCACGCCGTTGAGCCCGTCGACCGATGCCGCCGCGGCAAGCGAAACCACGTCGCTGCGCGGTGGGCTCGACCCTGTGGCGGCACTGCCGTCGTTCGACATCCCCGCCGCGCCCGAAGAAGCGCCCGTCCCGGCGCCGGAGCTGTTGTCGTTCAACCTCGACGACATCCACCTGGACCTCGACACCCCGGAGTCCGCCGCGGCAGACCTGACCAGCGCGGGCCGCCTGACGGAAGAGAACCCTCTCGAGACCAAGCTCTCGCTGGCCGAGGAGTTTCGCGCCATCGGCGACTTCGAAGGCGCCCGCTCGCTCGCCGAGGAAGTGCTGGCCGAAGCCTCCGGCACGCTCAAGGCCAAGGCCGGCACCTTCCTGGCCGACCTGACCTGAGCGGCCCGCCTCCTTGCACAGCCCATTGCCGGGTGGTGATGGCATGAAAGACGGCCGGCGCCAGCGCGTCGCGCTGGGCGTCAGCTACCACGGCGGCGCCTACGACGGCTGGCAGAGCCAGCCCGGCGGGCGCACGGTGCAGGACCAGCTCGAACAGGCGCTCGCCCAGTTCAGCGGCAGCAACGGGCCGGTGCGCACGCTGTGCGCGGGGCGCACCGACGCCGGCGTCCATGGGCTCATGCAGGTGGTCCATTTCGACACCGGGCTGGATCGTACCGAATACGCCTGGGTCCGCGGCACCAACCGTTTCCTGCCGGCCGATGTCGCCGTGCAGTGGGCGCGGCACGTGCCCGACGGCTTCCATGCCCGCGCGAGCGCGCGGTCGCGCCGGTACGCGTACGTACTGCTCGAATCGCCCGTGCGCCCGAGCGTGGACGCGGGCCGGGTCGGCTGGGTGTTCCGCCCGCTCGCGCTCGAGCCCATGCGGCAGGCCGCGCAGGCCCTGGTCGGCGAGCACGACTTCACCTCGTTCCGCGCCGCCCAATGCCAGGCCCACACGCCGGTCAAGGAACTGCTGCGGGTGGAGATCGCGCGGCGCGGCGCCTACTGGCGCTTCGAGTTCGAGGCCACGGCGTTCCTGCATCACATGATCCGCAACATCATGGGCTGCCTGATCGCCATCGGCACCGGCAACCGGCCCTCCGGCTGGATGGCCGAGGTGCTGCAGGCGCGCAGCCGCGACGCGGCCGCGCCCACCTTTTCCCCGGACGGCCTGTACTTTCTCGGGCCGGTCTACGATGCGGCTCTGGGCCTGCCCGAGCGCACGCCCGCCTTCGACTGGCTGCCCTAGGGCCTGTTCACCGATGACCGCTCACCGAACACGCATCAAGATCTGCGGCCTCACGCGCGAGGCCGACGTGGAAGCCGCGGTGCATGCCGGGGCCGACGCGGTGGGCTTCGTGCTGTACGACCAGAGCCCGCGCCACGTCACGCCCGAGCGCTCGGGCGAACTGGCGCGCCGCCTGCCGCCCTTCGTCACGCCGGTGCTGCTGTTCGTCAACGCCAGCCCGGAGCACATCGAGCGCGGCTGCCGCGCGGTGCCGCAGGCGCTGCTGCAGTTCCACGGCGACGAATCCCCGGCCGACTGCACGGCAGCCGGCCGCCCCTACCTGCGGGCCGCGCGCATTCCCACCGGCCCCGCCGCCAGGGACTTCGATCTCCTAAAATACGCGGCTGACCACCAGGCCGCCCAAGCCCTCCTGCTCGACGCGCTGGTCGAGGGCTACGGCGGCGGCGGTCAATCCTTCGACTGGACGGCATTCCCTTGGTCACACCCGCTTCTAAACGCCAGCTCTCGCCTCGTTTTGTCTGGTGGACTCACGCCTGCAAACGTGACCGATGGCATCCTGCGCGTACGGCCCTGGGCCGTTGACGTGAGCTCCGGGGTCGAGGCCGCGAAAGGCATCAAGGACCCCGGCAAGATGCTCGCCTTCGTGGCCGCCGTGCGGGCGGCCGACGCGCAGATGAACCCCCGCCAGCCCTGACGACCACCCGCCATGCGGGGTCCGGGCGGCACACGAACCACCGGACACCCCATGCAGACCCGCTACCAGCAACCCGACCCCCGAGGCCATTTCGGCATCTACGGCGGCAGCTTCGTGAGCGAAACGCTCACGCACGCCATCAACGAGCTGCGCGCCGCCTACGCGAAGTACCAGCACGACCCGGACTTCCTGGCCGAATTCCAGTACGAACTGGCCCACTTCGTGGGCCGGCCCAGCCCCGTCTACCACGCCGCGCGCATGAGCCGCGAGACCGGCGGCGCGCAGATCTTCCTCAAGCGCGAGGACCTCAACCACACCGGCGCGCACAAGGTCAACAACACCATCGGCCAGGCCATGCTCGCCCGGCGCATGGGCAAGCCGCGCATCATCGCGGAGACCGGCGCCGGCCAGCACGGCGTGGCCACGGCCACCATCTGCGCCCGTTACGGGCTGGAATGCGTGGTCTACATGGGCAGCGAGGACGTCAAGCGCCAGAGCCCCAACGTCTACCGCATGAAGCTGCTCGGCGCCACCGTGGTGCCCGTGGAGTCGGGCAGCAAGACCCTGAAAGACGCGCTCAACGAGGCCATGCGCGACTGGGTGGCCAACGTAGACAACACCTTCTACATCATCGGCACCGTGGCCGGCCCGCACCCCTACCCGATGATGGTGCGCGACTTCCAGAGCGTGATCGGCCAGGAATGCCTCACGCAGATGCCCGATATGCTGGCCGCCGCCGGCTGCCGCGGCAGCCAGCCCGACGCGGTGATCGCCTGCGTGGGCGGCGGCAGCAACGCCATGGGCATCTTCCACCCCTACATCGCGCACGAGTCCGCGCGCCTGATCGGCGTGGAAGCGGCCGGCCAAGGGCTGGACAGCGGCAAGCACTCGGCATCGCTGCAGAAGGGCAGCCCCGGCGTGCTGCACGGCAACCGCACCTACGTGCTGCAGGACGACAACGGCCAGGTGACCGAGACGCACAGCGTGAGCGCCGGGCTGGACTACCCCGGCGTGGGCCCCGAGCACGCCTACCTCAAGGACATCGGCCGCGCCGAGTACGTGGGCATCACCGACACCGAAGCGCTCGACGCCTTCCACTACCTCTGCCGCACCGAGGGCATCATCCCGGCGCTGGAATCGAGCCACGCGGTGGCCCATGCCATGAAACTCGCGAAAACCATGCAGCCCGACCAGTCCATCCTGGTCAATCTCTCCGGCCGCGGCGACAAGGACATCGGCACCGTCGCCGACCTGTCCGGCGCCGACTTCTACGACCGCCCCTCCATGCGGGGGCATGCCGTGAAGGGGAGCAAAGCCCCATGAGCCGCATCGACAACACCTTCAGCCGGCTCCAGGCCCAGCGCCGCAAGGCCCTGATCCCCTACGTCACCGCGGGCTTCCCGTTCGCCGACATCACGCCCGAGCTGATGCACGGCATGGTCGAGGCCGGCGCCGATGTCATCGAGCTCGGCGTGCCGTTCTCCGACCCCTCGGCCGACGGCCCGGTGATCCAGCGCGCGGGCGACAAAGCGCTGAGCCTGGGCATCGGCCTGGCCCAGGTGCTGGAGATGGTGCGCGCCTTCCGCACGCGCGACACCACGACCCCGGTGGTGCTCATGGGCTACGCCAACCCGGTCGAGCGCTACGACCAGCGGCACGGCGCCGGCGCCTTCGTGCAAGACGCCAGCCAGGCCGGCGTGGACGGCGTGCTGATCGTCGACTACCCGCCCGAGGAATGCGAGGCCTTCGCGGCCGCGCTGCGCGCGCACGGCATGGACCTGATCTTCCTGCTGGCCCCGACCTCCACGGACGAGCGCATGGCCCAGGTGGCCCGCATCGCGAGCGGCTACGTGTACTACGTCTCGCTCAAGGGCGTGACCGGCGCCGGCACGCTGGACGTGAGCCAGGTCGAGGCCATGCTGCCCCGCATCCGCCGGCACGTCCGCATCCCGGTCGGCGTCGGCTTCGGCATCCGCGACGCCGACACCGCCCGGGCGATCGGGCGCACGGCCGACGCGGTGGTGATCGGCAGCAGGATCATCCAGGTGATCGAGAACGAACCCCGCGAACGCGTGACCCCCACCGCCGCCCGGTTCCTGCGCGACATCCGGGCAGCGCTGGATACCTGACCTGACGCATGGTTTAATCGCCCGCAAGGAGAGAAGCAGCATGTCCTGGCTCGAAAAACTTCTGCCGCCCAAGATCACCCCGACCGATCCCACGGAACGCCGCAGCGTGCCCGAAGGCCTGTGGATCAAGTGCCCGAGCTGCGAAGCGGTGCTTTACAAGAACGACCTGGAGAAGAACCAGAACGTCTGCCCGCACTGCAGCCACCACCACCGCATCGGCGCGCGGGCGCGGCTCAACGCCTTCCTCGACGCCGAAGGCCGCTACGAGATCGCCCAGGAAGTGCTGCCGGTGGATGCGCTGAAGTTCAAGGACAGCCGCAAGTACCCCGAGCGCCTCAAGGAGGCGCTGGAAACCACCGGGGAAACCGACGCGCTGGTCGTCATGGGCGGCTCGGTGCGCGGCATCAGCCTGGTGGCGTCCTGCTTCGAGTTCGACTTCATGGGCGGCTCCATGGGCTCGGTGGTCGGCGAGCGCTTCGTGCGCGGCGTGGAAGAAGCGATTGCCCAGAAGGTGCCGTTCGTCTGCTTCACCGCGACCGGCGGCGCGCGCATGCAGGAAGGCCTGCTGTCGCTGATGCAGATGGCCAAGACCAACGCCGCGCTCACGCGCCTGGCCAAGAAGGGGCTGCCCTACATCAGCGTGCTGACCGATCCCACCATGGGCGGGGTGAGCGCGGGCTTCGCCTTCGTGGGCGACGTGGTGATCGCCGAGCCCAGGGCGCTGATCGGCTTCGCCGGGCCGCGCGTGATCGAGAACACCGTGCGCGTGAAACTGCCCGAAGGCTTCCAGCGCGCCGAGTTCCTCCAGACCAAGGGGGCGGTGGACTTCATCTGCGACCGGCGCGAGCTGCGCGCCCACATCGCCAACCTGCTGGCGATGCTGCAGCGCCAGAGCGCCGACGCGGTGGTGGACGATTGAGCGGCAGCGACCGCTCCGCGCCCGAGCCGGCGCCACCCCTGGCGCTCACCCAGCTACCCCTGTTTCCGCTCCAGACCGTCCTGTTTCCCGGCGGCTGGCTGCCGCTGCGCATCTTCGAGGTGCGCTACCTCGACATGATCGGCCGCTGCCACCAGTCGGGCGCGCCGTTCGGCGTGGTCTGCCTGATCGAAGGCAGCGAGGTCCGGCGCATCGACCCGGCCGCGCCGCCCGGCAGCGACGGCTTTGCCCGCGAGGTGTTCCACACCGTGGGCACCCTGGCCCGCATCGAGACGCTGGAGCGGCCGCAGCCCGGACTGATGAAGATCCAGTGCCGCGGCCTGCAGCGCTTTCACGTCACCCGGAGCCATCGGCTCGTGCACGGGCTCTGGGTGGCCGATGTGCGCCTGGACGCGCCGGAACCCGCCGTGCCGGTCCCGGATCACCTGGCCGGCTGCCGCACGGCCCTGCAGCGCCTGCTGCGCAACCTGGAAGAACAGCCCCCTCGGCAACTGCCGCTGCAGCCGCCCCACCACTGGGACGACTGCGGCTGGCTCGCCAACCGCTGGGCCGAGCTGCTGCCGGTTCCCAATGAACTCAAGCAGCGGCTGATGGCGCTGGACAACCCCCTGCTGCGGCTGGAATTGGTCTCGGACCTGATGGACAGGTTAGGGGTTTAGGGAACTCCCCCCTGCGCGCCTTCGGCGCTTCCCCCCTCTCTGATGCGCCGCTGCGCGGCGCTTGGAGGGGGGACGACATCTCGGGCCGGCGGAGCCGGACCCTCGCTGTCTCTGGATTTTGGGCTTCCTCGCGCCGAAGGCCGTCTTTTCACGCCCTCTTGTTCTGGGTTCCTTTTCCTCCCTCACCCTTCCAGCAACGACAGCGCCTGCATGTAGCGCTCGCTGACCATCAGCGTGTCCCAGTCGATCGGCGCGGCCTGCGGCAGCAGGGCGCGGCGCCGTTCCTCGCTGGCGCCGCTGGGCTGCCAGTCGCCCTCCAACGCCGCGCGGGACAGCGCGTCGATCGCCGCGTCGATCGGTGCGCCCTCCTCCTCCACCGACTGGTTGCACAGCAGCACCAGGTCGCAGCCGGCCCGCAGCGCGGCCAGCGCGGCGGCAGTGAAGCTCACCGCCTGGCCATCGATCTGGCGCGCGGCGGCCATGCTCAGGTCGTCGCTGAAGATCGCGCCGGTGAAGCCCAGCCGGCGCCGCAACACGTCCTGCAGCCAGCGCCGGGAAAAACCGGCCGGCCGGGTGTCGACCCGCGGATAGATCACGTGCGCCGGCATCACCGCGCGCAGGCTGGCCGACAGCCAGCCGTAGGGCGCGGCGTCCTCGGCCAGGATGGCCGCGAGCGAGCGCCGGTCGACCGGAATCGCCAGGTGGGAGTCGGCCTGCACGAAGCCGTGGCCGGGGAAGTGCTTGCCGCAATGGGCCATGCCGCTCTGCGACAGGCCATGCATCAGGCTTTGCGCCAGCAGCGCGACCATGCGGGGATCGCGCCCGAAGGAGCGGTCCCCGATCACCAAGCTCTCGCCGTAGTCGAGGTCGAGCACGGGCGTGAAGCTCAGGTCCACGCCGCAGGCGCGCAGCTCGGCGCCCAGCACGTAGCCCGCGGCCGTGGCCGCGTTCATGGCCTGCAGCGCCGCCGCGCCCTCGCGCCCCTCGGCCCGCAGCCACCGCTCGCCGAAGGCGGCCATGGGCGGCAGGTGGGTGAAGCCGTCGGTGCGGAACCGCTGCACCCGCCCCCCTTCGTGGTCGACCGCGATCAGCAGGTCGGCACGCACGGCCTTGATCTGCCGGCACAGCGCGGTGAGCTGGGCGCGGTCCTTCCAGTTGCGCGCGAACAGGATCACGCCGCCGACCAGGGGATGGGCCAGGCGCTGGCGGTCCAGCGCGGAAAGCCGGTGGCCGGCGACGTCGATGACGAGGGGGGCGTGCAGGTTCATGGCGGCGGGCGAAGGGCGGGAGAAACAGGGAGCGGGTCCTGCTCGACGACGACGAAGCTGGCGGCGTAGTCGGCCTCGTCGGTCACGCTCACGTGGGCGCGCAGGCCTTGCGCCTCGAACCAGGCCTTGAGTTCGCCATGCAGCACGATCACCGGCTTGCCCGACGCCTGGCTGACGATCTCGCAGCGCCGCCAGGTCATGGGCATGCGCATGCCCAGGCCCACGGCCTTGGAGAAGGCCTCCTTGGCCGAGAAGCGCGTCGCCAGGAAGCGCAGGCCGCGCCGCGCGTTGCGCGCGCTGCGCCGGCGCCAGAGGGCGATCTCGGCCTCGGTGAGCACCTTGTGCACGAAACGCTCGCCCTGGCGCGCGAAGACCGCCTCGATGCGGCGGATGTCGCAGATGTCGGTGCCGATGCCGAAGATCATGGGCGCCCGGCGAACGCGTCGGCGATGCAGCGGAGGTAGTCGGCGACCGTGGCCGCGTAGCCCGACTCCAGCGCATCCGAGACCAGCGCGTGTCCGATCGACACCTCGCTCACGCCGGGCACGGCGCGCAGGAAATCGGTGAGGTTGTCGCGGTTGAGGTCGTGCCCGGCATTGATGCCCAGGCCCGCCTCGAGCGCGGCCCGGGCGGCGTCGCGGAACCGCGCCAACTGGGCCTCGCGCTCGCGCGGTTCGCGCCAGGCCGCGGCGTAAGGCTCGGTGTAGAGCTCGACGCGATCGGCACCGACCGCCCGGGCGCCGGCCATCTGGTCGGGCTCGGCGTCCATGAACAGGCTCACCCGCGCGCCCTGGGCGCGCGCCTCGGCGACCAGCGGGCGCAGGCGCTCGGCATCGGCCGGGAAGCGCCAGCCGTGGTCGCTGGTGAACTGGCCTTCGCCGTCGGGCACGAAGGTCACCTGGTGGGGCCGCACGGCGCGCACGAAGCCCATGAGGTTGTGGAACGGGTTGCCCTCGATGTTGAACTCACGGCCCGGCCAGGCCTTCAGCAGCTCGGCCAGTTCGTGCACGTCGTGCGCGCGGACGTGGCGCTGGTCCGGGCGCGGATGCACCGTGATGCCGTGCGCTCCGGCCTGCAGGCACAGCGCGGCCGCGCGGGTGACGGAGGGAATGCCCAGGTGGCGCGTGTTGCGCACCAGCGCGACCTTGTTGAGGTTGACGGACAGCGCAGTCGGACGGGAAGACGGGGAGGAATCGGGGGCCATCATCAGGGTCATGGAGGGGTGTCCGGCGCAAGGTCCGCGCCCTGACCCGCCCGCGGATGCGGCCGGGTCAGGGCGTGCGCATCCAGCATCAACTGCCGGGTCTTGAAGACGCGCACGCCGCAATGGTAGTGCAGCAGCCTGCGCAGCGGCAGGCGGATCGCCTGCAGGCAGCGGGCGCAGGCCTGCAGCGTCGGGACGAATGGCGCGGCTTCGTCCATGGCGGCCTGGAGATCGCGCCACTGCGCGCCCGTCAACGCCGCCGGCGCCTCGCCATCCGCGGTTTCGGCCAGCCCGCTCTCCGGCCCCAGCACGTAGCGGCGCCCGGGATCGAGGGCGGCCAGCGAACTGCCCTCGCGCGACAGGTCGGGCAGCAGGCCTGCATCGCGCAGCAGCAGCAGCTCGAACGCGCGCAGGACGAGCTGCTGCGCATCGCTCCGCTCGGCCAGCAACTGCACGGTGGCAGCATAGTGGTCGAACAGCCGCTCGTGCGGGTCGTCGCGCGCCAGCAGGCGCATGAGCAACTCATTGAGGTAGCTGCCCGAGATCAGCGCCTCGCCGGTCGGCATGACGTGCCCGCCCTGCCACTGCGCCGCCTTCAGGGTACGGACCTCGGCATCCCCGCTCCAGGCCAGCAGCAGCGGCTGCAGGGGCAGCAGCACCGGACGGAACTGCGAACTCGGCCGCTTGACCCCCTTGGCCACCAGGGCAATACGGCCGTGGTGGCGGGTGAAGACTTCGAGCACCAGGCTGGTTTCGCTCCAGTCGTAGCGGTGGAGGACAAAGGCGGGTTCGTCGGTGACGCGCTTCAGGGCCATGGTTCCTGGCCGCGCCGTCTTTTCTCACTCATAGCCAAACGAGCGCACCCGCGCATCGTCATCCGCCCACCCCGAGCGCACCTTCACCCACAGCTCCAGGAACACCTTGCAGCTCCAGAGCTTCTCCAGCTCCTGGCGGGCCTCGGTGCCGATGCGCTTGAGCTTCTCGCCCTTGTCGCCGATCACCATGCCCTTGTGCCCTTCACGCTCCACCACGATGGTGGCGGCGATGCGCCTGAGGCCGCTTTCCTCCTCGACGAACCGGTCGATCACCACTGTGGAGGTGTACGGCAGCTCGTCTCCGGTCAGGCGGAACAGCTTCTCGCGCACCATCTCGCTGGCCATGAAGCGCTCGCTGCGGTCGGTCAGGTCGTCCGGGTCGTGCATCCAGGGCTGCTGGGGCAGGTATTTCGCGCAGATGCCGAGCAGGCGCTCGATGTCCTTCTTGGCCTTGGCCGACATCGGCACGAACTCGGCGAACGCATGCCGCTCCTGCATGGCGCGCAGCCAGGGCGCGAGGTCCGAGCGGCGGTGCACCAAGTCGAACTTGTTGGCCAGCAGGATCACGGGCACCCGCTCCGGCAGCAGCGAGAGCACCTTGGCGTCGGCCAGGCTGAAGCGGCCCGCCTCCACCACGAACAGGATCAGGTCGACGTCGCTCACCGCGCCCAGCACGGTCTTGTTCAAGGCGCGGTTGAGCGCGTTGCCGTGCCGGGTCTGGAAGCCCGGCGTGTCCACGAACACGAACTGGGTCTCCCCGGCGGTCCGGATGCCGGTGATGCGGTGGCGCGTGGTCTGGGCCTTGCGCGAGGTGATGCTGACCTTCTGCCCCACCAGCGCGTTGAGCAGGGTCGATTTGCCCACGTTGGGCTTGCCCACGATGGCCACGTAGCCGCAGCGCTGCGCCGCCGGATCCGGAGGGGATGCCGCGGCGCCGCCTTCACCGGGCGCGGGCGCCTCCAGGCCAGGGGGCGTGGCGTCCTTGCCCAGCGCACGGGCGAGCATGGCCTCCAGTTCAGGGTTGGCGGGCGTTGGGGCGGGTGCAGGGGACATAGTGCGTCAAGCCGTTGGGGTCGCTCGGAGATACTGCAGCATGGCGGCCGCGGCCGCTTGCTCGCCGGCGCGCCGGGAGGCGCCGATGCCGCGCTCGCAATGGCCGGTCTCGACCACGGTGCACTCCACGTCGAACGTCTGCTGGTGCGCCTCGCCCAGCGTGGCCACCACGCGATAGGCCGGCAGTTGCATTTTTCGCGCCTGCAGCCATTCCTGCAACTCGGTCTTGGGGTCCTTGCCCATGGCGCCCATGCGGCCGCTGATCTCGATGCCGCCGTAGAGCCGGTGCACCACCGCCGCCGCGGCCTCGAAGCCGGCGTCGAGGTAGATCGCGCCGATCACGGCCTCCAGCGCATCAGCCAGGATCGAGGGGCGCTTGTGGCCGCCCGAGCGCTTTTCCCCATCGCCCAGGCGCAGGCCAGCGGCCAGCCCCAGCCCGGTGGCGATCTGGGCCAGCGTCTCCTGCTTGACCAGGTTGGCCCGCACGCGCGAGAGGTCGCCCTCGGGCAGATGGCTGAGCTTCTCGAACAGCAGGCCGGAGACGGCCAGGTTGAGCACCGAATCCCCCAGGAACTCCAGGCGCTCGTTGTGGTCCGCGGTGAAGCTGCGGTGGGTGAGCGCGCGCTCGAGCAGGCGCGGATTGGCAAACGGGTGCTGCAGGCGCTTTTGCAGCGCCACGAGCTCCGGGTTCAAAGCGCGCGGCGTCCGCCAGGACGCCTCTTGCGGCAGCGGTCCCCGGCAACCCTCATTTGGACCGGCCTTCGTACTTCATGACCAGGTGCGCCGGCCCCACCAGGTGGATCTCGCGCAGGTAGGCGAACGACACCACCACGCGATCGCCTTCCTTGCCCACCGTGAGGTCCTTGCCCGAGATGGTGCGGATGTCGTCGATCTGCGCGGCCTTGTCGAAGATGCTGCGCACCTCGGCGACCGTGGTGCCCTCGGCCGCCTTGTTCACCGCCTTCTGGACCGCCATGAACTCGATGTAGGTGGGCGTCACCTGCGCCAGGATGACGCCGGAATAGGCCAGCACGATGCCCACGATGAGCAGGCCCAGAAAGGTCAATCCCCGTTGCCGGCGCTTCAATGCCATGACTTCATCCTCCTGAGGCTAGCGTGTCATTCGAACGACCCGATGCGGCCAAGGTCACCAAAGTTCATCCACACGAAAAAGGCCTTGCCCACGATGTTGGCCTCGGGCACGAAACCCCAGTACCGCGAATCGAGGGAATTGTCGCGGTTGTCCCCGACCATGAAATAGTGCCCTTCGGGCACCTTGCAGGTCACGCCTTCGACGGTATATCGGCAGTGATCGAGAAAAGGAAAGTCGGTTGATCGGCTAATGAAGGCCGCTCGGTCGTCGTCGTTGAGCGTGTTGTAGCTGCGCTCGCCCAGCGTCTCCCGGAACTGGCGCGAGTAGCGCATGGTGTCGCTGTCGAAGAAATCGGGCTGGGCAGCGCGCGGCACCGGCTGGCCGTTGACCGTGAGCTGCTTGTTGAGGTAGGCCACTTCGTCGCCGGGCAGGCCGACGACGCGCTTGATGTAGTCCAGGCTGGGCTGGGGCGGGTAGCGGAAGACGATCACGTCGCCGCGCTGCGGCTGGTGGTTGTCCCACAGCTTGGTGTTAAAGACCGGCAGGCGCACGCCATAGTGGAATTTGTTGACCAGGATCAGGTCGCCCACGCGCAAGGTGGGGATCATCGAGCCCGAGGGGATCTTGAACGGCTCGAACAGGAACGAGCGCAGCACGAACACCACCAGGATCACCGGGAACAGGCCGGCCGTCCAGTCCAGCCACCAGGGCTGGCGCAACACCTTCTGGCGGGCGCTGTCCACCTCGCCCTCGACCTGGCTGAAGCCTTGCTTGAGCAGGGCATTCTTGCGCGCGTTGTGCTCGTCGAGCAGGCACTGGGCGGCCCGCCGGCGCTGCGGCAGGAACACCAGTTGCTCGGCCACCCAGTACAGGCCGGTCACGAGGGTCGCCAGCATCAGCAGCAGCGCGAAATTGCCTTCGACCGCGCCGGTGTACCAGGCGACGGCATAGGCGGCGAACGCCGCCAGGATCACCGCGGTGATCGATCCCATGAGCGCCTGCATCAGTCCTGCACCTGCAAAATCGCGAGGAAGGCCTCCTGGGGCACCTCGACCGAGCCGATCTGTTTCATGCGCTTCTTGCCTGCTTTCTGTTTTTCGAGAAGTTTGCGTTTCCGGGTGATGTCGCCGCCGTAGCATTTTGCCAGCACGTTCTTGCGCAGCGCCTTGATGGTTTCCCGCGCGATCACGTTGCCGCCGATCGCCGCCTGGATCGCCACGTCGAACATCTGCCGGCTGATGATCTCGCGCATCTTGGCCGCCACCGCCCGGCCGCGGAACTGTGCCTGCGTGCGGTGGACGATGATGGACAGCGCGTCCACCTTGTCGCCGTTGAGCAGGATGTCGACCTTGACGACGTCGGAAGGCCGGTACTCCTTGAACTCGTAGTCCATCGAGGCGTAGCCCCGGCTGACCGACTTGAGCTTGTCGAAGAAGTCCAGCACGATCTCGCCCAGCGGCATGTCGTAGGTCAGCATGACCTGCTTGCCGTGGTAGGCCATGTTGAGCTGCATGCCGCGCTTCTGGTTGGCCAGCGTCATGACCGCGCCCACGTATTCCTGCGGCATGTACAGGTGCACGGTCACGATCGGCTCGCGGATTTCCTGGATCCTGCCCTGGTCGGGCATCTTGGATGGGTTCTCGACCATGACGACCTCGCCGTCGGCCTTGACCACCTCGTAGACCACGCTCGGCGCGGTGGTGATCAGGTCCTGGTCGAACTCGCGCTCCAGGCGCTCCTGCACGATCTCCATGTGCAGCAGGCCCAGGAAGCCGCAGCGGAAACCGAAGCCCAGCGCCTGGGACACCTCGGGCTCGAAATGCAGCGAGGCGTCGTTGAGCTTGAGCTTCTCCAGCGCATCGCGCAGCGCGTCGTACTGGTTGGCCTCGGTCGGGTACAGGCCGGCGAACACCTGCGGCTGCACCTCCTTGAAGCCGGGCAGCGGCTGGTCGGCCGGGCCCGCGTTGTTGGGCAGTTTCTTCTCCAGCGTAATGGTGTCGCCGACCTTGGCCGCCTGGAGTTCCTTGATGCCGGCGATGACGTAGCCCACCTCGCCCGCATGGAGCGCCTCGCGCGGCTCGTTGGCGGGCGTGAACACGCCCAGGCCGTCGGCGTTGTAGGCCGTGGCGGTCGCCATCATCTTGATGCGCTCGCCCTTTTGGAGGCTGCCGTCGACCACGCGCACCAGCATCACCACGCCCACGTAGGCGTCGTACCAGCTATCGATGATCATGGCGCGCAGCGGCGCCTGCGGGTTGCCGCGCGGCGGCGGGATGCGGGCCACCACCGCCTCCAGGATGTCCTCGACGCCCATGCCGGTCTTGGCCGAACAGGGGATCGCATCGCTCGCGTCGATGCCGATCACGTCCTCGACCTCTCGCCGGGCGTTCTCGGGATCGGCGCTGGGCAGGTCCATCTTGTTGAGCACCGGCACCACCTCCACGCCGAGGTCGAGCGCGGTGTAGCAGTTGGCCACCGTCTGTGCCTCCACGCCTTGGCTGGCATCCACCACCAGCAAAGCGCCTTCGCAGGCGGACAGCGAGCGCGAGACCTCGTAGGAGAAGTCGACGTGGCCCGGCGTGTCGATGAGGTTGAGGTTGTAGACCCGGCCGTCGCGCGCCTCGTACCGCAGTGCGGCGGTCTGCGCCTTGATCGTGATGCCGCGCTCCTTCTCGATGTCCATCGAGTCGAGCACCTGCTCGCTCATCTCGCGCGCGGACAGGCCGCCGCAACGGGCGATGAGGCGATCCGCCAGGGTGGACTTGCCATGATCGATGTGCGCGATGATCGAAAAATTGCGGATGTGATTCATCAAACAAACAGCCTGGACACCAGTAAAGCCGCGGGTTCCGGCGACGCCAGACGGCCATAAAAAAGGGCGCGTCAACTGCTGACGCGCCCGTAACCAACAATCAATGGCAACTGCGATAGTTGGGGTTTCATTGTAGGCAAAAAGCCCCCCGCAGACAGCCGCCACCGAGCTTCCAAGCCCTGTCGCCGGGCCGCAACAGGGCAGTTGTTTACAGCTTATTCACAGGCTCTGGGTACGAGCTGTGCAGCGGCTGTGGATCAGACTGGGACAAGGCGGCAAGGGCTCCCGCATCGTGAATTCGGGGCCCATGAAGCCGCTCCAATCTGTGGACAACGTGTGTGATTTTATCGAATCCGGTCATCAGTGACTGAATTCGCGTTAGTGCTGACTAACCTTCGTGCTGACCGACCGGTCGATCGGTCTCGGCGACCCGTGGCGCCCCCGAAACACTTGGCGACAGACGGCGCAGATGCCCAGTGAGGGCCGGGGTTATTGGCCCAAGTTCCCCAAAAGCCGCTCCACGACCATTCACCGGGCCTGCGGGCGCACGACCGCGTACTGCGCCCACTCGCCCCTGCGCAGCAGCAGATTCACGGGCTTGTTCTTCTCCAGTCGCGCGAGCGCCGCTTCCACATCTTTCACCGACGACACCTCGGTATTGGCCACGGCCACGATGACGTCGCCTTCGCGCAGGCCGGCGCGCGTGGCAGGTCCGGTGACGCCCATGACGCGCACACCGCCACGAACCTTGAGGGCCTTGGCCTCGTCGGCACTGAGTTCCGCCAGCGTCAAGCCCAGCGACTGCACCGCGTTGCTGCTGGGCACGGGGGTGGGCTCGGGTGCCGCTGCGCGGGCCTCGGGACGCTCGGGCTCGAGTTCGGCGACCACGATGTTGAGGTCCCGCTGGCTCCCCCGGCGCAACACCGTCATGGCGCTGCGCGTGCCCGGCTTGGTGTTGCCCACCAGGCGCGGCAGATCGACCGACTTGTCGATCTCCTTGCCGTCGAATTTGAGAATGATGTCGCCCGGCTCCACACCCGCCTTGGCGGCCGGCGAATCGGGTTCCACGCCACGCACCAGCGCCCCCTTGGGTTGCGCCATTCCCAGCGACTCGGCCACCTCTTTGCTGACCTGGTCGATGCGCACGCCGATGCGACCACGCGTGACGCGGCCGCTGGTGCGCAACTCGTTGGACACGCGCACGGCCTCGTCGATGGGGATCGCGAAGGAGATGCCCTGGAAGCCCCCCGATCGCGAGTAGATCTGGCTGTTGATGCCCACCACCTCGCCGCGCATGTTGATCAGCGGCCCGCCCGAGTTGCCCGGGTTGATCGCCACGTCGGTCTGGATGAAGGGCAGGAAATCCCCGGTGTCGCGCTGCTTGGCGCTCACGATGCCGGCGGTCACGGTATTCTCCAGGCCGAACGGCGAGCCGATCGCCATCACCCACTCGCCCACGCGCAGCCGGTTGACGTCGCCGATCCTGACCGCGCTCAGGCCGGTGGCCTCGATCTTCACCACCGCCACGTCGGTGCGCCGGTCCGCGCCCACGACCCGCGCCTTGAATTCGCGCTTGTCCGGCAGGGTGACGATGAGCTCGTCGGCCCCCTCGACCACGTGGGCGTTGGTCATGATCAGGCCGTCGGCGCTGAGGATGAAGCCCGAGCCCACGCCCCGGGGCACGGCCTCCTGCGGCAGGTCCCGGTCGGGCCGCGGGCCGCGCGGAACCATGCCGGGCGGGATCGGGATACCGAAGCGCCGGAAGAACTCCAGCATCTGCTCATCGGGCCCACCCGCGCCGCCGCGGGCGCCGGCGCGCTCCAGCGTGCGGATGTTGACCACGGAAGGCCCGACCTGATCGACCAGGTCGGTGAAGTCGGGCAGCCCCCGGACGCTGGCCACCGATGGCACCTGGGCGGTTTGCGCCACCGCGGGCGCAGACCAGGCGAAGGCCATGGCGCCGCCCGCCAGCAGCAGGGCAGCGCTCAGCACGGAGGGGCGAAGGGCGTAACGTCTCATGTGAGTCCTTTGCTGATCAAACACCAAGGAAAACCCGGGAAAGGGCCGGCGCCAAGACGTGGGCGCGCAAGCCTTCGATATGGGGGTGCACGGCGCGGCTGCAAGGGCCTGGGCCTGTGCGCGCCATGGCGACCCGCTAGCGCGTTCGCTCGAGTGCCACGGCAAAACGCTGCAGCGTCTGTGCCGGCACTTCGCCCAGCACCGTGAGCCAGTATTCGCCCACTCGGCGGCTCACGGAATGGGTCGCACCCATGACCGCCGACGACTCCTGGGTGTGGCGCTGCGGGTCGAAGGGCTCGACGAACAGCGACACCGAGGCCAAGCCGTCCGAAAACACCCACTGCATGGGCGCCATGCCCGGCCCCTGCTCGGCGCCAGCGCTGCGGGTGTGGCAACTCATGGGGTGGAACCCGGGCACGGCCTCCTTCAGGCGCCACCCTTCGGCCTCGGGCGTGGTCTTCTTGAGCACCGGCTTGTGCACCTCATAGCCACGCGTGTTCTTCATGAACTTCTTGAGCTTGTCCATGCTGACCGGCGCATCGAGCTGCAGCTCGGAGAACGTCATCTGCTCCAGCACATGGCCCCGTTCGCCCAGGGTCTGGAGCTTGACCACCAGGCCCGACTGCTGCTCCGACCAGATGCGGTAGCCAAAGCGCAGTTCGTCGCGCGGCAGGATCTCGACCATGTCGGCCAGGTGGCCGGCCACGCGCTGGATGCCCACCTCGCGCGCTTCGTAGAACTGCGGAATCTGGTTGCTCGGCGCGCGCAGGAACTCGGGAAACACCCCGAGCGCATCGCGCTTTTCCACCAGCGCCGTGCGGGTGTCCGGCATGAAGGTGATCACCTCGTCGTTGCGGCGGATCGTGGTGCGCGGATTGCCGGTCAGCGTGTCGATCCGCTCCATCTGCTGCGAACCGTCGCAGACATGCCAGATCTTGGACGCCGAAATGGACGAGCCGGAGGACACCACCAGGGTGCCGATGTAGGCGCGCTGCCGCGGCGCTTCATGAATGCGGGCCAGCCATTCGTTGACGCTGCGGGTCCCCGCCGGCGCACTCTGGGCATGCGCCGGCAGCGACAGACCGGACGTCAGGACCAGGAACATCGCGGCGCTCCAGCGCCGGACGCCCGGCCAGGCGGGCAGGGGCGATCGCCCGATAGGCAGGGATGGGGACGACAAGGCAAGCGTCATGGTGATTCAGCGCCCGGGGGTGGCGTCGTAGGTCGCTCCGCGGATGAAGCCCGTGGGCACCTGCAGGGCGGACATGCCGCCATGCTGGCGGTGCTCGGCCAGCAGCTCCTCCAGCCGCGCATCGCGGATCATCGGGCCTCGGCCGGTGTTGACCACCACCTCGCTGGAGGTTGTTTGCGGCGCCGCGACGGCCACGACCGGAGGGGCAGCCGGCGCGGCAGCGGCCTCGACGGGTGGCGGGGCCGTCAACGCCAACTGGGGCGCGGCCGCGCCGCCGTCCTGCGCAGACGGGCTGCCGATCACGCCCCAGCTCACCGCCGCGACCGCCGCCAGGGACGCGAAGCCCGCCACCATCTTCCAGCGGAAGGTCGCATCGTTGGCGGCAGGCGGTCGCACCGGTCCGGCGGCCACGGGCAATTCCCGCGCGCCCACCGGCTGGACGACCGGCACCTGCAACCGGCCGCGCACACCGGCCAGGAAGTCGCCCGGCCGCCGCGCGGCACAAACCGGCGCGCCCAACGATTCCCGCAGGACATCGCCGATCACCTGGTAGGCGTGCCATTCCCCGAAAGCCTGGTCCAGCCGCTGCGGCTGGGTCTGGAGGGCAGCGAACAACGCCTCCAGGCCGGCGGCATCGAGCTCACCGTCGACCAGCGCGGAGACGGCATCGGCCGGGACCGAAGGATTCGAATTCACTTGTGCGGCGTTCATGATGATGTTCCAAGTTCCACGAAAGAGCAGGCCGGGGCGCTACCAGCGTTTGCCGGTCTGCCGCTCCAGCATCGGCTTGATGCGCCCGGAAATCGCCTCGCGGGCCCGGAAGATCCGGGAGCGCACCGTTCCGATCGGGCATTCCAGCGCGGTGGCGATTTCCTCGTAGCTCAGGCCCTCGATCTCTCGCAGGGTGATCGCCATGCGCAACTCTTCCGGCAGCGCCTCCATGGCGGCATTGACCGCCTGGGCGATCTCCTTGCTGGCCATCACCGCCTCGGGCGTCTCGGTGTCGGCCACCTCGGAATTTAGTTCGCGTTCCGGCGCGGAAGTTTCATCCTCGTCCCCGGATTTCATCTGCGACTGGAAAACCAGCGGGTCGCGCTTGAGCTCCATCAACTGCTTCTTGGCCGTGTTGACCGCGATGCGGTAGAGCCAGGTGTAGAACTGCGCATCGCCCCGGAACTGGGCCAGGGCGCGGTAGGCGCGGATGAAGGTCTCCTGGGCGATGTCCTGCACCAGATCGGCATCGCGCACCATGCGCCCGATCAGGCGCTCCACCCGGCGCTGGTACTTGATGACCAGCATCTCGAAGGCCCGCTGCTCGCCCGCGAGCGTGCGCTGCACGAGCATGACGTCGCTGTCCGGCGGAGGGGGAGCGGTGTGGTCTTCGAGGCTCATGCGCGGGAAAATATAACCCATGCGATTCCCGTGCCAGGCCGGCACCGCACGGGTTTCACGGCCGGGCCGCGTGGAACAGCGCGCGCCGCAAGTCGCGCCACCGCAGGGGATCCTGACGGCGCTCGACCCAGATCCAGCGCACCCGCGCCGCATCCCCCCGCAGACGGAGCAGGGCCCAGTCCTGCAGATCGATCATCAGCTCCGCGCCGTGCAGCGCCAGCACCCGCGTGCCTTGAAGGTCGGCGGCATCGCGCCAGCGCCAGCACCAGCCCCCGCCTTCGTCGGCCGGTTCCGGAGCGAGCGCTCCGCGCTCCCACAGCAGCCACCCCCGAGGCGAACGCCACCAGGACCACGCGGCCCATGCCGACCAGGCGACCCACAGCGACGCACCGCCCACGCCGATCCCCGTGTGCGCCGGGCCGCGCTGCGCGGGCAATGCCCACCAGCCGCCCAGCGCCAGCAGCCCCGCGGCGGCCAGCAGCAGCAACACGCCGGCATGGAAACGGCAACGCCCCACCGGATAGCTCGCCGATGGGGCGTGGCGCATGAGGAGGAAAGCGAGCGGCCAGCGGGGTCAGACGCGCTTGAACACCAGCGTCCCGTTGGTGCCGCCGAAGCCGAAGTTGTTCTTCAAGGCCACGTCGATCTTCAGGTCCCGCGCGGTGTTGGCGCAGTAGTCCAGGTCGCACTCGGGGTCCTGGTTGAAGATGTTGATGGTGGGCGGGCTCTTCTGGCGGTGCACCGCCAGCACCGTGAAGACGCTCTCGATGCCGCCCGCGCCGCCCAGCAGGTGGCCGGTCATGGACTTGGTGGAATTGACCACGACCCCGCGGGCATGATCGCCCAGCGCCGCCTTGATCGCCTGGGTCTCGTTCACGTCGCCCAGCGGCGTCGAGGTTCCGTGGGCGTTGAGGTAGTCGACCTGACCGGCATTGACGCCGGCGTTGCGCAGCGCGTTCACCATGGCCCGGCGCGGACCATCCATGTTGGGCGCGGTCATGTGGCCGGCATCGGCGCTCATGCCATAGCCGCCGACTTCCGCGTAGATGCGCGCGCCGCGCGCGCGGGCATGCTCGTACTCTTCCAGCACCATCACGCCGGCCCCTTCGCCGAGCACGAAGCCGTCGCGGTCGCGGTCCCACGGGCGCGATGCGGTGGCCGGGTCGTCGTTGCGGGTGGACAGCGCGCGCATCGCGGCGAAGCCCCCCACGCCCAGCGGCGACACCGTGGCCTCGGAGCCGCCGGCCACGATCACGTCGGCGTCGCCGTACTCGATCTTGCGTGCGGCCTCGCCGATGCAGTGCAGCCCGGTCGTGCAGGCCGTCACCACGGCCAGGTTGGGGCCCTTGAAGCCGAACCGGATCGACACGTGGCCGGAGATCATGTTGATGATGGACGCCGGCACGAAGAACGGGGAAATCCGGCGCGGCCCGCGGTTCATGAGCTCGGTGTGCGTTTCCTCGATCTGCGGCAGGCCGCCGATGCCGGAGCCGATGATGCAGCCGATGCGGGTGGCCAGTTCGTCATCGAGCGCCTCGCCCACCGGCAGTCCCGCGTCGGCCACGGCCTGGTCGGCGGCGGCGATGCCATAGTGGATGAAGGTGTCCATCGTGCGCGCTTCCTTGGCGCCGATGTACTGGGCCACGTCGAAGCCCTTGACCTCGCCCGCGATGCGGCAGGCGTAGTTCGAAGCGTCAAATTTGGTGATGGGACCGATACCGGATTGGCCGGCCAGCAGTTGGGTCCAGGCCTCTTCAACGGTGTTGCCCACCGGACTGATGCATCCCAGACCAGTCACGACCACGCGACGACGACTCATTCTTGATCCTCAGGGTATGCGCTGGACAGGATTCGTTCAACGCGGCGCCCCCGGAGCGCCCGGACACACCAAGGCAGCCCGGCGGCCTGGTGTCACGGTCAGGCTTTCTGGTGAGCGACCGCGTAATCGATGGCGTTCTGCACCGTGGTGATCTTCTCGGCATCCTCGTCGGGGATCTCGATACCGAACTCGTCCTCGAGGGCCATCACCAGTTCCACCGTATCCAGCGAGTCGGCGCCCAGGTCGGCCACGAAGGCTTTCTCATTGGTAACCTGGCCCTCTTCCACGCCAAGTTGCTCGGCAATGATTTTCTTCACACGTGCTTCGATATCGCTCATAAATCCCTCTGAGGGTGGTTGTAGATACAGGCCGCCATTTTAGCCACCCCGGGGATATCTCCCCGGATGGCCCGCCGGGCGGCGCCCGCGGCGCAGGATGGATCGGCGGGCCCTTCAGGCCATGAGCATGCCGCCGTTGACGTGCAGTTCCTGGCCCGTGACATAGGAAGCCTGCGGGCTGGCGAGATACGCCACGGCCTGCGCGACGTCGGCCGGCTTGCCGAGGTGGCCGAGCGGAATCTGGCCGAGCAGCGCCTTTTGCTGCTCCTCGGGCAGGGACGCGGTCATGTCGGTCTCGATGAAGCCGGGCGCCACGCAGTTGACGGTGATGCGCCGGCTGCCCAGCTCGCGCGCCAGCGCGCGCGTCATGCCCGCCACGCCCGCCTTGGCGGCCGCGTAGTTGGCCTGCCCCGGGTTGCCCAGGGCGCCCACCACGCTGGTGATGCTGACGATGCGCCCGTAGCGCTGCTTCATCATGGGGCGGATCGCGGCGCGGCTCATGCGGAAGACCGCCTTGAGGTTGGTGTCGAGCACCGCGTCCCAGTCGTCGTCCTTCAACCGCATCGCCAGCGTGTCGCGCGTGATGCCCGCGTTGTTCACCAGCACGTGCAATGCGCCATGCGCCTTGACGATCTCGTCGATCAGCGCGTCCGCGGCTACACCGTCGTTGACGTCCAGCACCGCGCCCCGGCAGCCGGCGGCGGCGCCCGGCACCGCCGCCAGCGCGGTGCCGATGCGCTTGGCGCCGTCCGCGCTGGTCGCGGTCCCGACCACGACCAGTCCACGCGCCGCCAGCTCCTGCGCGATCGCCGCGCCGATGCCGCGCGACGCACCCGTGACCAGGGCCACCTGGCCCGCAAATGCAATTTCAGACATGGGGGTTCTCCGGCATTCAGGCGAGCAGGGCCTTGACATCGGCCAGGGTCGCGGGATCGAACAGCACCGCGCCGGTCAACGCGGGATCGATGCGTTTGATGGTCGCGGCCAGCACCTTGCGGGGACCGCATTCGACGATGGTGTCCACGCCGCGGGCCTGGATCGCCTTCACGCACTCGACCCAGCGCACCGGACCGAAGGCCTGGCGGTAGAGCGCGTCGCGGATGCGGTCGGGGTCGGACTCCTGCGCCACGTCGATGTTGTTGATCACGGCAATCTGCGGCGGCGCGAACGCGGTGGCCGCCAGTTGCGCCTTGAGCTTCTCGGCCGCCGGCTTCATCAGGCTGGAGTGGAACGGCGCGGACACCGGCAGGGGCAGCGTGCGCTTGGCGCCCATCGACTTGAGCACTTCGCAGGCCCGCTCCACCCCGGCCTTGCTGCCGGCGATCACGGTCTGGGCCGGATCGTTGAAGTTGACCGCCTCCACCACCTCGGCGCTGCCCGCGCCGAAACCGGCCTGTGCCTGGGCGCAGCCCGCGATCACGCGCTCCGCGTCCAGCCCCAGCACGGCGGCCATGGCTCCGGTGCCCAGCGGCACCGCCTCCTGCATGGCCTGGGCGCGAAACCGCACCAGCGGCGCGGCCTGCGCCAGCGTCAGCACGCCGGCGGCCACCAGCGCCGAATACTCGCCGAGCGAATGGCCGGCCATCACCTGCGGCGTCGCGCCGCCTTCGGCGCGCCAGACCCGCCAGGCCGCGACGCCGGCCACCAGCATCACGGGCTGGGTGTTGGTGGTCATGGCCAGCGCTTCCGCCGGACCCTGCCGGATGAGCTGTCCCACGTCCTCGCCAAGCGCCTGCGACGCTTCGGCCAGGGTCTCGCGCACGGCAGGGTGGTCGCCCCAGTCATCGAGCATGCCGACCGATTGGGAGCCCTGACCGGGAAACACGAATGCAAAGTTCTTCATGGTGGCGGTGATGAGTCCGTTGAGCAGAAAAGACAGCGCAGAAAAAACCAGAAAGGACGGCAGCCCCCGGCCGGGAGCCGGATCGGATCAGAAATCCAGCAGCACCGAGCCCCAGGTGAAACCGCCGCCCACGCCTTCCAGCATGAGCGTGTCGCCCCGGCGGATCCGGCCCTGGCGCACTGCATGGTCCAGCGCCAGCGGGATCGAGGCGGCCGACGTGTTGCCGTGCTGGTCCACGGTGACCACCACCTTGTCCATGCCGAGCTTGAGCTTGCGCGCGGTGCTCTGCATGATGCGGATGTTGGCCTGGTGGGGGATCAGCCAGTCGATATCGGCGGTGGTCTTGCCGGCCTTTTCCAGCACAGCGCGCGCCGTGTCTTCCAGCACCCCCACCGCCAGCTTGAAGACCGCCTGCCCGTCCATCTTGAGCAGGGGGTCGCCCAGCACCGCGCCGCCCGAGACGTGGCCGGGCACGCACAGGATGCCGGTGTGGCGGCCGTCGGCGTGGATGTCGGTGGCCAGGATGCCCGGCGCCTCGGACGCTTCGAGCACCACGGCGCCTGCGCCGTCGCCGAACAGCACGCAGGTGGTGCGGTCGTCGAAATCCAGCAGGCGGCTGAATATCTCCGCGCCCGCCACCAGCGCCTTGCGCGCACTGCCGGCGCGGATCATGGCATCGGCCACGGTCAGCGCATAGATGAAACCGCTGCACACGGCCTGCACGTCGAAGGCGGGGCATCCCGCGGCGCCCAGCTTGTGCTGCAGGATGGTCGCGGTGGAGGGAAACACCATGTCGGGCGTGGACGTGGCCACCACGATCAGGTCGATCTCGTCCACAGCGGTGCCGGATGCCTCCAGCGCCTGGCGGCAGGCCTCGAGTGCGAGGTCACTGGCCTGGACACCGTCGGCCACGAAATGGCGCGCGCGAATGCCGGTGCGCTCCACGATCCACTCGTCGCTGGTCTCCACGCCGCGCGCCGCCAACCGCGACACCAGGTCGGCATTGGTCAGTCGCTGGGGGGGCAGGCAACTGCCGGTGCCGGTGATGCGGGCGTAGCGTGTCATGCAGGGAGGTGGCGCGGTTGGGCGGTGGGTCAGGACACCGGGAGGCTGCTGGACTCGGCAGGCGGCGGTTCGACGGCGATCAGCGGCTTGGCGTGGGCGATGCGTTCCCGGACGTTGTCGAGCAAGTGGTTGTGGGCCGCATCATAAGCCCGGTCCAGCGCCCGTTCGAAGGCAAAGGCATCGGCGGAGCCATGGCTCTTGAACACCAGCCCCTGCAGGCCGAGCAGCGCGGCGCCGTTGTAACGCCGGTGATCCACACGTTTTTTGAATGATGAAAGCACCGGATAAGCGAAGATGGCACCCATTTTCCGGAAAATGCTGCGTGAAAACTCTTCCCGAATGAATCCGCTGATCATCGATGCCAGGCCTTCGCTGGTCTTGAGCGCGACGTTGCCGACAAAGCCGTCGCAGACCACGATGTCCGTGGTGCCCTTGAAGATGTCGTCGCCTTCGATGTTGCCGTGGAAATTCAGATCCCCGCTCTTGGCTGCATTTCGAAGCAGGATGCCCGCTTTTTTGATGACTTCGCTGCCTTTGATGACCTCTTCGCCCACATTGAGCAAACCCACGGAAGGCGCCTGGCGGCCGCTGGCCGCGGCGACCAGCGCGGAGCCCATGACGGCGAACTGCAGCAGGTGTTCGGCACTGCAGTCCACGTTGGCGCCGAGGTCGAGCACCGTGGTGGCGCCACCGCGGGCGTTGGGCAGCTGGGTGGCGATGGCGGGGCGGTCGATGCCATCGAGCGTCTTGAGCACGTAGCGGGCGATCGCCATCAAGGCGCCCGTGTTGCCTGCCGAGACCGCCGCCTGCGCCGCGCCCTCCTTGACCTGCTGGATCGCCACCCGCATCGAGGAGTCGCGCTTGCGCCGCAGCGCCACTTCCACCGCATCGTCCATGCTCACCACCTCCGCGGCGGGAACGACGCGGCAACGCGGGTGCTCGACCGCCTGCGGCCAGGCCTGGAACACCTCGGGCTGACCGACCAGCAGCAGGTGCGCCTGCGGATGGCTCGCGAGGAAGGCGAGACAGGCGGGCAGCGTCACCACGGGGCCGACGTCCCCCCCCATGCAGTCCACGGCTATGGTGATCATGTCGACATCTTCCTAGATAGAAGCGCGAAAAAAAGCCCGCATGCGGATGCGGGCTTCAGCTTCGATCAGCACCGCCCCGATCGCGATGCCGCGGCGAGGCCGGTGGTTGCCCGTCATTCAGGCTTCGGACTTGTTCTTCAGGACCTGGCGGCCGCGGTAGAAGCCATTGGGGCTGATGTGGTGGCGCAGGTGGGTTTCACCGGTGGTGGGCTCCACGGCAATGCCCGGCACGGCGAGCGCATTGTGCGAACGGTGCATGCCGCGCTTGGACGGGGATTTCTTGTTTTGCTGGACGGCCATGATGGGCTCCTGGAATCGGTAAGGTCAATGGGGTGGAGTCGGGCAGCGCCTCAACCACACACCCAGGCGGTGCAACTGGAAGCCAGCGCAAAGCCAAGCATTATAGCTTTAAGCCGGTCGATGCACCATATGTCCATTCCCACGCTCATTTCTTCTTGAGCCGCTCCAGGGCGGCGAACAGATGGGGGCGCGCCGGCGAAGCGCCGTCGCCATCCGCCGCCAGATCGCCGGCCCGCGACACCACGGGCACCGGGCAGGCCTCGTGCATGGGAACCAGCGGCAGCGCCATCAGCAGCTCGTCCTCGAGCACGTCGAACACGTTGGGGCGGGGCTCCAGGGCGAGCAGGTCTTCCTCGCAGTCGTCGTCCTCGGCCTCGGCCGTCGCTTCGTCGGCCACGAAGCGGAACCAACGGTCCACCGCCAGCGGGGTCTCGACCGGGCCCAGGCAACGCTGGCAGGTCAGCGGCAGCGCCGTGTGCGCCACCAGCCGCATCCAGGGCGCGGACGGGGCGCCCGCGGGGCCGCTGCTGCGCATCTCGCCGGCCACCGCCCAGTGCACCTCCCCCTGCACCGGCGCCTCGCCCGCAGCCTCTTCCCGCAGCCGGGCGAAGCGGGACAGCGGCGTCTCCGTCTCGAGCCGGGCACCGGCCTGGGCAAAGGCCCGGGCGTCCAGGCGATCCAGGTTCCACGCAGATTTTGGAGCGGGCTTCATGGGGGCAGTGTAATAAAGGAATGCGGGGAAAATACCCGCATGCTCTCTGCGCCAACGCCTTCCCCTTCATCCTCCTCCTGCGCCGGCGGTCGCCCCCTGATCCTCGGCTCGACCTCCCGCTACCGGCGCGAACTGCTCGCCCGGCTGGGCATTCCGTTCGAAACCGTCGCACCCGAGGTGGACGAAACGCCGCACCCGGGCGAACCGCCAGCCGATCTGGCGCGGCGGCTGGCCCTGGCCAAGGCGCACGAGGTGGCCCGGCGCCATCCACAGGCGGTGGTGATCGGCAGCGACCAGGTGGCGGACCTGCATGGCGAATCCCTGGGCAAGCCCGGCACGCACGAGCGTGCGGTCGGGCAATTGCGCCGCATGCGCGGCCAGACCGTGGTGTTCCAGACCGCGCTGTCGGTGGTCTGCCTGGAGACCGGGTTCGAGCAGAGCGACCTGGCGCCCGTGCACGTGGTGTTCCGCGCGCTCAGCGACGAGGAGATCGAACACTACCTGCGACGGGAAACGCCCTACGACTGTGCCGGCAGCGCCAAGAGCGAGGGGCTGGGCATCGCGCTGCTGGAGCGGATCGACAACGACGACCCGACCGCCCTGGTCGGCCTGCCCTTGATCCGCACCTGCCGCCTGGTGCGGGCCGCCGGCGTCCGGATCCTGTGAACGGCATGCAAGCCCCTCCCCGCGGCACACTCTACCTGGTGCCCACGCCGCTGGACTTCGGCCTGCCCTCGGCTGCGCACGCGCCGCTGGCCCCCTGGCTGCCGGCCGGTACCTTGGCCGTGGCCAGCCGCCTGACGCACTGGATCACGGAAAACGCCAAGAGCACGCGCGCCTTCCTCAAGCGAGTGGACGCCGACGCAGGACTGGCGATCCCGCTGCAGGCCCAGCAAGTGGCCGAACTCCCGCGCGCAGCGCACAAGAAAGGCGACCACCTGCCCCAAGCCGGGGACGACGCCCCGGCCCGCGCGCTGCTGGCGCCGGCCCTGGCCGGGCACGACATCGGCCTGGTCAGCGAAGCCGGGATGCCGGCCATCGCGGACCCGGGCAGCTCCATCGTGCGCACCGCGCACGCGCTGGGCCTGCGGGTGGTGCCGCTGACCGGTCCGGTCTCGCTGATGCTGGCGCTGGCGGCCAGCGGGCTCAACGGCCAGCGGTTCGCCTTCGTGGGCTACGTGCCCCAGCAGGCCGCCGAGCGTGCCGCGCGATTGCGCGAACTCGAGACCCTGGCCCGCAAGACCGGGCAGACGCAGATCTTCATCGAAACGCCCTACCGCAACCACGCCCTGCTCCAGGCCTTGCTGCAGACCTTGCAGCCGCAGACGCGGCTGGCGGTCTGCGGCGCGCTGACGCTGCCCGAACAGGTCACGCGCAGCGCGCTGGTGAGCGAGTGGCGGCGCGAAGACAAGCGCCTGCCGGACAGCCTGCCGCTGCAGGCGCCCTGCGTGTTTCTACTGGGCGCCTGAGCTCAATTCAGCGCCAAGCGTTGCAGGTGGGCGCGCACCGAACCACTGAGGTCCGGATTGGCCAGCGCCAGATCGATCGTGGCCTCCAGGAAGCCCTCCTTGCTGCCGCAGTCGTAGCGCTTGCCCTCGTAGCGGAAGGCCTGCACCTTCTCCTTCCCGATCAGGGCGGCGATGCCGTCGGTGAGCTGGATCTCGCCACCCGCGCCGCGCGGCTGGCGCCGGATGCTCTCGAACACCGCGGGCGTGAGCACGTAGCGGCCCGCCACTGCCAGCGTGGAAGGAGCGTCCTTCGGCGCGGGCTTCTCCACCATGGCGAAGACTTCCGCCAGCGGCTGGTGGGCGCCGTGCACGTCGACCACCCCATAGCGCCGGGTCTCTTCCCTGGGCACGTCCTGCACCGCGAGCACCGTGCCGGGGCTGCTGTCGTAGGCCGCCACCATCTGCTGCAGCACCGTGGCGCCGCCGTTGAGCTGGTCCTTGCCGATCATCAGGTCATCGGCCAGCAGCACCGCGAAGGGCTCGTCGCCGACCAGGCGCTCGGCGCACAGCACTGCGTGGCCCAGCCCCAATGCGCGCGGCTGGCGCACGTACACGCAGTCCATGTCGTCCGGCTTGATGGAGTGGACCAGTTCCAGCAGCGCGCCCTTGCCCGCGGCTTCCAGTTCCACTTCGAGTTCGTAGGCGGTGTCGAAATGGTCCTCGATGGCGCGCTTGTGGCGCCCCGTGACAAAAATCATCTCCCGGATGCCGGCCGCGTAGGCCTCTTCCACGGCGTACTGCATCAGCGGCTTGTCCACCACCGGCAGCATCTCCTTGGGAATGGCCTTGGTGGCGGGCAGGAAACGGGTGCCAAGGCCACCCACGGGAAACACGGCTTTTCGGATCGTCATCTTGGCTCGCTCTCTCTCAAAGAATTTGTCGTGAAGTAAGGCGCAACATGTTAACCAACGGCGTGCACTCCCCCTGTGTGCAAAGGCTACACTGCATCGGTCCGGGCCAGGCAATACCGCACGGTGCCGCCATCTCCTTCGCCCCGGCCGTCCATTGCCGATGAGCCCCATCATCCCCGTCATCCTGTGCGGTGGCTCGGGTACCCGCCTGTGGCCCTTGAGCCGGCAGAGCGTTCCCAAGCCCTTCGTGCCGCTGGCCGGAGACCGCAGCCTGCTGCGGCTCACGCTGGCACGCCTGGCCTGGTACGCCCCGCCGCCGCTGTGCGTGGCGAACGAGGCGCACCGCTTCCTCGTGGCCGAGGCGCTGGAAGCCGAGCGCATTGCCGCCGGCACGGTGCTGCTGGAGCCGGTGCCGCGCGATACTGCGGCCGCCATGGCGCTGGCGGCCTTGCACGCACGCGGCGGCAAGGATGGCAGCGCCGACCCGCTGCTGCTCCTGTGCCCCTCGGACCACCACATCCCCGATGCACAGGCCTTTGCCCGAACCGTTGCCCAGGGCCGGCCGGCGGCCGACGACGGCGCGATCGTGGTCTTCGGCGTGGCGCCCACGTCCCCCAGCAGCGCCTATGGCTACCTCCTGCCGGGCGAAGCCCGTCCGGACGGCGGCAGCCGCCGGGTGGCCCGCTTCATCGAGAAGCCGGCGCCGGCCGCAGCCCAGGCCCTGCTGCTGCAAGGCGGCGCACTGTGGAATGCCGGCATCTTCCTGGCACGCGCCAGCACGCTGCTGGCCGCGCTGGGCCGGCAGGCCGCCGACATCCTGCAGGCCTGCGAACAGGCCATGGCCCGCTCCCGCAAGGACACCATGGGCGGCGTGGATTTCGTGCGACCGGACGCGGCGCCCCTGCTCGCCTGCCGCGCGCAGAGCATCGACCGCGCCGTGATGGAGCGCCACGACAACGTGGCGGTGGTGTCCTTCCAGGGCCAGTGGAGCGACATGGGCGGCTGGACCGCCGTGGCCGATCTCACGCCGGCCGACGCGCACGGCAACCGCGTGAGTGGCCAGGGCCATGCCTGGCAGGCCCGCGACACCTTCATCCACGCCCCCAGCCGCCCGGTGGTCGCGCTCGGCACCGAGGACCTGCTCATCGTCGATACGCCGGACGCGCTGCTGGTGGCTCGACGCGACCTTGCCGAGCAGGTCAAGGACGTGGTGGCCCACCTGGACGAACGCGGGGTCATCGAGGCGACCCAGCACCGACGCGTCGCGCGGCCCTGGGGCTGGTACGACAGCGTGGCTGCGGGCGAGCGCTTCCAGGTCAAGCGCCTCGGCGTCAAGCCGGGCGCCTCGCTGAGCCTGCAGAGGCACCGCCACCGGGCCGAGCACTGGATCGTGATCCGGGGCACGGCCGAGGTCACCCGCGGCCAGGAAACCTACCGGCTGACGGAGAACCAGTCGACCTGCATACCGGTGGGCGAAACGCACCGGCTGCACAACCCCGGCCAGACGGAGCTGGAAATGATCGAAGTGCAGTCCGGCAGCTACCTGGGCGAAGACGACATCGTGCGGCTGGACGACGCGTACGGCCGCCAGCCCGAACCGCCCTCCTCAACGAACCCGAGAAGAAAGAAGACTTCATGAAGATATTGCTCACCGGCGGCGCCGGCTACATCGGCAGCCATACCGCCGTCGCGCTGGTCGAGGCGGGCTATCAGCCCGTGGTGCTGGACAACTTCGCCAACAGCCACCCCGTCGTGCTCGACCGCCTGGCGCGCATCGTGGGCCAGCCGCTGGTGCTGGAGCGCGGCGACGTGCTCAACACCGCGTGGCTGCAGGACGTGCTGCGCCGGCACCAGCCCGCCGGCGTGGTGCACTTCGCGGGCGACAAGGCGGTGGGCGAAAGCGTCGCGCTGCCGCTGAAGTACTTCCACAACAACATCGGCGGCGCGGTCAGCCTGATGCGCGCCATGGAGGCGGTCCACGCCGAGGCCCCGGACGCGCCGCCCACCCTGGTGTTTTCGAGCAGCGCGACGGTGTACGGCGACCCCGCCTCGGTGCCGATCACCGAGGCCTTTCCGCGCAGCCACACCAACCCCTACGGCCACAGCAAGCTGGTGATCGAGGACATGCTGTACGCGCTGAACGCCGCCAACCCGGCGTGGCGCGTGGGCGTACTCCGGTACTTCAACCCGGTCGGCGCGCACCCCAGCGGCCTGATCGGCGAGGACCCGGCCGACATCCCCAACAACCTCATGCCCTACGTGGCCCAGGTGGCGGTCGGCCAGCGCGAGCACCTCAACGTGTTCGGCAACGACTACCCGACGCCGGACGGCACCGGCGTGCGCGACTACATCCACGTGCAGGACCTCGCCGCCGGCCACGTGGCCGCGCTCAAGGCCCTGCTCGGCCAGGGCAAGAGCTTCACGGTGAACCTGGGCACCGGGCGCGGGCACAGCGTGCTGGAAGTGGTGCGCGCATTCGAACAGGCCAGCGGCCGGCCGGTGCCCTACCGCATCGCGCCCCGCCGCCCCGGCGACGTGGCCCAATGCTGGGCCGACCCCAGCCTGGCCGAACGCCTGCTGGGCTGGCGCGCCGTGCACACCCTGGACGAGATGTGCGCCGACGCCTGGCGCTGGCAGAGCGGCAACCCGAACGGCTACAAAGGCTGAGCGCCCCGCACCGCTGCGCGGTGCGTGCAGAGGGTGGTCACTTCACCACAACCCCCGCCGCGCGCGCGGCCATGAAAATGCCTTCCCCCACGCTGGCGCCGAACCGCTTGGCCAGGCGCAGGCCGACGTTCTCGCGCTGCGTGTAGTCCACGATGCGCTCGGCCTTGACGACTTCGCGCGCCACGTAGTCGAGGCTGCCCAGGCCATCGGCCAGGCCAAGGTTCACGGCCTCCTGGCCGTTCCACACCAGGCCGCTGAAGGTGTCGCCGTTTTGCTTGAGCCGGTCGCCGCGGCCTTTCTTCACGACGTCGATGAACTGGGCGTGGATCTCGCCCAGCATGCGCTGGATGTAGGCGCGCTGCGCCTCGTCCTGCGGGCTGAACGGATCGAGCAGGGCCTTGTTGGCACCGGCGGTCATGAGGCGGCGCTCGATGCCCAGTTTTTCCATCAGGCCCGTAAAACCGAAGCCGTCCATGAGCACGCCGATGCTGCCGACCAGGCTGGCCTTGTCGACGTAGATGTCATCGGCCGCGGCGGCCACGTAGTAGGCCGCCGAGGCGCAGGTCTCTTCCACCACCGCGTACAGCTTCTTCTCGTGCAGGCCCTTGAGCCGGGCGAGCTCGTCGTTGATGATGCCGGCCTGCACCGGGCTGCCGCCGGGCGAATTGATCAGCAGCACCACGGCCTGCGCGCCGCTGTCCTCGAACGCCGAGCGCACGGCCGGAATGACGTACTCGGCGCTGGCCTGGGCACCCGAAGCGATTTCGCCCTTGATCTCCACCACCGCGGTGTGCGGCGTGCTGGGCGCCGAGGTGCTGGCGCTCGCGCTGTAGACCATCCAGGCAATGGCGCCGAACAGCGCCAGCCAGAGCAGCCGGAAGAAGGTCTTCCAGCGGCGCGCGGACCGCTGCTCGCGGAGGGTTTCGAACACCAGCTTCTCGATCGTTTCACGCTCCCACACGCCGCCGGAGCCATTGGGCGCCCGGGAAGTCGTAGCCGGAGAAAAGGGGTCTTCGTTCATGGTCGGGCGTTCAGAGGTTTTCAGAATTCGACAGGCTTGAGGTGGTATTGTGACCGCCAATAGACCACCCCGTCGCGCTCGACCAGCTCGATCTTGAACAGGCCGCCGCGGCAGGGTCCGCCCCGGCATTCGCCGGTGTCGGGCTCGTACACCGCGCCGTGCGTGGCGCACAGCAGCCAGCGAGCGCTGTCGTCGAAGAACTGGTCGGGCTGCCAGTCCATTTCCATCGCGACGTGCGTGCAGCGGTTGAGATAGGCATGCACCCGGCCCTCGTACCGCACCGCGAAGGCGCGGCAGGTCTGGCCCGCGTAGTTCACGTCGAACGACACCGCCCGGCCGCCCTCGGCCAGGTCGCGGCTGTTGCACAGCGGATGCAGGGTGTTGTCGGTGCCGCTGGCGTCCATCGCGCCTCAGGCGTTCGCGCCCAGCCAGTCGTGCAGGTCGCGCACGGAATGCGCCACGTGCAGCGGGCCGAGTTCGTGGAAAGCGGCCGGCTCGTGCGCGCCATAGCTCACGCCCACGCTGGCACAGCCCGCGTTGCGCGCCATCAGCAGGTCGTGCGTGGTGTCGCCGATCATCAGCGTGCGCTCGGGCGGCACACCGAATTCGCGCATCAGCTCGTGCAGCATGCGCGGGTGCGGCTTGCCGGCCGTCTCGTCGGCGGTGCGGGAACCGTCGAACACGCCCCTGAGCGCCTGCGTGCGCAGCACCTCGTCGAGGCCGCTGCGGTGCTTGCCGGTGGCCACGGCCAGCCAATGCTGGCGCTGCTTGAGCTCGGCCAGCAGCGCCAGCACGCCGTCGAACAGGCTGAGGTCGTCCTGGTGCAGGGTGTAGTGAAACCGGAAGCGCTCGCCCAGCCGCGCATGCCGCTCGCGCGGCACGTCGGGCGCGGCATGCGCGAGGGCCTGCGCCAGCCCCATGCCGATGACGTAGGCGGCGTCCTCCCGGCTCGGCGGCGTGCCGCCGACGTCGGCCACCGCAGCCTGGATGCAGCGCACGATCACCGCCGTGGAGTCGAACAGGGTGCCGTCCCAGTCGAAAGCGATCAGATCGAACCGGCGGCGGTCCATGGGGGCGCTCCTGCGGAGAGGGTGGGGAAGGAGCGTCCGAGGTTACCGCAGATCAAGCGCCGCCGCACCGGCCGCCACGTCAATCCACCTTGGCGCCGCCCTTGAACCACTGCGCCACCAGGGCGCGCTCCTCCTCGGTCATGCCGGTGGCATTGCTCATCGGCATCAGGCGCGAGACCACCACCTGCTGGTAGACCGTCTGCGCGTGCTGCCCGAGCGCCGCCGGCGAATCCAGCCGCACGTTCTTGGACTGCAGCGCCTCGCCGTGGCACATCACGCAGCGCTGCTCGAGGACCGGCTTGAGCTGCGCGTAGCCCACCGTGTCCGGCACCGCGGCGGCGGCCGCGCCGGTGGCCGTGGGTGCGGGCCTGAGCCAGGCGATCAGGGCGAGCAGCACCGCCACGCCCACGGCGGCGTAAGGCCAGGGATGGCTATTGCGGCCGTGCCGGTGGCCATGGCGCATCACGAAGAACTGGCGGATCGCCGCGCCCGCGAACATCATGGCGATCAGGATCAGCCAGTTGTGCGGGTGTGCGTAGGTGAAGCTGTAGTGGTTGCTCAGCATCGCGAACACCACCGGCAGCGTGAAATAGGTGTTGTGCACGCTGCGCTGCTTGCCGCGCTGGCCGTGGATCGGGTCCACCGGCCGGCCGGCCTTGAGATCGGCCACCACGGCATGCTGGCCAGGGATGATCCAGAAGAACACGTTGGCGCTCATGGCGGTGGCCAGCATCGCGCCCACCAGCAGGAAGGCGGCCCGCCCCGCGAACAGTTGCGTGGCCGCCCAGGACGCCACGCACACCAGCACCAGCACCAGCGCGCCCACCTTGGCGTCGCCGTTCTTCGTCTGGCCGAGCGTGCGGCAGATCGCGTCGTACAGCAGCCAGAACACCACCAGGAAGGCCAGCGCGGTGGCGATCGCCGCCGCCGGGCTCCAGTCCAGCACGCGCGGATCGATCAGGTAGATGCTGGGACTCCACAGGTAGGAGACGAGGAACAGCGCGAACCCGGACAGCCAAGTGGAGTAGCTCTCCCAGAAGAACCAGTGCACGTGCTCGGGCAGCTTGGGCGGCGAGACCGCGAACTTCACCGGGTGGTAGAAGCCGCCGCCGTGCAGCGCCCAGAGTTCGCCGGTCACGCCATCGCGCTTCAGCTGCACGTCCTGGGGCGGGGTGAGGTTGCTGTCGAGGAAGACGAAGTAGAACGAAGAGCCGATCCAGGCGATGGCCACGATCACGTGCAGCCAGCGCAGCAGCAGGTTGGCCCAATCCAGCAGATAAGTTTCCATGGCACCTCAAGGCAAGGCAGCACTTGCGACTCACCACCGCGGGCGCTCTGAGTCGTCTGAGGGCCGCGTATATGAGTGTTGTCCCGACACCCGCTCCGCTGCGACCGAACGCGCAAAGTGTATACACTTTTTGCGAACATTCAAGCGCTCTGGCCGCCCGCAGGCGGGGTACCGGCCTCAAGCAACAACTGCGCCACCACCGAAGCCGCGATCACGGCCGGCTCCTTGCCTTGAATGCCGGGCAGGCCGATCGGGCAGGTGATGCGCTGCAGCTCCGCTTCGCTGAAGCCGCGCCGCCGCAGCCGGCTGCGGAAGGTGGCCCACTTGGTGCGGCTGCCGATCAGGCCGATGAAGCCCAGGTCGCGCCGCTCGCGCAGGCGCTCCAGGCAGGCCAGGACGATGTCGAGGTCCTCGGCATGGGAAAAGCTCATGACCAGCACGCTGCTGCCGGCCGGCAGGTCGCGCACCGCGGACTGGACCGGGTCCGAATGCTCCAACCGCACATGGGCCGGCGCATCGGGCGGAAACACCTCGTCGCGGCTGTCGATCCAGGTCACGTCGAAGGGCAGCGGTGCCAGCGCCCGGACGATGGCGCGGCCCACGTGGCCGCCGCCGAACAGCGCCACCGGCCGGGCCTCGGCGCGCAGCCGGCGGCGCAGCGCGTCGCGGCACGAGGCATTGACCCGCTCGAAGCGCAGCACCAGCGCCCCGCCGCAGCACTGGCCCAGGCTCGGCCCGAGCACGACCGCGTGCTCCCACGCCGCGCGGGCAGCGGCGTGGTTGCTCCCCTGTTCCGCCAACGCCTCACGCGCCTGCCGAATCGCGTCCCACTCCAGGTGGCCGCCGCCGATCGTGCCGATCAGGCCGCCCATCGCCTCGGGAAAGACCGCCATCCAGGTGCCCTTTTCGCGCGGCACCGAACCGCGCGTCTCGGCGACGGTCACCAAGACCGCCGGGCCGGCCTGCAGGTGCAGTAGAAAGGCCTCAAGCTGCGCGGACATGTGTGGCGCCGACGTCAAAAAAGATGTATGGATACGTAATGGGGATCAAGTGCGTCCAGTATCGGCCGTACTGTACGCATGCCCTGTGCAAAAGACCCATACACTTCATCCGCCCAGCCATATGGCCCGAGGCCTGAAGTTCCGGGCCAGGCATTCGATCCGACAACCGACACGACAACCGGTGTGCCCACCATGAGAGACATCGAACCCGCGCCCCGTCCCGCCATCCGGCCGAATGCCCGCCACCACCGGACCCTCTCCGCCTGGGGCCGGGTGGGCATCTGTGCCGCCGTGCTGCTGGCCTCATGCGCCGCACCGCCACCGCCGCCTCCCCCGCCACCACCACCGCCACCGCCCACACCGGCCCCGATCCCCGTCCCGCCACCGCCACCAGCGCCGCCACCGGTCAGCGTACGGCCCACGCCGGCGATCATCTCGAACGCGGTTTCGCCGCTCGACTACCGCAAGGACGGCGCCCGCCACATCTACGAGCGCAACAGCCACCGCATCTACAAGGGCCAGCTGCCCCCGCTGATGCACGCGGTGGGCGTGCTGCAGGTGGAGGTGGACGACATGGGCAACGTGCGGGACCTCAGTTGGATGCGCGCGCCCAGCCACGTGCCCGACGTGATGCGCGAGATCGAGCGCACGGTGCGCGCCGCTTCACCCTTCCCCGCGCCGGTGCGCATGGGCCGCGTGACCTACACCGACATCTGGCTGTGGGACAAGAGCGGCCACTTCCAACTGGATACGCTGACTGAGGGTCAGCGGAGGAAATAGAGGACTCCCCCCTGCGCCGCTTTGCGGCTTCCCCCCTCTCTGGCGCGCCGCTGCGCGGCGCTTGGAGAGGGGACGACAGCTTGGGCCGGCGGAGCCGGACCCTCGCTGTCTCTGGGTTTGTGGGCTTCTTCTTTCGATGCGGGCCCTGCGCTCCGTTATCGACTCACCGCTTCATCTTCGATCGGATTTCGAAGGATGCCGATGCCTTCGATCTCCACCTCGACCACGTCGCCCGCCTTCATCCACACCGGTGGATTCCGGAAAGCGCCCACGCCGCCGGTGGTCCCGGTGAGGATGACGTCGCCCGGTTCGAGCTGTGTGAAGGTGGAGCAGTATTCGATCAGCGCGGGGACGTCGAAGACGAGGTCGCCCAGCGGCGCTTTCTGCATCTCGACGCCGTTGAGGCGGGTGCGGATCAGGCGCTCGCCGAAATCCCGGAACTCGTCCGGCGTCACGAGCCAGGGCCCGAAGCCGCCGGTGCCGGGAAAGTTCTTGCCTGGCGTGAACTGCGTGGAGTGGCGCTGCCAGTCGCGGATGGAGCCGTCGTTGTAGCAGGTATACCCGGCAATCACCGCGTCGGCCTGCGCACGCTCCACGTAGCGGCAGCGCTTGCCGATCACGACCGCCAGCTCGCCCTCGTAGTCGAACTGCTCGGAGACGCGCGGGCGGACCATGGGCTGGCCATGGCCCACCTGGGTGTTGGCGAAGCGCGTGAAAACCGAAGGCTTGGTCGGCATCTCGCGGCCCGCCTCCAGAATATGGCTGCGGTAGTTGTGGCCGACGCACAGGATTTTTCCGGGATCGGGTATCACCGGAAGAAACGTGACCGAGCGCTCCGCGTGGACGGTCGCAGTGCCGCCGGCGCCATGAAGCCGGTCCTGCGCGATCGCCTCGCGCAGCGTCGGCGCCAGGTGGGACAGGTCGGTGATGCGGCCCTGAGGGTCCGCAGCCCCCCAACTGGGACGGCCATCGGGGGTGAGGAAACTCAGCAAACGCATGTGATGCTCCGCAGTGGTGATCTATCAGGGCCTGGTGGAGGGCGCTGCACGTTCCGGCCTCAGATGCCGGCCAGCGCAGCGGGGTTGTCGCACATCATCATCCGCACATCCGAGGCCGACACGTCGTAGCCCAGCATGCGCTGGCCGAACATGCGGAACTGCTCGTGCGGAAACAGGCTGGAGATCAGCCCGCCCGCGTCGGTCGACATGATGCAGCGGCTCGCGCCCACGCTGGCGACGGTCTCGGCCAGCAATTCGTAGTCGTAGCGCAGGTTCTTGCGATGGCGCGACGGGATCACCAGCGCGGAACAGAATTCGATGAACGCGCCCTGCTTCACGATCTCGCGCGCGAACTCGATGTCCACACGGGGGAAGTAGTAGATGTGGTTGACCAGGACGCGAATGCTGCGCTTCGCGCAGTACGCCACGATCGCCACGATTTCCTCCGGGCTGAGGTGCGAGGTGCAGAACAGGCCGTCGTGGCGTCCGATGAGATCGAGCACCTCGATCATGGGGCCGATCAGCTTGCCGTCTTCATCCAGCGCACGGATGCCGCCCGGGGGAGCGCCGGGCAGTTCCATGCCGGCGACGCCCCAGTTGCCCATGGTGCCCGTGACCAGGCCGTGGTAGCAGGCGTGGCCGGTCGGCCCCCACACCAGCTTGCCGCCGAGCCGTAGCGCGGCCTCCACGGCGGCCGGATTGATGCCGCCCACGCACTGGTTCAGCGTGAGGCCGCCGATCACCCGCACGCCGGGCACGGCCAGTTCCGTGTGGTAGGCGCGCGAGACGGTGTTTTCGTGATGGCTCTTGAGCGCGATGGCACGCATGCCGGCATCGCGCGCGAAGGTGGCCATCTGCAGGTCGTCGCCCATCCGGGGAAACATGCAGGGGGCGGAATGCACGTGCAGGTCGACCGCCCCGGTGAGGTCGAACGGGCCGGCGACGTGGCGTTTCTTCAAGGCTTGGCTGTGGTCGTCCATATGCGGCAGGCAGGAAGTTCAGTCGGCCCGGATGACCAGTGCATCCAGTGCCACCAGGCGAGTGGGCAGCACCGACAGGGGGTTGATCTCGATCGCCATCACCGGCTCGCTGCCGGCCGCCAGCACGTGGGCCTGCAGTCGCATCAGGAGGTCGGTCAATTCGTCGATGGACGCCGGGTTGGGCCAGCGATGGCCCAGCAGCATGCGGCCCGGGGTGGTCTCGGCCAGGGCGGCGCGCAGCCGCTCGCGCGAGACCGGCAAGGCCCACAAGCGCACGTCGCCAATGGCCTCGGCCTGGCGCCCGCCCTGCCCCACGAGCAGGAAGCGGCCCAGCCCCGGCTCGTGGGTCACGCCGACGATCAGCTCCAGGCCTCCGCGGACCATGGCCTGCGCCACGATGCGCGCGCCGGCGCCGCCGCCACCCGGCAGGCCAGCCATGTCGCTGGCCAACTGCAGGAAGGCCTGCCGCGCTTCGTCCGCGTTCGCGAGGTCCAGGTGTACGAGCCCGACGTCGGACTTGTGCGCCATGCCATCCACCACGCCCTTGAGCACGATGGGCCATCCCGCGCGTTCGCCGAAGCCGGCCGCCGCTTGCGGACTGTCCACCAGCGCGCGTGCGACCGTCGGCAGCCCCGCGCGGTCGAGCTCGGCCATGGAATCGAACTCGTTGAGCGTGCGCTGCGCGGCGTCCGGGTGGACGAGAGCGGTCCCCTGCGCCGGTTCGGCCGCATCCGCATCGGTGGCATCGAACAGCGCGCGCAGCGCGGCGAAGGCCGATGAGGTCTGCGACGACACGACCACGCCGGCCGCCACCAACTGCGCGTGCTGGTCGGCAGGCAATGCGGCGGGTGCCACCACGAGATGGGGTTTTCCGCTCGCGGCCAGGCTGTCGGCGATGCCGCGCGCATAGGCCTCGCGCTGCAGCGGCGTCTGGAGCTTGTGGACGAAGGCGACCAGGGCATCGACCCCGGGGTCACGGCCGAGCACGGGAATGGTCTGCGGAGAGTTGCGGCTGCTGCCGAAGCTCGCCACATCCAGGGGATTGAAGACGCTCGCGTCGGCGTTGTGCTCGCGCAGGCTGGCTTCGCTGGCCGCTTCGAGTGACGCGATGGCCAGGCCGGCCTGCGCCGCCGCGTCCACCATCAGCGTGCCCCCCGCACCCGAGGCCGTCACCACCCCCAGGCGCCGGCCACCGGGGCGCCAGCCCGCCGGGACCGAGCGCGCCAAGGCCGCGAAGGCCACCAGCGCCTCCAGGCTGTCGACGCAGCCCACGCCGGCCGACTCGAACAAGGCCCGGTAAGCCACCGCGTTCCCGGCCAGCCGGCTCGAGTGCGCGGCCGTGGAGGCCACGCCGGCTTGGGAAATCCCCAGCTTGAGCACGCACACGCGCTTGCCGGCGGCGTTCGCCCGGCGCGCGGTGGCACGAAAACGCGCGCCGTCCCGGATCGCCTCGGCCACCAGCAGGATGGTGCGGGAAGTGGCATCGCCAGCCATGTCGTCGAAGAAATCCAGCATGTCCAGGTCGGCCTCGTTGCCGACGGCAACGAACTTGGACAGCCCGACGCCCGAGGCGCGCAGCAGTTCCCCGATCGTGCTGAACAGGGCGCCGCTGTGGGAGACCACCGACACCTCTCCGGGTTCGAAAATCTCGGCATGCGCCGCGTTGTAGCCCATGGACAGGCGATCGTGCGCGCTGTAAAGCCCATTGGTGTTGGGGCCGACCACACGCATGCCGTATTGAGCCCGCAGCGACACCAGCGCGCGCTGGCGCGCCAGGCCTTCGCTGCCGGCTTCGGCGAAGCCGGTGGAGGCGACGATCGCCGCCGCCGTGCCGCGCCGCGCGCAGTCGGTGCCCAGTTGAAGGGCCCGCTCGCCCGGCACCACGAGGAACGCGAGGTCCGGCGTTTCGGGCAGGGCATCGACGTCGGGAAAGCACGGCACGCCGTCGATCTCCGTTTCCCGGGGATTGATGGCGTAGACGCGCCCGGGGTAGCCGACCCGGCGCAGGTTCTTCAGCGGAATGCTGCTGATCTTCGTGGGGTCGACGGACGCGCCGACGACCACGATGCTGCGCGGCTTGAACAGCGCGGCAGGAATACTCATGACGGCGCCCCCTCCTGCCGCGGCGCGGCAGCAGCGTCGCGCTTCCAGGGCCGGGCGTTGCCTTCGTACACGGACGGGCCGAGGCGGAAGTGCTGCGCTTCCCGCAGCGTGTACACGGCCGGCATCTCCGGGTCGTACCGCAGATCCTGCCGGGTCGGCAAGGGTCCGCAGCGGGCGACCTGCGAGTTCAGGGGGCGGCCCACCAGATCCTGCAAGCGGTACGACGCCTCGATCAGCCGCGCCAGGTCGATACCGGTATCGACGCCGCACACCTCCAGCAACTGGACCAGGTCTTCGGTCGGGATCATGCCCGTCGCCTGCCCATTGCCGCAGTAGGGGCAGCCGCCGATCCCACCGACCGCGGCATCCAGGATGAGGACGTGGCGCTCATCCAGCAACCGCAGGGCCTGGTAGGCCGAGAGCAGGGCCATGCCACGCGCGTTGTGCAGGTGCAGGTGGAAATCGGTGATCGACGGAAAGGCCTCGAGGATGGCGCGCACGTCCTGCTCCACCGCCTGCGGCGTGTTCCAGGCCATCGGGTCGGCCAGGTCGACGCGGCGCACCTCGATGCCGGCCTGCGTCCAGGCATCGTACTGGCGGCGCAGGGCGGCCATGCGCTGCTCGCGCGTGAACGCGCCGCTCCAGTTCGACCCCCAGGGCGCGGACAAGCCGATCGCCGCGTGGCGCGTGCCGCCCGCCGCGGCGCGCTCGATGGGCGCCCGCCACCGCGCTTCCTGCTGCTCCAGCGTGGTATTCGTGTTGCGCAGCAGGAAATGGGGGCACAGATGCAGGTGCGTGGCCGGCATCGGCTCGACGCTCAGCGGCGGCGACAGCTCGCGCCGCCGCTCGCGGCCGCGCTCGTTGAGCGCCAGCGCCAGGTACTGCACGCCCTCGCGCGGCCGCAGCCGGCCGACCAGCTCGGCCGTGTCGGCCATCTGCGGGCTCCACTTGGGGTTCACGAAGGCGCCCACCACCAGCCGTTTCAGGCCCGCGTCGACCAGCATGTCCAGCAAGCCGATCTTTTCCTCGACGGTGATGCCCTCGCGTTCGATCTGCAAACCATCGCGCAGGGTCTCGTCCGTGATGAGAACCCGCGGAAGCCGGGGTGCCTGCGTCATCGATTGCTCCAGACCGGGGCGCGCTTTTCCAGGCGCGCGCGTATGCCCTCCTTGCGGTCCTCGCTTAGATACGGGTTGGCGCCCGGATCCATGCGCAGCGCCGCGGCGATCGGCAGCTCCATGCCTTTGAGCGCCATGGCCTTGACGCGCCGCACCGAGATCGGCGCGTTGGCGGCGATGGCTTCGGCCAGCCGCAATGCCTCGGGCAGGACCTCCTGGCTGGCGACCAGGCGGTTGAGCAAGCCCAGCGCGAGGCCGCGTTCGGCCGTGATGTATTCGCCGGTGTACAGCATCTCCAGCGCGATCGCGCGCGGCACGACGCGCGGCAGCACCACCGAGCCGAAGTTGGCGCCCATGCCGATCTTGGTCTCGGGCAGGCCGAGCTTGACCTCGCCATGCGCCACGCGCAGGTCGCATGCCAGCGCCAGCTCGAAACCACCGGCGACCGCGCTGCCATTGAGCGCGGCGATGGTCGGCTTCTTCAGGTCCATCACGACCTCGAACACCTGCCGCTCGAAGCGCGCCATCGGCGGCCGGTAGTGCGCGCCGCGCTGGTCGTTGGCCCTCATGTCCTTGAGGTCGGCACCGGCGCAGAAGGCCCCGTCTCCGGAGCCGGTCAGCACGATCACCCGCACCTCGGGGTCCTCGTCGGCCTCCAGCGCCGCCTCGGCCAGCGCGCGGGTCAGGCCCACGGACAAGGCATTGCGCCGCTCCGGCCGATTGAGTTGCAAGACACGGACATGGCCCCGGTCGGAGATCAGCAGTTCGGACGGGGCCTGAGGGGAATCGGAGGCGTGCACGGTGGCTCCAGGCATATCGGCGAATCGGCAGGTCCGCGGCGAACCTCAGTCCTGCACCAGGTTCAGGCGCTTGATGAGCGCGCCTTTCTCGGTGTAGTCGCGGCGCGTGCGCTCGGCAAACTGGTCACCCGGCAGATAGATGATCTCCTCGCGCAGCGCGGTCGTGGCACGCTTCATCTCGTCGCTGCGGGTCGCCTCCAGGCACGCCGACTGAAGCTTGTCCAAGATCGGCTTCGGCGTTCCCTTGGGCGCCATCAGGCCGTTGAGAGCCGGCAGCAGCGTGGGCAGCCCGAGTTCCTTGAGCGTCGGCACGTCCGGCACGCCCGGATGCCTCGACTCGCCGATCACCGCCAGCAGGCGAACCGGCCGGGAACCCATGATGACGCCGCCAATGGACACGATCCCCGCGTCGAGGCGTTCGGCGATCAGCTCCACGAAGAGGGGCGCTTCCCCGCGGAACGGCACGCCCGCGTAGGACAGCCCCAGCCCCTGGACGGCGGTCTCGAACGAGAGATGGGAAATGCTGCCGACGCCGATGTGGCCGTAGGACACCTTGTTGGGATGGGACTTGATGCCATCCAGGAACTCCTTCAGCGTCTTGTGGGGCGAGCTCTGCGGCACGGCGATCGCAAAGCGGTTCTCGAACACCTGGCACACGTATTCGAACGAATCCGCGTTGAAAGCGGGCTTCTTGAGCAACTGGGCGGCATTCGTGATGGGGGTGATCGGGCCGAACGTGAGCATGTAACCATCCGGCGACGCGTTGGCGACCAGCCCCGTGCCCACCATGCCGGAAGCCCCATCGCGGTTGGCCACGACGAACGACTGCCCGAGGATCCGGCCCATGGCGGCGGAAAGCGCCCGACCCATGGTGTCGACGCTGCCGCCGGCGGCCCACGGCACCACGACCTGGACGGCGCGATCCGGGTAGGCGTTCGCCTGCGCGCCCGCCAGCGTGGCGGCGACCGACAGGGCGAGTCCGAGCAAGGCTTTGCAGGATTTCTTCATTTCATGTCTCCGGGTGGATTTGAAAATTCCCTTGGTGTTTATTCGACTAACGAATATATTATTCGATGATCGTATGAGAAGCTGTCCAGCGTGTCAACCACCATCACGACAAGCGTTCACCGTTTTCCATGACCCAAGACGTTCCAGGCGACCCCCTTTTCATCGCTTCGGCGGCCCGCACGCTGCAGGTGCTGCGAACCATCGGCGAGGCGACGGCCCCGCTGGGCGTGAGCGACATCGCGCGCAGCCTGCGCCTGACGCAGTCCACCACATGGCGCATCTGCTACACGCTGCAGAAACTCGGCTATGCGCGCAGCGACGCGCAGGGGCGCTTCAGCACCGGCCTGCAGTTGCTCGCGCTCGGCCACGCCGCCGTCGCGGGAGGCAAGCTGGAGGACGTCGCCGGCCCCATCCTGAAGTCGGTGATGGAACGTTTCGACATCGTCTGCGGCATCGCTGCGTGCGACGGCGACGAGATGGTCTACCTCTACCGGTCCAACCCGAGCAAGGTCATGCTGACGCTGAACCTGCGCGTCGGCTCGCGCGTCCCCATCCTCAACACGGCAATGGGATGGGCCTATGCCGCGGCCTTGCCGAAAGAAGCGCGCGCGGCCCTGTTCGCGCGTCTGCGCCGGAGCGACCCCGAGCGGTGGAACCAGTTCGGCGAGAAGCTCGCCGCGGAGCTGCGCAGCTTCGCCAAGACGGGTTTCGTCGTGACCGACGAAACCTTCCATCCCGGCGTGGTATTTGCCGGCGTGCCCTTCGTGCATCCGGCAACCGGCGATATCTACACGTTCAATGGCGGAGGGGTGGCCCCGATGGCAACAGCCGCCAAGGCCAGGAACCAGATCGGCCCGGCCTTGCTCGACGCCGTGCGGCAGATCACCGCCGGCTTCCGGTCTCCCTGATGCACCACCCCACGCGAGCCGCCAACGACATGCAGACACCGAAGCACGAACGAATCCCCGTCACCATCCTCACCGGCTTCCTCGGCGCGGGGAAAACCACGCTGCTCAATCGGATCCTGCGGGAACGCCATGGACTGCGCATCGCCGTCATCGAGAACGAACTGGGCGCTCAGAGCATCGACGCCAACATCCTGCTGCAGGACAGCGTCGAAGAGATCGTCCAGATGGACAACGGCTGCCTGTGCTGCAACGTGCGCGGCGACTTGCGCCGGGCCCTGGATGAGCTCGCCGTCCGGCGCGCCAACGGAGCGCTGAGCTTCGACAGCCTCGTGATCGAGACCAGCGGGGCGGCCGACCCCGGCCCGGTGGCCCAAACGCTGTTCCAGGACCCCGCCGTGGCGGCCATCTACCGGCTGGGTGGCATCGCGGCCGTGGTCGACGCCCTGCACGGGCTGGCCACGCTGCGCAGCCGCCCCGAGGCGCGCGCGCAAGTGGCCTATGCGGACCAGATCGTCGTGACCAAGATCGAAGGCAGCGCCATGGACGCCGGCCTCCAGGCCGAGCTGGCATCGATCAACCCGCATGCCCCGCACGCGGACGCCCGCTCGCCGGCGCTCATCGCGCAACTGGTCTCGCAGGTGCGCGACGGCACCCGGGCACCTGCCCTGGGCCCTTGCGAAAGCGCTGCGGACCTCCCCGCGCATTCGCCCGCGCACGCGGGCGACATTCAGACGATCTCGCTGGTCACGGAACGGGAATTCGATGCGCACCAGTTCGAGCAGTTTCTCGCCGCGGCGATCGAGATCTGCGGCAACGATCTGTATCGGTGCAAGGGCATCCTGTTCTTCCGTGGCGCACTGCACCCGCTGATCCTCCAGGGCGTGCAGCTCTCGATGGCGACGTCCGTCGCCGCATCGCACCCGGCCGGTGCGGCCAGACAGAGCCGGATCGTCCTGATCGGCCGGGATCTGCCAGCGGCGGAACTCAAGGACAGCCTGCGCCGGTGCCTCGTGGCCACCGATCCGGAGGATGCCGACAAATCGCCTCCCCTCTATCGGCGCATCGGGGCGTCGGATGCCGGTTGGCTCGCCTAGAGAAAAGGCACCAAGCGCGTCGCGGCGCGATCAGCTTCCCCGGTAGGTCGAATAGCTCCAGGGGCTCACGAGCAAGGGCACGTGGTAGTGCTGGTCGGTGCGCGCGACGCCAAAGTCCAGCGCCACGCGGTCGAGAAAGCTGGGCTCGGGCAGCGGCACGCCCCTGGCCGCGAAGTAGCCCTTCACGTCGAACACCAGCCGGTACGTCCCCACCTTCAAGCTGGCGTTGTCGTACAGCGGGCCGTCCGGGTTGCGGCCGTCGGCATTGAGCGTGAAGCGCTTGACCAGCGTGGCCTGCCCCCCCTGCGTGGTGTAGAGCTCCACCTGCATGCCGGCCGCGGGACAGCCGTGCATGGTGTCCAGAACGTGCGTGCTCAAACCCATGGCGCATCCTTTCCGCAAAAATGGTCTACCGAAAGTGTATACACTTTTTGTTTTTCTGGATATCATGACCCGATGGAGACGTCCAGCACCGGTCAGATCGTCGAGTCGCTCACGCGGGCCATCGTGGAGCATCGGCTGCACCCGGGCACCAAGCTGGCCGAGCAGAAACTGGCCGACCATTTCGGTGTCTCGCGCACGCTGGTGCGGCAGGCGCTGTTCCAGTTGTCCCAGAACCGCCTGATCCGGCTGGAGCCGGCGCGCGGCGCGTTCGTGGCCACGCCCTCGGTGGAAGAGGCGCGGCAGGTGTTCGCGGTGCGGCGCATGCTGGAGGCGGAGATGACGCGCGCGTTCATCGGCAGCGTGACCCCGGCCAAGATCAAGGCCCTGCGCGAACACGTGGCGCAGGAAAAGCAGGCCGTGGACAGCGAAGACGTCGCGGGCCGCACCGAGCTGCTGGGCGATTTCCACGTGCGCATGGCCGAGCTCATGGGCAACCAGGTGCTGGCCGAGATGCTGCGCGAGCTGATCTCGCGCTGCGCGCTGATCACGCTCATGTACCAGAGCAACCAGGCCGCCGAGCATTCGAGCGACGAGCACGCCGCCATCGTCAAGGCGCTGGCCGCGCGCGACGAGGCGCTGGCGGTGCGGCTGATGAACGAGCACCTGCTGCACGTCGAGGAAACCCTCACCTTCGACCGCAAGCTTCCCACCAACGACATCTCCATGGCCTTGTCATGACGACCATGGCCTACCCCTGCGCCGGCCCTCCGGGCCGTCACCCCCTCAAGGGGGCAATGCCTGCGGCCCGGCGAAGCCGGTTCCGCGACATTCCTGAATTAGACGCTTCTTCGTACGCACCGCTTACGGCTCTCTACTTATGGCTCTCTACGATTCCACTGCTCCCTACCCCCGCGACCTGGCCGGCTATGGCCGCGACGTGCCGCACGCGCGCTGGCCGGGCGGCGCGCGCATCGCGGTGCAGTTCGTGCTGAACTACGAGGAAGGCGGCGAGAACTGCGTGCTGCACGGCGACGACGCGTCCGAGCAGTTCCTCTCCGAGATGTTCAACCCGGCGGCCTACCCGGCGCGGCACATCAGCATGGAGGGCATCTACGAATACGGTTCGCGCGCGGGCGTGTGGCGCGTCCTGCGCGAGTTCGAGCGGCGCGGCCTGCCGCTGACCGTGTTCGGCGTCGCCACCGCGCTGGAGCGCAGCCCCGACGTGACCGCCGCCTTGCGCGAGCTCGGACACGAGATCGCCTGCCACGGCTGGAAATGGATCCACTACCAGAACGTGGACGAAGCCACCGAGCGCGCGCACATGGCCCAGGCCATGGCGATCATCGAGCGGCTCACGGGCACCCGGCCGCTGGGCTGGTACACCGGGCGCGACAGCCCGAACACGCGCCGCCTGGTGGCCGACTTCGGCGGCTTCGAATACGACAGCGACTACTACGGCGACGACCTGCCGTTCTGGATGAAGGTGCGCAAGACCGACGGCAGCGACGCGCACCAGCTCATCGTGCCCTACACCCTGGACTGCAACGACATGCGCTTCGCCCTGCCCCAGGGCTACTCGCACGCCGACCCGTTCTTCCAGTACATGCGCGACACCTTCGACGCGCTGTACGCCGAAGGCGATCCCGAGGGCCTCGACCGGCCGAAGATGATGAGCATCGGCATGCACTGCCGCTTGCTGGGCCGCCCGGGACGCATCATGGCGCTGCAGCGCTTCCTGGACCACATCCAGCGGCACGACAAGGTCTGGGTGGCGCGGCGCCTGGACATCGCGCGCCACTGGCGCGACACGCACCCCCTGGCCGCCGCGGCCTGAACGAGGCCATCGCCCATGCCGATCACACTGGAACAACTCAACCAGGCGCCGCTGGCAGAGGCCGCGCGGATGCTCGACGGCCTGTACGAGCACTCGCCCTGGATCGCCGAGCAGGCGCTCGCGCAGCGGCCCTTCGCCTCGCTGGCCGCGCTCAAGCACGCCATGGTGACCGTGCTGGCCGGCGCCGGGGTGGACGCGCAGCTCGCCCTGATCCGCGCCCACCCCGAACTCGCCGGCAAGGCCATGGTGAGCCGCACGCTCACCGCCGAATCGACCCACGAGCAAACCCAGGCCGGGCTGACCCACTGCACGCCCGAGGAATTCGCCCACATCCAGCGGCTCAACGCGGCCTACAACGCGAAGTTCGGCTTCCCCTTCATCCTGGCCGTGCGCGGCCCGCGCGGCAACGGCCTGTCCAAGCGCGAGATCATCGGCACCTTCGAGCGCCGGCTGCGGCACCCGGTGGACGTCGAGCGCGCCGAGTGCCTGCGCAACATCCACCGCATCGCGGAGATCCGGCTCAACGACAAGTTCGGCTTCGAGCCCGTGCTCGGCCACCAGCTCTGGGACTGGCACGAAGACCTGGCGCGCCACAGCGATCCGGGCTTCGCCGAACAGGGCCAGCTCACCGTCACCTACCTCACCGAGGCCCACCGGGCCTGCGCCGCGGACATCGCGGCCCGCATGCGCGAGGCCGGGTTCGACGAGGTGGGCGTCGATGCGGTCGGCAATGTGGTGGGTGTGTACCGCGCAGGCCCTCACCCCAGCCCTCTCCCAGAGGGAGAGGGAGTAAAGACTTTGCTCACCGGCAGCCACTACGACACCGTGCGCAATGGCGGCAAATACGACGGCCGCCTGGGCATCTTCATACCCATCGCCTGCGTGCAGCAGTTGCACGCAGCGAACCGGCGGCTGCCCTTCGGCATCGAGGTGGTGGCCTTCGCCGAGGAGGAAGGCCAGCGCTACAAGGCCACCTTCCTGGGGTCCGGCGCGCTCACGGGCCACTTCGACCCGGCCTGGCTGGACCAGCGCGACGCCGACGGCATTGCCATGCGCGACGCGATGCGGCAGGCCGGCCTGCCCGGCACGGTGGAGGCCATCGCGGCCCTGCGGCGCGACCCGTCGCGCTACGCCGGATTCGTGGAAGTGCACATCGAGCAAGGGCCGGTGCTGCACGAGCTGGGTCTTCCGCTGGGCGTGGTCACGTCGATCAACGCCAGCGTGCGCTATGTCTGCGAGGCCGTCGGCATGGCCAGCCACGCCGGCACCACGCCGATGGACCGCCGGCGCGACGCCGCCGCCGCGGTGGCCGAACTCGCGCTCTATGCCGAGCAGCGCGCGGCGGCCGACGGCGACTCGGTTGCCACCCTCGGCATGCTGCAGGTGCCGAATGGCTCGATCAACGTGGTGCCCGGGCGCTGCCAATTCTCGCTCGACCTGCGCGCGCCCAGCGACGCGCAGCGCGACGCGCTCGAGCGCGACATCCTGGCGCGCATGCGCGCCATCGGCGAACGGCGCGGCATCGGCTTCACCAGCGAACTGGCGATGCGCGCCGCCGCCGCGCCGAGCGCGCCCGAGTGGCAGGCGCGCTGGGAGCGCGCGGTGCAGGCGCTGGGCGTGCCGCTGCACCGCATGCCCAGCGGCGCCGGGCACGACGCGATGAAGCTGCACGAAGTGATGCCGCAGGCCATGCTGTTCGTGCGCGGCCAGAACGGCGGCATCAGCCACAACCCGCTGGAGTCCACCACCAGCGACGACATGGAGCTGGGCGTGCGCGCCTTCTCCCACCTGCTCGAACAACTTTCCGCTGAACACGGGCGCTGAAACCGCCCGCAAACCCCATGACCACCACCGAACAAGCCCTGGACCACTGGATCGACGCCCACTTCGACGAGGAAGTGCGCTTCCTGCAGGCACTCGTGCGCGTACCGACCGACACGCCGCCCGGCAACAACGCGCCGCACGCCGAGCGCACCGCCGAGCTGCTGGCCGCCATGGGCATCGAGGCCGAGCGGCACCCCGTGCCCGCGGCCGAGGTGCAGGCCGCGGGCCTGCAGAGCATCACCAACCTGATCGCGCGCCGGCGCTACGGCCCGGGCGGTCGCACCATCGCGCTCAACGCGCACGGCGACGTGGTGCCGCCCGGCGAAGGCTGGACGCACGATCCCTACGGCGGCGAGGTGGTGGACGGCCGCCTCTACGGCCGCGCCGCGGCGGTGAGCAAGAGCGACATCGCCAGCTTCACCTTCGCAATCCGCGCGCTCGAATCGCTCGGCGCGCCGCTCGCCGGCGGCGTGGAACTGCACGTCACCTACGACGAGGAGTACGGCGGCGAAGTCGGCCCCGGCTGGCTGCTCGAGAAGGGCCTGACGAAGCCGGACCTGATGATCGCCGCCGGCTTCAGCTACCAGGTGGTGGTGGCGCACAACGGCTGCCTGCAACTGGAGGTCACGGTGCACGGCGACATGGCGCACGCCGCCATTCCCGACAGCGGCACCGACGCGCTGCAGGGCGCCACCCACATCCTGAACGCGCTCTACGCGCTCAATGCCGGGTACCTGAAGGTGCGCTCCAGCGTCGAGGGCATCACCCACCCCTACCTGAACGTGGGCCAGATCAGCGGCGGCACCAACACCAACGTGGTGCCCGGCAAGGTGGTGCTGCGGATCGACCGCCGCATGATCCCGGAGGAAGACCCTGCCGAGGTGGAAGCGGCGCTGCGGCGTACCATCGAGCAGGCCGCCGCGAGCTACCAGCCGCCGCGCGGCGGCCGCACGCTGCGGGTCGAGGTGCGGCGCCTGCTGCTGGCGCGGGCCATGCAGCCGCTGCCGGGCAACCGGCCGCTGGTGGAAGCGATCCAGAAGCACGGGCAGGCCGTCTTCGGCGAGCCGATTCCCGCCGTGGGCACGCCGCTCTACACCGACGTGCGGCTCTATGTGGAGCGCGGCATCCCGGGCGTGATCTACGGCGCCGGCCCGCGCACGGTGCGCGAATCGAACGCCAAGCGGGCCGACGAGCACCTGGTGCTCGAAGACCTGCGGCGCGCCACCCAGGTGGTCGCGCGCACGCTGTTCGACCTGCTGCGGCCGGTTTGAACCACCCATGAAACACCACGCGCCGGACCACCATCGGGCACAAAACGCGTGACACAATGGGCCCGCCTTGAGCCCGCATCCATGCCTTCTGGAGACAACATGACACCTGCTGAAGAAGCCCTGCGCGACGCCGCCTTCGACTACCACCGCGCGCCGCAACGCGGAAAGATTTCCGTCACCCCGACCAAGCCGCTGTCCAACCAGCGCGACCTCTCCCTGGCCTACTCGCCCGGCGTGGCCTACCCGTGCCTGGCCATCGAGGCCGACCCCGCGAAGGCGGCCGAGTACACCTCGCGCGGCAACCTGGTGGGCGTGGTCACCAACGGCACCGCCGTGCTCGGCCTGGGCGACATCGGCCCGATGGCGGCCAAGCCCGTGATGGAAGGCAAGGGCTGCCTGTTCAAGAAGTTCGCCGGCATCGACGTGTTCGACATCGAACTGGCCGAGAGGGACCCGGACAAGCTGGTCGAGATCATCGCCGCGCTCGAACCCACGCTGGGCGGCATCAACCTGGAAGACATCAAGGCGCCCGAGTGCTTCTACATCGAGAAGAAGCTGCGCGAGCGCATGGGCATTCCGGTCTTCCACGACGACCAGCACGGCACCGCCATCATCTCGGCCGCCGCCCTGCTCAACGGCCTGGAGCTGGTCGGCAAGGACATCGGCGCGGTCCGGATCGCCGTCAGCGGCGCCGGCGCGGCCGCCATCGCCTGCCTGGACGTGATGGTCGGCCTGGGCGTCAAGCCCGGCAACATCTTCGTCTGCGACTCCAAGGGCGTGATCCACGAGGGCCGCCCTGGCGGCTACGACGAGTCCAAGGCGCGCTACGCGCAGAAGACCGACAAGCGCACGCTGGCCGACGCGGTCGACGGCGCCGACGTGTTCCTGGGCTGCTCGGCGCCGGGCGTGCTGACCGCCGAGATGATGAAGACCATGGCGGCCAAGCCGATCGTGCTGGCGCTCGCCAACCCGGAGCCGGAGATCAGGCCCGAGCTGGCCAAGGCCATCCGGCCCGACTGCATCATCGCCACCGGCCGCAGCGACTACCCCAACCAGGTCAACAACGTCCTGTGCTTCCCCTACATCTTCCGCGGCGCGCTCGACTGCGGCGCCACCCGCATCACGGAAGAAATGAAGCTGGCCTGCGTGCGCCAGATCGCCGACCTGGTCAAGAGCGAGACCAGCGAGGAAGTGGCCAGCGCCTACGCCGGCCAGGACCTGAGTTTCGGCCCCGACTACCTGATCCCCAAGCCGTTCGATTCGCGGCTGATCCTGCGCATCGCCCCGGCCGTCGCGCAGGCCGCCGCCGACTCGGGCGTGGCGACGCGCCCGATCGCCGACATGGACGCCTACCGCCAGCAGCTCAGCCTGTTCGTCTACCAGACCGGCCTGCTGATGCAACCCATATTCAACGCCGCCCGGGCGCAGCCGAAGCGCCAGCGCGTGGCCTACGCCGACGGCGAGGACGGGCGCGCGCTGCGCGCCGCGCAGATGGCGATCGACGAGCGCCTGGCCACGCCGATCCTGATCGGCCGCCCGGCGGTGATCGAGGCGCGCATCGCCGGCGCCGGCCTGCGCATGCGGCTCGGCCACGACGTGGAGAACGTCAACCCCGAGGACGATCCGCGCTTCCGCCAGTACTGGGAGCACTACCACCAGCTCATGGGCCGCCACGGCGCCACGCCCGAGGTGGCCAAGGCCGCGGTGCGCCGCTCCAACACCATCATCGGCTCGCTCATGCTCTCGCTGGGCGACGCCGACGCCCTCATCTGCGGGCTGGTGGGGACCTACATGACGCACCTGGAGCGCATCGACCAGGTGCTCGGCCGCCGCAGCGGCGCCAAGCTCTACGCCGCGGTCAATGCCCTCATGACCAACCGCGGCCCGGTGTTCATCGCCGACACCTACGTCAACGAAGACCCGAGCGCCGAGGAACTGGCCGAGATCGCCTGGATGGCGGCGCAGGAGGTGCAGCGCTTCGGCCTGCCGCCCAAGGTGGCCTTCCTCTCGCACTCCAGCTTCGGTTCGAGCAAGCGCGCCTCGGCGCGCAAGATGGCGCAGGCGCGCGACCACTTCGTGGCCGCGCACCCCGACATCGAATGCGACGGCGAGCTGCACGGCGATGCCGCGCTGCAGCCCGAGATCCGCCGCGCCTACCTCGCCGACAGCACGCTGACCGGCGCGGCCAACCTGCTGGTCTGCCCCAACCTCGACGCCGCCAACATCCTCTACAACGTGATGAAGACCACCACCAGCGGCGGCGTCACGGTCGGCCCGGTGCTGATGGGGTCGGCCGGCACGGTGCACATCCTCACGCCCGCGGCCACCGTGCGCCGCGTGCTGAACATGACCGCGCTGGCCGCCGCCAGCAGCGCGCAGGCCCGGCCCTGACCCCTGCCACCGCTCCCCCGTGCGGTGCCAGGGCGGCGCCGCACGGGCACCGGCTTGGTGCGCACCATTCAGGGTTGGCCCGGATGACGCCCCTCCGGCGAGCCACAAGAATCGAGCGGGCGGCCCTGGCCTGTCCGCCCTCCCGTCCGCGCACCGGCACGCCGTTGCTGGCACCTTTATTGCTGATAAGGCACCGGCATGTCCGGGTGATGGCTGCGCCGCCACCCCCAACCCGACCTCTCTCGGAGCACCCATGAACACACGCGACTTCCTCAAGACGACCACCGCCACCCTGGCCCTCGCCGCTGCGGGCCTGGGCAGTGCGCAGGCCCAGACGACCCCGATCCGGTTCCAGCTCGACTGGCGCTTCGAAGGTCCGGCCGCGCTGTTCCTGCAACCGGTTGCCAAGGGCTACTTCAAGGCCGCCGGCCTGGACGTGACGGTCGACGCCGGCAACGGCTCGGGCGGCACCGTCACCCGCGTGGCCTCGGGCACCTACGACATGGGCTTCGCCGACGTGGCCGCGCTGATGGAGTTCCACGCCAACAACCCCGACGCGCCCAACAAGCCGGTGGCGGTGATGATGGTCTACAACAACACGCCGGCCGCGGTGCTCGCGCTCAGGAAGAGCGGCATCGCCAAGCCGGCCGACCTCACGGGCAAGAAGCTGGGCGCCCCGGTGTTCGACGCCGGCCGCAAGGCCTTCCCCATCTTCGAGAAGGCCAACAACGTCGGCAACGTAGCCTGGACCTCGATGGACCCGCCGCTGCGCGAGACCATGCTGGTGCGCGGCGACATCGACGCCATCACCGGCTTCTCGTTCACCTCGCTGCTCAACCTGGAAGCGCGCGGCGTGAAAACCGGGGACGTGGTCATCCTGCCGTTCGCCGACTATGGCGTGAAGCTCTATGGCAACGCCATCATCGCCAGTCCCAAGCTGGTCAAGGAGAACCCGGCCGCCGTGAAGGCCTTTCTCACCGCCTTCGCCAAGGGCGCGAAGGAGGTGATGGCCAACCCGGCCGCGACCATCGACACCGTGAAGGCACGCGACGGCATCATCAACGTGGCGCTGGAAACCCGCCGCCTGCAACTGGCCATCGATTCGGTCGTGGCCAGCCCCGATGCGCGCAAGGAAGGCTTCGGCCGGATCGACCCGGCCCGGCTCTCGCTGATGGCCTCGCAGGTCTCGGACGCCTATGCCACCAAGACCCGCGTCAACCCCGCCACCGTCTGGGACGGCTCCATGCTGCCTTCCGCAGCCGAACTCAACGTGCTGCCACCCGCCAGGAAGTAAACCGCCAGCGCTCGTTCCCGCACCCTGCCCCGCCGGCCGGCCCTGAGCCCAGCAGCGGCCTCAGGGCCGTTGCTGGCCCTTTCCCAAGACAGAGAACGGACCTTCCATGCAAGAAGCCGCTGCCGCCGACCAGCCCTTCGTCGACTTCGACCAGGTCTGGCTGGCCTACAACGACGAACTGCTGGCCAAGAACATCTTCGCGGTCGAGGACATCAGCCTGAAGGTCAGGGAAGGCGAGTTCATCGCCATCGTCGGCCCGTCGGGCTGCGGCAAGTCCACCTTCATGAAGCTGACCACCGGCCTGCGCATGCCCAGCATGGGCAGGATCCGCATCGGCGGCCAGCCCGTCACCGGCCCGCTCAAGATTTCGGGCATGGCCTTCCAGGCGCCCTCGCTGCTGCCCTGGCGCACCACGCTCGACAACGTGCTGCTGCCGCTGGAGATCGTCGAGCCCTTCCGCAGCCAGTTCAAGGACCGCCGCAAGGCGTTCGAGGAACGTGCGCTCAAGCTGCTGGAAAGCGTGGGCCTGGGCGGCATGGGCAAGAAGTTCCCGTGGGAACTGTCGGGCGGGATGCAGCAGCGCGCCAGCATCTGCCGCGCGCTGATCCACGAACCCAAGATGCTGCTGCTCGACGAGCCCTTCGGCGCGCTCGACGCCTTCACCCGCGAGGAACTGTGGTGCACCCTGCGCGACCTCTGGGAAGCGCAGCGCTTCAACGTCATCCTGGTCACGCACGACCTGCGCGAGTCGGTGTTCCTGGCCGACACGGTGTACTGCATGAGCAAGAGCCCGGGCCGCTTCGTGGTGCAGCGCGAGATCCCGATCCCGCGCACGCGCGATCTGGAGGTGACCTACACCAAGGAGTTCTCCGACATCGTGCTCGAGCTGCGCGGCCACATCGGCGCCATGCGCAAGTCCGGCACCGTGATCAACCAATGAGCCGCCGGACACCGACACCATGAAGAACAACAAACACCTCGAACGCTGGTCGCCGCTGATCCTGCTGGTGGCGATCATCATCGTCTGGGAAGTCATCTGCAGCGGCTTCGGCGTGTCGGAGTTCATCTTTCCGAGCCCTTCGCGCATCTGGGAGCAGACGCTGGAGTTCAAGACGGTCATCATGGGCCACGCCTGGCGCACCTTCTGGGTGACGATGGCGGGCTTCGGCCTGGCCATCGTGGTGGGCGTGCTGCTGGGTTTCCTGATCGGCTCGTCGCGGCTGGCCTATGCCGCCGTCTACCCGCTGATGACTGCGTTCAACGCCCTGCCCAAGGCCGCCTTCGTGCCCATCCTCGTGGTGTGGTTCGGCATCGGCGTCGGTCCGGCCATCCTCACGGCCTTCCTGATCAGCTTCTTCCCCATCATGGTCAACATCGCCACCGGCCTGGCCACGCTGGAGCCCGAACTGGAAGACGTGCTGCGCGTGCTCGGGGCCAAGCGCTGGGACGTGCTGATGAAGGTGGGCCTGCCGCGCTCGATGCCCTACTTCTACGGCTCGCTCAAGGTGGCCATCACGCTGGCCTTCGTGGGCACCACGGTCTCGGAGATGACCGCCGCCAACGAGGGCATCGGCTACCTGCTGATCTCGGCCGGCAGTTCGATGCAGATGGGCCTGGCCTTCAGCGGCCTGCTGGTGGTCGGCGTCATGGCCATGCTCATGTACGAACTGTTCAGCTGGATCGAAAAGAACACCACGGGCTGGGCGCACCGTGGAACGCAAGGATAAAACTCCCCCCTGCGCGGCTTCGCCGCTGCGGACCGCGCTCCGGCGGCACGGCGACGGATCAATACTTCTTGTTGAAATTTGCTTTGATGCGCTCGGCCAGGTAGTCGCCGGCGGTGATGGGCGGGTACTTGCCCGAGGGTGAGGTGATCACCGCGTCGGTGTTGGCCTGGCAGAAGAAGGCCAGGCTGTAGCGCGGGCCCATGTATTCGCCGGGCATGGGGTTCTTGACGCGGTGGAAATTGCTGGGCAGCCGGTCGTCGCTCCAGCGCATGAGCATGTCGCCGATGTTGCAGGTGATGAGGTCTTCGCGCGGCGGGATGGCGGTCCACGCCTGCTCTTCGAACGCCTTGCCGGGACACACCTGCAAGCCACCCTGCCCTTCGCGCTGGTAGAGAAGGGTCAGGCAATCAAAGTCGGTGTGCGCGCCGGCCCGCCAGAGGTCGAGCGAGCCCTGCGCCTCGGGCGGAATGGCGTAGTAGTGCAGCAGGCGCAGCGTGCTCTGGTAGGTGTCGCTGGCGGGGTCGTGCGCATGGGTGAAGAAATCGCGCTCGAAGCCGAGCTTGTCGGCAAAGCATGAAAGCACCTTCATGCCCACGGCCCAGCTCGCCCGCTCGAAGGCCAGCAGGGTGGCCTTGAAGCCGGGCAGCTCTTCCTCGCTGGGATAGAGTCCGGCCATGCGCGGGCGGGTGATCTGGTAGCTCTCCTTCTGGTCGGGTGTGCCGGTGGACGGGCGCACCTGCGTCCGGCTTTCCCAGCCGGCGTTGCGCGCGAGCGGGTACTGCGCCTTGACCGCCGTCGGCAGGGCGAAGAACTGCTCGCTCATGGCGAAGGCTTCGCGGATCTGCGCCAATGGCACGCCGTGGTTGGCCAGTTGGAAGAAGCCGACGTCGACGGCGGCGTCCCAGAGTTGGTCGGCGATCTCGGTGCGGCGCCGCTCGAAATCGGACAGGTCGATGACGCGCACCTCGCGGCTCTGGGTCTCGGTGCCCAGCGCGCCCATGCGCGCTTCCTTCTGCAACTCGGCGAACTTGTAATCCTGGGTGGTGGCAGTCATGCGGCGATGCTCCTGAATGAAAGAAGGGGTTTCAGACTCAGAGCAATTTCCGGGCGGCCGCACGGACCGCTGAACGCTTCTACTCCGCCCTCGGACGATGCAGGTTCCGGGCCACCTCAGCGCAAGCCCGGCATGGCCCGAAGCGCGGCCCGCGGACACCACGGCGGTGCATGGGCCCTCGACCCGCGCGGTCACGCGGCACCACGCCGGTGCGGCAACCGCCGCCCTCTCCGGCACGGCGGACCGCTACACTCGCGCCCATGCCCTGGCACGCCCGTCTCTCGCTGCACTACGAACGCCAGGGCGGCGCGCGCACCGTGCTGCGCCACGCGCACACCGGGCCGCTGCGCATCTTCAAGAGCCTGTACCCCGAAGGCGAGCGCATCTGCCACAACGTCATCGTGCATCCGCCGGGCGGGCTGGTGGGCGGCGACGTGCTGGACGTGGACGTGCACGCCGATCCCGGCACGCACGCGCTGCTGTCCACGCCGGGCGCGACCCGCTTCTACCGCTCCGATGGGCCGCCGGCCCGGCAGCAGGTGGTACTGCGCCTGGACGGCGATGCGCGGCTCGAATGGCTGCCGCTGGAAACCATCGCCTACCCCGGCTGCCTGGCGCACAACACGCTCAGCGCCACCCTGGCGCCCGAGGCCGAATGGCTGGGCTGGGACGTGTGCGCGCTCGGCCTGCCCGCGGCCGGCCAGCCGTTCGAGAACGGCGGCAGCCTGACGCAGCGGCTGGAGATCCCCGGCCTGTGGCTGGAGCAGGCCCACATCGACGCGGGCGACACGCGGCTGCTGTCCTCGCCGCTCGGCCTGGGCGGCCAGCGCTGCCTGGGCACGCTCTGGCTGGCCTGCGGCGCCCCGCTGGCGCGCGAGCGCCGCGAGCGTCTGCTGGAAGCCGTGCGCGCCACGCTGGACGCGGCCGCAGCGGAACACCAGGACAGCGGCGTGCAGGCCGGCGCCACCTGCCCCAACCCGCAGATGCTGGTGCTGCGCGCGGTCGCGCCGCTGGTGGAGCCGCTGATGGCGCTGTTCCAGCGCACCTGGCATTCGCTGCGCGCCGAAGCCTGGAACCTGCCCGGCGTGGCGCCCCGGATCTGGCGGGTGTAGCCGTCAGATCGCGACCAATTGCCGCACGCCTTTCGCAGCCATCTCGCTGCCCGGCCCGCTGGCCACCACCTCGCCGCGCTCCATGACCACGTAGCGGTCGGCCAGGGCCTCGGCGAAGTCGTAGTACTGCTCCACCAGCACGATGCCCATGTCGCCCCGGTCGGCCAGCATGCGGATCACCTTGCCGATGTCCTTGATGATGTTGGGCTGGATGCCCTCCGTGGGCTCGTCCAGGATCAGCAGCTTGGGGCCCGGCGCGAGCGCGCGCGCGATGGCGAGCTGCTGCTGCTGTCCGCCGGAGAGGTCGCCGCCGCGCCGGTGCAGCATCTGCTTGAGCACCGGGAACAGCTCGAACAGCTCGGCCGGCAGCGGCGTGCCGGCCTTCTTGCCAGCCAGCCCCATCTGCAGGTTCTCCTGCACCGTCAGGCGCGCGAAGATCTCGCGGCCTTGCGGCACGTAGCCCACGCCGCGGCGCGCCCGTTCGTACGGCGTGGCATGCGTGATCGCCTCGCCGTCGAGGGCGACACTGCCGCTCTTGACCGGCACCAGCCCCATGAGCGCCTTGAGCAGCGTGGTCTTGCCCACGCCGTTGCGGCCCAGCACCACCGTGACCTGCCCGCGCTCGGCCTGCAGGCTCACGTTGCGCAGGATGTGGCTGCCGCCGTAGTACTGGCTGATGTCCTTGACGTCGAGCAGGCTCATGCGACCTTCTCCTTCAGCGGCCGATTCGGCATGGCGCTGAACCGGCTTGCCACGCCATCACCTCGACCCTCTCCCGCCAGCGGGAGAGAGAGTGAAGGCACGCCAGCCGAGGCGAGCGAAGCGAGCCGACGCAAACCCAGGGGCAGCGAGGGTCCGGCTTCGCCGGCCCGAGATGCCGTCCCCCCTCCAAGCGCCGCGCAGCGGCGCGCCAGAGAGGGGGGAAGCGGCGCAGCCGCGCAGGGGGGCGTCCCATTTCACCGTCCAAGATACACCTCGATCACGCGCTCGTCGGCCTGCACCTCGTCGAGCGTCCCCTCGGCCAGCACCGCCCCATCGCACAACACCGTGACCTTCTCCGAGATGGTGCGGATGAAGCCCATGTCGTGCTCCACCACCATCAGCGAATGCTTTCCCTTGAGCGAGAGGAACAGCTCGGCGGTGCGCGCCGTCTCCTCGTCGGTCATGCCGGCCACCGGCTCGTCGAGCAGCAGCAGCTTGGGGTCCTGCATCAGCAGCATGCCGATCTCCAGCCACTGCTTCTGGCCGTGGCTCAGCTCACCCGCGCGGCGCGCCACGTGTTCGGCCAGGTGGATGGTGGTGAGCACCTCGGCCAGGCGGTCGCGCTGCTCGCCGTTGGGCTGGAAGTGCATGGACGGCCACACGCGCTTGTTCGTCGCCAGCGCGAGCTCCAGGTTCTCGTAGACGCTGAGCTGCTCGAACACCGTGGGCTTCTGGAACTTGCGGCCGATACCCAGTGCGGCGATCTCGGCCTCGCGGTGGCGCAGCAGGTCGATGGTGGAGCCGAAGTACACCGTGCCTTTGTCGGGCCGAGTCTTGCCGGTGATGATGTCCATCATCGTGGTCTTGCCCGCGCCGTTGGGGCCGATGATGCAGCGCAGCTCGCCGGGGGCGATGTCCAGGCTGAGCCGGTTGATGGCCTTGAAGCCGTCGAAGCTCACGCTCACGTCCTCCAGGTAGAGGATGCGGCCGTGCGCCACGTCCACCTCGCCCGGCACCGCCGGGCGGGCAAAGCCGGCGCTGCGGCCGCCGGATTCGGTGTGGCCCTGGCCAGGCGCCGCACCACGGTGGCGCGCGTAGCGCTCGGCGCCCTGGGCCTGCAGATCGGGAGTCATTGCAAGCCCCCCCCACGCTCCACCGCTTGCGCGGGTCGCTGCCCCCCATGGGGGCGCGTTTCACCTTGGGGCGGCCCGGCGGTGAAACCGGTCCTCTTCCGCAATTGCTGCAGCAGCCCGACCACGCCCTGCGGCATGAACAGGGTGACGGCGATGAACAGCAGGCCCAGGAAGTACAGCCAGTACTCGGGCGCGGCGGCGGTCAGCCAGCTCTTGGCGCCGTTGACCAGGAAGGCGCCGACGATCGGGCCGATCAGCGTAGCGCGCCCGCCCACGGCGGTCCAGATCGCGATCTCGATCGAACTGGCCGGGCTCATCTCGCCCGGGTTGATGATGCCCACCTGCGGCACGTACAGCGCGCCGGCCACGCCGCACATCACGGCGCTGACGACCCAGATGGTCAGCTTGTAGGGCAGCGGGTCGTAGCCGCAGAACATGGTGCGCGACTCGGCGTCGCGGATCGCCTGCAGCACGCGGCCGAACTTGCTGGCGACCAGCCAGCGCGCGAACAGGAAGCAGCCCAGCAGCGTGGCGCCGGTGAGCACGAACAGGGTCATGCGCATCTGGCGCGTGGCGATGGGGATGTCCAGGATGCGCTTGAAGTCGGTGAAGCCGTTGTTGCCGCCGAAGCCGGTCTCGTTGCGGAAGAACAGCAGCATGGCGGCGTAGGTGAGCGCCTGCGTGATGATGGAGAAGTACACGCCCTTGATGCGCGAGCGGAACGCGAACCAGCCGAACACGAAGGCCACCAGGCCCGGCACCAGCACGACCAGCGCCAGCGTGGCCGCGAAGCTGCCGGACAGCACCCAGTGCCAGGGCAGTTCCTTCCAGTCGAGAAACACCATGAAGTCCGGCAGCGCGCTCTGGTAGTTGCCGTCGGTGCCGATCTGGCGCATCAGGTACATGCCCATCACGTAGCCGCCCAGCGCGAAAAACAGGCCGTGGCCGAGCGAGAGGATGCCGGTGTAGCCCCAGATCAGGTCCATCGCCAGCGCCACGATGGCGTAGCACATGATGCGGCCCAGCAGCGCCACCGCGTAGTCGCTCAGGTGGAAGGCGCTGCCCGCGGGCACCCACAGGTTGGCCAGGGGCGCGAGCGCGCACACCACGGTCAGCGCGATGAAGAAGGCTGTCCAGCCTCTGCGGCCAAGCAGCGGCGCCGGACGGGGAAGACCGACCGTGCTCACGGGCATACCTCCGCCCTCACGGGCTGCGGTGCGAGCTGGCTTGGGGCGGCCCGGCGCTGCGCTCATGCCTCGGCGCTCCTGCCCCTGACCGCGAACAGGCCCTGCGGCCGCTTCTGGATGAAGACGATGATGAAGACCAGCACGGCGATCTTGGCCAGCACCGCGCCGGCCCAGCCCTCGATGAACTTGTTGAGGACGCCCAGCCCAAGCGCGGCGTAGACGGTGCCGGCCAACTGGCCCACGCCGCCCAGCACCACCACCATGAAGCTGTCGACGATATAGCTCTGGCCCAGGTCGGGGCCCACGTTGCCGATCTGGCTGAGCGCGCAGCCGGCCAGCCCCGCCACGCCCGAGCCGAGCGCGAAGGCGTAGGTGTCGACGCGCGCGGTGTGCACGCCCATGCACGCGGCGATCGGACGGTTCTGTGTCACGCCGCGCACGAACAGGCCCAGTCGCGTGCGCGCGATCAGCCAGCCCATGGCGGCCAGCACCAGCGCGGCGAAGACGACGATGCACAGGCGGCTCCAGGGCAGCGTGAGGTTGGGCAGCAGTTGCAGCCCGCCGCTCATCCAGCTCGGGTTCTCCACGCTCACGTTCTGCGCGCCGAACACCGAGCGCACCGCCTGCTGCAGGATCAGGCTGATGCCCCAGGTGGCCAGCAGCGTCTCCAGCGGGCGGCCGTAGAGGAAACGGATCACGCCGCGCTCCAGCACCGCGCCGACCAGGGCCGAAGCCAGGAAGGCCGCCGGGATCGCCGCCACCAGGTACCAGCCGAACACCGCCTCGGGCAGGTGGCGCTGAAAGAGCCCCTGCACCACGTAAGTGGCGTAGGCGCCGATCATGATGAGCTCGCCGTGCGCCATGTTGATCACGCCCATCAGCCCGTAGGTGATGGCCAGCCCGAGCGCGGCCAGCAGCAGCACCGAACCCAGGCTGAGGCCGGTGAAGGCAGCGCCCAAGCGCTCGCCCCAGACCAGCCCGTCGTCGATGCGGCGGATGGCGGCTTCGATGGCGGCCTTGACCCCGGCATCGCCCTCCTGCGCCAGCCGCTCGCTGAGCAGCCGCTTGGTGTCGGGGCTGCGGCGCTCGCCCAGCGCCTCGACGGCGGCCAGGCGGGCGGCGCGGTCGTCGCTGTCCAGCGCGGAGGCGGCGCGCAGCAGTTCCAGCCGCGCCTTCACGCCGGCGTCCGACTCGCGCGCCAGCGCGGTCTCGATCAGCGGCAGGCGCGAGGCGTCGGGCTCGCGGAACAGGTCCGCGGCCGCGGCGGCGCGCACCGCCACGTCCGGGCTGGCCAGGCGCAGCGCGGCCTGCGCAGCGGCGATGGCGCGGCGCATCACGTTGTTGTTGACCACGTCCTCCGCGTCCTCGGGCGGCTCGGCGCTCGCGCCGGACGCGGCGTCGCGCCAGCCCTGGTCTCCCATCACGAACACCTGCGTATCGGTGACCTTCACGGCATCGTCGGCCAGCGCCTGCACCAGGGCCGCCGTCTGCTCGTCGGCGTTCGCCACCGCCTCGTTGAGCGCCGCGATGCGCGAACTGGCGCCGCCCGAGGCGATCGCCAGCGCCTGCTCCGGGGTCAGGGCATGGGCGGACGCCCCCCACCCCAGCCACAGGGCCGGCACCAGGTGCAGAAAGAGCAGGCGCCAGCGGCGCAGGGTGGTTTTCAAAGCGTTCTCAGCAAACAAGGGGGCACCGCATGGCCGGTGCCCGCCAACCGGCAGCGCAAGGTCACAGCTTCGTCTTGCCGTCCGGCTCGTCCTTCTTCTTGTCGTTGCCTTCGATATACGGGCTCCAGGGCTGCGCCTTGATCGGTGCCTTGGTGCGCCAGACCACGTTGAACTGGCCGTCGGGCCGGATCTCGCCGATCAGCACCGGCTTGTGCAGGTGGTGGTTCTTGGGGTCCATGGTCAGCGTGAAGCCGCTCGGGGACTTGAAGGTCTGGCCGGCCATGGCGGCGATCACCTTGTCGGGGTCGGTGCTCTTGGCCTTCTCCACCGCCTGCTTCCACATGTGGATGCCCACGTAGGTCGCTTCCATCGGGTCGTTGGTCAGCGGCTTGGTCGACTGGCCGGGCAGCTTCTTGGCCTTGGCGTAGTCGCTCCACTGCTTGATCCACGCGGTGTTGGCGGGGTTCTTCACGCTCATGAAGTAGTTCCATGAGGCCAGGTGGCCCGCCAACGGCTTGGGATCGAGCCCGCGCAGCTCTTCCTCGCCCACGCTGAAGGCGACCACCGGCACGTCGGTGGCCTTCAGGCCCGCGTTGCCCAGCTCCTTGTAGAAGGGCACGTTGGAGTCGCCGTTGATGGTCGAGACCACGGCCGTCTTGCCGCCGGCCGAGAACTTCTTGATGTCGGCCACGATGGTCTGGTAGTCGGCGTGGCCGAACGGCGTGTAGGTCTCCATGATGTCGCCATCGGCCACGCCCTTGGCCTTGAGGAAGGCGCGCAGGATCTTGTTGGCCGTGCGCGGGTACACGTAGTCGGTGCCCAGCAGCACCCAGCGCTTGGCGGAACCGCCATCGGCGCTCATCAGGTACTCGACCGCCGGAATGGCCTGCTGGTTGGGCGCGGCACCGGTGTAGAACACGTTCTTCGACAGCTCCTCGCCCTCGTACTGCACCGGGTAGAACAGTAGCGCGTTGTTCTCCTCGTAGACCGGCAGCACCGACTTGCGGCACACCGAGGTCCAGCAGCCGAAGGTGACGGCCACCTTGTCCTGCCCCACGAGCTGCTTGGCCTTCTCGGCCGCCAGCGGCCAGTTGGACGCGGTGTCGATCACCACCGGCTCGAGCTTGCGGCCGAGCACGCCGCCCTTGGCGTTGATCTCCTCGATGGTCATCAGCGCCATGTCCTTCAGCGCGGTCTCGGAGATCGCCATGGTGCCGGAGAGCGCGTGCAGCACGCCGACCTTGATCGGGCCGGACTGGGCTTGGGCCGGCAAGCCGAAAGCGCCGAGCGCGGCGGCGGCCGCCAGGGCTTTGAGGGTGAATCGACGGGGTTGCTGCATCATGGCGCTTCTCCAGGTTCCGAAAGACATCCGTTGAGGGGAGGGAGGGGCCACCGTGTGGCCTCTGGAAGGCTTTTCGATGGACTGCAACGGATGCTAGGGATGCCCCGGCGCCGCGTCTGTACGCCGGGTGGCGTACGGGCACCGGGCGGCGGGTCACTTCAGCTGCGGCACCCGGTTGATCGCCATCGCCGCCGCCGCGGTGCGCGTCTCCACGCCCAGCTTGGCGTGGATGCGCTCCAGGTGCTTCTTCACCGTGGCCGGGCTGGCGCCCAGGATGTCGCCGATGTCGCGGTTGATCTTACCCTTGGCCACCCAGTACAGCACCTCTGCCTCGCGCGCGGTCAGGCCGAAGGCCTGGGCCAGGGCCTCGAGCACGCTGGCGTCCGAGGTTTCCTGCATCACGATCAGCCAGTCGCCGCCTTCGCCGTTGGGGCTGGCGTCCTCAGGGTCGCCCACCTGCAGGTGCAGGCGGAAGGTCAGGCGCCGCGGGCCGCTTTCCAGCGTCAGGCGCGGCGGCTCCTGCGCGGCGCGGCCCGCGCCCTGGAGATCGGGCAGGTGACGGCGCAGCCACTGGACCACGGCCGGCGGCGTCTCGGGCGCGCGCGTGCCGCAGTAGCGCAGCAGCAGCTCGCGCGCCAGCGGCGTCTGCCACATCAGGCGCCCATCGCGCTCGCGCACGGTGATGGTCGCGTAGCCGAAGGCGTCGAGCGCGTTGCGCGCCTGCTCGCGCTCCACCTCGCCCTCGCGCGCGTGCCGCGCCGTGCGCAGGTGCACGCCCATGCGCGCCATCACCTCCCGGGGCTTGATGGGCTTGGTCACGTAGTCGATGCCGCCGGCGTCCAGCGCCGCCACCAGGTGCTCGGTCTCGGTCAGGCCGGTCATGAAGATGATCGGGATCTGCGCCGTCGCCGCGTCGGCCTTGAGCCGCCGCGCCACCTCGAAGCCGTCGATGCCCGGCATCACCGCGTCCAGCAGGATCACGTCGGGCCGCGCCTGCGCGGCGCGGCGCAGGGCGCTCTCGCCGTCGAGCGCCACCAGCACGTCGTAGCCGGCCGCATCCAGCGCGTCGTGCAGCGGCGCCACGTTGTCGGGCACGTCGTCCACGATCAGCACCACCAGCGCGTCGCGGCGCAGCAGCGGGGCCGGGCGCAGGCTGGTCGGCAGCGCGCCGCGCCCATGCCGCCCGGTTCCGGTATCGGTATCAGGCTTGCCGGGCATGTCGGTTCACCCCCTGCTCGATCGTCTCGAACCGGAACTCCCGGGCCATCTGGCGCCACTGCGCGGCCACGCCCGCCTGCGCTGGCTCGCGCGCGGCCCACTCGTCCAGCCATTGCACCACCCCACGCGTGTAGCCCAGGCGCACGAACTCCAGCAAGGGACCGAAATCGGTGTCGCCACGGGTGCCGCCGCCGGCGGCCGCCAGCGGCGGCAGCACTTGTGGCGGCAAGGCCTGAGCCGCCGGCCCTCGCTCGTACAGCCATTGCAGGTCGAGCCGCCAGGCCAGCCAGGCCAGCAGCTCCTCGCGCCGCACCGGCTTGACCAGGAAGTCCTGCGGCGACAGGCCCTGGCCGTGCGCCGGATCGGCCTGCAGCAGGCCCTTGTCGAAGGCATTGGCCGACACGATGGCCAGCGGCAGCGCCGACCAGCCCGACGCCTGCAGCCGACGCCGGGTCTCCCAGCCGTCGATGCCCGGCATCGCCAGGTCCATCAGGATCGCATGCGGCGCGCCCGCAACGCCCGGCTGCAGGCCGTCGAGCAGGCGCAGCGCGTCGTCCCCGCTGGTGGCCATCTGCACCTCGAAGCCCAACGGCTGCAGCCAGCGCGCCATCAGTTCGCGGTCGGCCTCCTCGTTGTCCACCACCAGCACGCGCCGGCGCTCGCCCGCGTAGCCGGCCACCGGCGCCATCACCGGCCGCGTCACCACCACGTCGTCGCGCAACTCCGGCAGGAACAGCCGCACCGAAAAGCCCGTGCCCTCGCCGGGCACGCTGCGGACCGTCATCTCGCCGCCCATCAGGTCGGTCAGCATGCGCGCGATGGTCAGCCCCAGGCCCGTGCCCCCCTGCCCGCCCCGCTCGAACGGCTCGAACACGCGCTCCAGATCCTGCGCCGCCATGCCGGGCCCGGTGTCGCAGACCTCGAAGGTCGCCATCTCGCGCGCGTACGACACGCGCAGCGTCACGCTGCCCTCGCACGTGAACTTCACCGCGTTGCCCAACAGGTTGATCAGGATCTGGCGCAGGCGCTTCTCGTCCGCGCGCACCACCTCCGGCAGGCGGGCGCCGGTCTCGAACCGGAAGCGCAGCCCCTTGGCGGCGGCCTGCAGTTCGAACATGCCCGCCACCTCCCGCATCGCGTCGGCGAAGGCCATGGGCCGCACGTCCAGCGCCAGCTTGCCCGATTCGATGCGCGCGACATCCAGCGTACCCTCGATCAGCGACAGCAGGTGTTCGCCCCCGCGGCGGATCACCCGGATCGCCTGCGCGCGGTGCGGCGCCATGCCGGTGTCTTCCTGCAGCAGCTGCGCGTAGCCCAGGATGCTGTTGAGCGGCGTGCGCAGCTCGTGGCTGATGGTGGAGATGTAGCGCGTCTTGGCCTGGTTGGCCTGCTCGGCCGCGTGGCGCGCCTGCTGCAGCGCCCGGTCGGTCCGCTGGTGGGATTCGATCTCGCGCATCAGCAGGCGCGTCTGCCGGTTCGACTCCTCCTGCGCCACCTCGCGGCTCTTGTGCGCCAGCACCAGCCACCAGGCCACGGTGGCCGCGATCAGCAGCAGCACCGCGTAGACGCGCAGGAACCCGGAGCGCAGCGCGGCGTCCAGCAGCGAGGCCTGGGCCGCCAGCCCCAGGCCTTCGCGCAGGCCCTCCAGCTCCTGCCGGTACAGCAGCCCCAGCACCGCCGCGAGCACCGGTGCGATCACCAGCATGAGCAGCAGGTAGTGGGCCAGCCCCGCTGCCAGGTAGGGCCAGGCGCGGCGCGGCATCACGCGCCGCAGCGCGGCCATCCATTGTTCGGACAGCCGCGCGTGCGGCTTGCACAGGTCGCCGCAGCGGGCATCCAGCGTGCAGCAGAGCGAGCAGATGGGGCCCTGGTACGCCGGGCAGTGCGCCATGTCGGGCGCCTCGTAGGCGCGCTCGCAAATCACGCACCGTTGAAGTTGCATGGTTTCCGGAGCGGGCCGATTCGCCGCCGGGCCGCCCCAAGGCGAATCGGCCCCCGGACCCGGCAAGGACCAGGTCCCTTCCCTGTCCTGGGGCGGAGACCCACCGCGCAGCGGTGGAGCGTGGGGGCCATGTTCTCTCGCAATGTAGTAGCGCCCCTTCGTGGCCCAGGCGATCGCGGGCGAGGCCACCAGCGCCGTCGCCATCGCGATCACCGCCGAGAACGCCTGCGCGGTCGCGCCCATCAGCCCCATGTGCGCCCCGATGGACAGCGCCGAGGCCAGCCCCATCGCGCCCACGCCGACCGGGTTGATGTCGTACAGGTAGGCGCGCTTGAACTCGATGCCGCGCGGCGACCAGCCCAGCGGCTTGTTGATCACCAGGTCGGCCACCACCGCCATGATCCAGGCGATGGCGATGTTGGAGTACAGGCCCAGCACCTCGCCCAGCGCCTGGAACACGTTCATCTCCATGAGCATGAACGCGATCAGCGTGTTGAACACCACCCAGACCACGCGGCCGGGGTGGCTGTGCGTGAGGCGCGAGAAGAAGTTGCTCCAGGCCAGCGAGCCCGCATAGGCATTGGTCACGTTGATCTTGAGCTGGGACAGCACGACGAACAGCGCCGTGGCCGCGACCGCCCAGCCATGGTCGGCGAACACGAACCCGTAGGCCGCCAGGTACATCTGGTTCGGGTCCACCGCGCGCTCGGGCGCCACGCCCTGGCCGATGGCGAGGTAGGCCAGCACGGCCCCGCCGAGCATCTTGACCACGCCGAGCACCACCCACCCAGGCCCACCGGCAAGCACCCCCGCCCACCAGCGCCAGGCCTTGCCGGGCACCTTGGCCGGCATGAAGCGCAGGTAGTCGGCCTGCTCGCCCATCTGCGTGACCAGTGCGACGCCGACCGTCAGTGACGCACCAAACAGGTGCAAATCGAACGCCGATCGCGCACCAGATTCGCCACCATAACGCACCACATTGGTGAACGTCTCGGACGCCATGGCGGCCACCGCCACGAAGGGCACCACCATCATCACCAGCCACAGCGGCTGGGTCCAGACCTGGAAACGGCTGATGACCGAGACCCCATGCGTCACCAAAGGAATCACCACCAGCGCGCAGATCAGGTAGCCCCAGGCGGGCGGTATGCCCAGCGCGAGCTCCAGCGCGTAGGCCATGACCGCCGCTTCCAGCGCGAAGAAGATGAAGGTGAACGACGCGTAGATCAGCGAGGTGATGGTCGAGCCGATGTAGCCGAAGCCCGCGCCGCGCGTGAGCAGGTCCATGTCGATGCCGTGGCGCGCGGCGTACACGCTGATCGGCAGCCCGGCCAGGAAGATCACGATGCCGGTGCAGAGGATGGCCAGCGCGGCGTTCACGAAGCCGTACTGCACCAGCAGCGTGGCGCCCACGGCCTCGAGGATCAGGAAGGACGCGGCGCCGAACGCCGTGTTGGCCACGCGCCCTTCCGACCATTTGCGGAACCGCTGCGGCGTGAAGCGCAGCGCGTAGTCCTCCATGGTCTCGCTCGCGACCCAGCTGTTGTAGTCGCGGCGCACCTTGATGATGCGCTGCGGCGCCCCGGCCTCGGCCGGCGCCGCGGTCGTGGCGGTCAACTCAGAGGGGCCGGGCAGGACGCGGTTCACGCCGGATCCGTGCAGCTTTCATGCCATGCCACCGCCAGGGCACGGGTCTTGCTGCTACGCCGACAGGACAGTCGGAAGGCAGGCACGCCCCTGCGCATGCACCACCATGGAACTCACGCCCCGTGAAAAAGACAAGCTGCTGATCTTCACCGCGGCCCTGCTGGCCGAGCGGCGCCGCGCGCGCGGGCTCAAGCTGAACCACCCCGAGGCGGTGGCCCTGATCACCGCCGCCGTGCTGGAAGGCGCCCGCGACGGCAAGAGCGTGGCCCAGCTCATGAGCGAGGGGCGCGGCGTGCTCACGCGCGCCGACGTGATGGACGGCATCGCGGACATGATCCCGGACATCCAGGTCGAGGCGACGTTTCCCGACGGCACCAAGCTGGTCACGGTGCATCAACCGATAAGTTGAGAAACACCCCCGCGCCGCTTCGCGGCACCCCCTCGAGGGGGCAATGCCTGCGGCCCGGCGGAGCCGGTTCCGCGGCGTTTCCAGGTTTTTTGGGCTTCTCACGCCGGACATGTTTTTTTAATTTCGAAGGATTGCCGATGAAAAACCGATTCCTGTTCGCCCTCGCGCTGGCGGTGCTGTCGCTGCCGGCGTTCGCCCATGGGGGCGGTGACCACCACCATGGCTTCCTCTCCGGCTTCCTGCACCCGATCACCGGGCCGGACCACCTGGCCGCGATGCTGGCGGTGGGGGTGTGGAGCGCCATGGCCACGCGGCGCCTGTGGGTGGCGCCGGTGTCGTTCGCCGCCTTGCTGCTGGCCGGCGCGCTGCTCGCCCGCGCCGGGGTGGCGTTCCCGGCGATCGAGCCGATGATCGCCGCCTCCCTGCTGGTGGTGGGTCTGCTGCTGGCCGCGCAGGTGAAGCTGCCCGAAGCGGCGGGCGCGGTGCTGGTGGGGGCCTTCGCGCTGTTCCATGGCGCGGCCCATGGCCAGGAACTCGCCGGCGGCGGCGCGCTGGCCGGCATGGTGCTGGGCACGGCGCTGCTGCACGCCGCCGGCATCGCCATCGGCCTCGGGCTGCGCCGCGCCCACCACGGGCTGCCGCGCGCGGCCGGCGCGCTGGTCGCGCTGATGGGCCTGAACATGGGCTGGTCCCTGCTCGCCGGCTGATGGATGACGGCGGAGCCTTGGCCATGATCCCCGGCGAATACCTCATCGACGCGGGCGAGCACGCCCTCAACCCCGGCCGCCGCGCGATCACGCTGGTGGTGAAGAACACCGCCGACCGGCCGATCCAGGTCGGCTCGCACTACCACTTCGCCGAGACCAACGGCGCGCTCGACTTCGACCGCGCCGCCGCGCGCGGCATGCGCCTGAACATCGCCAGCGGCACCGCGGTGCGCTTCGAACCCGGCCAGCAGCGCACGGTGGAACTGGTGGATTTCGCGGGCGAGCGCGTTGTCTTCGGCTTTCGCGGCCTCACGCAAGGACGACTGTGAGCCCCCACGCTCCACCGCTGCGCGGGTCGCTGCCCCCCAAGGAGGCTCGCCTTTCTTGGGGCGGCCCGGCGAAAGGCGTTCGCTCGAACTAGGAACACCCATGGCAAGCATATCCAGACACGCCTACGCCGACATGTTCGGCCCCACCGTGGGGGACCGCCTGCGCCTAGCCGACACCGGCCTCGTGATCGAGATCGAACAGGACTTCACGCTCGCGGCCGGCGGCTACGGCGAAGAGGTGAAGTTCGGCGGCGGCAAGACCATCCGCGACGGCATGGCGCAGTCGCAGCGCACCCGCGACGGCACGGGCAGCGGCCCGACGGCTGGCGGCGCAGTGGACACCGTGCTGACCAACGCGGTCATCATCGACCACTGGGGCATCGTCAAGGCCGACATCGGCCTCAAGGGCGGCCGCATCGCCGCGATCGGCAAGGCCGGCAACCCGGACACCCAGCCGGGCGTGGACATCGTCATCGGCCCCGGCACCGAGGTCATCAGTTGCGAGGGCAGCATCGTCACCGCCGGCGGCATCGACTGCCACATCCACTTCATCTGCCCGCAGCAGGTGGACGAAGCGCTGGCCTCGGGCATCACCACCATGATCGGCGGCGGCACCGGGCCGGCCACCGGCACCTTCGCCACCACCTGCACGCCCGGGCCGTGGCACATCGAGCGCATGCTCCAGGCCGCCGACGGCCTGCCGATGAACATCGGCTTCCTGGGCAAGGGCAACGCCAGCCTGCCCGACGCGCTGCGCGAGCAGGTCAACGCCGGCGTGATCGGCCTCAAGCTGCACGAGGACTGGGGCACCACGCCCTCGGCGATCGACACCTGCCTGGCCGTGGCCGAGGAGGCCGACGTGCAGGTCGCGATCCACAGCGACACGCTCAACGAATCCGGCTTCGTGGAGAACACCATTGCCGCGACCAAGGGCCGCACGCTGTGCGCCTTCCACACGGAAGGCGCGGGCGGCGGCCACGCGCCCGACATCCTGCGCGTGGTCGGCGAGGCCAATTTCCTGCCCTCGTCCACCAACCCCACCATGCCCTACACCGTCAATACGCTCGACGAACACGTCGACATGCTGATGGTCTGCCACCACCTCGACGCCGGCATCGCCGAGGACCTGGCGTTCGCCGAAAGCCGCATCCGCCGCGAGACCATCGCGGCCGAGGACATCCTGCACGACATGGGCGCGATCAGCATGATGAGCAGCGACAGCCAGGCCATGGGCCGGGTCGGCGAGGTCATCATCCGCACCTGGCAGGCGGCCGACAAGATGAAGGCGCAGCGCGGTGCGCTGCCGGAGGACAGCGCGCGCAGCGACAACGTCCGCGTCAAGCGCTACATCGCGAAATACACCATCAACCCGGCCATCGCGCACGGCGTCTCGCACGAGGTGGGCTCGCTGGAGACGGGCAAGTGGGCCGACCTGGTGGTCTGGAAACCGGCCTTCTTCGGCGTCAAGCCTTCGCTGGTGCTCAAGGGCGGCAGCATCGCGCTGGCCGCCATGGGCGACCCCAACGCCTCCATCCCCACGCCGCAGCCGGTGCACGTGCGCCCCATGTTCGGCAGCTACGGCAGCGCCCTGGCCCGGGGCAGCCTGACCTTCGTCTCCCAGGCCGCGCTGGCCGCCGGCGTGGGCGAGCGCTTCGGCCTGCGCAAGACGCTCTCGGCCGCGCGCGGCTGCCGCGGCGTCACCAAGGCCCGCATGGTGCACAACGGCCTGCTGCCGCACATGGAGATCGACGCCCAGACCTACGCCGTGCGCGCCGACGGGCAGTTGCTCACCTGCGAGCCCGCCCGCGTGCTGCCGATGGCGCAGCGCTACTTCCTGTTCTGAGCCCCCACCGCCATGCTGCAAGCCTCCAAGCTGATCCCCCAGGGCCAGGGCCTGGCGCCCGCGCTGATCCAGCGCGCGGCGCAACTGGTGCTGGACTGGGACCTGCGGCAGAAAAGCCGCTTCGACGCCACCGCCTCCGACCAGCGCCACGTGGGCGTGTTCCTGCCGCGCAGCACCGTGGTGCGCGGCGGCGACGTGCTGCTGACGCAGGACGGTTCGCTGCTGCGCGTGATTGCCGCGCCCCAGCCGGTGCTGCGCATCACCGCCTGCCCCGACCACCCTCCCGCGGAGCAGGCCTTCGACCTCATGCGCGCCGCCTACCACCTGGGCAACCGCCACGTGCCGATCGAGCTGCGCCCGGACCACCTCAAGATCGAACCGGACCACGTGCTGGCCGAGATGCTGCGCGCCATGCACCTCACGGTGGCAGAGGTACGCGAGCCCTTCGAACCCGAGGGCGGTGCCTACGGCGCGCCGTCGGGCGGGCATGGCCACCCGCACGGTCATGCCCACGGCCACTCGAACGGCCATTCACACGACCATTCGCATGCGCACGGACATGGGCACAGCCACGGCCACGCCCACGGCTGAGGCCGGCGCCGCGCCCCACCGCTCCGCCGCCGGCCTGCTGCAGATCCTCTGGCTCGCCTCGCCCGCGCTGCCGGTGGGCGGCTTCTCCTATTCCGAAGGCCTGGAGGCCGCGGTGGACGCCGGCCTGGTGCACGACGAGGCCAGCGCCACCGCTTGGCTGACCGACCAGTTGCACCTGGGCCTGGCGCGCGCCGACCTCGCGGTGGTGGCGCAGGCCATTCCCGCCTGGCGCCGCCGCGACCTGGCGCGCGTGGCCGAGCTCAACCAATGGGTGCTGCACACGCGCGAGACCCACGAGTTCCGCCTGCAGACCGAGCAGATGGGGCGCTCCCTGCTCGAATGGGCGCGCCAGCTCGGCGAGCTGGGCGCCGGCGTGTTCGAGCAGTTGCAGGCCGCCCGGCTGGACCCGCCCACCTACCCCGTGGCCAGCGCCTGCGCCGCCGCGCAGGCCGACGCCGGCGTGCGCGATAGCCTGCTCGGCTACGCCTTCGGCTGGGCCGAGAACCTGGTGCAGGCCGCCATCAAGTCCGTCCCGCTCGGCCAGAGCGCGGGCCAGCGCATGCTTGCGCGCCTGGCCGCCGAGATCCCGGCCGCGGCGGACCATGCGCTCGCCCTGCCGGACCCGCAGCGCCAATCTTTCGCGCCGCTGCTCGCCATCCTGTCCGCCCGCCACGAAACGCAGTACTCTCGCCTGTTCCGATCATGACCACCCCTTCTGCCCTGCACCACATCCCCCGCCGCACCAAGCCGCTGCCGCCGCTGCGCGTGGGCATCGGCGGCCCGGTCGGTTCGGGCAAGACCACGCTGCTGGAAATGCTGTGCAAGGCGATGCGCGATCGCTACGACCTGGTGGCCATCACCAACGACATCTACACCAAGGAAGACCAGCGCCTGCTCACCGTCAGCGGCGCCCTGCCGGCCGAGCGCATCATGGGCGTGGAAACCGGCGGCTGCCCGCACACCGCGATCCGCGAAGACGCCTCGATCAACCTCGAGGCCATCGACCGCATGCTGGGCGAGTTCCCCGACGCCGACGTGGTCTTCATCGAGTCCGGCGGCGACAACCTCGCCGCCACCTTCAGCCCCGAGCTCTCCGACCTCACCCTCTACGTGATCGACGTCGCCGCCGGCGAGAAGATCCCGCGCAAGGGCGGCCCCGGCATCACCAAGAGCGACCTGTTCGTCATCAACAAGACCGACCTCGCCCCGCACGTCGGCGCCGACCTCGACGTCATGCGGCGCGACACCGACCGCATGCGCCCCGACCCGGCGCGCCGCCCCTGGGTCATGACCAACCTCAAGACGCTCGACGGCGTGGACGAGGTGGTGCGCTTCATCGAGACGCGCGGCCTGCTCCAGGCCAGCCCGCCGGTGCCGGCCTGAGCCGGGCCGGGGAGCTAGAATGCCCCCTGCCGGCTGCCAGGCGCAGGGCCGGCCCATGGTGGGTTGGCAGAGTGGTCGATTGCACTGGTCTTGAAAACCAGCAAGGACGGAAGTCCTTCCAGGGTTCGAATCCCTGACCCACCGCCATCGCTGGCGCCCAGTCCACCCCGTCCGTCAACCCCGTTTCCGGCGGCCAAGCTGCCGTTCGATGGCGCCGCGCAGCAGCGACCGGATCCACCGCAGCTCGGCCGACGGGTGGAAGCGCTCGTGCCACATGGCGTAGTAGCGGATCCTCGGCAGCTTGATGGGGGGCGCAAAAACCTGGAGGTCCGCCTGCTGCGCAAACTGGTAGGCAACGTGTCCCGCCGTCGTCAGCACCAGATCGCTTTGGGCCAATATGCGCGGCAGCGCATTGAAGTAGGGCACCCAGGCCACCACCTTGCGGCTGAAGCCGCGAGCGGCCAGCATGCGGTCGATCATGCCGGGGTGCAGGCCGGACGCCAGGGAAGCGGCGACATGGGGGAGCGCCAGGTATTGCGGCAAGTCCATGCTGCCCTTCACCAACCCATTCTTTCGCGCTGCGACGGACAGCACGTTGTCGTCGAACAGCAAGGTGTAGCGAATATCGGCAGCCCGGATGAGCCCCGACTCGATCAGGAGATCGGCCTTGCCGTTGGCCAGCGCCGACCGGCCGTCGGCGTCGTTTTGTACCGTCAGCACCTGCACCCTGCTCGACGGCGATGACGTGCGGATGGCACCGATGATGGCGCCGAGCAGGTCCGCACCGACGAAGTCCGGAATCGCGATGCTCCAGGTCCTGGCCATGCGCGCCGGATCGAATGCCGCCGGTGGAGCCGTCAGTGCCTGGAGACCATCCAGCACCTTCCTGGCTTGCTGGACGAGTTCCTGCGCCCGGGCGGTCCGAAGCATCTGGCTGCCGCTGCGCACCAGCAGAGGATCCCCCAGGATCTCCCGCAGGCGCCTGAGGGTTGCGCTCATCTGAGGCTGCGACTGCTCAAGGCGGCTCGCCGCGCGGGACACGCTCGACTCCTCGATCAGCGCGACGAGGGCGCGCAGCTGGCTGACTTCGAGCATGGCGCTCACCCCATCCTGGTTCAAGGTCGCACGGCGCGGTTCATGCACATAACTCTGGAGTTATGTCATCTATGAGCCAGCCCTCATTGTTTCACAGGGTATACGGAAAAAACAATGTGCCCCATGAACACCCGACAACGCCCGCCGAACATCGTCTTCATACTGGCCGATGACCTGGGCTGGGGTGACCTTTCCTGCTACGGCCGCCCGGACTACCTGACGCCGCACATCGACACCCTGGCACGCGAAGGCACCCGGCTGACGGACTGCTATTCCGCGTCGGCCACGTGTTCCCCCACGCGCATCGGCCTGCTCACGGGCCGGTACCCGGCCCGCCACCCGGCCGGCGTTCCCGAGCCGTTGCTGCACTGGGTTCACGGCGACGCGCTCGGCCTGGAGCCGGAATTTCCCAGCCTTCCCCGCCTGCTGGGCCAAGCCGGGTACCGCAGCGCGCTGGTCGGCAAGTGGCATTGCGGCGAGCCCCCGAGGTTCGGCCCCCTGCAATCCGGGTTCGACGAGTACTTCGGCGTCCAGAGCACGGGGGCCGCCTATTTCAGCTACCTGGGCGAAGACGGCCGCTACCTCGCCTGGGACGGTCCCGACAGCGCCGCGCCTGCGGGCTACCTCACCCATGCCCTGACCGAGCGCGCGTGCGAGTTCATCGAGAGAAACCAGCAAGGCCCCTTCTATCTCTCATTGCACTACACCGCGCCCCACTGGCCATGGGAAGCCCCTTTCCACGACGGCGAGTTCGACGACAGGCCGGCGACCACCGCGGGCGGATCGATCGACATCTACGCCGCGATGGTCAAAGCGCTCGACGAAGGCGTGGGCCAGGTGCTGTCGACGCTCAAGCGCCTGCGCCTCGACGGCCGCACGCTGGTGGTCTTCACCAGCGACAACGGCGGCGAGCGCTTTTCCTACCATTACCCGCTCACGGGACACATCCGGCTGCTGCGCGAAGGCGGGATACGCGTTCCGGGCATCGTGCGCTGGCCAGGCACGGTTCCCGCCGGGCGCGTCTGCACCCAGGCCTGCATCACCATGGACTGGACGGCATCCTTCCTGGAACTGGCCCATGCGCAGCCCTCGCCCGACCACCCGCTCGACGGGGTGGACCTGATGCCCATCCTTCGCGGAGAAGCGTCGGAACAGGAGCGGCAGCTCTATTGGCGCACGGGAAACGCCAAGGCCATGCGCCAGGGGCCTTGGAAGTACTTCGAGGAAGCGGGCCAGGCCCCCAGGCTGTTCAACCTGGTGCGCGACATACGGGAGTACGCGGACTTCTCGGCCTCCCACCCCGACATCCTTCGCTCGATGACGAATGCCTATGCGGCCTGGGAAAACGGCGTGCTCCCGCTCTCCGTCGCGCCGCCGGCCCAGGGCCTGCCTGGCCTCGATTTCCGCCTTTACTGACCGTCGGAGACCCGACGCCCCTCTTCAACCGCAAGGAAACAAATGGCGAACGTCTTCGGCTCCCAACTGCATCGCCGCACGTGCGTGGCCGCACTGGCGGGGCTCGCCTGCTCCCTGGCCTGGGGACAGCCGGTTTTTCCGTCGAAGCCCATCCGCATGATCGTGCCCGCGGCCGCGGGCAGCGCGGCGGACATCATTGCGCGCCTGCTCGGCGAACGCCTGTCCAGCCGGCTGGGGCAGCCCGTCGTCGTCGAGAACCGCCCCGGCGCCGGTGGCTCGATCGGCGCGGCCGCCGTCTCCACCGCCCAAGGCGATGGCCATACCTTGCTGTTCACCGCGAACAACTTCGTGATTTCGCCGCATCTGTATGGCAATGTTCCGTACGACATCTACAAGGACTTCTCGCCCCTGGGCCTGGTCGCGACCGGCCGCGACGCCATCTTCGTGCACCCTTCGCTGGGCGTTTCCTCTCTCTCCGAACTGATCGCGCTGGCCCGCTCGTCCACCACCCCCGTCAACTACGGCGCCCCCTTCCTGGGATCCGCCGCGCATCTGATCATGGAGTCGCTCGCCCGGATCAGCGGCATGAAGCTGCTCTTCATCCCGGCCAGCGGCGCGGCCCAATCGTTCAACGAAGCCCTGGCGGGACGGGTGCCCGTCGTGATCGGCACCGACTCGATCGGCGAAGGGCACGTGAAAACCGGCCGCCTGAAGGCGCTTGCCGTGGTGGGGCAACGCCGATCGGCCTTCCTGCCGGAGACCCCCACCCTGGACGAGATCGGATTCGGCGAGGTCAACCTGCCCTTGTGGTTTGCCCTCTATGGGCCCGCGGGGTTGCCGCGCGAGGCCGGCGAGCGGCTGGCTGCGGTGTTGCAGGAGGTCGTCCGCAGCGACGGGTTCGCCCAGGCCATGTCCACCCGCGGCTATTCGGCACGGCATGGCGGCCCTGCCGAGCTGCAGTCGGCCATGAGGATGGACGATCAAGTGTTCTCCCGAACGATACGGGAAGCCGGCATCAAGCCCTGACCGAGCCAACGGCGTGAAAGTGTCCCTCGGTTTGATCCGCATCAAACCGAGCCGGCGCTTCGCGCGCGACACTGGTCCGTGCATCCACCCCGAGGGCACGCACCATGAACGCTTCCGCTTCGCCGGCCGGCGCCGGCTCCAGCGCCAAGGGCACTTTCGCGCAGCGCGCCGGCCTGATTGCCGGCCTGCTGGTGCTGCTCGCCATCGTCTTCATGCCGGCCGCCCAGGGCCTGCCGCCGGCGGGCCAGATGATGCTGGCCATCCTGGCGTTCGCCGTCATCATCTGGATGACCGAGGCGCTGGACTACGCCGTCAGCGCGGTCGTGATCGGCGCGCTGATGATCTTCCTGCTGGCCTTCTCGCCGGACCCGGCCAAGCCGGCCGCCGGCGCCGGCATGGGCACCGCGGCCGCGCTCAACCTCACGCTGTCGGGCTTCGCCAGCAGCGCGGTGGCGCTGGTGGCCGCGGCCTGCTTCATCGCCGCGGCGATGACCGCCACCGGGCTGGACCGGCGCATCGCGCTGGCGGTGCTGTCCAAGGTGTCCTCGCGCACCAACCACATCGTGATCGGCGCCATGGTGGTGGGCTTCCTGCTGTCCTTCATCGTGCCCAGCACCACGGCCCGCGTGGCCTGCCTGATGCCCATCATGATGGGCTTCATCCTGGCGTTCAAGGTCGACAAGCGCAGCCGCTTCGCGGCCCTGCTGGTGATCACCGCCGCGCAGACCGCCAGCGTCTGGAACATCGGCATCAAGACCGCGGCGGCGCAGAACATGGTGGCCGTCGGTTTCATCGAGAAACAGTTCGGCACCAGCATCACCTGGACCGAGTGGTTCGTCGCCGGCGCGCCGTTCTCCGCCGTGCTGAGCGTCGCGGTGTACTTCATCATGACCCGCATGATGAAGCCGGAGATGCGCGAGATCGAGGGCGGCCGCGCCACCATCCAGGCCCAGCTCGACGCGATCGGCCCGATGACGCTGCGCGAGTGGAAGCTGCTGGTGCTGGTGCTCGTGCTGCTGGGCTTCTGGTCGACCGAGAAGGTGCTGCACGGCTTCGACACCTCGTCGACGACCATCGCCGCCATCGCGCTGATGCTGCTGCCGCGCGTGGGCGTGATGAACTGGAAGGAGTCGCAGCGCGGCTTTCCCTGGGGCACGGTGCTGCTGTTCGCGGTCGGCATCAGCGTGGGCACCGCCCTGCTGCGCACCGACGCGGCCGGCTGGCTGGCCAACCTGATCGTGCACAACCTGGGCCTGCAGAACGCGACCGCGTTCGCGATCCTGATGCTGCTCTCGCTGTTCCTGATCGTGATCCACCTCGGCTTCGCGAGCGCCACCGCCCTGGCCTCGACCATGATTCCGATCGTCATCAGCGTGCTCGGCGCGGTGCAGACGCCCGGGCTCAACGTGATCGGCATGACCATGCTGCTGCAGTTCGTGGTCAGCTTCGGCTTCATCCTGCCGGTGAACGCGCCGCAGAACATGATCGCCTATGGCACCGACACCTTCGAGGTGCGCGATTTCGTGCGCACCGGCCTGGCCATCACCGTGGCCGCGATGGCGCTGCTGGTGGTGTTCGGCCTGACCTACTGGTCTTGGATGGGCTACATGACCTTGCCGAACTAAGGATGGGCGGCGGATGATCGCCGCACACTTTCCGCCGACGGCCTCAACCGGGTAGAAACATGGCCTGCAGGTCGCTCAGGAAATCGAAGCCACGCTCCGTGGGCCGCACACGGCCCCCTTCGCGCACGACCAGGCCCTTCTGCTCGGCCTGCGCCAGGATGGGCTCCACGCCCGAGAGCGGCAGCCCGGTGCGCTCCATGAACTGCTGCAGTTCGAAGCCGTCGCGCAATCGCAGGGCGTTGAGCATGAACTCGAACGGCAGCTCGGCACGCCGCACTTCCTCGGCCGAGGCGACCGCCTGGCCCGCCAGCGCGCGTTCCATGTACAGGCGCGGCTCGCGCACCCGCACCAGCCGGACCACGCGGTGGGCGAAGCTGAGCTTGCCGTGCGCGCCGGCGCCGATGCCGAGGTAGTCGCCGAACTGCCAGTAGTTGAGGTTGTGCACGCAGCGGTGCCCGGCGCGCGCATAGGCCGACACCTCGTAGCGCTGCAGGCCGGCCTCTCCCGTGCGCTCGGTGATGCGGTCGAGCATGGCCCAGGCCTCGTCTTCCGGCGGCAGCGCGGGCGGGTACTTGGCGAAGTAGGTGTTGGGCTCCAGCGTGAGGTGGTAGACCGAGAGGTGCGGCGGCGCGAACGACAGCGCGGTGCGCACGTCGGCCTCGCAGTCGGCCAGCGTCTGGCCGGGCAGCGCGTACATGAGGTCAAGGTTGAAGGTCTCGAAGGCGCGCGCCGCCTCCTCCACCGCGGCCAGTGCCTGCGCGCGGTCGTGCACGCGGCCCAGGGCCTTGAGGTGCGCGTCGTGAAAACTCTGCACGCCGATCGACAGGCGCGTCACGCCGGCCTGGCGGAACGCGCGGAAGCGGTCCTTCTCGAAGGTGCCCGGGTTGGCTTCCAGCGTGATCTCGGCGTCCGCGTCCAGCCGCAGGCGCGCCCGCACGTCGCCCAGCAGGCGGTCGATCGCGTCGGGCGAAAACAGGCTGGGCGTGCCGCCGCCGATGAACACGCTGTGCACCGCGCGGCCCCAGACCAGCGGCAGCGACGCCTCCAGGTCGGCCCGCAAGGCATCGAGGTACGCCGCCTCGGGCATGGGTGCGCCGGGCGCGGCGGTGGCCGACCACTCGTGCGAGTTGAAGTCGCAGTAGGGGCACTTCTTCAGGCACCACGGCAGGTGGATGTAGAGCGCGAGCGGCGGCAGGCCCTGGAGCTGCAGCGTGCCCGGGCGCATCCAGTGGCGCGGGTCGTTCCAGTCCGCCGAAGGCGCCGCCGCCGGCCCGCCCACGCTCATGGCAGCGCGCCGGCGGCGGGCGTGGGCGCGGGCAGTGGCGCGAACCATTGCTCGCGCATCAGCTCGAGCATGCGCTGCGCCGCGCGGCCCCGGTGGCTGTTGGCGTTCTTCACTTTGGGCGGCAGTTGCGCGAAGGTCTTGCCGAACGCGGGAATGAACATCACGGGGTCGAAACCGAAGCCGCTGTCGCCGATGGGTTCGCGCGTGATCAGCCCGGGCGCGCGCCCGGTGGCCACGAGCGGCTCGGGGTCGTCCGCGCTGCGCAGCGCCACCAGGGTGCTGACCAGCGCGGCGCGGCGGTCCGCCACATCGGCCATTTGCTCCAGCAGGGCGCGCACGTTGTGGTCGTCGCCCTTGGGATAGCCGAACTGGGTGGCGTAGTAGGCGGTGTCCACGCCCGGCAGGCCGCCGAAGGCCTCCACGCAGAGGCCGGCGTCGTCCGCCAGCGCGGGCAGGCCGCTTTCGCGCGCGGCATGGCGCGCCTTGGCCAGGGCGTTTTCCACGAAGGTGCGGTGCGGCTCCGGCGCTTCGGGAATGCCCAGCTCGGACTGGCGCACCAGTTCCACGCCCAGCGGCGCGAACAATGCCTGCAGTTCGGCGAGCTTGCCCGGGTTGTTGGACGCCAGGACGAGCTTCATCTCAAGCCATGGCCAACGACTGCCGCTGCAGGACGACCAGTTCGCCGATCCCCTTCTCCGCCAGCCCCAGCAGCGCGTCCATTTCGCGGCGCGTGAAGGCCGCACCTTCGGCCGTGCCCTGCACCTCCACGAAATGCCCGGCGCCGGTCATCACCACGTTCATGTCGGTGTCGCAGGCCGAGTCTTCCACGTACTCGAGGTCCAGCAGCGGCGCGCCCCGCAGGATGCCGACCGAGACCGCGGCCACGTGGTCCCGGATCGGCGAGGCGGCGAGCTTGCCTTCGGCGATCAGCTTCGCCACCGCGTCGTGCGCGGCGACGAAGGCTCCGGTGATGCTGGCGGTGCGCGTGCCGCCATCGGCCTGGATCACGTCGCAGTCGAGCGATATGGTGCGCTCGCCCAGGGCCTTGAGATCGAACACGGCGCGCATCGAACGGCCGATCAGGCGCTGGATCTCCTGCGTGCGGCCGCTCTGCTTGCCCCGGGCCGCCTCGCGGTCGCTGCGCGTGTGCGTGGAGCGCGGCAGCATGCCGTACTCGGCCGTCACCCAGCCCTCGCCGCTGCCGCGCTTGTGCGGCGGCACGCGCTCCTCCACCGAGGCGGTGCACAGCACGCGGGTGTGGCCGAACTCGATCAGCACCGAGCCTTCGGCGTGCATGGTGAAGTGGCGGGTGATGCGCACCGGGCGCAAGGCATCGGCGGCCCGCAGGCCGGGGCGGGAAGAATCGTTCATGAAAAACCCTTGGGAATCAGAGATTGCTGCGCTCGGCCGTGCGGCGGATCGCGGCATTGATTTCGGCGATCGACCGCTCGATCGCGGCATCGTCCATGTCCTCGATGGTGGGATCGGGCACACCCGACTGGATCGTGGAGGCGAACACGCCGTCCTCGATGTCCTCGGTGGACACGCGCGTGGCCTGGAACTCGTCCGCGGTCTCCCACTCCATGGCCAGCACCGTCACGTTGTCGCAGCGCTGGCCGCCCCGCCTGAGCGCCATTTCGACCAGATCGGGCACCGACTGCTCCAGCGGCGCGCGGGACAGCTCGGCCGTGATTTCCTCGTCCGACACCGTGCCCCACAGGCCGTCGGAGCACAGCAGCACGCGGTCGCCCTGCTGCAGCTGCACCGGCCCCGAGAGGTCGAACACCGGCTTGGCGGGTGAGCCCAGGCAGGTGAAGAGGATGTTGCGGTTGATGTGCTCGGTGGCGCGGCCGAGGTGGGCCTGCTGCTCCATGTAGGAATGGTCGCGCGTGCGTGTGAGCAACTGGCCGCCCCGGACGATGTACAGGCGCGAATCGCCGCAGTGCACCCAGTGCACGTGGCCGCGCTCCATGACCGCGGCCACCAGCGTGGTGCGCGGCGTGTCCAGCATGCCCTTCTCGGCGGCATAGCGGATGATCTGGTGGTGCGCGGCCATGAGCGCGCTGGACAGGAATTCCGGCACTTCCTTGACCGTCGGGTTGGCCGCCTTCTGGAAGTAGGCCGACAGGGTCTGCAACGCCAACTGGGCCGCCATCGCGCCTTCAGGGTGCCCGCCCATGCCATCGGCCAGCACGAACAGGCCGGACTCGCGGGTGTAGGCGTACCCCATGCGGTCTTCGTTGCGCTCCCGGCCGCCCTGGCGACTGATCTGATAGACCGAGAACTTCATCGAAGCCGGGTGCCCGCCGCGGTGGACTTGCGCATGGACTTCTTGTTGTCCGACACGATGTTGTCGAACTGCAGGCGCATCTTCTCGGCCACCGTGAGCTTGGTGTAGCTGCGCTCGGTCTCGCGGCTGAGCTCCTTCTGCAGCGCGAACACCGACTGCGGGCGCGACAGCGGGTCCAGCGACATGCACCACTCCACCACCTCGATCAGGTTGTCGGAGTACACGCCGCGCAGGCGCGAGAGCGCGAGCGAGAGGCGGTCCTTCTCCAGGCGCTGCGGCGCGTCGTTGGGCGGGTAGCCCTGCATGCTCGCGTAGATGCAGGCCCCGATGGCGTAGATGTCGGTCCACGGCCCCATGGACGAGTCGCGCCGGTACATCTCGGGTGCCGCGAAGCCGGGCGTGTACATCGGCCGGATGAAGTTGCCTTCCTTGCTCAGCACTTCGCGCGCGGCGCCGAAGTCGATCAGCACCGCGCGGTTGTCGTCGGTGATGAAGATGTTGGCCGGCTTGATGTCCAGGTGCAGCATCTTGTGCTGGTGCACGATGCGCAGGCCACGCAGCACTTCGTCGTACAGCGAGCGGATGGTCGACTCGCGGAACACCTTCTGCTTCTTCTGCTCGCGCGCGGTGATGATGAATTCCTGCAGGGAGGCACCCTCCAGGAAATTCATGACCATGTAGACCGTCTCGTTCTCCCGGAAGAAGTTGAGCACGCTCACCACCGACTGGTGCGAGATCTGCGCCAGCGCGCGGCCTTCCTCGAAGAAGCTCTTGAGACCCAGGCGGTACAGCGACAGCTTTTCCGGCTGCACCTGCGGCAGCAGCTCGCCCGGCGCCCGGCTGGCCAGCGAGGAAGGCAGGTACTCCTTCACCGCGACCTGCTGGCCCTCGGTATCCACCGCCAGGTACACCACGCCGAACCCGCCCGCCGCCAGCTTGCGAACGATGCGGTAGCCGCCGATCACGGTGTCCGGCGGAAGCGGTGCGGGCTTGACCTTTGACATAATTCGGTTGGTTTCCGGAACGCCTCGTTTTTGGGGCCGATCAACCCCACGCAACCCAACGGGGCACAGTTCTATGCCAGTTTACAGCATGACCGGCTACGCCACGGCCCACCTGGGAGGGCCTTCGGCGCCCGGCCCCAACGGCGAGCCGGCACGTGAATCCCAGCCCGGCCTGGGTGTGGAGATCCGCTCGGTCAACAGCCGCTTCCTCGACCTCGTCTTCAAGCTGCCCGACGACCTGCGTGCCGCCGAGCCCGCGCTGCGCGACCTGCTGGCCGCGCGGCTCAAGCGCGGCAAGGTGGAGGTGCGCGCCTGGATCGAGGGCCGCGCCGACGCGGCCCTGCCCCGGACACCCAGTTCGCAGGACCTGCAGAAACTGGTCAGCCTGCAGGAAACCGTGCGCAGCTGGTTGCCTTCGGCCGCGCCCCTGTCCGTCGCCGACGTGCTGCAACTGACCAGTTCGCGCCAACCCGGCGGCGGCAGCAGCCCCGGCGAACTCAGCGAACACCTGCTGGAGGCCGCCCAGTCCGCGCTCGACGGCCTGCTGGGCGCCCGCGAACGCGAAGGCAAGCGCCTGGCCGCCATGCTGGCGGACCGGCTGGCCCAGCTGCGGCGCCTCGCCCAGGAGGCACAGCCCCTGATCCCGCAACTCGTGGAGCAGCAGCGTCAGCGCTTCATCGACCGGTGGAACGAAGCCCTGAACGCCGGCTCGGCCGCCATGCCGGGCCAGACCGTGCCGTCCGACACCGCCCACGACCGGGCCCTGACCGAAGCCACCGCCTTCGCGATCCGCATCGACGTCGCCGAAGAACTCACCCGCCTGGCCGCCCACCTCGACGAGATCGAACGCCTGCTCAAGAAAGGCGCCGAAGTGGGCAAGCGGCTGGACTTCCTGATCCAGGAACTGCACCGCGAAGCCAACACCCTGGGCTCCAAGTCCTCCAGCCTGGAACTGACCCGGATCTCGGTGGATATGAAGGTGCTGATCGAGCAGATGCGGGAACAGGTGCAGAACATAGAGTGAAGTTTCAGGATGGCACATGCCACCCGAAAACTCCTTGAAAATCAGTTGGTTAGCGTGGCATTGAGTGTCATGAGGTAGCAGGCGATTTCAGCGTAGCGCACGATTTCTGTGGGGGAAATCGTGGGGGAAATTTGCTTCCCCATGGTTTCGGGGGCAGCGCCCGAATTTTTCCCCCACAGATTCCTCGTGAATCGCTGTGGAGATCGCGCTATGACTGAGACCGAACGCGTCACCGACAAGACGCTGCGAGCCTGGCTCAACACCGGCCCCGTCGACCGGGGCATTGGCAACGGCCTGACCTTCGTGGCCACCACCGCCAGTGCACTGAGGGGTCGGGCCTCATGGGTTCTTCGCTACCGCTTCGGCGGCGTTGCCCGAGAGAAAGTGCTCGGCCGCTACCCCGACCTGTCGCTCAAGGACGCCCGCGAAGCGGCTCGACTGAACCGGGCACGCATCCAGCAGGGCGTGGACGTGGCCGCCGAGAAACGGGCAGAACGACTCAAGCTCCACGAACAGGTCACCGTGGCCGCCCTCGCGCAAGCCTGGTACGACCGCCACATTGCCAAGACCTACAAGCACCCCGAGGTCGTGCTGCGCGTCATCCGCCGCCACATCGAGCCGGTGATCGGCAAGCTGGGCGTGACGGAGGTACGGCCACTGCACATCGACAAGGTGCTGACCCGCATCCTCGACGCAGGCGCGCCAACCGTCGCCAACGATGCGCTGCGTCACCTCTTCCGCATGTTCCACTTCGCCGTGAAGCGCCGGTGGATCGACACCAACCCGGCCTCCGGCTTCGAGATTTCAGACGCAGGCGGCTTCGAGGTCTCAAGACAGCGCTGGCTGAACCGCGATGAACTCGCCGCGTTCACCCAGGCCATGCAGGACACACCCAACTTCGGACGCCAGAACGAGTTGGCCGTGTGGCTGCTGCTCGCGCTGTGCGTTCGCAAGATGGAGTTGCTGTCGGCCCGGTGGACCGAGTTCGACCTGGCGCGTGGTGTCTGGTCGCTGCACCCGTCGCGCACGAAGATGAACCAGTCCATCGACATCCCGCTCGCGGCACCGGTCCTGCGGTGGCTGGAGGAAGTCCAGGTGTTCTCGTGCAACAGCGAATACCTGTTCCCTGCGCGCCGGCTGATCCACATGAAAGGCGGCGTGCCAAGGCGGAACCGCTTCGGCCACATCAGCCCGGACACGCTGAACGTCGCGCTACGCCGCCTGCCGCTGGACGACATCGAGCACTTCACCGTGCATGACATGCGCCGCACGGCCCGCACCCACATGGCCGCGCTGGGCGTGGACCGCTTCGTCGCCGAGCGGGCGCTGAACCACAAGGTGCGTGATGTCGAGGGCGTCTACAACCAGTACGACTACTTCGAGGAGCGCAAGGTGGCGTTGGAAAGATGGGCGAAGTGGCTGGCTGCGATAGAAGAAGCGCGCAACGGCGATGCGGCGAGCACGCAAGCCAGCGAAGACGCCATGGCGGCACTGGCGAAGCAGGCCCAGGAACTGGGCATGGGCTACGAGCGAAGCGGTCGCCGCTCGAGCGCAGATGACACGAACTCCCCATGAGGTGCGGCTGCTTCAGTCCGCTGCCCTGTGGGCAGTCACTGTGCAACATGCCGCCTGATGGCATAACGATATAAAGGCCATTATAATGGCTCTTAAAAATTATTTTTTGATATAAAAGATAAAATAATGTCATTTAATCTAGCACCGCCCAGCGAAATCCTCCAGGCACTGGGCCAACGCGTGCGTGCGCAGCGGTTGGCCCAGGGGTTGCCCCAGCGCGAGCTGGCGCAGATGGCTGGCCTCTCGTTGGGTGCACTGCGCAAGCTGGAAAGCAGCGGCCAATCTTCGCTGGAAACCCTGGTTCGCGCGGTGCAGGCGCTCGGGCAGGTCAATGAGCTGGAGGATCTGCTCGTGCTCAAGCGCCAGTCCATCGCTCAAATGGAAAAAGCCGAAGCGGCTACCCAACGGCAGCGAGCCCGCCGCCGGAGCAGCACATGAAGCGCCTTGCCGTCCACTACTGCGGCTGGGGCGAGGACTGGCCACTGGGCTTGCTCGCCGACGATGGCACCACGCTGCTGTTCGAATATGCGCCCGAGGCGCTGGCGCAAGGGCTGGAACTGTCGCCGCTGCACCTCAAGCTGCGTGCCACCGCCTATGGCGGCTTTCCACCGCACCTGCTCCGCCTGCCGGGCCTGATCGCCGACAGCCTGCCCGATGGCTGGGGCCTGCTGCTCATGGACCGGTTGTTCCGTCAGCAGGGTTTGCGCCATCCCGGGCCACTGGATCGCCTGGCCTTCATCGGGGATCGGGCCATGGGCGCCCTGCGCTTCGTGCCGGCCACGGAGCCTGATGCCGAGGAGCCAGACTGGAACCTGTTGGCCTTGGCCAAAGAAAGCGAGCGCGCCCTGGCCGGTGAGGCAGGAGCCGCCTTGCGCGAACTGGCGCTGACGGGAGGCTCCCCGCAAGGCGCACGGCCCAAGGCGCTGGTGCAGTACGACGCAGGGTCGGGCCACGTCAGCACGCGCGGTGACGCACCAGGCTCCCCCTGGCTGGTGAAGTTCCCCGCCCAAGGCGAACACAAGGAGGTCTGCGCCATCGAGCAGATGTATGCCGAACTGGCCCGCGATTGCGGACTGGAGGTGCCAGCCAGCGCATGGTTCGATCTGTCGTCCAAGCTGGCAGCCTTCGGCGTGGCGCGCTTCGATCGCGAACAGGGCCTGCGCGTTCCGGTCCACAGCCTGGCGGGTCTGCTGCAGGTGGACTTCCGCCTGCCCGGCAGCGCGGACTACACCGCCCTGCTGCGCGCCACACGCCTGCTGACCCGCGACGAGCGTGAGGTGGAGAAGGCTTACGCGCGCGCTGTCTTCAACGTGCTGTTCCACAACCGCGACGACCACCCGAAGAACTTCGCCTGGCGCCTCGGACGGGACCGGCGCTGGCGGCTGGCTCCAGCCTTCGACCTGACCTTCAGCGAAGGCCCCATGGGCCATCACCACATGGACGTCTGCGGCGAAGGCCATGCCGTGGAGCGGGGTCATCTGCTGCGTCTGGCCTCGGAGGGTGGCGTGGCAGCGAAGGCGGCCGAGGCCACCATCGATCGGATGGCGACGCAGGCAGCGACCTTCTCTCAACGGGCGGCGGCGTACCCGATCCGCCGGGCGACGGTGCAGCGTATGAAAGCATCGATCCACAACTGCCAAGAGAAACTCATGCGCACGTGATGAAAGCTGACGGCAATGCAGGTCAGCCGAGCCCACCTCGCCGCTCCCGAAGGATCTTGGGTCGCGAGGCGTTTGAACGGACATCCAAAGTGAGCGCATTGGTCGGTACCGCGACCGGCTCCAGATAGGCCGGCAAGAGACGACTCCGCCCAGCCAAGAACCACCACGGCCTTCTGATCTATCCGTCTGCTTCAGGCTGTGAGCGGTCTGTCGCCGCACGGCAGACTTGATGGGACAGCGCGACAAACCTGAGGTACCCATCAGCGGTCGGTCGTGTCGGCCAGCAATCGACCCTGAGCCGCCATCCAGCTAGAAGCTCCAAAGCTGTCATTCAGCCAGCTCGCACACCGTACCATTTCACAAATACGCGTACCCACTGCACGTAGGCCTGCTCGGTGCGCAGGCTATAGTGTTTGTAACAAATTCGCTCACGGACTTGGTCCAGCAACAGTGTGGCGAGCAACACAGGAGAGGATGCGGGTTTCATGGTTGAATTTAGCACTGTGCGTTCATACAGAATACGTGCCGTCAAGCGACGGCTACAAGCCCCTTTCCGCGTTTTTTTCGTGCCAATTTAGATCGCACGCGCCAGATATGGCCTGCGGCTTGGTGCGGTCTACATTACGTTGGGCTTCTCTATCAACTGGTCGCATATGGAACTGAAAAAACCCCAAGATCTCTTTTCTCTTTCGACTGGCGACATTGTCACCAAGCGGAATCTGTATGACCTCGTGCAGTTCTCGAAAGTTGAGGCATCTCCTTACTGGTCTGGTACGGAGGGCATTATTGGTAACACGCCACAGCAAGGAATAAATTGGGTTGGTCAGCTACCTGAAGTTCAGGCCGTAATAATCAAAACGCGCCCAGGCTCTTACGACGACGATGGCTGGTCTGACGACGGTAAGACTTCCTACCACTATTCCTTCAAAGCGAGGAACGGTGAAATATCATATGCCGAAAAGGCCAATGAAGTCCTTGTTAAGCAGCCTCAGCATCTCTATCCAATCTTCCTGTTCACAGAACACAAAGATGGGTGGTACTTCGAGGGGTCTTTTTCAGTTTCTGAAATAGAAAACAAATTCGTCGTTCTGCATCGTGGCTTGGCCTCTGCCGCCGAAATTTCGGCACCGCAGGATGAACTCATCTTTCAAGAAGGTGAGAGGAAATACGTTACGCACCTTATGACTGAAAGGAGCAAGGGGGTTGTAAAGGCGCTGAAGAGTGTCGAGTCATGGCTGTGCGATATATGTGGTGAAGATTTTTCCGTCAGATACGGAGTCAAATACATCGAGGCTTGAATCGCCCCGGGTTTTGAGGAGGCTCAACACTCTGAGAGGATTGAGCCATG
>CAZAPJ010000012.1:0-94338 GCA_964487025.1 uncultured Hydrogenophaga sp.
TCGTGCGTCTCGTAGCAGTAGAACTCCATGCGGTCGAGTTCGCGCAGCAGGTCGTTCGGGAATTCGATGTCGGCCTTGTCGATCTCGTCGATCAGCAGGGCCACCGGCTGCTCGGCCGTGAAGGCCTGCCACAGCACGCCCTTGACGATGTAGTTGTGGATGTCCTTGACCCGTTCGTCGCCGAGCTGCGAGTCGCGCAGGCGGCTGACTGCGTCGTACTCGTACAGGCCCTGCTGGGCCTTGGTGGTGCTCTTGATGTGCCACTGCAGCAGGGGCATGTCCAGCGCCTGGGCCACTTCCTCGGCCAGCATGGTCTTGCCGGTGCCGGGCTCGCCCTTGACCAGCAGCGGGCGCTTGAGGGTGATGGCGGCGTTGACCGCCAGCATCAGGTCTTGCGTGGCGACGTAGTTCTGGGAACCCTGGAATTTCATGAAGGCGACCTCGGGATGGCGGCGCGGGCTGTCCGCGCGCGGGACTCGGGATGTGGCGGGGGGCGCGACGACCGCTCATATAATTCGCGGTTGATCTTTCCCGGCCGTTCTTCATTGTGCTAGCAAAATGACCCCACTGCTGAACCCGCTCGCCCGTACCCTTGTCGCCGCTGCGACGCTGTTCGTTGCTGCCACATCGGCCCAGGCGCAGGGCGTCACCGGTGACGTGGAAGCCGGCCACAAGAAGGCCGAGATGTGCATCGGCTGCCATGGCATCAAGGGCTACCAGAACAGCTTCCCCGAGATCCACAAGGTGCCCATGATCTCGGGCCAGTCCGGCGCCTACATCGTCGCGGCGCTCAACGCCTACAAGAAGGGCGACCGCAAGCACCCGTCCATGCGCGGCATCGCCGGCTCGCTGAGCGAGCAGGACATGGCCGACCTGGCCGCCTTCTACGCCTCGCACGCCGGCGACAAACCGGCGGCGGAGACGCCCCGCTCGGCCAGCGCCGCGGCCGCCGCGCTGATCGAGAAGGGCGCCTGCGTGTCCTGCCACGGCGCCAACTTCAGCAAGCCCATCGACCCGAGCTACCCCAAGCTCGGCGGGCAGCATGCCGACTACCTGTTCGTCGCGCTCAAGTCCTACGCCGTCCAGGGCAACCATGTCGTGGGCCGCTCCAACGGCGTCATGGCTGGCATCGCCAAGCAGTTCACGCCCGCCGAGATGCGCGAGATGGCGAAGTACCTGTCCTCCATCGAGGGTGAACTCAAGGTGGTGCCGCAGTCGCGCTTCAGGTAAGCCGCACCGCCCGATGCCGGAAGCCGCTCCCCGAGCGGCTTCTTTCGTTTCGGGCCGCAAAACCCAGAGACAGCGAGGGTCCGGCTCCGCCGGCCCAAGCTGTCGTCCCCCCTCCAAGCGCCGCGCAGCGGCGCGCCAGAGAGGGGGGAAGCCGCAAAGCGGCGCAAGGGGGAGTTAATCTTTTGTCGCGCGGCGGCGCACCTGATCGATGTAAGCCTGACCATCGGGCGGCCGCCCGGCGCGCTGGCTTTCCCAGAGCATGGTGCCCAGGCACTCCATCACCTCGTGGTGGGCGGCGTGCAGGTCGCCGCGCCGCGCGGCCAGCAGCTCCACCGCCTGCCGGATGCCCGGGGGCTGGTCGATGCTGCATTGTTCGCTGACCGACAGGTGCATGGCCAGGTGCAGGAAGGGGTTCTCGCGGCCCGGCCCGGTCGGCTGCGGGTGGTCCAGGCGCGCCAGCGCCGCGTCGAGGTCGGCCAGCTCGGCGTGGTATTCCGGGTGCTCGGCGATCCACTGGCTGGCGAGGGTCTCGATCGCTTCCATGGGCTGCTGCTGCAGCCGCTTGGCGTGGACCGAGCAGAAGAACCGCCGCACGTCGGCTTGTGAGGGATTGAACATGGCGGGCATTGTCCCGCAAGCAAGGCAAGGCGCTTTGGCTTAGAGCTTCCAGGCCGGCAACTGCCAGTTCCTCCAGAGCGCCAGCCCGCGCAGGCCGGCGGTGAACGCCACGCAGGCCGCCAGCGCGAGCCAGCCCGGCGCCTGGACGGCCCACAGGCCCACGTACAGCCAGCCACCGGCGAAGGCGCACAGCGCGTAGGGCCGGTGGTCCTTGAAGGCGGTGGGGATCTCGTTGCACACCACGTCGCGCAGCACACCCCCGAACACCCCGGTGACCAGGCCCATGAGCACGGCGACCAGCGCGGGCATGCCCAGCAGCAGCGCCTGGTGCGCGCCGGTGGCGGTGAACAGGCCCAGGCCCAGCGCGTCCGGCCACTGGATGGCGCGCTCGGTCGGCTCCATGTGCTGCGCGCGCAGCAGCAGCATGGCCAGCACGCACAGGGCCAGCACGCCCCAGAGCAATTCCACGTGCCGGACCCAGAAGAAAGGCCGCTGGTCCAGCAGCAGATCGCGCAGCGTGCCGCCGCCGAACGCCGCCAGGAAACCGACCACCGCCACGCCCACGGCGTCCAGGCGGGCGCGCGCACCCTTCAGAATACCGGACAGCGCGAAAGCGGCCGTGGCGGCCAGTTCCACCAGCAGGCGCAGGGTTTCGCCCCAGAATTGCACGTTTTGCATCTTCAAGATTGTCGTCGGCCATGCCCTTGATCACGGACCCCTTCTTTTACCTCGTCGCCATTCCCGCGGTGTTGCTCCTGGGGCTCAGCAAGACCGGCATTGGCGCCGGGCTCGGCTCGCTGGCCGTCCCGCTGATGGCGCTGGCGGTGCCGGTGCCGCAGGCCGCCGCGATCCTGATGCCGGTGCTGCTGGTGATGGACGTGATGGCCATGGCCGCTTTCCGCAAGGACGTCGATTGGAAGCTGTTCACGTTCCTGCTGCCGATGGGGCTGATCGGCGTCGTGGCCGGTGCCCTGCTGTTCGGGTTGCTCGATGCGCGCTGGGTGTCCGGCGTCGTGGGCGGCCTCACGCTGCTGTTCCTGGCGCAGCGCCTGCTCTTTCCGCCGCGTCCCGATGCGCCCGCGCCGCCCAAGTGGGCCGGCGGCCTGCTGGGCGTGGTCTCGGGTTTCTCCAGCTTCGTCGCGCACGTCGGCGGGCCGCCGATCAACGCCTACCTGATTCCGCTGCGGCTGCCGCCCCCGATCTTCATCGGCACCATGGCGTTCTACTTCTTCTTCATCAACTTCGCGAAGTGGCTGCCCTACGCATGGCTCGGCCTGCTCGATCTGCCCAACATGGCGACCTCGCTGGTGCTGCTGCCGATGGTGCCGGTCGGGGTCTGGCTGGGCGCACGGATCGCGCACCGGATTCAGCCGAGCCTGTTCTACCGCATACTCTACGCCGGTATGTTCCTTACCGGGTGCAAGCTGCTCTGGGATGCCTTGGCGATACGATAGGGGACCATTCCGCCGACCCGTCCGCCGCCTTGTCCGGCCCCGGGGATCTACACACTCGCACAGGAGCCTTGCATGCCCATCGTGGTGGTTGCCAATCCCAAAGGAGGCGTGGGCAAGTCCACGCTGTCGACCAACGTCGCCGGCTACTTCGCCCGCCAGGGCCATGCCGTCATGCTCGGCGATGCCGACCGGCAGCAGTCGTCGGCGCTCTGGCTGCGGCTGCGCCCGCCGCAGGCACGGCCGATCCGGACCTGGGAGGTGTCGGAGGACCTGGTGGGCCGGCCGCCCAAGGACGTGACCCACGTGGTGCTGGACACGCCGGCCGGGTTGCACGGCACGCGCCTGCAGGAGGTGCTCCGGATGGCGGACAAGGTGCTGGTGCCGCTGCAGCCCAGCATCTTCGACATCTATGCGACGCGCACCTTTCTCGACGAGCTGGCCGAATCGCGCCGCGCCGGCAAGGTGCAGGTCGGGCTGGTCGGCATGCGGGTGGACATGCGCACCATCTCGGCCGACAAGCTGGGCGAGTTCCTCTCGGGGCTGGGCCTGCCGGTGCTCGGTGCCCTGCGCGACACGCAGAACTACGTGCACCTGGCCGCCCGCGGCCTCACGCTGTTCGACGTGACGCCGGGCCGGCTGCAGAAGGATCTGGCGCAGTGGCAGGGCATTTGCAGCTGGCTCGACCGCTGACCCCTAACCTTGCGTGGCCTGGCGGGCCGGGAACGGGTGCCCGATGCGCACCAGTTGCCGCGGTTCGAGCCAGCCCTCGAAGCACTGGATCAGCGCATTGATGCGCTCGGCCGCCGTCGCCTGGCTGTGCTGCTGGGAGATCAACTGGAACGCGTCGTTGCGCAGCAGCCAGAGTTCCTGGGCCGTGCGGGCATCGTCGATCTTGGCGCGCAGACGCTGCGCGGACTGGCTCGTGCAGTCCGCGACGCAGCGCATCAACTGTTTGCGGATCAGGGCCAGGTCCTGGAGGCTGGCCGCTCGGGGGCGGCGCTGATGCGGCGCCGTCGCCCACCTGAAGATCCTGGCGATGGAAGCAATCAAGGGGGTCTCCATGCAACCTGCCACCGGGCTGGCCACGCATCCGGAGAATGGGGACGGCCAAGCCTGCAACGGGCTGCAGGCGTATCTTGCGCGTTTCGCGCCCGATGGGAAGACCGCCGGGTGGCCCTCGCGTGACCTGCGTCACGGAACCGCGCCCGAAAACCGCTGCTGCCGCCAGGCTTCGTAGACCGTGACCGCCACCGCGTTGGACAGGTTGAGGCTGCGCTGGCCTTCGCGCATGGGCAGGTGCAGGCGCTGCGGGTCGGGAAACGCCTCGCGCAGGAGTGCCTCGGGCAGGCCGCGCGTCTCGGAGCCGAACACCAGCCAGTCGCCCGGGGCGAAGGCGGTCTCGAACGCGCTGCGGCTGCCGCGGGTGGTGAAGGCGAACAGGCGCCGCGGGTCGGGCGTCTCGGCCCGCAGGAAGCCCGCCCAGTCGGCATGGCGGCGCACGTCGGCGTACTCGTGGTAGTCGAGCCCCGCCCGGCGCAACTGCCGGTCGTCCATCGAAAAGCCCAGCGGCTCGATCAGGTGCAGCGTGCAACCCGTGTTGGCGCTCAGGCGGATCACATTGCCCGTGTTGGGCGGAATTTCAGGCGCGACCAGGACGATGTGGAACATGGCGGGAAGCAGCGGTGTCGGGAGCGGACTGTAACCGCCGCCCAGCAACGAGCGAAGTCAGCAAAACCCAGAGACAGCGAGGGTCCGGCTCCGCCGGCCCGAGCTGTCGTCCCCCCTCCAAGCGCCGCGCAGCGGCGCGCCAGAGAGGGGGGAAGCGCCGAAGGCGCGCAGGGGGGTGTTACACCGTCCTAGCGAAGACCAGCGCGCTGACGCGCGCCGCGCCCGCCTGCCGCAGCGCCTGGGCCGCGGCGTGCAGCGTGGCGCCGGTGGTGGTCACGTCGTCCATCAGCAGCACGTGCGCGCCGTGGACCAGGGCGGTGCGATGCGGGTGGGCCGCGAACACGCCGTGCAGGTTGCGCAGGCGGCGCTCGCGCGCCAGGCTGTGCTGGGCCGGTGCCTCGGCCAGGCGCACCAGGGCATCCGGGCAGGCCCGGGCGGGCAAGGCCAGGCGCAGCCGCCGGCCCTGCCGGCGCACCGCCTTGACCAGTTCCCAGGCCTGGTTGTGGCCGCGCTCGCCCAGCCGCGCCGGCGTCAGCGGGATCGGCACCATGAGCTGGCAGTCGGCCAGCAGCGCGGCGGCGCGCGGTGCACGCAGCATCTGCTGCGCGAACGGCACCGCCCAGCCCGGTTCGCCGCGGAACTTGAAGCGCGCGATCAGCCGGTCCCAGGGGTAGGCGTAGTCCACCGCGGCCACGCAGGCCTGCAGGGCCGGCGCCTGCCGGCGCGTCAGGCAGGTGCCGCAGGCCGCCTGCGCCGTGGGCATCGGCAGCGGGGCAGCGCACAGCGCGCAGCGGTCCGCCGCGCCGGCAAAGCGCCGCGCGCAGGCGTCGCAGACCGGGCGCGCAGGCCAGGCGCCGCAGACCTGGCAGACGCCAGGCAGCCGGTCCAGCCAGGCGCGCCACGTGTCGAACATGGTGCCCAATATACTGGCTCGCCCCGCGCCGTTTTCCGCGCCGCTCGCCGCCCACCCCCACGTGAACACCTTGCGCTCCTCCGATCCCGACGCCGATGCCCGGGTGCCCGGGCTGGACCCGGTCGCCGCCCGGCGCTGGCGGCAGCGCGCGCGCGAGCGCAGCCCATGGCTGCACGAGGAAGTGGCGGCGCGCATGGCCGAGCGCCTGCAATGGTTCCGCACCCCGCCCTCGAGCTGGCTGCACTGGGAGCCGGTCCTGGGTGGCCTGCAGGCCCACCAGCGGTTGCGGGGCCTGCTGCCCGACGCGCGCTGCTTCGTGGCGGCCGGCCATGCGCCGCAGCAGGCCCTGCAGGCGACCCGGGAGGCGGCGGGCACGGCCTGGAACCCCCTCAACTGGGGCCGCAACCGGGGCCGTTCCAGCGGCCCCGAACTCGCCGACGGCCAGACCCGCGTGGGCATGCTCTGGGCCAACATGCAACTGCACCTGGCCTCCCGGCCGCAGGGGCTGATCCGCCGCTGGCATGCCCACATCGAGACCGAAGGCTTCCTGATGTTCTCCTGCCTGGGGCCGGACAGCCTGCGCGAGCTGCGCGACGTGTTCGGGCGCCAGGGCTGGCCCGCGCCCGCGCACGCCTTCACCGACATGCACGACTGGGGCGACATGCTGGTGCACAACGGCTTCGCGGAGCCGGTGATGGACATGGAGCGCATCACGCTGTCCTACAGCGGTGCCGAGCCGCTGCTCGACGAGTTGCGGGACCTGGGGCGCAACCTCGATGCCGCGCGGTTTTCCGCCTGCCGCTCGCGCGCCTGGCGCGCCCGCCTGTGCCAGGCGATCGAGGCGGGGCTGCCGCGCGGGCCCGATGGCCGGCTGCTGCTGACCTTCGAGATCATCTATGGCCACGCGTTCCGGCCCGTGCCCCGTGCGGCGCTTGGCCCGGACACGCGCGTGCCGGTGGAGGACATGCGCGCCATGCTGCGCCACCCGCGGCGCTGAACCCGCGTTGCCGCGCGACAGGTGTGGGGTTACCCCGTGGGCCGAGGAGGAGCACCGCTACAATGCAGGGTTGTCGTTTCGACCATGAGGCCCGTGGGCCGCATGTGGCCTGGATCGGCGGTGTTGGTGAACCTTCATGACTGCAGCAGCCGCGGCGCCTTTTCGTTTCGCAACCCTCTCCGAGCAAGGGATGGAGTGGTCGTTGAAGCGCAATTGTTCCGTCACACCCGCGCAGATGGGCGGGCTCCTGGCATCGCTGTGCGTGGTGTCGCTGGGGGTGGCGGCCGGTTTTTGGGTCCTGGGTGCCACGCTGGTGCTGCCGTTTGCCGTGCTGGAGCTGGCGGCGCTGGCGCTGGCCTTTCTGGTCTATGCCCGCCACGCCACCGACGGCGAGCGCATCCGCCTGCTGGATGGCCGGCTGGTGGTGGAACTGGAGACGGCGGGCAGGGTGGAGCGTTGTGAATTCGCGCGCGAGTGGGTGAGGATCGAGCCGCGCAGCGATGACGGCCAGATGATCGAAATCCGCGGAGGCGGCCGGTCCGTCCGGCTGGGGCGCTACCTGCGCGCCGATCTTCGGCCCTTGCTGGCCCGGGAGATCCGCCTGGCGCTGCGCGGTGGATGAGGCGGATGCAAGGGTGGTGGATGCTGGCGGGTGGGCCTGGGAAAGTTTGTTTTAATCGGCATTGATATAAATCGATACTTATATTTGAGGCGCTAAAAGTGAGCATGACGAAGAACACCACGGTGCATTCCCCGCGAAACTGGTGGCCCGCGCTTCGCGCAACCGCTGCCACCCTGGCACTGAGCACCGGCGCCTGGACCACAGTGGCGGCGCAGGCGGTGGGCAACCTGCCGGGCGGTCCGGCGGTCAACCAGTTGAACCTCCACCCGCCGGTGACCCGCATCGCCGAGGAGCAGCACTGGCTGCACTGGTTCATGATGGCCATCTGCGCCGTCATCTTCGTCATCGTCTTCGGCGTGATGTTCTATTCCATCCTGATGCACCGCAAGTCGGTGGGGCACAAGGCCGAGAAGCTGCCCGAGCCGATCTGGGTGGAGCTGGGCTGGACCATCGTGCCGCTGCTGATCGTGATCGGCATGGCGCTGCCGGCCACCAAGGTGCTGGTGGCCCAGAAGGACACCACCAACAGCGACCTCACGATCAAGGCCACGGGCATGCAGTGGAAGTGGGGCTACGACTACATCAAGGGCGAGGGCGAGGGCATCGGCTTCCTCTCCACGCTGGACAACAGCCACCGCGTCATGTCCAACAGCGGCAAGCCGCCGCCGACCGACGACTACCTGCTCAAGGTGGACAACCCGCTCGTGGTGCCGGTGGGCAAGAAGGTCCGCATCATCACCACCGCCAACGACGTGATCCACGCCTGGATGGTGCCCGCCTTCGGCGTGAAGCAGGACGCCATTCCCGGCTTCGTGCGCGACACCTGGTTCCGCGCCGAGAAGACCGGCGATTTCTACGGCCAGTGCGCCGAACTGTGCGGCAAGGAGCACGCCTACATGCCGATCCACGTGAAGGTGGTGACGGCCGAGGAGTATTCCGCCTGGGTCAAGACCAGGCTCGATGAAATGGCCGCCGCGGCCGACGACCCGAGCAAGGTGTGGGAGCTGGCCGACCTGGTCAAGCGCGGCGAGTCGGTCTACGCGGCCAACTGCGTGGCCTGCCACCAGGCCGACGGCCGGGGCAACGCGGCGACCAAGCCGCTGGCCGGTTCGGCCATCGTGCAGGATGCCGACAAGTCCAAGATGATGAAGGTGCTGCTCGACGGCGTGTCCGGCACCGCCATGGTCGCCTGGAAGAGCCAGCTGTCGCCCACCGAGATCGCCGCCGTGATGACCTACGCCAAGAACAGCTGGACCAACCAGACCCAGCAGATCGTGCAGCCCGCCGACGTGGCGGCCGCGCGCCAGTGATCGGGCACGGCCCCGGGAATTCGAGCTTCAAAGGAAAACGACATGAGTGCAGTTCTTGACCACCACGATGCACACGGTCACGATCACGACCACCATGCCCCGACGGGCTGGCGCCGCTGGGTCTTCGCCACCAACCACAAGGACATCGGCACGCTGTACCTGCTGTTCTCCTTCACGATGCTGATGGTCGGCGGCGTGCTCGCGCTGCTGATCCGCGCCGAGCTGTTCCAGCCCGGGCTGCAGATCGTCAACCCCGAGCTGTTCAACCAGCTCACCACCATGCACGGCCTGATCATGGTGTTCGGCGCCATCATGCCGGCCTTCGTGGGCTTCGCGAACTGGATGATCCCGCTGCAGATCGGTGCCTCCGACATGGCGTTCGCGCGGATGAACAACTTCAGCTTCTGGCTGCTGATCCCCGCGGCCGTCATGCTGGTCGCGAGCTTCTTCATGCCCGGCGGCGCGCCCGCCGCGGGCTGGACGCTGTACGCGCCGCTGACGCTGCAGATGGGCCCTTCGATGGACGCCGGCATCTTCGCCATGCACATCATGGGCGCCAGCTCGATCATGGGCTCGATCAACGTCATCGTGACCATCCTCAACATGCGTGCCCCGGGCATGACGCTGATGAAGATGCCGATGTTCTGCTGGACCTGGCTGATCACCGCCTACCTGCTGATCGCCGTGATGCCCGTGCTGGCCGGCGCCATCACCATGACGCTGACCGACCGCCACTTCGGCACCAGCTTCTTCAACCCCGCTGGCGGCGGCGACCCGGTGATGTACCAGCACATCTTCTGGTTCTTCGGCCACCCCGAGGTCTACATCATGATCCTGCCGGCCTTCGGCATCGTGAGCCAGGTGGTGCCCGCCTTCGCGCGCAAGAAGCTGTTCGGCTACGCCTCCATGGTCTACGCCACGGGTTCCATCGCCATCCTGTCCTTCGTCGTGTGGGCGCACCACATGTTCACCACCGGCATGCCGGTGACGGGCCAGCTCTTCTTCATGTACTCCACGATGCTGATCGCGGTGCCCACGGGCGTGAAGATCTTCAACTGGATCGCGACCATGTGGAAGGGTGAGATGACCTTCGAGACCCCGATGCTGTGGGCCGTGGGCTTCATCTTCGTGTTCACCATGGGCGGGTTCACCGGCCTGATCCTGTCGGTCGCGCCGATCGACATCCAGATGCAGGACACCTACTACGTGGTGGCGCACTTCCACTACGTGCTGGTGGCGGGCTCGCTGTTCGCCATGTTCTCCGGCATCTACTACTGGCTGCCCAAGTGGACCGGCGTGATGTACAGCGAGACGCGCGGCAAGATCCACTTCTGGTGGTCCATGATCTCCTTCAACATCACCTTCTTCCCGATGCACTTCCTCGGCCTGGCCGGCATGCCGCGCCGCTACGCCGACTACCCGATGCAGTTCGCCGACTTCAACGCCGTTGCCTCGGTGGGTGCGCTCGGCTTCGGCCTGGCCCAGGTGTACTTCTTCCTCGCCGTGATCGTGCCCGCCATGCGAGGCCATGGCGAGAAGGCGGTCCAGAAGCCCTGGGAAGCGGCCGAAGGCCTGGAATGGGAGGTGCCGTCTCCCGCGCCCTTCCACACCTTCGAGAACCCGCCCAAGCTCGACGCCACCGCCACCAAGGTGATTGGCTGACGGCGCCGCGCGGCAAAGAAGCGACAGCAGCGGCGGTTCCGTCATGGCGGCCACACCCGAACAGAAGAAGCGCAACGTGCGCCTGGGCCTGATCCTGGCGTCGGTGGCCGTCGTCTTCTTCCTCGGCTTCCTGGCGAAGATGGCCCTGCTGGGCGGCTGACCATGGGACTGCGGCGAGAGAACCTCAAGATGGTGGGCAAGCTCGGCGTGATCGCGCTGGGCATGTTCGCCTTCGGCTACGCCCTGGTGCCGATCTACCGGCACATCTGCGACGCCCTGGGCATCAACGTGCTGGCCGTGTCGGAGCGCAGGGTGCCGGGCGCGTCGTCGGCGCTGCCCGCCAACACCCAGGTGGACCTCTCCCGCACCATCACGGTCGAGTTCGACACCAACGCCCGCGGGCCGTGGCATTTCAAGCCGGCGGTCCGTTCGATCCAGGTGCACCCGGGCGAGCTGGCGACGGTGATGTACGAGTTCCAGAACACCCAGAACCGGACCATGGCCGCGCAGGCCATTCCCAGCTACGCGCCCAAGCAGGCCGCAGCGTACTTCAACAAGCTGGAGTGCTTCTGCTTCACGCAGTACACCCTGCAGCCGGGCGAGAAGAAGGAATGGCCGGTGGCGTTCGTGATCGATCCGCGCCTGTCCAAGGACGTCACGACCATCACGCTGTCCTACACCTTCTTCGAGGTCGGTGGCAAGGTGCCTGCACCGCCGGGCGACCAGGCGAAGCAGAGCCCGGTGCCCCATGAGACCCGGGCCGGGGAGGGGGCCGCATGAACCCGGCACACCGGCGCAAGGGATCGCTGTTTGGCACCGTGAAGGCCGTGCTCTGGGGATTCCTGGGTGTGCGCCGCAACGCCGATTACCAGGACGACATCGCCAAGCTCAATCCGCTGCACTTGATCGCGGTGGGCATCGGCATGGCGCTGCTGTTCGTCCTGGGGCTGATCCTGCTGGTGAACTGGGTGGCCGGCTGAACAGCAGGGAAGACGACCGGATTCGATTCGCATTGAATGCATTGATTGGTATAGCCAGATAAGCGAAAGCACAACAGGAGTGAGCATGTCAGCAGCAACACACGGCACGACGCCCTACTACTTCGTTCCCGGTCCGTCGCGCCACCCGGTGATGGCGGCCATCGGCCTCTTCTTCGTCATCCTGGGCGCCGGCCAATGGGTCAACGGCCATGGCTGGGGCGCCTATTCGCTGGCCTTCGGCCTGGTGTTCTGGCTGTTCGTGCTGTTCCAGTGGTTCCGCGACGCGGTGCACGAAAGCGAGGGCGGGCTGTATGGCCGCAAGGTCGACCTGTCCTACCGCTGGAGCATGAGCTGGTTCATCTTCTCGGAGGTGATGTTCTTCGGCGCCTTCTTCACCGCCCTGTGGTGGGCGCGCACGCACTCGGTGCCGGCGCTGGGCAGCTTCGACAACGCGCTGATCTGGCCCGACTTCAGCGCGGTCTGGCCGAGCGTGCAGCCCGGCGCGACCGCTTCGCCCGCCGGTATCGTCGAGCCGTTCCAGACCATGGGCCCGTTCTGGCTGCCGACCATCAACACCGCGCTGCTGCTGTCCTCGGGCGTGACGCTGACCATCGCCCACCACGCGCTGCAGGCCGGCAACCGCGGCAAGACCATCGCCTTCATGTGGATGACGGTCCTGCTGGGCATCGTCTTCCTGTGCGTGCAGGGCTACGAATACGCCCACGCCTACGCCGACCTGAACCTCAAGCTTTCCTCGGGCGTGTTCGGCTCCACCTTCTTCATGCTGACGGGCTTTCACGGTTTCCACGTGTTCGTGGGCATGCTGATGCTGCTGTTCATCACCCTGCGCCTGCAGAAAGGCCACTTCAGCGCCCAGCGCCACTTCGGCTTCGAGGGCGCGGCCTGGTACTGGCACTTCGTGGACGTGGTCTGGCTCGGCCTGTACATCCTGGTCTATTGGATGTAAGCAGACCTCCCGGCTCAAGGACATCAAAAAAGCGCCGGAAGGCGCTTTTTTGATGTGTGACGATGGAGGGTGGTCAATTCCTCAGCGGAAGCCCGGTGGGCTGTATCCACCCCATCAGGTAGCTGACCAGCACGATCACGAACAGCAGGATGGAGAATCCGACCCGGAACGCCAGCGCGCGCGCCATGCGGCGCCTGCGCGCCGCGTCGCCGCCGCCGCCGGGCGGCTGCCCGTCGGGCTGGCCGCCCTTCAGCATGTACACCAGCGCCGCGGCCAAGCTGCCGATGATGGCGGTAAAACCCACGATGACCAAGTATTTCATCTTCGGGATTATCGTTTTCCGGCCTGCCCCGGTTGGCTTCGGGGTCGGCTGAACCATGCCGACGACTCGCTCGCCCCGCCTGCGGTTCTGGACCGTGTCGATCGCCACCGCCGCCACGGTGGCGGCGACGGCCTCGCTCGGCCTGTGGCAGCTCGATCGCGCGGCGCAGAAGCAGGCCTTGCAGGCGCAGATCGACGAGCGCGTGGCGCTGCCGCCCTGGCGCAACGCGGACCTGCTGGGCGCGCCGGAACCGGCGGCCGGCCTGTACCGGCCGGTCCGCCTGAGCGGCACCTGGGTGCCCGACGCCAGCGCCTACCTGGACAACCGGCAGATGAACGGGCGCGTCGGCTTCTTTCTGGTCACGCCGCTGCGGCTGGAAGGCAGCGAGCGCGTGGTCCTGGTCCAGCGCGGCTGGGTGGCGCGCGACTTCACCGACCGCAGCCGCGTGCCCGCCATCGACGCGCCGGCCGGCGTGGTCCAGGTCGAAGGCCGATTGGCCCCCCTGCCCGGCAAGCTATACGAACTGGGCGAGGCGGGCACCGGGTTGATCCGGCAAAATATCGACCTTGCCGCGTTCGCGCGGGAAACCGGCCTGCCCTTGATGTCGGTGTCGGTGCAGCAATCGGGCGAGTCCGCCGATGGCCTGCTGCGCGAGTGGCCGCGCGTGGCGGTCGACGTCGGCAAGCACCACGGCTATGCCTTCCAGTGGTTCGCCCTGTGTGCCCTTGCGGGCGTCCTCTATGTCTGGTTCCAAATCCTCTCCCCTCGCCGGCAGCGCAAGCGCAGCGCCAGATCCCATGGCACAGAACCCTGATGAGCCCCTGACGCTGACCGTGCACAGCCTGCCCCGTCCGGACGAGGCGGGCGCGCAGGCGATGGCGAGTACCCGCGCCGGGCGCTGGAAGATGCTGGGCCTGCTGCTGGTGTGCGCGGCGCCGGTCATCGCGTCCTATGTCTCGTACTACGTGATCCGCCCGGAGGGCCGCCGCAACTACGGCGAACTGATCGAGTCGCAGCCCACGCTGCCGGCCTGGAGCGGCACCGATGCGCAGGGTCGGGCGGTGTCCCTGGCGTCGCTCAAGGACCAGTGGCTGCTCGTCAGCGTGGCCGACAGCGCCTGCCCCGAGGCCTGCCAGCGGCACCTCTACCTGCAGCGCCAGCTCCGCGAGACCCTGGGGCGGGAAAAGGACCGGCTCGACTGGGTCTGGCTGCGCACCGGGGATGCGGCCCTGTCGCCCGCGCTCCAGGCCGCCACCGCTGCCGCGGTGGTGCTGCACGTGGACGCGCAGGCCCTGGCCGGGTGGCTGCAGCCGGCGCCCGGCCAGCGGATCGAAGACCACCTGTACGTGGTCGATCCGCAGGGGCACTGGATGATGCGCTTTCCTGCGAACCTCGACCCGGCCCGCGCCAAGCGCGACCTGGACCGCCTGCTGCGGGCCTCCTCCGCCTGGGACCAGGCGGGCCGCCCGGGCTGACCGACGACCATCGACCGATCGATCGACGCGACATGGACGCCCAACCCCTGTACAACCTGGCCCCCGTGGCCCGCCTCATGCTGCTGGGCGTGGTGATCGCGCTCGGCCCGCTGGCCTGGGTGTGGCTGCGCAACCGCCACGCGCCGCCCGCGCACCGCCTGCGCGTGCTCACGCTGGTGACGCTGTTCCTCACCTTCGACCTGGTGCTGTTCGGCGCGTTCACGCGCCTGACCGATTCGGGCCTGGGCTGCCCCGACTGGCCGGGCTGCTACGGCAGCGTCAGCCCGGTCGGCGCGAGCGCGTCGATCGCCGCTGCGCAGGCGGCCATGCCGAGCGGGCCGGTGACGTTTTCCAAGGCCTGGATCGAGATGGTCCACCGCTACCTCGCCACCGCGGTGGGCGTGCTCATCCTCGTGCTCGCGATGGTGAGCTGGGTCGAGCGGCGGCGGCTCGCGGTGTCCTTCGCGTGGCCGCTGTTCACCTTGCTGTTCGTGTGCCTGCAGGGCGCGTTCGGTGCGCTTACCGTCACGATGAAGCTGTTTCCGGCCATCGTCACCTTGCACCTGCTCGGCGGCATGGTGCTGCTGGCGCTGCTGCGCGCGCAGTCGGTGGGCTACGCGCTGGCCGAGCCGGGCCACGCGGGGCCGGTGGCGCTGCCGGCCCGCCTGCGCCTGGCGCTGGTGCTGGTGAGCGGCCTGCTGTGGCTGCAGATCGCGCTGGGCGGCTGGGTCAGCACCAATTACGCGGTGCTGGCCTGCAGCGATTTCCCGGCCTGCCAGGGCAGTTGGTGGCCGGCCATGGACTTCCGCGCGGGCTTCACGCTCTGGCGCGAACTCGGCCAGAACCGCGCCGGCGAAGCGCTGCCGTTTCCCGCGCTCACGGCGATCCACTACACGCACCGCCTGATGGCCTATGCCGTGCTCGCGGCGCTGGCCTGGCTGGGCTGGCGCCTGTGGCACCAGCCGGGCATGCGCGCGGCGGCGCGCGCGATGCTGCTGCTGGCCGCCTGGCAGTTCGCCAGCGGCCTGACCAACGTGGTGCTGGACTGGCCGCTGCTGGCCGCCGTGGCCCACACCGGCGGCGCCGCGGCGCTGGTGGTCGTGTTCACCGGCGCGCTGGCCGGCACGTGCAAGGCGCGCCGGCAGGGCGATGCCCACCGCCAGGCCCCAGGGGGCTCCTTGCCCATTTCCCAGCCGAGTTCTTTATGAGTGCCGCCTCCACCCCGCCCGCGGCCGTGCCGCTGCCCTCGGTCTGGCGCCAGTACCACGCGCTGACCAAGCCGCGCGTGATCCAGCTGATCGTGTTCTGCGCGCTGATCGGCATGGTGCTGGCGGTGCCGGGCGTGCCGAGCTGGGCGCAGGTGCGGCTCGCGGCGATCGCCTGCGCCGGGATCTGGCTCGTGGCGGCTGCGGCGGCTGCGTTCAACTGCGTCGTCGAGCAGCACATCGACGCGAAGATGAAGCGCACCGCCTGGCGCCCGACCGCCAAGGGCGAGCTCACCAACGGCAAGACGCTAACGTTCTCCGCCGTGCTCTGCGCGGCCGGCTCGGCGGTGCTGTACGTCTTCGTGAACCCGCTGACCATGTGGCTGACCTTCGCCACCTTCGTGGGCTACGCGGTGATCTACACGGTGATCCTCAAGCCGCTCACGCCGCAGAACATCGTGATCGGCGGCGCGTCCGGCGCCATGCCGCCGGTGCTGGGCTGGACCGCCATGACCGGCGTGGTGGCGCCCGAGGCGCTGATCCTGTTCCTCATCATTTTCCTCTGGACGCCGCCGCACTTCTGGGCGCTCGCGCTCTACCGGGTGGAGGACTACCGCAAGTCCGGCCTGCCCATGCTGCCGGTCACGCACGGCTCCGAGTTCACGCGGCTGCAGATCCTGCTCTACACGCTGGTGCTGTTCGCGGCCTGCCTGATGCCCTTCGTGATGCGCATGAGCGGCTGGTTCTACCTGGCGGCGGCGGTGGTCCTGAGCATCGGCTTCTGCGGCTACGCCTTCGCGCTCTGGCGCGACTACTCCGATGCGCTGGCGCGCAAGACCTTCCGCTTTTCGCTGATCCATCTCTCGCTGCTGTTCGCGGCGCTGCTGATCGACCATTATCTGTGACCACACCCGCCGCGCTTCCACTGCCATGAACCGCCGACAACTTTTCGCATTGGGCCTGGGGGGGCTGGTCCTGGCCGGCTGCTCCGACGACGCGTCGAAGGCCTCGTTCGCCGGCATCGACATCACCGGCGCCGACTACGCCACCGGCTTCTCTCTGACCGACCACAACGGCCAGCCGCGCACGCTGGCGGACTTCCAGGGCAAGGTGGTGGTGGTGTTCTTCGGCTTCACCCAGTGCCCGGACGTCTGCCCCACCACCATGAGCGAAATCGCCGAGACCAAGCGCCTGCTCGGGCCCGACGGCGAGCGCCTGCAGGGCCTGTTCATCAGCATCGACCCCGAGCGCGATACGCCCGAGATCATGAGGCAGTACGTTTCCAACTTCGACCCGACGTTCCTCGCGCTGTACGCGCCGCCCGGCCAGTTGCCCGAACTGGCCAAAAGCTTCAAGATCTACTACAAGAAGGTCGACGGGCCGACGCCGACCAGCTACACCATGGACCACTCGGCGGGCAGCTACGTGTACGACCCGCAGGGCCGTATCCGCCTGTACCACCGCTACGGCACCGGCGCCGCGGCGCTGGCCGGCGACGTGAAGAAGCTGCTCGCGTCCTAGGGTCGACAGGCCTTAAGGCTGGCCTAAGCCGGGTCCCGCAACATGGGACGGGACGCACGATGAACCGAACCGCGTCTGGAGGAAATGGGGCTTCCATGAGGCTGTTGCTGGTCGAAGACGACACCATGATCGGCGAGGCGGTGCTCGACCTGCTGCGCGCCGAGCACTACGCGGTGGACTGGGTGCGCGATGGCGAGATGGCCGCCGCCGCGGCCAGGACGCAGCGCTACGACCTGGTCCTGCTCGACCTGGGCCTGCCGCGGCGCGACGGGCTGGAGGTGCTGCGCGAGTGGCGCGCGCGCCGGGACCGCGTGCCGGTGCTGATCGCCACCGCGCGCGACTCGGTGCAGGAGCGCGTGCAGGGGCTCGACGCCGGCGCGGACGACTACATCCTCAAGCCCTACGACCTGGACGAGCTGCTGGCCCGCATCCGCGCCCTGCTGCGGCGCGCGGCCGGGCGCGCCGAGCCGGTCTACGAGCACCTGGGCGTGAGCGTCGACCCGGCGACGCGGGAAGTCAGCGTGCAGGGGCGGCCGGTCGTGCTGTCGGCGCGCGAATGGGCGGTGCTCGAACCCCTGATCGCGCGGCCGGGCCGCGTGCTCTCGCGCGAGCAGTTGGAGGAAAAGCTCTACGGCTGGAAGGACGACATCAGCAGCAACGCGGTCGAGGTCTACATCCACGGCGTGCGCAAGAAGCTGGGCGCGGGCCTGATCCAGAACGTGCGCGGCGTGGGCTACATGGTGCCCAAGGCATGAGACGGCATGAGGACGGCATGGGCAAGCGGCGGCTGTCCATCGTCCACTCGCTGCGCGCGCGCCTGCTCGGCCTGCTGCTGCTGGCGATCGTGGGCGCGGCCGGCGTACAGGCCGCCGTCGTCAACCGGCAGGCGCGCGCCGAGGCCGACCGCCTGTTCGACTACCAGATGGAACAGATGGCCCTGGCGCTGCGCGCGGGCGCCCCGATGCCCCGCCTGCCGCTGCCCGGCGCCGAGCCCGCGCCGGCCGACGCGTTCGACTTCTTCGTGCAGGTCTGGTCGCACGACGGGATCCGCATGTTCCAGTCCGGTGGCGACGCCGACCTGCCGCAGCGCGCCGTGCTCGGGTTCTCCAACATCGAGGTCGATGGCCGGCTGTTTCGCGTCTATTCGCTGAGTTCGCGCGCCCAGGTGGTCCAGGTCGCGCAGGACATGCGGCCGCGCCTGGCCATGGCGCGCGCGCTGGCCTGGCGCACCGTGTGGCCGATCGTGGCCATCGCGCCGCTGCTGATGCTGGTGGCCTGGGCGGTGGTGAGCGTGTCGCTGGCACCGGTGGCGCGGCTGCGCCGCCAAGTGGCCGCGCGCGAGGCCGACGAATTGGCCGAGGTGAGCGAAGCGGGCCTGCCCGACGAGATCCGCCCGCTGGTGCGCGAATTCAACCTGCTGTTCGGCCGCGTGCGCCAGGCGTTCGATGCCCAGAAGCACTTCGTGGCCGAGGCCGCGCACGAGCTGCGCTCGCCGCTGGCGGCCCTGCGGCTGCAGGTGCAGGGGCTGCAGCGCGCGCGCGACGACGCCGCGCGCCAGCTCGCGGTGGAACGCCTGCTGGGCGGCATCGACCGGGCCACGCGCCTGGTGGAGCAGTTGCTGATGCTCGCGCGCCAGCAGGCGCACCGCGCCGACGGCCAGGCCGCGCAGCCGGTGGAGCTGGCCGCGCTCGCGGCGCAGGTGGTGGCGGAGGCGGCGGCGCAGGCGTCCGCCAAGGGGATCGACCTCGGCCTGGGGGTGGCCGAGGCGGGCACGGTGACCGGCCACGCCGAGCCGCTGCGCATCCTGCTGGTTAACCTGGTGGACAACGCGATCAAGTACACGCCGCCGGGCGGCACCGTGGACGTGACGGTGCGGCGCGAGGGCGTGCACCTCGTGCTCGCGGTGGACGACAGCGGCCCGGGCATCGCCGAGCCGGACCGCGCGCGCGTGCGGGACCGCTTCTACCGCGTGCCCGGCAGCGGCGCCAACGGCAGCGGCCTGGGCCTGGCGATCGCCGACACCATCGCGCAGTTGCACGGCAGCGCGCTCGAGCTGGACCGCTCGCCGCACCTGGGCGGCCTGCGCGTCGGTCTAAGACTCACCTAAGCCTTGGCGCCCACAGTAGCGGCATGTTCAACCTGTCCCTGCTGAAGGAGCTCTCATGAGAACCTGGTCTTTTACCGCGACCCGCCTGGTGCTGTCCCTGGCGGCGGCGGGCATCGTGGGCGGCGCCAGCGTCGGCCTGGTCTCGGGCCGGCACGCCAGCGCGGCGGCGGCAGCGCCCACGGCGGCCGTGCAGATGGCGCCGGCAGCCGCGTCGCCCAGCGTGGCGGCGCCGGACTTTTCCCGCATCGCGCAGCGCCATGGCGCGGCGGTGGTCAACATCAGCGTGGTCGGCAAGGCGGCGCCGGAGGAAACGCAGCGTTCCGATGCCGGGCCGCTGCCGGGCATCGACCCCAACGATCCGTTCTTCGAATTCTTCCGCCGCTTCCAGATCCCCGGCGGGCCCGGCATGGGGGGTGGCGGGCGCGAGCTGCCCGCGCGCGGCCAGGGCTCGGGCTTCATCGTCAGCGCCGACGGGCTGGTGCTGACCAACGCCCACGTGGTGCGCAACGCTGCCCAGGTCACCGTCAAGCTGACCGACCGGCGCGAGTTCACGGCCAAGGTGCTCGGGACCGACCCCAAGACCGACGTCGCGGTGCTCAGGATCGACGCCAAGGACCTGCCGGTGGTGCCGTTGGGCAGCGCGCGCGACCTCCAGGTGGGGGAGTGGGTGCTCGCGATCGGTTCGCCGTTCGGCTTCGAGAACAGCGTGACCGCGGGCGTCGTGAGCGCCAAGGGCCGCTCGTTGCCGGACGACAGCTTCGTGCCCTTCATCCAGACCGACGTCGCGGTGAACCCCGGCAACTCGGGCGGGCCGCTGTTCAACGCGCGCGGCGAGGTGGTGGGCATCAACTCGCAGATCTACAGCCAGACCGGTGGCTACCAGGGGCTGTCGTTCGCGATTCCGATGGAGACCGCGCTCAAGGTGAAAGACGAGATCGTCGCGCACGGCAAAGCCAGCCACGCCCGGCTCGGCGTGGCGGTGCAGGAGGTGAACCAGACCCTGGCCGAATCGTTCCGCCTCGACAAGCCGGCCGGCGCGCTGGTGTCCCGCGTGGAGCCCGGCGGGCCGGCGGACCAGGCCGGTTTGAAGGTGGGCGACGTGGTGCGCGGCTTGAACGGTGAGGCCATCGTCGGCTCGGGCGACCTGCCGGCCCGGATCGGCCAGGCCCGGCCGGGCGAGCGCGTGCGGTTGGACGTCTGGCGCGACGGCCGTGCGGTGACGCTTGACGCCCAACTGGGCGACGCCGCCGACCCGGGCGCGAAGACCGCCCGCGCACCGTCGTCGCCGTCATCGTCCGCCGAGCAGGGCCGGCTGGGCCTGGCGCTGCGCCCGCTGGCGCCGCAGGAGCGCCGCCAGGCCGGCGTGGCCGAGGGCGGCCTGCTGGTGGAAGACGCGCAAGGACCCGCGGCGATTGCCGGCGTGCAGCCGGGCGACGTGCTGATCGCCGTCAACGGCGCGACGGTGCGCAGCGTGGACCAGTTGCGCGAGGTGCTGGACCGGTCGCCCCGCTCGCTGGCGCTGCTGATCCAACGCGACGGCGACCAGATCTTCGTGCCGGTGCGGCTGGGGTGAGCGGGGAGGGTGGTGCCGTGAAGGCGGGACAGGCGAGGCGCGCGGCGGGCCGGCCACCCAATGCCCATGCCTATCGCCGGCGCGGCGCCAGCCCCTGATCCGTCAAGGCATAGCGCGTCATGTCGATGTTCGCGAACGAGCGCGCCAGGGCCCGGGCATCGCCGATCGCCATGTCGATGGTGGCGCGGTCCCGGGTCTCGTGGCCATGGACGTACCGGCCCACGACCATCATGGTGCCGACCGAGAGCGTTTCGGCCAGGCGCTGCTTGTCGGCGTCGTCCATGGCCCGGACCCAGTCCGCCCGCGCCAGCGCCTCGCGCGTCTGGTCGCGCACGGCGATGACGTGGGCGCGGGGCGACGGCGAGGTCTGGTCGTTCGCCACCTGCCAGATCATGACCATGTGGCTGGCCAGCACGTCGGCCACGTCATGGTCGGAAAACCCATAGGGCTGCAGGAGCTGGCGAAAGGCGCCCTGCAGCCGGCCGCCGCGCACCAGGTCCGCGATCTCCTGCGGCGAACGCCCGGCCTTCAAGGCCGGTGCGAGCGTCTGGGCGAACTGGTCGGCCAGCGAACGCGTCACCGCCGCCGTGCTGCGGAAACGCAGCGCCTGGTAGTCCGGCGCCGAACCGCGGGAAGGCCCTGCGCCCGCCGGGCCCGCTGCCTGGGCCGCCGCGGGCGCGGTTGCGCCGCTGCCCGTGACGCGGGGCTGCTTCACGCTCATCACGGTGCGGCGGACACGGTCCACGGTGCCCTGCAGCGTGACGCGCGCGCCCGCCCTCGGCATCCCCCGCCCGCCGGGAAACGACGCGAACACATGGAACCCGGGCCCCTGGCTGCCGACCAACTGGATGGAGCTGCCGGCACGCGGCGGATACACCACGGTGCCGCTGATGCGGATCGTGCGCCCTTCGAGCATCTGGCCCATGCGGGCCGCGTCCGCGCCGCGCATGGCCCTCAGTTCATCGACCGTGAACACGTGCCCGCCGACGCTGGCGGCCGTGATGTGGGCGGGCCAGCGCGCGGCGGGCGCCGCCGGCGCGCTCCCGCCGCCCGTGCCCATCGACGAGCGGATGCCGGCCGACCGGATCTGGTTGCCCAGCGAATTGACCACGCCCTGGCCGTACAGCTCGACCATCCCCATGTGGTCCTGCGCCAGCAACGTGCCGGCCGGCAGCAGGCACAGCGCGGCGCTTAGCGCCAGGTTTCTCAAGCAACGCTCCATCGGTTTCTGCTCCACAAGGCCTCGCACTTTCAGGCCGCCGCGCCTGCCGACTCGGCGGCCTTTGCCGATTCTTGCCATGAATCGCACGGCGCGCCACCGCTGGATGGTGTCTCTATCGTTTCACAACGTAAATGCGGCGCCGTGCCGAGAACGTCCCGGCTTTGGAGGAGAAGCGCCCGTTTCACCGCCGGCGCCGCTGGCTTGTGATCCGGAACCCGTCGCGCATGTTGAGGCCCAGCAGCGCGATGTTCACCGCGCCGGCCGCCAGCTCGAGCGCCTGGACCGCGTAGAAGATGCCATCGAACTCGCCGGCCCGGGCCTTGTGGGCCAGGAACAGCGCCGCGGGGATGAGCACCAGCACACCGTTGGCCGCGATCCAGGGCATGCGCCGGAGCTTGGTGCCCACCAGGCCGCCGCGGCGCCCCTGGGACAGCGCGAACCCGCTGCCGCCCGCGGCCATCAGGGCCGGAACGAGCACCAGGAATCCCCAGGGAATCGCCGTCTTGACGGCCCGGATGGCTGCGTCGCTGCCCAGCAGTTCGCTCAGCGCCGTGGACAGCCAGAAGGCCACGATGCACAGCAGGGCCAGGGCGCCTGCAACGGGGTGGATGGTCTTCTTCATCATGGTATGGGCTCCTATATGGTCGGGTGAGGTGCAACGCCGCGTCATTCGCCGTGCGCGCCGTCCTCCGCGGCAGCGGCGTAGAGGTCCTGCAGGGTCGAGAGCACGCGGACCGCGCCGTCCAGGTCGGCGGCGCCGAATGCCGGCGACAGGCTGCGCACGTGCTCGTGCCAGCGCTGTTCCAGCGCCCGATAGGCCCCCTGCCCCCGCCGGGTCAGCGCGTAGCGCGGCGACCGCTTGTGCAGAGGATTGGCAAGCGGCTCGACCAGCCCCTCCTCGACCAGCAGGTGGATCTGCTTGAGCACCCCCTGCCGCGTGACGCCCATGGCGGCGGCGATCTGGGGGACGGTGGGCGCTTCTGCCGCCATTGCCATGGCGCCCAGCACCTGCCAGCGCGCGCTGGTGAGTCCGTGCGGCCGGCTGAAGCGGTTGCCCCACTCGATGAGCAGGCCGTTCAGGCGGAAGACGGACAAGGCCACCGCGGTCAGCTTGTCCGGTTTGCTTTGGGTCATCGGCTTCTCCATTATTGACAACCAGTTTCCCATTTTGGAAACTGGTTGTCAATATGGAATTGAGGCCGAGCCGACCCCCCTCGATGCGCGCCCGGCTACGCGTCTTTCTGCAGAATGCCCGCGCACTGCTCCTGGACGACGCCCCTCAGCCACTTGTGCGCGAGATCGGTATGCACCCGTTCGTGCCAGGTCTGCACCAGCTTGAGCGGCGCGATCTCGAATGGCACGGGGAATATGTTGAACGCGTTCTGGTCCTTGAATTCGTCCGCGATGCGCCGGGGCACCGTGGCGACAAGATCGGACGTGGAGACGATCCGGGCGGCCGAATAGAAGTTGGTGCTCCATAGCGCCACCTTCCGGCGATGACCGAGCCTCGCCAGGGTTTCATCGATGCGGTTGATCGCGTTGAGGCTTTGGGCGAGGCTGATGTGGCTGCACTCAAGATACGCCGCAAGGTCGAAGCCTGAATCCTTGCTTCTTCTGGCGATGCAAACGTAGTTGTCTTCCAGCAGGTCTCTCGCGTGGAAGGTCGGCTGCAGCCCCCGGGAGAACACAACGGCGAGATCGATCTTCCCGTCGAGCAGATACTCGGTCAGCGTCTCTTCGTTGAGGTTGCGGATCACCAGATTGACGCCCGGGGCCACCTCCCTCAGCTTGGCCAGCAAGCCGGGCAGGACCACATACTCCGCGTAGTGGCTCACCCCGACCTCGAACGTGTTGTCGGCAACCAGCGGTTCGAAATCGACCATGCTGTTGAAGGCGGTCTGCGCGGAGTTCAGGATGTCGCGCACCGGCCCATGCAGCCGCAGCGCCAGCGGCGTCGCGACCATCCGGCTGCCGGCCCTGACCAGAACGGGGTCCGCCAGGAAATGCCGCAGCCGCCCCAGGGCATTGCTCATCGCCGGCTGGCTCAGGTTCAGCCGCCTGGCTGCATGGGACACATTGAGATCGGTCAGGAGGGCGTCAAAGTAGCGAAGCAGATTGAGGTCGAAGTTCCTGATGTTCATGGCGTGGGGCGGATTCGATGACAGACCAGGGTTCATTGTTGTTGTCCCGGCGGGTTAGGGCAACAACCCATGATCCGCGATCTGCGCCTTTGCGAATCGCACCGGCAAGCGCCCCTAGCCGTCAGCGGCATCCCATGCGCGAACCATCTGGGTCTGTGTTCCAAGCCCTTCTATTCCCAGCCGCACTGTGTCGCCGGGCTTGAGAAAGACGGGCGGCGATTGCGCCAGGCCGACGCCGGCCGGCGTGCCGGTCACGATCAGGTCTCCCGGGTGCAGCGTGGTGAACTGCGATATGTAGTGGATGAGAAACGGGATGTTGAACACCATTTCGCGGGTGCTGCTGTTCTGGAAACGCTTGCCATTGACGTCCAGCCACATCGCCAGGTCCTGGGGATCGCCCACCTCGTCGCCGGTCACGAGCCATGGCCCCATCGGGCAGAAGCTGTCGCACCCCTTGCCCTTGTCCCAGGTGCCTCCCCGGTTCATCTGATAGTCGCGCTCGGACACATCGTTGACCACGCAGTAGCCCGCGATGCAATCGAAAGCCTTGTGCTCAGGGACGTACCTCGCGACGCTGCCGATGACCACGCCCAACTCGACTTCCCAGTCCGTCTTGACGGAAAGCCGGGGCAGCACGATGGGATCGTCTGGACCCGTCGGCTGGGCCCACTTGCCGAAAAGCACCGGTTCGACGGGAATGGCCGCGCCGGTTTCCGCCGCATGGTCTCTGAAATTCAGCCCCACGCAGATGACTTTCCCCGGGTCGGCTACCGGGCGGCCAATGCGCGGCACATCATGAACCACTGGCAAGGATCGCGGATCGACGGCCTTCAGCTTGGCCAGCGACGCCGGGCCGAGATCCGCGCTCCGGATGTCGCTGAGGACCGGGCTCAGGTCGCGCACGCGGCCCTCGCCATCCAGCACCGCGGGTCGTTCGGCACCTTCGGCGCCGTATCGCAGCAATTTCATCGGGGCTCCGCGGTCAGAACGGCACCGCGAGGTCTTCCGGCGGACGAATCGTGGTCCTCTTCATCAAGCGATCGTATTGGGGATCCCAGGTGTCCCGCCGGTGCATCGTGCAGGCGTTGTCCCAGAGAACGCCGTCGCCCACGGCCCACTTGTGGGTGTAGACGAATCGAGGCTGGAAGCAGTGCTCGTACAGCGTTTCCATCAGGTCCTGGCTGGATTGGACGTCCATCCCGACGATCTGGGGAACGGTGTCCTTGGTGGCATAGATGGCCCGCCGCCCCGTGATCGGGTGCACCCGCACCAGCGGGTGTATCTGCACGGTTCCCGATGCTTTTTGCTGCTGATTGGCTTCCTCGCTGTACTTGTTGTTGAAGTACTCGTACGAATGCACCGCCTTCAGGTCGTGAATCTTCTTCTTCATGCCTTCCGGCAGCGCCTCGTAGGCCCGGTACATGTCGGCCCAGGACGTCTCGCCGCCTTCCGGCGGAACGATCGCGGCCGCCAGCAAGGACCCGAGCGCCGGCTTGTCGCGGTAGGTCTGATCCGTGTGCCAGCCGGCTTCTCCATCGCCCAGCACGCCCAGCTTGCGGCCGCCATCCTTCATGTTGGACACGTACAGCAGTTCCGGCGTGGTGGGGGAAAGGTATTCCCCTCGGCTATGGATCTCGAGGTCGCCGAAGACCTTCGACAGCGAGATCAGCCGTTTCTCGTCGTTGGTGTCGAGCCCCCTGAACAGGAGAACCTGGTGCTTGAGCCACAGGTACTGCAGTTGCCGCTGCAGGCCGCCCTTGGCGAGGTCATCCAGGTCGAACCCCGTGACTTCCACACAGAAATCCGTCGAGGTCAGGTTTCTCACATTCAATCCCATTGTGGTCTCCTAAGATAAGGTCAATTGATCGGCAGGGCCTGGCCATGCCGTTCGAGAAGGTTCTTCGCCTTCTGCGCAATCGGGTAGTCGACGAGCTTCCCGTTCACCTGGATCGCGGCCACGCCTCGTGCCTCGGCCTCCTGAAACGAACGGACGATTTCGAGGGCTTCGGCGAGCAGCTCATCCGGCGGCGTCAGGCCATCGTGGACGACGGGAATCTGGTCGGGATGGATGCAGGCCTTGCTGCCGAACCCCCACCGTGCGCCGCGGGCCACCGACGCTTTGAGGCCTTCCGGATCCTTGAGCCCCAGGAACACGGAATCCATGGGCGGCGCCAGCCGGTGGACCCGCGACCACAAGGCGACCAGAAAGCGGACCTGCTCGAGCTCCTCTTCCTCGCGGGTCCATTCGATGCCCATGTCCAGGGTGAAGTCGCCGGCACCCAATGCCAGCCGGCCTCGCGGCGGCACCGCTGCCGCGATCTCTCCCAGGTTCGCCACCCCCTTGCACGTCTCGATGATCGCAATGAGGTCGATCGATCCCGTGGTCAAGCCCCGTGCTTTCTCAAGAGCGCGGATCTGGGCGACGACCTGTTCCAGTTGTCCCGCCTGCTCGGTTTTGGGAAGCAGGATGCCATCCAGACCCTTGGCGACGATGGCATCGAGGTCCTGAAAGCAGCCCTCATCGAGTCCATTGACACGGACATACAGGCGCGGTTCGCGTGGTTCGCGCACCCATGCAAGGGCCATTTCCCTCGCCCGTGGTTTTTCAGAGATCGCAACGGCATCCTCCAAATCGAGAATGACGGCATCGGCACCGCAGCCCAGTGCGCTTCTCACGCGCCTTTCATGGTCGGCGGGCACGAACAACCAGCTTCTGACGTTCTTCACTCGCACGGGTGTGCCTTCGCCCTGACGCGCTGCGGCGCTCATGCGCGGCTCTCCTCGCTGCGCACCGCGCGCTGCGACATCAGGTGCTCGATTTCCTCCTGGCTGAAACCGAATTCCGAAAGCACCTCCTCGGTGTGCTCGCCCAGAGCGGGTGCGCAGCGGTCCGGCACATTGGAGCGCCCGCCATTCATGCGAATGGGCTCCGTCACCGTTTTGTATGGGCCGATGAAGGAGGAGGAGTGCTCCACAATCAAGCCCTGAGCCAGTACCTGCGGGTTCTCGAACATGTCTTCCATCGGCTGTACCACGGTGCAGGGCACACGATCGCCAAAGCACGCCTGCCACTCCACGGCGGTGCGCTTGGCCAGCGCCGCTCGCAGCACGGGAAGAATTTCCTCCTCGTGGTGCTTGCGCTTGACCATCGTGTCGTACTTCGGGTTTTCGGCCAGTTCGGGCACGCCCAGCAGTTCGCAGAGCGAGACCCAGAAAGCCGGCGTCTGGGCCTGCAGGTACAAGTAGCCCTCTTTGGTCGGATGGATGCCCGCCAGCTTCCCCCCGCGAAGATCGCGTTCGATGTGCTTCGGCTCATCGGCCGCCCACACCATCCGGCCCGACTGCAGGGCCAGCGCGGACCGGAGCAGCGAGGCGTCGATCTCCTGCGGCTGGCCCGTTTGATCGCGCTTGCGCAGCGCGGCGCTCAACCCCAGGGCGACCAGCGCCGCCGCGTAGTAGTCCACGATCGAGCCCCAGACCACCTGCGGGCCGGCGTCGCCGCCCTGGAGCCAGGCGATTCCCGTCATCGACTGCAGCACCTGATCGAACCCTGGGCGCTCGACATAGGGTCCGCTTTGTCCGAATCCCGTGAGCGAGCAATAGACCAGGTCCGGCTTGGTGGCCGTCAGCGCCGTGAAGTCGATCGACAGGCGCTCCGCCACGCCGGGCCGGAAGTTGTGCATGACGATGTCGGCCTCGGAGACGAGCCGCAGAAAGGCGCCGAGTCCCAGCGGGTTTTTCAGATCGATGATGATGCTGCGCTTGTTCCGGTTGGCCCCGACGTAGGCGCGGCTTCCCTTGTTCAACGTCGAGGGGTAGTAACGCATCATGTCGCCCCCCGGGCTCTCGATCTTGATGACGTCGGCACCCAGGTCTCCCATCAAGGTCGAGGCGAAGGGCCCTGCCAGATAGGAGGTGAGATCCAGGACCTTGATGCCTGCCAGCGTGTCAGTCGCCATCTTTTTTTATTGAATCGGCTGAATGGGTTTAAGAAGGAGGCTGTCTTCAGCTCGCATCTTCGAACTTCATTCCGATGTCGCGCAGGGACTGGATCATCTCCGAGCCATATTCGGCCGCCACCTCTTCCTTGAGGGCGTTGGAGTAATGAATGGGGTCTCCCTGCGTTTCGCCTTGGATATGCACCACCGCCAACATGCGCCCCGGTTCCGAGGAGATATTGGTGAAGCTGCGCATGATTCCCGTCGGGATGGCGCAGTAATCCAGCGGTTCGAGAACCTTGGAGTGGCGGCCTTCGTCGTTTTCCCAATCGACGCGGAAACGGCCGCTCAGGCAGAAGAAATTCTCCAATCCGAGTTCGTGCACATGCATCGGTGCACCATCGCCGGCCGGTGATTCGATCAGGCAGACCACGAGGCCGGGGGCACCCCTCAGGGGCGCCAGCGCCTGGCGGCCGGAATAGCCGTTGGGGACAATGATGGGAAGCACACGCTGCGCGGCGATCTTGGCGAGCAATTCCTTGGGAATGCCATGCGCTGCTTCATTTTGCGTCTGGTAGGGCTTGAGATCGCTATATGGAGCGAAAATCGGGGTTTGGCTGCCTTGCGCGGGATATTGAGGCTGAGTCACATTTTCTCCTTCATGGGAAATTTCTGTCATTCGATACGAATATTGTTTTCACGAATCAATTGTTCATAGTTCTTGAGATCCGATTGGACGCGGGCGCGGAATTGCTCGGGCGTGCTGCCAATCACCCGCGAACCTCGGGATTCCAGCCATTTCCTGACCTCGGGCTCCTGCAAGGTCCGGAGGATGTCCGCAGACAATTTCTTGACCACGTCGTCTGGCGTTCCCGCGGGGGCGAAAATGCCCTGCCAGGAGTCCATTTCAAATCCAGGATAGGTATCCGCTATCGATTTGATGCCCGGAAAGTTCTTTTCCTCGGGGCCGGCGAGCGCAATGGCCTTCAGCCGCCCGCCCCGCACGAGTTCGACGACATTGGCCACGGCATCGAAGGCCATGTCCACATCGCCCCTCATGAGCGCCTGCAAGACTTCCGGCCCACCTTTGTATTGAACGTGCTGGATATTCTTGATATTGGCCCGGTTCTGGAGCATCACCATGGCCAGATGGGTGCCGGAGCCGGTTCCGTACGAGGCGTAGTTCAATTCGCGTTGCTTGCGCACATAGTCCACGAACTCGGGCAGAGTGGAAACCGGCATGTCCGGCCGGACGAGCAAGATGTAGCTCGTGCTGAGCGTTTGGGCAATCGGCACCAAATCGCGCCCGACATCGAAGCGCTGCTTTTGCAGAAACGGTGAAATGACGAGCGTAAAGGCCGCGCTCAGCAGCGTATGCCCATCGGGTTCGGCCCTTGTCACGGCTTCCGCCGCAATGGCGCCTGCCGCGCCTGGCCGGTTTTCCACCAGCACGCCGCTTTTGAACGTTTTCTGCATTTCCGCGGCGAAAACACGCGCCGCGCCGTCCGTGTATGAGCCGGGAGGCAGCCCAACCACAATCTTGATGGGCTTGGTGGGAAAATCGGCTGCCATGGCCGAATTTCCAGCCACCACAACCCAACTGGTCACTGCAATTGAGAAAATGGCCCGAAGCCAATTGATCGCGTAGGATTTCATGCATTGTCTCCTTGTTTTAGGTGGGCCCGCCATGATAGGTCTGGGCGTGATCGAGATGAAATGGAGGTTCGTGATGCCGGCTATCCATCTCATCAATAGTGGATGTGGTCGCCTCCGCCGTTGAGTTCCTATCATTTCCAGCTTTTCACACGAGGGCGTCGACGACATGGATACCAGGAAGATTGCGCTGATCACGGGCGCGTCGCGAGGCGTGGGGGCGGCCACCGCGCTGGCCTTCGCGAGGCGCGGCGTCGGGTGTGCTCTGCTCGTCAGGCGCCCCGAGACCGCCGCGGCGCTGCGGCAGGACATCGAGGACGCAGGCGCGCCTTGTTGCGTGGTGCGATGCGACATCAGCAATGACGATGAGGTCCGCTCGGCCGTCCAGACGGTCGTCCAGACGTTCGGCAGGATCGACTACGTCATCAACAACGCGGGCCAGCTCGACCCGATCGGCCACATCGCCGAGGCGCCCGCAGAGCCATGGGTCCGCACGGTAACGGTCAATCTGCTGGGCGCGTACTTCGTCGTGCGCGCCACGCTGGCGCACCTGATGGCGTCGCAAGGCGCCATCGTCAACCTGTCGAGCGGCGCGGCGTCGAACCCGCGAGAAGGGTGGTCCGCCTATTGCAGCTCAAAGGCCGCGCTGGCGATGTTCACGCGGTGCATCGCCCACGAGTACACGGAAAAGGGCGTGTCGGTGTACGGGTTCAGGCCAGGCGGCGTGGACACCGGCATGCAGGAGGCCATTCGCGCTTCGGGGATGAACCCCGTCAGCAAGGTCCCGCGCGAAAAACTCCATTCGCCGGAACGGGTCGGACAGGCGATCGCCTGGCTCGCCCAGACGATGCCGCCCAACCCGGCGGGGGCCGAACTGTCGATCGGTGATCCGATGTTCGAAAGCTGCGCATAGGTCCGTTGCGCAGGCCTCAATCCCAGTCGATCGCGCGGATCGCGCGGTGAACCTCCTCGCGCAGCAGCGCCGCCGCCGGCGGCAGGTGCGTGCCGCGCAGCACGATGGTGCCGGGCGCGATGGGGGGCAGCGCGTCCTTCAGGCGCAGCGCGAGGAAGCGGGTGTCGTTCGGCGGCTGGCCGGCGAAGGGCCGCGGCAGCAGCGCAATCGCATCGGTCGCGCCCACCAGTTGTGTCGTGAACGTGGCCGACTGGCTGGCGGTGACGCGCCGGGGGGCTTCGACGCCGACGTTCTCGAACAGTTGCTCGAACTCGCGGCGGGAAATCAGGTGGCTGGGGTACAGCCACTCGTAGTCCAGCAGGCTCTTGAGGCGCCGGCAGTGCCGGGCCGGATGCTGGCGGCGCACGATCACCGCCAGCGAGCCTTCGCACAGCGGCGTGAAGAGGCAGTCCCTGGGCAGGTGCTTGAACGCCTTGTGCGTGATCACGAAGTCGAGCAGGCCCTGCTCGAGCTGCAGGCCCAGCTTGGCGATGTCGATCTCGTGCACCTCCACGTCGATCTCCGGCATCCGGGCCCGCAGGGCCGCGTAGGCCGACGGCAGCACGCAGAAGGCCATGGTGGAGGTGGTCGCGACCGCCACGCGGCCGCGGGTGCCGCCGCGGATCTGCTCGATCTCGTCGTGCGTGCGCCGGATGTCCTCGAGGATCTTGCGGGCGCGCGCGCAGGCCACCTGGCCGTAGGCGGTCAGCCCGATGCCGCGCGGGCTGCGCACCACCAGCGGCACGCCCAGTTCCTGCTCCAGTTCGCGGATGGCCTTGGTCAGCGCCGAATGCGACAGCGACAGGTGGTCCGCCGCCGCCCGCAGGCTCTTGTGCTGGGCGCAGGCCACCAGGGCCCGCATCTGGTATGGCTTCATCGTGGATGACGGGGCGGCGCCCTATCGGCTCAGGGCGATCCCGCGCTCGGTCACGATGCGGCGGTACTTCCGGAACTCCGCGGCGAAGTCGCTCTTGAACCGGTGCGGCGTATCGCCCCGCACCGTCGAGAGGCCGAGGGTCTGGTTGAGCTTGACGAATCCGGGGTCCACCACGATCTCCTGAAGGGCGTTTTCGATCTTGTTCGTGATCGGCGCAGGAACGCCCGCCGCGGCGAAGACGCCGATCCAGCCGGCGATGTCCACGTCCGGATAGGTGGCGGCGATCGGGACCGCCTCCGGCACCGCGTCCACGGGCTTGCTCGCGGTGATGCCCAGGGAGCGCCCGGTGCCGCCCTGCGCGTGCAGCAGCGCACTGGCCGGCGTTTCCACCACGCAGTCGATCACGCCGCTGGCCAGGTCGGCCAGTGTGCTGGTCCGGTACGGCACGTGCTGGATCTGTACGGACGCGGCGGCGTTGAGCATTTCCAGCGCCACGTGGGGCGGCGAGCCCACGCCGAAGGTGCCGCAGCTCAGCCCGCCGGGCCGCTGGCGCGCGCCCTCGACGAACGCCGCCATGGTCCGGTACGGAGAATTCGCCCCCACGATGAACACGTAGGGCGTGACGGAAATGCGGGCGATGGGCTGCAGGTCCTTGACCACGTCGAAGCCGACCTTGGTGATCGAGGGCACGATGGCCAGGCTCGCGGACTGCATCATCAGCGTGTGGCCGTCGGCCGGCGCGGCGAGCAGCGCCTGGGTGGCCACGATGCCCGAGGCGCCCGGGCGGTTGTCCACCACCACCGGCTGGCCCAGCTTCTCCTTGAGCAACTCGGCCACGTAGCGCGCTTCCACGTCGGCCGACTGCCCGACGGCGAAGGGGATGATGAAGCGGATCGGCCGGGCCGGGTAGTCGGCCTGCGCGCCGGTGCCGGCGAACGCCAGCAGCAGGAGCAGCGCGGCGAGGAATTTGTGCATGGCATGAGACGGCATGAAGGGAGACGGGGTACGGCAGGCACCGGACGGCTGTCCGTGCGCCCGGCGGCCCAATAGTGGCCCGAAACGGGGCTCGCCGAGCACGGGGTTTGCGTTTCGTCAAGGCCAGCGAACATCCCCGGCCCAGAATGAGCCCTCATGGGCAAGCATACCCTCCCGGACGGCCGCACCGCCGCCGACCCCAGCGCCTTCGTGAAGGCGGCGGAGGGCGCCGCGGCTTCCTGGCCGGGCCTGGTGTCGGCGGCCCGCTACGAGGCCTGGGCGCGTGACCTGCGCAGGCCGCTGGCCCCCGAAGCCGGCGCTGCGGAGTGGCTGCGCTACGCCGCGCTGGCGGCCAACAGCCACAACACGCAGCCCTGGCGCTTCCACCTCGAAGGGCCTGCCGGGCTCCCGCGGGCCATCACCCTCGCGCCGGACTTCACGCGCCGCACGCCGGCCGTCGACCCGGACGACCACCACCTGTACGCCAGCCTGGGCTGCGCGGCGGAGAACCTGCTGCTGGCCGCGGGCCTGTCGGGCCGCGCGGGCCAGATCGAGTCGGCCGGGCCTGCGGGCGTGCGCTGCGGCTTCGCCGCGCCAACAACGTCCGCGCCAGCCGACCCGCTGGCCGAGGCCATCCCGTGGCGGCAGTCGACCCGCGCCGCGTACGACGGCCAGCCGCGCCCGCCGGCCGAGGTGGAGGCGCTGGTGCGCGCCGCTTCCTTGCCCGGCGTGGACGTGGTGGTGCTGACCGACCGCGCCCGGCTAGGCCGCCTGCGCGAGCTCGCCGTGGCCGGCAACCGCGCGCAGATGCGCGACCCGGCCTTCCTGGCCGAGCTCAGGCAGTGGCTGCGCTTCAACCCGGCGCAGGCCATGGCTTCGGGCGACGGGCTGTTCAGCGCCACCACCGGCAACCCCAGCCTGCCCACCTGGCTCGGGCCGCTGGCGTTCCGGCTGGCTTTCCGGCCCGGACCGGAGAACGACCGCCTGGCCGCGCACATGGATTCGTCGGCGGGCGCGGTGCTGCTGTTCGCGCAACGCGAGGATGCGCGGGGCTGGGTACAGGTCGGGCGGGCCAGCCAGCGCCTGCAACTGGCCGCCACGCGCCTGGACCTGCGCACCGCGTTCGTCAACCAGCCCGCCGAAGTGCCGGCGCTGCGCGCCGACCTGGCCGCATTGGCCGGTCTGCCCGGCCGGCGGCCGGACCTGGTGCTGCGCTTCGGGCGCGGGCCGCGTCTGGCCTGGTCGCCGCGGAGGCGGATCGCTGCCAGGCCCTAATCCACCCGGGCGCCCGACAGCTTGACCATCCGCTCGTACTTGGCGCGCTCGCGCGTCATGAACGCGTCGAACTGCTCGGGCGTGCTGGGCGCGGGCTCGGCCAGGAGCTGGGCGAAGCGGCCCTTGACGTCGGCCGAGTTCAGCGCGGCGGTGAACGCGGCGTTGAGCCGGCGCACCGTTTCGGGCGGCGTGCCGGCGGGCGCGATCAGGCCCCACCAGGTGTCGATCTCGAAGCCGGGCAGGGTGGCGGCCACGGTCGGCACCTCGGGCATCGTGCTGCTGCGCTCGGCGGTGGTCATGGCCAGGGCCTTGAGCTTGCCCGCGCGGATGTTGGCCGCGGCGGTGGCCAGGTTGTCGAAGTTGAAGTCCACCTGGCCCGAAAGCAGGCCGAGCTGCGCCGGGTTGCCGCCGTTGTAGGGGATGTGCACCGCGAAGATGCCGGCCTGGTTCTTGAACAGCTCGCCGGCCAGGTGGCCCGCGCTGCCGTTGCCGCCCGAGCCGTAGTTGAGCTTGCCCGGGTTGGCCTTGCCGTAGGCGATCAGGTCGGCCACGGACCGGATGTTCAGGCGGTTGGCGGTCTCGGCGTTCATCACCAGCACGTTGGGCACGCGCAGCATCTGCGTGATGGCGGCGAAGTCCTTGGCCGGGTCGTAGGGCAGCTTGCTGAACAGCCAGGGGTTGATGCCGTGCGAGGCGGTGGTGGAGATGCCCAGCGTGAGGCCGTCGGCGGGCGCCTTGGCGACGGCGCTCACGCCGATGTTGCCGCCCGCGCCCGGCCGGTTTTCCACGATCACCGTGCCCAGCGTGCCTTTCACCGCCTCGGCCAGGATGCGCGCGGTGACGTCGATCGGGCCGCCGGCCGCGAAGGGCACCACGATGCGGATCGGGTTGGCGGGCTGCTGGGCCCAGGCCAGGCCCGGCGCGGCGAGGCCGGCGGCCAGGGCGGTGATCGTTTGGCGGCGGTTGGTTTTCATGGCGGGGTCTCCTGTGCGGGTAGGGGTGATCGTGATGCTCACACTTTATCGGCGGCGCTGGTGAAGGCGTCGGCGAAGAAGGCTTCTTCGGGCAGGCCGGCTTTGCCGACGTAGTCGCGCTTGGCCGACTCGACCACGATGGGCGCGCCGCAGGCGTACACCTCGTGGCCCGAGAGGTCGGGGGAGTCCTGCAGCACGGCCAGGTGCACGAAGCCCGTGCGGCCGGTCCAGCCGTCTTCGGGCAGGGCATCGGACACCACGGGCACGTAACGCAGGTTCGGCATCTCGGCCGCGCGCGCCTCGATCCAGGCGTTCTGGTACAGGTCGGCCGGCCGGCGTCCGCCCCAGTACAGCGTGGCCGGGCGCGAGATGCCCTTGTGCTGCATGTGGTCGATGATGGCCTTGATGGGCGCGAAGCCGGTGCCCGAGGCCAGCAGCACGATCGGCTTGTCGCTGTCCTCGCGCAGGAAGAAGCTGCCGTAGGGCCCTTCGATGCGCAGGATCTCCTTCTCCTTCATCGTGTTGAACACGTGGTCGGTGAACTTGCCGCCGGGCATGTGGCGCAGGTGCAGCTCCAGCCCCGGCTGCGTGGCCTGGTGGTGCGGCGCGTTGGCCATGGAGTAGCTGCGGCGGTCGCCGTCGCGCAGCAGGAACTCCACGTACTGGCCCGCGTGGTACCGGAACATGTCGCTCGCCGGCAGTTGCAGGCGCAGCACCATCACATCGTGCGAGGCGCGTTCCAGAGTGTTCACGCGCACCGGCATCTTCTTGATCGGGAACGCGCCGGCTTCGGTCACCTGGCGCGATTCGAGCACCACGTCGCTGTGCGGCACGCCGCAGCAGGTCAGCACGTAGCCCGCGGCCTCCTCGTCGGCGCTCAGGGCCTTGGGCTGGTGCGGCCCGTGCACCACGCGGCCCGAGAGCAGCTTGCACTTGCAGGAGCCGCAGGCCCCGTCCTTGCAGCCATAGGGCAGGCCGATGCCCTGGCGGATGCCGGCCGCGAGCATGGCTTCCTCGGGTTCGGCGGTGAAGGTGCGCCCGCTGGGCTCGACGGTGATCGTGAATGTCATACTGGTGGCTCTGAGATGAACGCCCCCCGAAGCGCCTGCGGCGCCTCCCCCCACTGGGGGGCGCACCCTGCGGCCCGGCAAAGCCGGTTCCGCGGGTGCACTGGGCTGGGTGGTGGCGTTCATACGTTGTGGTTGGCGCGCTGCGCCATTGAAAACTGGTATGTGAAGCACGGTGGAGGGGCTGCGGCGGCCCGCAACCGGCCATTGTCTCAAATTCGGATTCCCGCATGAGCCTTCTCGGCGCCTTGCCCGCGCGCTTCCGGCGCGAACGGGTGCTCATCATCGGCTGCGGCGACGTGGGGCTGCGCGCGGCGCGCGAACTGCGCGGCGTGCGGCTGCTGGCGCTGACCTCGGACCCGGCGCGCGTGGGCGCGTTGCGAGGCCGCGGCGTCACGCCCCTGGTCGGCGACCTGGACGATCCGCGCAGCCTGCAGCGGCTCGCGGGCCTGGCGACGCGGGTGCTGCACCTGGCGCCGCCGCCCGCCGGCGAGCAACTGGTGGACTGGCGGCTCGATCCGCGCACGCGCGCCCTGGTGCGCTCGCTCGCCCGGCGCTCGCCGCCGGCCGCGCTGGTGTACGGCTCCACCAGCGGCGTGTACGGCGATGCCCAGGGGGGCTGGGTCAGCGAGGCCACGCCCGCGCGGCCGCTGACGCCGCGCGCCTGGCGCCGTACCGATGCCGAGGCCGCGGTGCACTGGCTGGGCCGCGCGGCCGGCGTGCGCACCACCGTGCTGCGCATCCCCGGCATCTACGCGCCCGACCGCCCCGGCGGCACGCCGCGCGATCGCCTGTTGCGCGGCACGCCGGTGCTGCGCGCCGAGGACGACGTCTACACCAGCCACATCCACGCCGACGACCTCGCGCGCGCCTGCGCGCTCGCGCTGTGGCGCGGCCGGCCGCAGCGCAACGTCAACGTGGTGGACGACACCGAGCTGAAGATGGGCGACTACTTCGATCTCGCGGCCGACCTCTACAGCCTGCCGCGGCCGCCGCGCATCGCGCGCGACGCCGCGGGCGACCAGTTGCCGCTGGTGCTGCTGAGCTTCATGGGCGAGTCGCGCCGGCTGCGCAACCAGCGGATGAAGCGCGAGCTCGGGCTGCGCCTGCGCTATCCGCAGGTGTCTCAGGGGCTGGCGGCCGGCGCCTGAATCCTCGGCGGGCGGTGAGGCCTTGGAGCGCCGCCGCCGCTTTTCTCGCGCCGCGCAGGCGGTGAGAGCCGGTGCAGGTGGTCCCGCACCCAGACCACCAGCAAATCGTGAAAGCGCTGCGCGGCCGGCGACAGCGCGCGCTGCTTCTGGCGGAAGGTGGCCACCACCCGCTTGGGCACCGGCGAGGCCAGCGGCCGGAAGCACAGGTCCTGTGCATCCATCATCTGCTGCACGTTGGTCGCCAGGATGGACAGGCCCAGCCCCTGGCGCACCATGGAGAGCACCGTGCCGGGAAAGGACACCTCGTAGGCGGCCATGGTCCGGATGCCCAATGCCGTGAGGTGGGCGTCGATCTGCCGGCGGATGGGACTCGAGGGCGACAGGGCGATCCAGGGCTCGTCCTCCAGCGCGCGCCAGGGCACCGAGCGGCGGCTGGCCAGCCGGTGCTCCGGATGCATCACGACGCAATAGACATCCTGAAAGAGGGGGGTGGCGAGGATCTCCAGATCGGTCTGGGCCTGCGTGCCGATGCCGATGTCCGCGCTTTCGTCGAGCACCGCGCGGGGGATGTTCTGCTCGGCGACGTCGATGAGCTCGAGCCGCACGCCGGGATGCACGGCCCGGAACGCGGCGAAGAAGGGCACGACCAGGGTGCTGGAGAGCACCGTCGAACACGCGACCTTCACGCGGCCGCGGTTGAACCGCGTCGTGTCCCGCGTCAATTGCAGTGCCTGGTCGAGTTCGAGCAGCACGCGCCGCGTGTGCTCCAGGAACAGCCTGCCCGATTCGGTGAGTCGCACGCTGCGCGTGTGCCGGTCGAGCAGGCGCACGTCGAGCTCGTTCTCGAGGTCCTTCACCAGGCCGCTCAGGGCGGACTGGCTCAGGTGCAGGTGGCTGGCCGCGAGCGTGAACTGGCCGGCCTCGGCCACCGCCAGGAAGGCCCGGAGTTGTCGCAGGGTGACGTTCATGGGTCGGATTATTTATCGGATTTTCCGCAATATCGATCTGATTTTACTGATTGTTTGATCGAAAAGATGCTGCTCAAATGCCGCCCATACCAAAGATCGAACCCCGGTTCTCGTTCGCCGCCCCATGAGTTCTTCATCGATTGCACCGCCGTTTTCCGTCTGCGTGCGCGGCATTCGCCTCGAGGCCGACGGGGTGCGCTCGTTCGAGCTCTGGCCTGCCGACAAGGGCGTGCAGTTGCCGCCGGCGGACGCCGGTGCGCACATCGACGTGCACCTGCCGAACGGCCTGGTGCGCCAGTATTCGATCACCAACCCGGGCGAGTCGCAGCGTTACGTCATCGGCGTGAACCTCGATGCGAAAAGCCGGGGGGGATCCCGGCATCTGCATGAGCGCGTGCGCGTGGGCGACCGGTTGCAGATCGGTGCGCCGCGCAACCACTTCAGGCTGGACGAGCGCGCGCAGCAGACGGTGCTGATCGCCGGCGGCATCGGCATCACGCCGCTGTACGCCATGGCGCGGCGCCTGCAGGCCATGGATCGGCCCTTCGTGCTGTACTACTGCGCCCGCTCCCGCGATCGGGCGGCCTTCCTCGATGCGCTGTTCCAGTGCGTGAGCGGGTCGCCGCAGCGCGGGTTGGTGCCCGTGTTCGACGACGAATCGGGCGTGGCCTCACTGGACCTGTCGGCCGTGGTGGCGCGCCACCCTGGCGCGCACTTCTACTGCTGCGGCCCGTCGCCGCTGATGCAGGCTTTCACCGGCGCCTGCGCCGCGTTGCCGCCCGAGTGCGTCCACGTCGAGTACTTCGCCGGTGCGCCCGCTGCACCCGCCGCTGCCGAAGAGGCGGCGTCCTGCGCTTTCGTGGTCCGTCTGGCGCGCTCCGGGATCGAGCTGAACGTGGCGGCCGGCGCCTCGATCCTCGACACCTTGCTGGACCACGGCATCACCGTGCTGAACTCCTGTCGGCAAGGCATCTGCGGGTCGTGCGAGACGCCGGTGCTCGGCGGCACGCCCGACCACCGGGACCACGTGCTGTCGGACGCGGAGCGTGCGGCCAACGCCACCATGATGGTCTGCGTGTCGCGTTGCCATGGCGACTCGCTGGTGCTGGACCTCTGACCCGGTGCATCGGCACGGCCCTTTCGCCTTTTACACATTCTCCCCAGAGAACACGCAGAAAAATGACCACACCACTGAACGGCAGAACCATCATCGTGACCGGCGCCGGCGGCAACATCGGCCGGACCCTGTGCCTGGGCCTGGCGCGCGAGGGCGCTCACCTGGTGCTGGCCGACCGGGCGCCGTTGCCGGCGCTGGTGCGCGAGATCGAAGCGCTGGGCCGCCAGGCGATCAGCCTGGTGGTCGACGTCGCCGATGCCGCGTCGACGCAGTCGATGGCGCAGGCGGCTTTCGAGCGCTTCGGCCGCATCGACGGGCTGATCAACAACGCCGGCTTCTTCAAAGGCTGCACCTTCGGCTCGTTCACCGACATCACGGTGGACGAATGGGACCTCTGCTACGCCGTCAACGTGCGCGGCGTCTGGCTGTGCTGCAAGGCGGTCACGCCCTACATGCGCGAGCAGGGCTACGGCAAGATCGTCAACATCTCGTCCAACACGCCGTACAAGGGTGTGCCCAACTTCCTGCACTACGTGTCGTCGAAGGCGGCGGTGCTCGGGTTGTCGCGCGCGCTGGCGCGCGAGGTCGGCACCGACGGCATCTGCGTCAACAGCCTGTGTCCCGACCTGATCCCCGACCCGGAGATCGTGGCCAAGCAAGGCCGCGCGGCCGACGAGAAGACGGTGGCGCAGCGCTGCATCCAGCGCACCCAGGTGCCCGAGGACATGGTGGGAGCGGCGGCCTTCCTGGTCGGGCCGGGTTCGGACTTCGTCACCGGGCAGAGCCTGCTCGTCAACGGCGGCGCCCATTTCCATTGAACCCTTCCCAGGAACGAGCCCATCATGAGCGCACTGCCTTCCGCCTGCATCCCGGCCCAGCCTGCCGTGGAGAGCGAGCCCGCCCTGTACAGGGCCTTGCGAAAGTACTGGCACCCCGTCGCGTATGCGTCCGACGTGCTGACCGAGCCGGTGGCCGCCGAGTTGCTGGGCGTGCCGCTGGTGCTCGCCCGCCTGGACGGCGAACTGCATGCCCTGCATTCACGCTGCCCGCACAAGGGCACCAACCTCGCGCTGGGCCGCATCGTCGACGGCACCATCGAGTGCCCGTACCACGGGTGGCGGTTCGACGGCCAGGGGCAGTGCACCCGCGTGCCCGCGCGCGAGGAACTCACCGGCAGCATCCGCGCCTCGGTCGAGCGGTACCACGCGGCGGAGCAGGGCGGCATCGTCTGGGTGGCGCTGGAAGAACCGCTGCTGCCGCCGCCCGTCTTCGACGAAATCAACGACCCGAGCTACCGGGTGCTGCAGGGCAAGCCGTACGACTGGCAGACCAGCTCGCCGCGCCGGCTGGAGAACTTCGTCGATTTCGCGCATTTTTCCTTCGTCCACGATGGGTCGATCGGCAGCCGGGAGAACCCGCGCGTCGAGCCGGTCAAAGTCTGGCGCGAAGGCCATGTGCTGCGCTTCGACCGCGGTGGCGTCAAGGAGCCCGGGGTGGGGCTGAAGAAGCAGTTGCTGGGCATCACCGACGAGTGGATCGAGCCGGTCAACGAGTACCACGTGACCATGCCCCACGCCGTGCACCTGAAGCGCATCTTTCCCAATGGCAAGCGCTACGTGCTGTTCATGGCGGCCTGTCCGGTCAACGCGCACACCACGCGCAGTTTCTGGTGGCAGGCGCGCGACTTCGGCATCGAGCCCACGTGGGACAAGTTCTTCATGGATTTCGAGGACGAGGTGCTCGCGCAGGACAAGCCCATCATCGAATCGCAGCGGCCCCTGTGGTTCCACCTCTCCGCGCCACCCCCCGGCGAGCGGGAGATCCCGGTGCGGCACGCCGACGTGGTGACGATCGAGTACCGCCGCTGGCTGGCGGAGATGTCGTCAGCGGCCAGCAGGGCATGAGCATGCGCGCGACGGGTGCCGTGCAACACCTCTGGCTGCCTGGCGCCGGGGTCCGGCTGCACGCGCTGGCGTTCGGCCGCCAGGACGGCGCGGCGCCGCCTTTGCTGCTGCTGCACGGCGTCACGGGGCACGCCTGGCTCTGGCACGACGTGGCCCTGCAGCTGGCGCAGACGCGCCGTGTGATCGCCTACGACCTGCGCGGCCATGGCGACAGCCAGTGGGCCGGCGCCGACGCCTATGGCACCGAACACCACATCGCCGATCTGGCGGCGCTGATCGATGCGCTGGGGGTGGAGCGCGTGGCCCTCGCGGGGCTGTCCTGGGGTGCGCTGGCGGGCATCGGCTACGCGGCGGCCCATCCGCGGCGCGTGGAGCGGCTGGCCATCGTCGACGTCGAGGCCTCGTTCGCGATCGACCAGGACGCGGTGGCCCAGCGCCCGGCGTCCTTCGACGCGATCGCCGATGTGCTGGCGTGGGAGCGCCAGGCCAACCCCCATGCGCCGGAGGCGTTGCTGGACATCTTCGCGCAGCAATCGGTGCGGCCCTGCGCGGACGGCCGGTGGGCGCGCAAGCACGATCCCTTCTTTCTGCGGCGCTGGCCGTTTCGCCGGGACGACCGGTGGAGCGAGCTGCGCCTGCTGCAGGTGCCCACCTTGCTGCTCAACGGCGCCTCGAGCTTCGTGCGCCGCGAGGTGATGCAGCGGATGGCGGCCTGCGTGCCCGGCGCCGGCTTCGAGGTGATCGAAAAGACCGGGCACCTGATTCCCCTGGAAGCGCCCGTCGAGCTGGGCCACCGGTTGCGGCGCTTCCTGGACCCGCCCGGCGGGCCCTGAGCGAGCGCGTTCGATTGCCTGAAAACACCCCACAACGACAGGAGACAAGCATGACGACCACCCATGACAGAGCGACAGATCCCGAGGCGCCATCGGCGGCCGCCACCGACGCCACGGCGGCCGACCACCCCGTCAACGAGCGGCTGGGCGCCGGCCGATTGACGGTGCTCGGCTTCCAGCACGTGCTGGTGATGTACGCCGGCGCGGTGGCCATCCCGCTCATCGTCGGCCGCGCCCTCAAGCTCAGCCCGGAGCAGGTCGCCATGCTCATTTCGGCCGACCTCTTCTGCTGCGGCGTGGTCAGCATCATCCAGTCGCTGGGCGTGACGCAATGGTTCGGCCTGCGCCTGCCCACCATGATGGGGGTGAGCTTCGTGACGGTCGGCCCCATGATCGCCATCGCCGGCAGCTACCCGGGTGCCGAAGGCGCCCAGCTGCTGTTCGGCTCCATCATCGGGGCGGGAATTATCGGCCTGGTCATCGCGCCGATGATCAGCCGGCTGGTGCGCTACTTTCCGCCCGTCGTCACGGGCACCATCATCCTGGTGGTGGGCATCACGCTGATGCGCGTGGGGATCAACTGGATCTTCGGCACCCCGGTCGGCCCCACGGCACCCAGCGTCGTCAATCCGGAGCACGCGAAATGGCTCTCCGATGTCAGTGCCATGGCCGCCGCGCAGGGCACCGCCGTGCCGCCCCCGCCGCAGGGCCTGGCCCTGGCGCCCAGCGCGCCCAACCCCCGGTATGCGCCCCTGAACGGCATCGGCATCTCGGCCCTGGTGATGGTCGCCATCCTGCTGATCGCCAAGTTCGCCAAGGGTTTCATGGGCAACATCGCCGTGCTGCTGGGCATCGTCGTCGGCGGCATCGTGTCCACGGCCCTGGGCTACATGAACTTCGACAAGGTGGCCAAGGCCGACTTCTTCGGTGTCATCAAGCCGTTCGCCTTCGGCATGCCGGTCTTCGATCCGCTGCTGATCCTGACCTTCACGCTGGTCATGGTCGTGATCATGGTCGAGTCGGTGGGCATGTTCTTCGCACTGGCCGATATCTGCAACGCCAGGCTCGAGCGCAAGGCGCTCTCGGGCGGGCTGCGCACCGACGCCCTGGGCACGCTCATCGGCGGTGTCTTCAACACCTTTCCCTACACCAGCTACAGCCAGAACATCGGCCTGATCGGCGTGACGGGCGTGCGCAGCCGCTTCGTGTGCGTGATGGGCGGCGTGATCCTGATCGTGCTGGGCTTCATCCCCAAGATGTCCGCCCTGGTGGAGTCCGTGCCCACTTTCGTGCTCGGCGGTGCTGGCCTGGTCATGTTCGGCATGGTGGTGGCCACCGGTGTGCGCATGCTGGCCGCCGTGGACTTCAAGTCGCGTCGCCACAACCTGTTCATCGTGGCGATCTCGGTGGGCATGGGGATGATTCCCCTGATGGCGCCCCAGTTCAAGCAGTGGCTGCCGCACGGCATCCACCTGCTGATCGAGTCCGGCATCCTGCTCGCGGCGGTCACGGCCTTCGCGCTCAACCTGTTCTTCAACGGCAGCCGGGGTGATGCGGTGAACCCGATCTCCGTTGCGCAGCGCGTGGGGGCGCATTGAGGTGGACATGGAACACCCCCCTGCGCCGCTTTGCGGCTTCCCCCCTCTCTGGCGCGCCGCTGCGCGGCGCTTGGAGGGGGGACGACAGCTTGGGCCGGCAAAGCCGGACCCTCGCTGTCTCTGGGTTGGACCGTTGCGCTGCATCATGGGAATGTGCAGCGTGAGCCCCGAGGAGAAGGAAGCATGGCCACCTTTGTGAAGAACGCCTGGTACATCGCGGCCTGGAGTGCCGAGATCGGTCGCCAACTGACCACCCGCACCTTGCTGGGCGAGAACGTGGTGCTGTGGCGCCGCCAGGATGGCACGCCCGCCGCGCTGATCGACCGTTGTCCGCACAAGCTCGCGCCTCTCTCGGTGGGCGAGCTGGTGGGCGACGACGTGCAGTGCGGCTACCATGGCATGACCTTCAATGGCGCCGGCCGGTGCGTGCGCATTCCCGGCCAGAGCGCGATCCCGCCCTCGGCCTGCGCGCGCTCGTTCCCATTGGTCGAGCGCTATGGCGCGGTGTGGATCTGGATGGGCGACCCCGCCTTGGCCGATCCAGCCGCCATCGTGCGGGTGGAGCGCTACGGCGAGCCGGGCTGGGCGCTGGTGGACGGGCAGTACCTGCATTTCAAGACCAACTACCTCAACATCACCGACAACCTGGTCGATCCCTCGCACACCACCTTCGTGCACAAGAACACCATCGGCAACGCCGCCGCCGAGGACGTGGGCGTGAAGGTGGAACAGGGGGACAACCACGTGCTGGCCTACCGCTGGATCAACGACGCCGAGCCGGTGCCGCTGGTCAAGGCGATGGGCGATTTCGACGGCCACGTGGACCGCTGGCAGTACTACTACCTGATCCTGCCTTCGGTGTCCTACGTGGACTTCGGCTGCCTGGAGACGGGGCGCGAGCACAGCGATGCCGAGCGCGATGCCGCGCGATTCCGGTCCTTCTCGTACAACTTCCTCACACCCGAGACCGAAACCACGACGCACTACTTCTGGCTGCACCTGCGCAACTACCAGGTGGGCAGCGCCGAGGCCGACGCAAAGGTGGTCCGCCTGATGAACGACACCTTCCTGGAGGACGCCCATATCCTCGCCCTCATCCAGCGGGAACAGGACCGGCTCGGCGTGCGCGAGCTCGTCCGGCTCGGCATCGACAACGCGCCGGCGCGCATCCGCCGGCTCGTCGCGCGCCTGCAGGCCGCGGAGAGCGATCCCGCGATCCCGCAACGAACCGGGGTGGCGTCATGAGCGAGTTCTCCATTGGCTGCAATGGCCGCGGCATCCGCCACGTGGCACCGGTGTCGCTCGAGGAACAGTTCCGCATGCTGCGCGACAGCCGGGTGTTCGACCACTTCGACCGCCTCCCCCAGCCGGGCGAGGAAGCGGAATACCTGCGGCTGTCGAACAAGTACGGCATGCCCATCCGCACCGGCCTGTGGTCGTACACCGCGGGCCGTGACGAGGCGCAACTGGAGAAGAACCTGCGCATCGCCAAGGAGGCCGGGGGCGAGTTCCACAACATCATGCTGTACACCAGGCATGCCCAGGGCCACGTCGTCACCGACGACGACATCGTCGCGTTCTACCACCATGCCTGGAACCTGGGCGAGCGGATCGGCATCGCCATCGGCATGGAGATCCACATCTACATGTGGAGCGAGGACGTGCGCCGCATCACCCCGGTGGCCGAGAAGGTGCGCGCCGGCGGCATCCCGTTTCACTTCGTGCTGGACCACAGCCACGCGCTGCTCAAGATCGACAACCCCGAGGAGCAGGATGTGGTGGGCATCCGCGCCGAGGTGGAATCGGGCGCGCTGGTGATCGACCCCTACGAGCCGGGCAACGTGATCGACGACTGGATCGCCCAGAACATGGTGCACTGGCTGCAGATCCGTCCCGTCTCGCCCGATGGCCCGAAGAACCTGTGGGAGATGACGGACAACGGGCACTACGGCCGCGCCGTGCAGTACCCGTTCCTGCGCCCGCGCCCGGGCGAGTGGCATTCGCCCTGGACCGCCTGGCGGGTGGAGCCCTGCAAGGAAGTGGTGCGGCGCATGCTGCGCCACCACTACGCCACGCCCGACAGCCCGCTGCGCTACATCACCACCGACATGATCGACATGCCCGACTACGGAGGGGGCGCACGCTATTCGCTGTTCGAGCAGAACATCGCGATCGCCGAATGGTTCAAGGGCACGGCGGCGGAGATCCGGCAGCAGGTGCGGTCCGGCGCCGCGGCGGTGCGCTGACCGCGTCCGGCGATCCTGGGCCTGGGCCTCGGCCCCGCGCCGCGGGCCGGCGATCCGCGGGCACAATAGCGGCAGGACCGGCACGCGCAATGGCCGGAGCAGCACATTGAGCCAGACACCGCCACCGCAGGACGCCCATTGGCCCGAGGGCGCGATCTTCACCGTCGGGCATTCGACCCTGCCGATCGTCGATTTCGCCGGCCTGCTCGGCGTCTATGGCATCGAGCGGCTGGTGGACGTCCGCACGGTGCCCCGTTCGCGGTTCAACCCGCAGTTCAACGCCGACGCGCTGGCCGGCAGCCTGGCGCCGGGGCGGATCGAATATGTCCCGATGCCGTCGCTCGGCGGCTTGCGGCACCCCCGCAAGGACTCGCCCAATGCCGGCTGGCGCAACGCGAGCTTTCGCGGCTATGCCGACTACATGCAGAGCGCGGCGTTCCACGACGCCGTCTCGGCGCTGATCCGGATGGGCCGCGAGAAACGCACCGCCATCATGTGCGCCGAAGCCGTGCCGTGGCGCTGCCACCGTTCGCTGGTGGCCGATGCGCTGAACGTGCGCGGCGTGCCGGTGGTCGAGATCCTGTCGGCGACCCACTACCGGATGCACCCGCTCACGCCGTTCGCTCGGGTCGACGGCACGGCCATCACCTATCCACCCGAACAGGCGAGCCTGCTGTGAACGCCCGACCGGCGGCGCGCTGATCTGTCGCCCATGCCTATCTCCAGCCCCATGACCGAAGCCGAACTGCGCACCCATGCGGCCGAGGCCGCAGCGCACCAGCGCTGCGCCGATTGCGCCGCGCTTCAGCGCCCCGGCTGGGAGTCGCTCTCGGGCGCGGTGAACACCGCGCACCTCGAACGCATCGGCCCGCTGGGCGCCGAGGCCGACGGGGACCACCTGGACGAACACCACCCGCACGGCACGAACCTGTGGTCGCCTGACGCGCCCATCGCCCTGGGCTGGCACCCGTACAACCGCTGCGCGCTTTGGCGCTGCCCGCGCTGTTCAGGGGCGTTCCTGCGCTATACGGAGTACGGCGGCTACTACGAGGAGGAACGCATCCGGCCGTTGCGCGCCGAGCTGCTCTGCGCCCCGCCGCACGGCGGCGAGTGACCCGATAAGCCGGATCAGTCCCCTCGAGGGGGCAGCGACCCGCGCAGCCACGCCACCGCGTCGTCCACCATCGGGTGGTGGCGGTTCGCGTTCCATGCTGCCGCGGCGGTCACCACCAGCACCTTTTCGTGCAGCGGCCGGATCACCACGTTGGCGGGGGCCAGCCTGCGCATGGATGCGGGCACCAGCGCCACGCCCTGGCCGCAGCCGACGTAGGCGATCTGCGAGGCGACCGAGCGCACCTCGTGCAGCACGCGCGGCGCAAAGCCGTGTGTGCGGCAGACGTTGGTGAGCATGTCGAAATACACCGGGCTGACCTGCCTGGAAGACATCACGAGCTGTTCGCCGCCGAGCGACTTGAGCCGCACCCGTGCCTGGGACGCGAGCGCGTGTCCTTCGGGCAGCGCGACCGCGAGGCGGTCTTCCGTGAGCGGCATCGTGGCAATGCCGTTGCCGACCTCGCCATCGAGCCGCGCGAACGCCAGGTCCAGCTCGCCGGCTTCGAGGCCGGGGATGGCGTCCACGCTGTCGATCTCGCGCACGAACACGGTGAGCCGGGGGTGCACCTGCTTCAGATGGTTGAGCAGCGGCGGCACCGTGTCGAGCATGGCCGAGGTGATGGCGCCCACGTGCAGCACGCCGGACTGGCCGGCGGCCACCTCGCGCACCACGCGCTCCAGTTGCTCGACCTGGAGCGCGAACTGCCGCACCGCCGGCAGGATGGCGGCACCCGCGGCGCTGAGCCGGGTGCCCCGGCGGGAGCGCTCGAACAACTGGAGCTTCAGGGAATGCTCCAGCACCTTGATCTGTTCGGTGAGCGGCGGCTGCGACATGGCGAGGCGGGCCGCCGCGCGGCCGAAGTTCTTCTCTTCCGCCACGGCCAGGAACATCCAGAGCTGGCGGATCAGTCGGTAGTCGATGGTGCTCATTGGGTAGCCTCCGTGCTGCGCGGTGCGGCCTCCTGGTCGGGGTGAAAGAGGGGTCTATTCCGATTTTCGTATCAGATAGATAGCTCAATAGTATTTCACGTATGAGAACAGGGCCGTGATGATCCGGCGATCCGCAGGAGACAAACCCCTTGACGACATCCGCCTTCCTTCTCGAACGCCTGGCGGCGCTGGACACCAACACCGTTTCCGACGCGCTCGATTTTCTCGATCTGCCCGGCGCCACCTGCGGCCTGCGCCCGCTGTGGGACTGCCCCAAGATCGTCGGCCGCGCCAGCACCATCCAGCTCGGCCGCAAGGGCGACGCCAAGCCCGCGGTGCACCTGATCTCGCCCGTGATCGACGCGGTGACCAGCGACGACCGCGTGCTGGTGGTGGCCGGGGGCGTGGACGGCATCTCCTGCTGGGGCGACATCCTGGCCAACGCCGCCATTGCCAGGAAGGTGCGCGGCACTGTCATCGACGGCCTGAGCCGCGACATCGACGGCAGCGCGTCCATCGGCTACCCGGTCTATGGGCGCGGCGTGACCATGATCAGCGCGCGCAACCGGGTGATCCAGATCGCCTCGGGCACGCCCGTGCAGATGGCCGGCGTCACCGTGCACGAGGACGACTACGTGATCGCCGACCGCTGCGGCACCGTCTTCGTGCCGGCCGCGCGCATCGAGGCGGTGCTGGACCTGGGCGAACGCATCGCCAGGCGCCAGGACGGCATGGTCGCCGCCGTGCGCGCCGGCCGCTCGGTGGCCGAGGTCATGCACGACAAGGAATTCGAGGCCATCGCCGTGGCCCGCGGATGAGGGCGCCCGGCGCCGGGCTGTCCGCCGCCGGCGTTTTTTCAGGAGCAACATCATGAACGCGGAAGATCAGGAACTGGTCGCCCTCTTCGAAGGGCTGGACACGCCCGGCGTATCGGACGCCATGGACAAGCTGGGCCTGCACGGCCAGGCGCTGGGCATCATGCCGCTGGCCGACTATGCCAAGGCAGTGGTCGGCCCGGCCTTCACCGTCAAGTACGTCCCCGCCAGCAGCCCGCCGGGCACGGTGGGCGATTTCATCGATGACGTGGCGCCGGGCGACGTGGTGGTGATCGACAACGACGGCCGGACCGACTGCACGGTCTGGGGCGACATCATGACCCAGTACGCGGGCCTGCGCGGCATCGCTGGCACGGTGATCGACGGCGTCTGCCGCGACGTCGGCAAGGCGCTGGGCGACAACTACCCGATGTTCAGCGCCGGCCGCTTCATGCGCACCGGCAAGGACCGCGTGCAGGTGGAATCGGTCAACACCACCGTGGCCATCGGCACCGTGCGCGTGGCCGCGCGCGACATCGTGGTGGCCGACGCCAACGGCGTGGTCATCGTGCCGCGCGGCCGCGCGCGCGAGGTGGCCGAGACCGCGCGCAAGATCGAAGACGTCGAGTCCCGCATCCGCGAGCAGATCGCCCAGGGCAAGACGCTGGGCGAGGCGCGCGCCGCGCTGGGTTACCACAAGCTGCAGACCAGGGGGTGAACGCCATGACCTACAGCACCGCGCAACTGGCGCAAGCCTGCAAGCTCGGCACCTCCACGCTGTTCGAGGCCTCGGGCCTTGCCACCAGCGCCGTCGACGCGGCCATCCGCCCGGTGTGGGCGGGTGCCTCGGTGGCCGGGCCAGCCTATCCGCTCGAGTGCTCGCCGGGCGACAACCTGGCCATCCACGTGGCCATGGAGAAGGTGCCGCGCGGCAGCGTGCTCGTCATCGCCACCGGCGGCTTCGTCGCGGGCTACTGGGGCGAGGTGCTCACGGTGGCGGCGGAGGCGGCCGGCGTGGCAGGCCTGGTCATCGACGGCGGCGTGCGCGACATCGCGGCGCTGACGGCGCGGCGTTTCCCGGTGTTCACGCGCGGCATCTCGATGCGCGGCACGATCAAGGCCAGCGTCCCTTCGGTGGGCCAGCCCATCTGCTTCACCGGTACGCCCGTGGCGGCGGGCGACCTGGTGGTGGCGGACGACGATGGCGTGCTGGTCATCCCCGCGGCGCACGCCGGGCACACCCTGGCCCAGGGCCAGGCACGCGCCGACAAGGAAGCCAGGATGATGGAAGCGCTCACGCAGGGCAAGACCACGCTGGAGCTGATGGGCCTGACGCGCTGGAGAGACGGTCAATGAGTGGTGCCCCGGGGGGCGGGGTCATCGTGTGCGAAGTACTTGCGGATTCGCTCAGACTGGCGCTGGGCGCTGGGCGCTGGGCGCTGGGCGCTGGGCGCTGGGCGCTGGGCAAGTGGTGCGCCGTGGCCTCTTGATCGGTTGCAACTTGGTGCACGCCAGGGCCAGCTTGGCGTGATGCACGCGCAGGTTGTCCAGAATCAAGAGCAGCTTCTTGCTCGCCCCTTTTGATCAGCGCCTTCGGCCTTGGCCCGTCCAAACCTCGCGCTCCCTGCCGCGCGTCAGCGCCGCGTGAGGAACTGGCTGGCCATGCCCAGGATGTCGTCGATGGCCGAGCCATCGCGATTGCGATCGAGCATCGGCGTGAGCATGTCCAGCAGGCCGCCGCCCTGACCGCCCTGGCTCGCGCCGCCTCCACCGAGCATGCCGCCCAGGATGCTGCCCAGGCCGCCGTCTGAAGTGCCCCGCTGCTGTGCGCCGACCGCGCCCTTGCTGAGGCCGCCCATCATCATCGCCGCCACCAGCGGCAGCATCTTCTTGAGGATGTCGGGGCCGATTCCGGTCTGGCCCGACACGCGCGAAGCCAGCTCCCGGCTGACTTCCTTGCCGCCGAGCAGGTGCCCGAGGATGGCGTTGCCGTCCTGCAGCGTGGCGGTGTCGCCGAGCGCCGAGGGGTCGTCGAGGTAGCGCTGGTGATGGCCGTCGCCGAGGGCGCCGAGCAGCGACTCCAGGCCGCCTGGCTGCTGGGCGTTGCGTGCCACGGCACCGGCCAGGGCCGGCAGCAGCGCCGCGAGCGCCGACTGTGCCTGGTTCTCGTCGACCCCGACGCTGGCGCCCATCTGGCGCACCTGGGCGCCGCCCTGTGCGGCGAGAATGGTTTCGAGTATGTTCATGACTGCTTTCTCCACTTTAGGAATCGAATCGCGGCAGAGCCGCCCGACCGGCAGGATACCTCGCATCGTTCACGATGGCCCGAGAACCCACTTTCCTGATTCGGATTCGCCTGACCCCACCCACTCGTGCGGCCAGGCACAGCAGCAGTGGGTGGCCCCTCAATGGCAATCGTGCATCTGGCGATTCACCTGCTGTGCCTGCACCCCTGGCGCGGCATCGCCGTCATCAATCCCTCGCTGTTCCTGTTTCCTGGCCAGGTAGGCGGGATGGCTTCAGGCAATTGATCGACCCCGAATGGCATGTTTAGGATGGCGTGGACTGGTATTGGGGCCGGATCTTCGCCGGTGCGGCGCTGACCACGCTGCTGGGCGTGGGCGCCGAGCTGGCGGCGCCGGAGAACCGGCAGGACGGCATCAATCAGGTCGGGCAGGAAATGACCCAGCGCAACATGAACATCCAGCCGACGTTGACGGCACGGCCGGGCCTGCCGGTGCGGATCATTGTGGCGAAAGATTTGGCATTGCACCCGTACCAGCCGATGTTCTTCCAGCGAGGGCCGATGCAATGTGCACAGCCAGAAAACTCCGCCTCGGCCCCTTGCCGAAGCTGGAATCGACAAAGCTGACCTTCGCATGCCCGGCCAGCCTGCGCGCGGACCTCGACCGCTACGCTGCGCTGCACGCGCAGACGTATGGCGAAGCGGTGGACGCGGCCACGCTGATTCCGCACATGCTCGACGCCTTCATGGCCGGGGATCGGGGTTCAAGCGCGCAGGACAGAAATGAAAAAACCGCCCCTGCGTGAGCAGGGGCGGCTCTGAATTGGTGCCCGAGGCCGGACTCGAACCGGCACGCCTTGCGGCGGGGGATTTTCTTCCCACTTCGGCTTTCGCCGCCGTCTTGCCTGCGCAGGACGTTCGTGGTCTGGAGCACGCCTTCACCATAGCCTTGCGGCCGTAGGTGCCCGCCGTCTGCTCTCTACACCTTCCGAGGAGCCTTTCGGCTCCAGGGCTTGGCTCGGTATTAGCTCGGACTTGCGTCCAGGGCCTTCGCCGAGTTTGACGGGCTTCACCTCCGGAGTTTCCTCTGGAGGGCTCAAATTTGGTCTGAGTCCCCTGCGTCTACCAATTTCACCACTCGGGCATGACGCGATGCTACTTCAACTACCTGCTACTCCTTGCTTGGAGCCGGGCGGTATCAGCCTGGCTCTTGGCTGGCTCCTAGCTCGAAATGCAGGCATCTCGCTCTGGAGCTGGAATATTCCTCAATCCCTTGCCACATGCGGCTTGGCGGATGATGGACCCAAGCAGGACATACGTAGAAGTCCCTATTTTTTGAGTCCGGCGCGTCTACCAATTTCACCACCCGGGCATCGCGCAACGGCGACTGGAAATTATGGCACAGTGGTGCCATGAACTATCCGACGATCGAAGACGCGATTGGCCGCACGCCCCTGGTGGCCTTGCAGCGCATCGGCGCCGCCGAGCACGCCCGGCGCGGCAACGTGATCCTGGGCAAGCTCGAGGGCAACAACCCGGCCGGTTCGGTGAAGGACCGGCCCGCGGTGTCGATGATCCGGCGCGCCGAGGAGCGCGGCGACATCCGGCCGGGCGACACCCTGATCGAGGCGACCTCGGGCAACACCGGCATCGCGCTGGCGATGGCGGCGGCGATCAAGGGCTACCGCATGGTCCTGATCATGCCGGAGGACCTCTCGATCGAGCGCGCCCAGACCATGAAGGCCTTCGGCGCCGAGCTCATCCTCACGCCCAAGAGTGGCGGCATGGAATCGGCGCGCGACCTGGCCGAGCGCATGCAGGCCGACGGCAAGGGCCGGGTGCTCGACCAGTTCGCCAACGAGGACAACCCGCGCGTGCACTACGAGACCACCGGCCCCGAGCTGTGGGAGCAGACCGGCGGGCGCATCACGCATTTCGTGAGCGCGATGGGCACCACCGGCACCATCACCGGCGTCTCGCGCTTCCTGAAGGAAAAGAACCCGGCGGTGCGGGTGATCGGCGCGCAGCCGAGCGAGGGTTCGCGCATCCCCGGCATCCGCAAGTGGCCGCAGGAATACCTGCCCAAGATCTACCAGCCCAGCCTGGTGGACGAACTGGTGAATGTGGACCAGTTCGACGCCGAGGACATGTGCCGCCGGCTCGCGCGCGAGGAGGGCATCTTCGCCGGCATCTCGGCCGCGGGCGCGTGCTGGGTCGCCCAGCGCGTCGCGCAGGCGGTGGAGAACGCCACCATCGTCTTCGTCGTCTGCGACCGCGGGGACCGCTACCTGTCCACCGGCGTGTTCCCTGCATGACCTACCGCTTCTGCCCGAGCTGCGCCACGCCCTTGGCCATGCTGGCGCTTGAGGAGGACAGCGGCCTCGTCGAACGGCTGCGCTGCCCGGCCTGCGGCTTCACCCACTGGAACAACCCGACGCCGGTGCTCGCGGCCATCGTGGAGCTGGACGGCCAGGTGCTGCTGGCGCGCAATGCCGCCTGGACCAACCCCGAGATGTTCGGCCTGATCACCGGCTTCATGGAGGCCGGCGAATCGCCCGAGGAGGGCATTCGCCGCGAGGTCGCCGAGGAAACCTCGCTCGAGGTGGACGCGCTGTCGCTGGTGGGCGTGCACGACTTCCAGCGCATGAACCAGGTGATCATCACCTACCACGCGCTGGCCCATGGCGAGGTCAAGCTCTCGCCCGAGCTCGCGGCGTTCCGCCTGCTGCCGCCGGAGCAGGTGCGCTGCTGGCGGGCCGGCACCGGGCTGGCCCTGGCCCAGTGGCTGCGCGGGCGCGGCATCGAGCCGCTGTTCCGGGATGACCTGCCGCGCGCGTCCGCGCCAACCTCTTCGTCGGCCGCTTCCTCGCCGTCGCCGTCTTCTTCCTCCCGCGCTTGAGCCCGATCGGCCGCTGTCGGACGTGGCGGCGCCGTTTTCGGGTCATGCGGTGCGTGCAGGCGCGCGCACCCTGGATAACTAACTAGAATGTCGTAATTCCAGAATACCCCCCCATGCTCCCCTTCCCGTATGAATGCCGATCGAGAACTTGACGCCCGTGGCCTGAACTGCCCGCTGCCGATCCTGAAGGCCAAGAAGGCGCTGGCCGACATGCTGAGCGGCCAGACCCTGAAGGTCGTGGCCACCGATGCCGGGGCCCTGCGCGATTTCCAGGCTTTTGCCAAGCAGACCGGCAACGCGCTGCTGGAGCAGCAGACCGTGGATGGCGAGCACATCATCGTGCTCAAGCGCCGCTGAGCACACGGGATCGCCTGGTTTCCACCACCCTTAGCTAGCTTTTTCCCATGGAAATCCTGCTGCTGGATCCACTCGTGCCCGAGGCGCTGGCCTGGCTTCAGGAGCGCTACGAGGTGAGCTATTGTCCCGAGCTCGCCGACGACCTGCCGGAGCTGCGCAAGCACACCTACCGCACGCGCGCCATCGTGCTGCCGCCGCACGTGGTCGTCACCAGCGAATTCCTGGACTTCGCGCCCCGGCTGGAGGTCGTCGCGCGCATGCAGATCTCCAGCGACAACACCGACATGGACGCCTGCGCGCGGCGCAACGTGCGCGTGCTGCAGGCGCGCAGCGCCACGGTGCGTTCCAACGCGGAATACCTGCTCTATGGCCTGCTGATGCTCTACCGGCGCGGCATGGTCAGCGCACTGCTCGGGCGCCGGATCTCGCAGGTGCGCATGGGGCGCGAGCTGGCCGGCAGCACGGTGGGCCTGCTGGGCCTGGCGCCCGTGGCCCACACGCTGGCGCCGATGCTGCGCAGCCTGGGCGTGCGCCTGCTGGGCTACGACCCGGCGGTGCACCACGCGGCCGACCTCTGGGACAAGCTCAAGGTCGAGCCGGTCTCGCTGCAGAACCTGCTGGCCCATTCGGACGCGGTCTCGCTGCAGATGGTGTACGCCTCGCGCTTCAAGGGCTGGATCAACGAGCGCCTGCTCAACCATTGCAAGCCGGGGCAGCTCTGGGTGGGCGTGAGCCGCAGCGCGCTGTTCGACCCGGAGGCGCTGGCGCTGGCGCTGTGCGACGGCCGCATCGACGCCTGCCTGCTCGACGGCGCCAACCCGCAGTTCGCCGCCGAAGGCACGCCGCTGCACGGCATTCCCAACCTGCACCTCACGCCGCGCCTGGGGTCGCACACGCGGGAGGCCAAGCTGCGCTCGAGCTGGTACCTGGCGCACCGCATCCACGAGACGCTGACGCCGGGCATCGAGGCGCGGGCCAGCGACTTCTCGGTGCTCGACCACCCGGACTACCAGGACACCGGCGATCCCCAGGCGGTCACGCCCTCGCAGTGGAGTTCGATCGCAGGGAGGACGTGACGCCCCCCTGCGCCGTTTTGCGGCGGGGGGTGGTCAAGCGGCGAGCCGCTGCAACTGTTCGCGCACCTTGGCCAGCGTGGCGGTGAAATCGGCCACGCGCTGCTTTTCCTGCTCGATCACCGCGGGCGGCGCCTTGGCCACGAAGGCCTGGTTGGCCAGCTTGCCGTTGGCCTTGGCGATCTCGCCTTCGAGGCGGGCGGCTTCCTTGCCCAGGCGGGCCTTTTCGGCGGCCACGTCGATCTCCATGAACAGGCACAGGCGCGCCTCGCCCACCACGGCGACAGGCGCGGCCTGCGCGGCGGCGGCCCAGGCGGCCTCGTCGTCGAACACCCGCACCTCGCCGAGCTTGGCCAGGGCCTGCAGCACCGGGCCCGCGGCGCGCATGAAGCCGGCGTCGCCCACCACGTAGAGCGGCAGCCGCGTGGCGGGCGAGACGTTCATCTCGCCGCGCAGCGCGCGGCAGGCGTCGACCAGGGCCTTGAGCTTGCCCACGTGTGCGATGGCGGCCTCGTCGATCTTGTTCGGCTGGCTCTCGGGGTAGCGCGCCACGCTGACCGACTCGCCCGGCAGGCCGGCCACCGGGGCCACCTTCTGCCAGAGCTCCTCGGTGATGAAGGGAATGATGGGGTGCGCCAGGCGCAGGATGGCTTCCAGCGTGCGGATCAGGGTGCGCCGCGTGGCGCGCTGCTGCGGCGCGCTGCCGGTCTGGATCTGCACCTTGGCGATTTCCAGGTACCAGTCGCAGAACTCGTTCCAGACGAAGTCGTAGATCGCGTTGGCCACGTTGTCCAGCCGGTATTCGGCAAAGCCCTTGGCGACCTCGGCTTCGACCTTCTGTAGCACCGAGGCGATCCAGCGGTCGGCCTGGCTGAACGAGAGGTAGCCGTGGAACGGCTGGCCCGGCTCGCACTCGGCCTTGGTGTGTTCCTTGAGCCCGCAGTCGTGGCCTTCGCAGTTCATCAGCACGAAGCGGGTGGCGTTCCAGAGCTTGTTGCAGAAGTTGCGGTAGCCCTCGCAGCGCTTGGAGTCGAAGTTGATGCTGCGGCCCAGCGAGGCCAGCGCGGCGAAGGTGAAGCGCAGCGCGTCCGCGCCGTAGGCGGGAATGCCGTTGGGGAATTCCTTTTCGGTGTCCTTGCGCACCTTGGGCGCGGTCTCGGGCTTGCGCAGGCCGGTGGTGCGCTTGTCCAGCAGAGGCGCGAGCGCGATGCCGTCGATCAGGTCCACCGGGTCGAGCACGTTGCCTTCGCTCTTGCTCATCTTGCGGCCCTGGGCGTCGCGCACCAGGCCGTGGATGTAGACGTGGCGGAACGGCACGCGGCCGGTGAAGTGGGTCGTCATCATGATCATCCGGGCGACCCAGAAGAAGATGATGTCGTAGCCGGTCACCAGCACGGAGGACGGCAGGTAGAGGTTGTAGTCGCTGAGGTCATGACGCTGCGCCGCCGGGCCGCCCCAAGGCGCAGCAGCCCCCTCGGGGGGCAGCGAGGACACGTCAGTGCCGAGCGTGGGGGCTGGAATATCGGGCCAGCCCATGGTGGAGAACGGCACCAGGGCCGACGAATACCAGGTGTCGAGCACGTCGGGGTCGCGCGTGAGTGTCTTGCCCGGCGCCTTGGCCTGCGCCTCGGCCTCGTCGCGCGCGACGATCACGTTGCCCGCCTCGTCGTACCAGGCGGGGATCTGGTGGCCCCACCAGAGCTGGCGGCTGATGCACCAGTCCTGGATGTTGTTCATCCACTGGTTGTAGGTGTTGACCCAGTTCTCGGGCACGAACCTTACCTCGCCCGAGGCCACGGCGTCGATGGCCTTCTGGGCGATGGAGCGGTTGTCGTCGGGGCCAGCCCCCTCGGGGGGCAGCGAACCACGCGAAGCGGGGAGCGTGGGGGCCTTGTTCATCGCGACGAACCACTGGTCGGTCAGCATGGGCTCGACGACCTGGCCGGTGCGCGCGCAGCGCGGCACCATGAGCTTGTGCTTCTTGGTCTCCACCAGCAGGCCGGCGGCCTCGAGGTCGGCCACCACCGCCTTGCGGGCCACGAAGCGGTCCATGCCGCGGTACTTCGCGGGCGCGTTCTCGTTGATGGCGGCGTCGAGCGTGAGCACGCCGATCGTCGGCAGGCCATGGCGCTGGCCGACCGCGTAGTCGTTGTGGTCGTGCGCGGGCGTGACCTTGACCACGCCGGTGCCGAAGGCGCGGTCCACGTAGGCGTCGGCAATGATGGGGATCTCGCGGTCGCACAGCGGCAGTCGCACGGTCTTGCCGATCAGCGCCGCGTAGCGCTCGTCCTCGGGGTGCACCATCACCGCCACGTCGCCCAGCAGGGTCTCGGGGCGGGTGGTGGCCACGGTGAGCGAGCCGTTGCCGTTGGACAGCGGGTAGGCGATGTGCCAGAGAAAGCCGTCCTCCTCCTCGCTCTCGACTTCCAGGTCGGACACCGCGGTCTTGAGCACCGGGTCCCAGTTCACCAGCCGCTTGCCGCGGTAGATCAGGCCCTGCTCGTACAGGCGCACGAAGGTCTCCGTCACCACCCTGGAGAGCTTGTCGTCCATGGTGAAGTACTCGCGGCGCCAGTCCACGCTGTCGCCCATGCGGCGCATCTGGGTGGTGATGGTGCTGCCGCTCTGCTCCTTCCACTCCCAGACCTTGGCGACGAAGTTCTTGCGCGCCTCGGCCGGCGTCGGACCCATGTCGTGCCGGCTGATGCCTTGGGCCTGGAGCTGGCGCTCCACCACGATCTGCGTGGCGATGCCGGCGTGGTCGGTGCCCGGCACCCAGACCGTGTTCGCGCCGGCCATGCGGTGGTAGCGCGTCAGGCTGTCCATGATGGTCTGGTTGAACGCGTGGCCCATGTGCAGCGTGCCGGTCACGTTGGGCGGCGGCAATTGGATCGCGAACGACGGCGCGCCGGCCTGGGGCGCGCCGGTGCCGCGGAAGCCCGCCGCGCCGATCCCGCGCCGCTCCCACTCGGGGCCCCAGCGGGCCTCGATCGGAGCCGGTTCGAACGATTTGGCCAGGGATTGCAGGCCGGGCTGGTTCAGGGTGTCGGTCATGGGGGGCGCCAGCGTAAAAACGGCATCCCGCAGGATGCCGCACAAGAAGAGCAGGGGAAGCACCGGATTTTATTCGACCGGGCGCCAACCAACCCTCTCCCAGAGGGAGAGGGAGCCAGACACGCCCTCCGGAGCGAAGAAGCCAAAAAACCCAGGGACAGCGAGGGTCCGGCTTTGCCGGCCCGAGATGTCGTCCCCCCTCCAAGCGCCGAAGGCGCGCCAGAGAGGGGGGAAGCCGCGTCAGCGGCGCAGGGGGGAGCTCCACGAAGTCCGCTGGCGCGAGAAATTGCCGTAAACCTCCTGGCCCGCCACGATCGGCTCGAAGCGCGGCGCCTCGTGGCCCGCGAAGTCGCGCGGGTCGATCACCTGGTGGTAGTTGGGGTGGATGAACAGCGGAATCGAGTAGCGCTCGCGGCCCGAGCGGTTGACCACGCGGTGCAGCGCGGACTTGAGCTGTCCGTTGGTCCAGCGCGTCATCAGCTTGGCGACGTTGAGCACGATGGCGCGCTCGTCGGGCACCACCGGCAGCCAGCCGCCGTCCGGGCCCAGCACCTCCAGGCCGCCGTTCATGTCCTGGATCAGCAGCGTGATCAGGCCCTGGTCCTCGTGGGCGCGCACGCCTTCGTCGGCGATGTGCTGCACGGCTTCCTGCGGCGGGTAGTGCACCACGCGCATGTTGGAGTACGTGTTGCGCGAGACGCTGGCGAAGAAGTCGGCCGGCGCGCCCAGGTGCACCGCGAACGCGCTGAGCACCGCTTCGCCGACGCCGAACAGCGCGTGGTAGCAGGTTTCGAGCTGCTCGCGAAAGCCCGGTACCGAGGAAGGCCAGGGCGTGGCGGCGTAGAACGGCAGCGACAGCAGGGCCGGGTCCTCGGGCGGGATGGGGTGGCCCATGCTGAAGGCTTCCTGCCCGCTGGGCTTGCCGTTGCGGTCGACGTTGTCGAACATCGGCTGGAAGCCCCGGTTGGTGCGGCGCTCCTGGTAGGGCAGCTTGGCTTCCTCGGGCTGCAGGAAGAAGGCTTCCGCGCTGCGGAAGGTGCCGGCCACCACGGCATCGGGCACGTGGTGGCCCACGAGCTTCATGAAGCCGTAGGTGCGCGCGGCCTGGCCCAGGGCCTCGGCGATGGCCTGGCGGTCCGCTTCCTGGGCGCCTGGCTGGAACAGCGGCGAGATGTCGATGGTGGGAATGGCGTGGGTCATGGGGCGCTCAGTTGGCCTTGATGCCGGGGTTGAAGGCGTTGGTCATGACCTCGGCGGCCGGGACCACCGACTTGATCTGGTCGAATTCCTTGTAGAAGGCCATCGAGTCATCCCACACCTTGGGGTCCATCCACAGCAGGCCGTTGGCCTTGGTGGCGGCGCTCTGGTTGAGCGGGTTCTGGATCTTCAGGCGCCAGGCCAGCTTGTCGGCGCGCTCGATCTGCTGCGGGTAGGCGTCGACCAGCTTCACGGCCTCGGCCGGGTTTTCGAGGGTGGACTTCATGCCCTTGGCCACCGCGCGCATCACCTTGCGCACCAGCTCGGGGCGCTCGCGGACCGTCTTGCCGGTGGTGAACAAGGTGTCCCCGTACGAGGGCACGCCGTACTGGTTGAAGTCCAGCGCCTTCCAGGTCTTGCCCTTGAGGTGGGCGGGCGCGTTGGGCTTGGCCGTTTCCAGTTCGACCTGATAGGTCTGGTTGTGCACGTGGCCGGTGAAGAAATCGACCTTGCCGATCAGCAGCGGCTCGGCGTTGGCGAGCACGGTCTCGGCCTTGATCTTGGACAGGTCGAGGTGGTTGCGCTGGGCCAGGGCCTTGAGGAACATATCGCCGTCGGCCTGTATGCCCACGCGCTTGCCCTCCAGGTCCTTGGGCGTGGGGTCCGGATCGCCGGGGTTGCCCAGCGTGATGAAGACATAGGGATTGCGCTGGATCAGGCTGCCGATCGCCACCACGTCCACGGGCGAAGGCGCGACGCGCGCCGAGAAGATGAACGACGAGCCCATCACGCCGAACTGCGCCTGGCCGACCGCGACGGTGGGGATCGGGTTCTTGCCCGGCCCGCCGTCGATGAAGCTGACCTTGAGGCCTTCCTCGGCGAAGTAGCCCTTGGCGTCGGCCACCATCAGCGCCGAGTACTGGCCGTTGCGCAGCCAGGACAGGGCGATCTTGATCTCTTCCGGCGCGGCCGGCTGGGCCTGCACGGCCGGGATGCCGCCGAGGCCCAGCGCGAGCGCGAGCGCGAAGCGGCGGCGTTGCAGCAGCGTCTTTTTCATGGTCGGGGTGTTTCCTTGGGAAGGGGAAAAAGGGGAGAGGAAAAGAAAAGAGGGGGCGGGCGCGATCACTTGCGGGCCGCGTTGGCCTGCTCGCTCCAGTTGATGCGCCGGCCCACGAGCTGGACCAGCAGGTAGATCGCGTACGACAGCACGGCCGCGAGCAGCGCGACGGCGTAGACCTGGTCGCCGCGGTACTGGGCCATGCCGCGGTTGATCACGTAGCCCAGGCCTTCGGAGGAGATCATCCATTCGGCGGCGATCGCCACGATGATGCTGCCGCTGCCGGTGATCTCCTGGGCCGCGAGGATGTAGGGCACCGAGTAGCGCAGGCGCACGCTCAGGAACACGCGCCAGGGGCTGACGTCGAGGATGCGCATGCGGTCCAGCACCACCGGATCGACCGCGCGCAGGCCGCGCATGGTGTTGACCAGCACCGGGAAGAAGCCCGCGATGGCCACGATCATGACCTTGGTGGCCAGGCTGTCGCCGATGGCCAGCACCAGCACGCTGGCCAGCGCCACGTAGGGCACGTTGCGCAGCGTGATGGCCGCCGGCATGATCAGGCGGCTGAAGAACGGCACCGAGGTGAACAGCACCGCCAGGCCGATGCCGACCACGTTGGCCGCCAGGAAGCCCAGCGCCGCGGCCTTGAGGGTGACCATCAGGTGCTGGGTCACGAAGTCGGTCTCGTTGACCAGCACACCGAAGACCTGCATCGGGCGCGGGATCACGAAGTCGGGCAGGCCCGAGAAGGCCACCGCCAGCAGCCACAGGCCCAGGATCGAGACCACCGGGAACGCGAGCCGGGTCAGCAGGCGTCCCACCGGACGCAGGTGGTCGAGCGGCGCGGGCCGTGCCGCGGGCAGCGGGACCGAGGAGGAAGCGGGGTTGACGGCTTTCATGCGGCGGCTTTCCATTGGCCGAACAGCAGGTGGCGGATCTGGTCGGTGGCGCGCACGAAGCTGTCCGTGGTGCGGAAGTCCGCCGTGCGCGGGCGCGGCTCGGTGATCGGGATGTCGGCCAGGACGCGGCCCGGCGCGGGCGAGAACACGATCACGCGGTCGGCCAGCAGCACCGCCTCGTCCACGTGGTGGGTCACGAACAGCACGGTCTTGGGGCGCGCCGCGAGCTCGGCGCCCAGCCACAGGCCCAGCTCCTCGCGCTTCATCTCGTCGAGCGCGGAGAACGGTTCGTCCATCAGCAGCACCTCGGGGTCGTGGGCGATCGCGCTGGCGAAATTGACCCGCTGCAGCATGCCGCCCGAGAGCTGGTGCGGGGCCTTGTTCTCGTGGCCGGCCAGGCCGAAGTCGCGCAGTAGGCGCGCCGCGGGCAGGCCCTCGCGGCCGGTCACGTCCTGGGTGAAGCGCACGTCCTCGATCGCGGTGTTCCAGGGCAGCACGGCCGGGCGCTGGGACACCAGCCCGAGCTTGCGCTGGCGCCGCGCGGCCGCGGGCGGCAGGCCGCCGATGCGCACCGTTCCGGTGCTCGGCTGGTCCAGGTCGGCCACCACGCGCAGCAGCGTGGTCTTGCCGCAGCCCGAGGGGCCCAGCAGGGCGATGAACTGGCCCGCCTCGATGTCCAGGCTGACCGTGTCCAGCGCCAGCGTGGCGCCGTAGCGGCGGGAGAGGTGGCGGAGTTCGATCGGGACGGACATGGGTCGATTTGGTGCATGGGCAGGAACGCCGAGCCTCGATGCGAAATCCGTGCCACGCGACCGGCCGGGTGCTTCGGGGTGGACGCCCCGGCGTGGTGCCCGCGTGATAATCCCCCACAGACGCCCACCCCTTTGTCTCCGCTGCCCATGCTGTTCCTGCTCTCCCCCGCCAAGTCCCTCGACTACGAAACCCCGCTGGCCGAGGTGCCGCACACCCGGCCCCTGTTCGCGGGCCAGTCGGCCGAGCTGGTGGCCGTGCTGCGCGAGAAGACGCCGGCCGAGCTGGCCTCGCTGATGTCGATCAGCGACGAACTGGCCGCGCTCAACGCCGCGCGCTATGCGGCCTGGCGCCCGCGCTTCACGCGCCGCAACGCCCGCCCGGCCGTGCTCGCCTTCAACGGCGACGTCTACGGGGGCCTGCGGGCGCGCGAGCTGTCGGCCGAGGCGCTCGAGTGGGCGCAGCAGCACGTATGCATCCTGAGCGGCCTGTACGGCGTGCTGCGCCCGCTGGACCTGATGCAGCCCTACCGGCTGGAGATGGGCACGCGCCTCGCCACTGACCGGGGCCGCAACCTCTACCAGTTCTGGGGCCGCCAGATCGCCGACCACCTGAACCGGCGCGCCGCCGCCGACAAGACGCCGGTGGTCGTGAACCTGGCGAGCGAGGAGTACTTCAAGTCGGTCGACCGCCAGGCGCTCAAGCCACGCGTGGTGAGCTGCGTGTTCGAGGAGCGCCGCGCCGACGGCTGGAAGGTCATCAGCTTCCTGGCCAAGCGCGCGCGCGGCCTGATGGCGCGCTACGCGATCGAGCACCGCGCGAGCCGGGTGGAGCAGCTCAAGCGCTTCGACAGCGAAGGCTACCGCTTCGACGCGGCCGCCTCGTCGGACGAGCGCCTGGTGTTCCGCCGCGAAGGAGATGCCGGATGACGCAGGCCATCACGCCCGAGCTGCGGCGCTGGATCATCGAGCAGGCCCAGGCCGGCTTCGCGCCCGACGTGGTGCTGGCTTCCATGGTGGCCTCGGGCTGGCGCGAGCCGGTGGCCGTGGCCGCGCTCGAAGCCACGCTGAGCGAGTACCTGCACGGCCAGTCCGCCGGGCGCGTGCTGGCGGCCGCGCCGCCGGCCGCCGGCGCGGTGGCCGCGGGCGCCACCGATGGGCCGGGGGTGCCGGTGCCCGACCTGGACCTGAGCCTGTCGCCGCGCCAGGTCGACGGCGGCGACCGCTGGGTCGACGTGATCGCCGCGCTGGCTCACCCGCGCGTGGTGGTGCTGGGCAACCTGCTCGATGCCGGGGAGTGCGAGGCCTTGATCGAGGCGGCCCGGCCGCGGCTGGCGCGCTCGCTCACGGTGCAGACCCAGACCGGCGGCGAGGAGCTCAACCCCGACCGCACCAGCAGCGGCATGTTCTTCACGCGCGGGGAGAACCCGATCGTGGCCCGCGTCGAGGCGCGCATCGCGCGCCTGGTCGGCTGGCCGGTGGAGAACGGCGAGGGCATCCAGGTGCTGCACTACCGGCCCGGCGCCGAGTACAAGCCGCACTACGACTACTTCGACCCCGACGAGCCGGGCACGCCGACCATCGTCAAGCGCGGCGGCCAGCGCGTCGCCACGCTGGTGATGTACCTCAACCAGCCCGCGCGCGGCGGCGGCACGACGTTTCCCGATGTGGGGCTGGACGTGGCGCCGGTGCGCGGCAATGCGGTGTTCTTCAGCTACGACCGGCCCCACCCCTCGACCCGCACGCTGCACGGCGGCGCGCCGGTGATCGAGGGCGAAAAATGGGTCGCCACCAAGTGGCTGCGCGAGCGCGAATTCTCATGAATACCCCAGAAGGATCGCAACTCGGCAAGGCCTCGGCCTACGTCGACCGGTACGACCCCGCGCTGCTGTTCCCGCTGCCGCGCGAGGCCAAGCGGCGCGAGATCGGCATCACCGGCAGCGTGCCGTTCGTGGGCGCCGACCTCTGGACCGCGTTCGAGCTGAGCTGGCTCAACCCGCGCGGCAAGCCCATGGTCGCGCTGGCGCACATCACGGTGCCGTGCGAGAGCACGCACATCGTGGAGAGCAAGTCGTTCAAGCTCTACCTCAACAGCTTCAACAACACGCCGTTCGAGAGCGCGGACGCGGTGCGCGAGCGCATCCGCGCCGACGTCGGCGCGGCGATCTGGCACGGCGGGCCGGTGCAGGCGGGCGCGGGCGTGAAGCTGCTGCTGCCCGAGCAGTTCGACCGCGAGCCGGTGCACGAGCTCGACGGCCTGCTGCTCGACCGGCTCGACGTCGAGTGCACCCAGTACCAGCCCGCGCCCGAACGGCTCGGCGCGGCGTTCGATGAGCAGCCGGTGACCGAGACCCTGGTCAGCCACCTGCTCAAGAGCAACTGCCTGGTGACCGGCCAGCCCGACTGGGGCAGTGTGCAGATCACCTACAGCGGCCCGCAGATCGAGCAGGCCGGGCTGCTCCAGTACATCGTGAGCTTCCGCAACCACAACGAGTTCCACGAGCAGTGCGTCGAGCGCATCTACATGGACATCTGGCAGCGCTGCAGGCCGGCCAAGCTCACGGTGTACGCGCGCTACACGCGCCGCGGCGGCCTCGACATCAACCCCTGGCGCAGCAGCCACCCGCGCACGCCGCCGGCCAACGTGCGCACCGCGCGGCAGTAGCCGGGGCTTGCGGCTCGGTTCGGTTTTCCACGCCGCTGGAGCAACACCCGCAACGCATAAAACGGTCCAGCCCAGAGACAGCGAGGGTCCGGCTCCGCCGGCCCGAGATGTCGTCCCCCCTCCAAGCGCCGCGCAGCGGCGCGCCAGAGAGGGGGGAAGCGGCGGAGCCGCGCAGGGGGGTGTTTCATTCAGTCCAGGGGGCGCAGCGGCTCCAGCGTGGCCAGCGGCGCGAATCCGCCGGTGCGCCGCTCCTTCATCGCCGCGATCGCCTCGCCCACGTGCGCGTTGCTCCAGACCGCGCCCTGCAGCCAGCCGGCCTGGCGCAGGCTGTCTTCCACCGCGTGGTCGCGCGCGTAGTGGAGGGCCTGCTTGGTGGCCCAGATCGCCACCGGCGGCTTGGCCGCGATCTCGCGCGCGCATTGCAGCGCGGCGGCCAGCGTGGCCTCGGGCGTGTCGAACACCTCGTTGACCAGGCCCAGCGCCAGCGCCCGCGCGGCCGGCAGGCGCCGGCCGGTGTAGGCGAGTTCCTTGGCGAGCCCGAACGGGATCAGCTTGGGCAGGCGCTGCAGCGTGCCGACGTCGGCCATCATGCCGATGTTGATCTCCTGGATGCAGAAGAAGGCCTCGGCGCTGGCGTAGCGGATGCAGGCCGCGGTGACCAGGTCGACCGCGCCGCCCACGCAGCCGCCCTGGATCGCGCAGATCACCGGGATGCGCAGGGTCTCCAGCTTGGTGAAGGTGGCCTGCAGCTCGGCGAGCAGGTCGAAGATGGCGGCGCGGCCTTCGGGGCTCTGGTCGTCCATCGGGAGGCCGCCGGCGAAGGCGTCCAGCGCCATGCCCGCGCTGAAGTGCTTGCCGGTGCTGCTGATCACCAGGGCGCGCGTGGTGCCGTCCTGGTGCAGGCGCGTGAGGCGTTCGTCGAGCTCGCGCCAGAAGCCCAGGTGCATGGTGTTGAGCTCGGCGGGGCGGTTGAGCACCAGGTGGGCGACGTGGTCGGTGGTGGTCAGGGCAAAGCAAGGGGCGGCGGTGGCGCTCATGGCGGTGGGCTCCGGGGATGGGGACGGCGGTGGATGCGGCTACTCTAGCCTGCGCGCGCGGCGCGGCCTGTCTCGCTCGCGCGCTCGGTCAACTGTCCGGCGCCAGCCAGTCGCAGCGCAGCCGGCGCTGCTCATGCACCCGCCGGCGCCAGCGCACGTACAGCGTGGGCGCCCAGATGCCCATGGCGCACAGGGGCCACAGCCACAGGGCCTGCGAGAACAGGGCGGGCACGCAGCCCACCCACCCCATCACCCACAGCGTGAGCACACCATCCCACAACTGGAGCTCCAGCGGGTGGTCCCGCCGGTGCGCCACGTGCCAGCGCTTGATGCGCGCCAACTCGTCGAGGCTGAGGCAGAGCGCCATGAATGACAGGCCCTTGTTCGAAAAACCGGCATCCGGAGGACGCGGTGGTGTCCGCCGGTGTCACGTGTCAATGTAAGTTTCGCGTCAGCTTCCGTCAACGGCATCCCCAGAGGCCGAGGGGCCAAGCCCAGCCTCGAAGCGCCGCGCAGCGGTGCGCAACTCAGAAAAGCTGGGCCGGTCCGGGGTCGGGCGCAGGCGCCGGCGGCAGGCCGTCCGCCTTGGCCAGCGTGCCCACGCGCACGCCGAGCAGCCGGATGCGGCGGCTCAGGTCGACCCGCTTGAGGCATAGGCCGGCGTGGCGGCGGATCTGCGCCGCGTCGCAGATGAAGTGGTCGATGGTGCTGTCGCGCGTGACGATCTGGAAGTTGTCGTAGCGCAGCTTGATGCCGATGGTCTTGCCCAGGTAGCCCTTGCGCTGCAGGTCGCCGGCTACCTGCTCGCACAGGCGCGTGAAGATCGCGCCCAGCTCGGCGCGGTCGCGCACCGCGTGCAGGTCGCGCTCGAACGTGGTTTCCCGGCTCATGCTCACCGGCTCGCTTTCGGTGCGCACCGAGCGCTCGTCGCGGCCCCAGGACGCGTCGTGCAGCCAGGCGCCGTAGCTCTTGCCGAAATGCTCGATCAGCCAGCCGCGCTCGCGCGCGGCCAGCTCGCCGATGGTGTGGATGCCGCGGCCTTGCAGCTTCTGGTCGGCCTTGGGACCGACGCCGTTGATCTTGCGGCAGGGCAGCGGCCAGATCAGCCGCTGCAGGTCTTCGGGCTGCACGATGCTCACGCCGTTGGGCTTGTTGAACTCGCTCGCCATCTTGGCGATCAGCTTGTTCGGCGCCACGCCGATCGAGCAGGTCAGGCCGGTGGCCTGGAAGATGCTTTTCTGGATCAGCCGGGCCAGGGTGCGGCCGCCCTCGCGCTGGCCGCCGGGCACGTCGGTGAGATCGATGTACACCTCGTCCACGCCGCGGTCCTCCATGACCGGCGCGATCTCGGCGATGGTGCGCTTGAACAGGCGCGAGAGGCGGCGCACCTCCTCGAAATCCACCGGCAGCAGGATCGCCTGCGGGCAGAGCCGGGCTGCCTTCATGAGGCCCATGGCCGAGCCCACGCCGAACTGGCGCGCCGCGTAGGTGGCGGTGGTGGCCACGCCGCGGCCCACGTAGTCGGCGAGCCGCGCGAACGCCTCCACCGGGATCTCGTGCAGCCGCCCTTCGTAGGCCATGGCCAGCGCATCGTCGTGCCGCCGGCGCCCGCCGCCGATCACCACCGGCAGGTCCTTGAGCTGCGGGTAGCGCAGCAGCTCGACGGACGCGTAGAACGCATCCATGTCGAGGTGGGCGATGCGGCGGGGCAGGGGCGAGGCGCTGGGGGCGGTCACGGCATGCGATTGTGGCCCACGTTGCCGCCGCCGCCGCACTTCAGCCTGGCTTCATGTGCGCGTGCGACGATGGCCGCCACCATCGTTCTCTCTATCTATAGTGTGCGGATGCGCGTCCTGCTGGCCGAAGACGACCCTTCCCTTGGCGAATCCATCGCCGCCTGGCTCGCGCTCGACGGCTACACCGTCGACCGCGTCGCGCGCGGCGACCACGCCGAGGCCGCGCTGGCCACCCACGACTACCAGTGCCTGCTCATCGACCGCGGCCTGCCGGGCCTGTCGGGCGACGCCTTGCTCACGCGCCTGCGCGAGCGCCGCCTGGCCGTGCCCGCGATCTTCATCACCGCGCGCGACGCGGTGCGCGACCGCATCGAAGGCCTGGACCTGGGGGCCGACGACTACCTCGTCAAACCCTTCGACCTGGAGGAACTCTCGGCCCGCATGCGCGCCGCCATCCGCCGCCACGACCAGCGCCCGGTCCCGGTGCTGCGCCACGGCGCGCTGGCGCTCGACGAGGCGGGCAAGCAGGTCCGCCTGGACGGCGAGCCGGTGGCGCTCACCGCGCGCGAATTCGCGATCCTGCACGCGCTGATGCGCCGGCCCGGCCACGTGGTCTCGCGCGCGCAACTGGAGGAGGCGCTGTACGGCTGGGGCGACGAGGTCGACAGCAACGCGGTCGAGGTCCATGTCTACAAGCTGCGGCGCAAGCTGGGTCCCCAGTGGATCGAGACGGTGCGGCGGCTGGGCTACCGGATGAACGGGTGAGCACCCCCCTGCGCGGCTTCGCCGCTTCCCCCCTCTCTGGCGCGCCGCTGCGCGGCGCTTGGAGGGGGGACGACAGCTGGGGCCGGCGGAGCCGCCCCGCGCTGTCTCTGGGTTGGGGTGGCTTCCTGCGTTGCAGATGGTCTTTGGATCGCGGATATGCCTGACGTGCGTGCCGGGTATTCGCTGCGCCGCCGCCTGGTCTTGACCACGGTGGGGTCCGGCGTGGTGGTGGGGCTGGTGAGCACGGCCATCGTGCTGTTCATCGCCTGGAAGGCGGTGGGCGATGCGTTCGACGACACGCTGGAGGAGGGCGCGCGCATCGTGCTGGCGCTGGGCGAAAGCGCCCTGCAGGGCGGTGCGGCGAGTGCCGGAGCCGGCGAGCGCGGGCCGCAGGCGCTGCGGCTCGACTACCAGATCGTCGCCCCGGACGGCACCGTGCTGCTGCGCGGCGAAGACGCGCCGCGCGCCCCTTTCGTTGCTCCCGCCCGCCTGGGCCAGCGGGCGGTCCACGACGTGCGCGTGGAGGGCCGCTGGTGGCGCGTGCACGTGCGCCGGCATCCGGCGCTGGGCTTTTCGGCCCAGGTCGGGCAGGCGTGGGAGGAGCGCAGCGAGCTGATCGAGGACGTGCTGGAGTCGCTGGCCTGGCCGCTGGTGGCGCTGTGGGCGCTGCTCGGCGCCGTGAACGGGTGGCTGATCCGGCGCCAGCTCGGGCCGCTGGAGCGCATGGCGCGCGGCATCGAGGCCAAGTCGCCCGCCGACCTGTCGCCCGTGGCCGACGAGGGGCGGGTGCGCGAGGTGCGCTCGGTGGTGGCCGCGATCAACCGTTTGCTGGAGCGCCTGTCGCGCGCGCTGGAGCGCGAGCGGCGCTTCACCGCCGACGCCGCGCACGAGCTGCGCACGCCGCTGGCGGCGCTGGCTTCGCGCATCCAGCTCATGCAGCGCCACCATGTGGCGCAGCCGCCCGGCCATCCGGTCCCGCTGGCCGCCGACCTGCAGCGCCTGCGCGAGGACGTGGCGCGCAGCACGGCGCTGGTGGACCAGTTGCTGCAACTGGCGCGGCTCGACCCGCAGACCGCCGACGCGCTGGCCCTGCAGCCGATCGACCTGCCGGCGCTGCTCGACGACGTGGTGCGTGACTGCGCCGCGGCCGCCGCGGCGCGGAACGTGGCCGTCGCCATCGACTGCCGGGCCGCGGGCGTCCTGGGCCAGCGCGAGTGGCTGTTCAGCGCGCTGCGCAACCTGGTCGACAACGCGGTGCGCTACGGCCGCGAAGGCGGGCGGGTGGAGGTCTCGGCCGTCCCGCGCGGCGGCAGCGATCGCGGCCACGGCGGCGTGGTCGAGCTCGCGGTGCGCGACGACGGGCCGGGCGTGCCCGCCGAAGCGCGCGCTCGGCTCACCGAGCGCTTCTACCGCGTGCTGGGCACGGGCGTACCGGGCAGCGGCCTGGGCCTGTCCATCGTGGCCCGGGTGGCCGAGCTGCACGGCGCGGAACTGCGCCTGGGCCCGGGGCTGGACGGGCTCGGCCTGGGCGTGGTGCTGGCGCTCAAGGCCACCCCATCAGAGGCCACCCCATCAGATTCCCTTCAGGTTCGTCCGCTGCAATAGCGGCTTGCATGGCGGCTGGCCGGCCCGCCGCCGTTCGATCGCAACCCCCCATCCCTTCAAGGAGTTCCCTCATGACCCATCCCCTGTCCCGATCCCTTGCCCTGCGCGCCGCCCTGGCCGCCACCGCCGCCGCGCTCGCTGTGGGCGGCGCGCTGGCGCAGGGCTACACCGGCCCCAGCGCCGCCGGCGGCGCCCCGGCCGCGCAGCGAGGCTATGCCGGCCCCAGCTCCATTCCGGCCATGACCGTGAAGGAACTGCTCGACAAGGGCAAGGACGACCAGCGCGCGGTCCTGCGCGGACGCATCGTCTCGCACGACGGCGGCGAGAACTACACCTTCGACGACGGCACCGGGCGCATCCGCGTGGAGATCGAGCCCAAGCACTTTCCCACCGGCCGCACCATCGACGACAAGACCGTGGTGGAGCTGACCGGCGAGCTGGACAAGGGCTTTCGCGACGTGGAGTTCGAGGTGGACCAAATAAAAGTACCGTGACACCCCCTGGACCTTGTGACTCCCCCCTGCGCCGCGTTGCGGCTTCCCCCCTCTCTGGCGCGCCGCTGCGCGGCGCTTGGAGGGGGGACGATATCTCGGGCCGGCGGAGCCGGACCCTCGCTGTCTCTGGGCTTTGGGTCGTCTCGCTTCGCTCGCCTCGGGTCTACTAATATCTGCCTTTGATCTGGCCGGCGCTCGTGTCGGGCTTGTGGCAGACGGGTCGATGGAAAGAAAGGGGTCTTCATCATGTCCAGCTTTTCGCGCCTGCTGGTGGCGCTCATCGTCGGGGCCGGCGTGGCCGGTGCGGGTTTTTTTGTCGGCAGCGGGCTGGAGCGTTTCCGCATGTCGGACCGTTCGGTGACGGTCAAGGGGCTGGCCGAGCAGAGCGCGGAGAGCGACTTCGCGATCTGGACGCTCGGTTTCCGCCGCGCCGGCAACGATTTCGGCGGCGTGCAGCAGGCGCTGTCGGCCGACCGCGACCGGGTGCTGGCATTCCTGAAGGCGCGCGGCTTCACCGAGGAGGAGATCGAGGCCCGTCCGCTGCAGGTGCAGGACCTCTACGCGCGCGAATACGCGCAGGGCAACCAGCCGTTCCGCTTCAACGGCACGGGCCGGGTGCTGGTGAAGTCGGCCCGCGTGGGCGAGGTGGAAGCCGCCGCGCGCGCGGTCGACCCGCTGATCCAGGAGGGTGTGCAGCTCGGCGGCGGCGAGGAGGGGCGCAGCGGGCCGAATTTCCAGTTGCGCGGCTTCAACGACATCAAGGCCCCTCTGCTGGCCGAGGCGACGCGCAACGCGCGCGAGCAGGCCGACAAGTTCGCGGCCGAGGCGGGCGCGCGGCTCGGGCCGTTGAAGAGCGCCAACCAGGGCGTGATCCGCATCACCGGCGACGACGGCAGCGACTACGACGACGGCAGCTCGCGCATGAAGCGCCTGCGGGTGGTCAGCACTTTCGAGTATGAATTGAAATAGAGGACTCCCCCCTGCGCCGCGTTGCGGCTTCCCCCCTCTCTGGCGCGCCGCTGCGCGGCGCTTGGAGGGGGGACGACAGCTTGGGCCGGCGGAGCCGGACCCTCGCTGTCTCTAGGTTTGGGCTACTTCGCTCCGGAAGCCGTGCCTTGCTCCCTCTCCCTCTGGGAGAGGGTTGGGGTGAGGGCCTGACACTGGTCAGGCGGTCGGGTAGGTGCCGGGCAGCAGGATGCGCTGGTCCACGTTTTCGATGTCGGTGTGGCCGCAGAAGGCCATGGTGAGGTCGAGTTCGCGGTGGATGATTTCCAGGCACTTGGTCACGCCGGCTTCGCCGAGCGCGCCCAGGCCGTACAGGTAGGCGCGGCCGATGTAGACGCCGCGCGCGCCCAGGGCGCGGGCCTTGAGCACGTCCTGCCCGCTGCGCACGCCGCCGTCCATGTGCACCTCGATCTGCGAACCCACCTCGGACACGATCGCGGGCAGCGCCTCGATGCTGCTCTGCGCACCGTCGAGCTGGCGCCCGCCATGGTTGCTCACGATCAGCGCATCGGCACCGGTCTGCACGGCCAGGCGCGCGTCGTCCACGTCCTGGATGCCCTTGAGGATGAGCTTGCCGCCCCAGCGCTTCTTGATCCACTCCACGTCGCCCCAGTTGAGCGAGGGGTCGAACTGCTGCGAGGTCCAGGCACCCAGGTTCGCCATGTCCTTCACGCCCTGCACGTGGCCCACGATGTTGCCGAACTGGCGCCGCTTGGTGGCCAGCATGCCCAGGGCCCAGCGCGGCTTGCTGGCAATGTTGAGGATGTTGGGCAGGGTCAGGCGCGGCGGCGCGGTCAGGCCGTTCTTCAGGTCCTTGTGGCGCTGCCCGATGATCTGCAGGTCCAGCGTGAGCACCAGGGCGCCGCAGTTGGCGGCCTTGGCGCGGTCGATCAGGCGCTCGATGAAGGCGCGGTCCTTCATCACGTAGAGCTGGAACCAGAAGCCTTCGCCCGCGTGCTGCGCCACGTCCTCGATGGAGCAGATGCTCATGGTGGACAGCGTGAAGGGGATGCCGAACTTGCGCGCCGCGCGCGCCGCGAGGATCTCGCCGTCGGCGTGCTGCATGCCGGTGAGGCCGGTGGGCGCGATGGCCAGCGGCATGGCCGCGTCCACGCCCACCAGCGTGGTGCGCGTGCTGCGGTTCTCCATGTTCACCGCCACGCGCTGGCGCAGCTTGATCTTCTGGAAGTCCGCCGCGTTGGCGCGGTAGGTGCTCTCGGTCCATGAGCCGGAGTCGGCGTAGTCGTAGAACATGCGCGGCACGCGGCGCTGGGCGAGCACGCGCAGGTCTTCCACGTTGGTGATGACGGTCATGGAACGTGTCTCCGGAAGCGATGGGGGACGGGTCGGCGGCAGTGCGCTGCTGCAGGCTGCATGGTAGCGGCGCGTCCGGCGCCTGCGCGTGAAAGCGCGGCCTGCGGGGCTGAATTTTCTTGCGCGCCGAGTCAGCCCGGTGTCAGGCGCGTGTGGAAGGCGGGATGCCGGGTCTTGCGCAGGCCGCATCACGGCAGCACGCGCGCGCGTTCGCGCGCGTCCAGCGGTTCCAGCCAGCCGACCTGGCGCTCCAGCACCGCGAGCGTGGCCTCCGAGGCATCGCTTCCCTGTGCGCGGCGCGCGGCGATGCGCGCGCGCAATTCGGGCAGCGGCGCCTCGGGCGCGAGGATGCGGAAGTCGCCGCCCTGCTCGCGCGCGAGCGCGGCGAAGGCGTGGCGTTCGCTGCGGCGCAGGAAGGCGGCATCGACGGCGACCGACCAGCCGGCCGCGAGCCAGCGCGCGGCGGTGAGGCGCAGATGTTCGTAGGTGGCGGCGTTCGCGGCCGGGCCGTAGATGCCCTGACCGACCGCGCTGCCGCTCGCCGCGCCGGCCGCGAGGCCGTGCAGGCGCTTGCGCTCCACGTCCGAGCGCAGCCGCAGGCGCCGGCCTGCGGGATCGGCCAGCAGCCACTGGCTGGAGGCCCAGGTCTTGCCGCTGCCCGACAGGCCGTGTGTGATGACGAGCTGGCGCCGCCCGCGCGCCAGGCCGGCGATGCGCCGCGCCAGCGCCACGTAGCGGCGCGCCTGCGCACGTTCCGCGGCGCGGTCGGCGCCGGGCTGGGTGCTGCGCATCGCCGCCACCTTGGCGCGCACCAGCGCGCGGTAGACGGCGAAAAAAGGCAGCAGCAGCGCGGCTTCATGGTCGCCGGCGGCGTCCAGCCATTCGCACAGCCACCAGTTGGCCAGCCCGGGCTGGCCATGGTCCAGCAGGTCCATCCAGGTGAAGGCGACCTCGCCCGCGCTGTCCTGCCAGCGCAGCGCCGGGTCGAACTCGATGCCGTCGAACGGCGTCGGCTCGCCGTCGATCAGCGCCAGGTTGGCCAGGTGCAGGTCGCCGTGGCCCTCGCGCACGCGGCCCTGCGTGCGCCGCCGCGCCATCAGCGGCGCCAGGTCGGCGAAGCGGGCCTCGGTCCAGCCGGACAGGATGGCCAGCGCACGCGCGTCGATGCGCGCCGCGCGCAGCGCCCGCAGGTTGTCGCGCGCCAGCGCCAGCGTGTCCTCGGGCCGGCCCCAGGGGCTTTGCGCGCCGGCCGCCGGGGCGCTGGCCTGGAAGGCGGCGATGCGCCGCGCCAGCGCCGACAGGTGGCCCGGCGTGAGCGCGCCGCGCCCGCACACGTGGTCCAGCCGCAGCGCCTCGTCGAAGCGGCGCATGTGCACCGCGTACTCGATGGCCTGGCCCGGGCCGCCCCAGCGCGGGTCCCGGGGCGTGCCGGTGATGGGCAGCACGTCCAGGTACATCTGCGGCGCGAAGCGGCGGTTGAGCGCGAGCTCGGCCTCGCAGGCGGCGCGGCGGCGCTCCAGCGTGCCGTAGTCCATGAAGGGCAGGCGCACCGGCTTCTTGATCTTGTAGGCGTGCTCGCCGGCCAGCAGCACCCAGGCGCCGAGCGTCTCGACCAGCTCGACCGTTTCCACCGGGTGCGGGTAGCGCCCCGGCTCCAGCAAGGCGTCGGGAATCATGGCCAGGCCACGGCGTGATCTCAGTTATCCATAGCGCTGCGCGCCACCTACAACGCATGAACGCCACACCCCAGCCCAGTGCACCCGCGGAACCGGCTTTGCCGGGCCGCAGGGTGCGCCCCCCAGTGGGGGGAGGCGCCGCAGGCGCTTCGGGGGGCGTTCATTTCAGCCGTCCCGGCAGCTCACGCTGCCGCACCCGGTCATGCTCGCCGGGCGCACGCGCGCGCCTTCGGGCAGCGTCTCGGTGCGGGTGTCGAAGCCCAGCGACCGCAGGTGCAGCGCGAGCCCGGCGTCCATGGTGGCGGCGTGCTGCGGGAACCATTCGACCAGGGCCTCGGCGATCCGGGTGATGATGTCGGCATGGCCCTTTTCGTGATGCGCCACCACGGCGCGCAGGGTGTCGAGGATGTTGGCGTGGTGGCTGGCATGGCAGTTGTCGGGCGCGAAGCCGGTGGCCAGCATCCAGCGCTCTTCCTGCGCGAAGTGCTCGACCGTGTGTTCGATGAAGCGCAGGTACGGCGGCATCTGTTCCTCGGGCGGCAGGGCCAGCAGCTGGTTGAGCATGTCGACGAATTCCTCGTGCGTCTCGTCCATGCGGGCGTCGCCGGTGGACAGCGCCGAGGTCCAGGCCAGGCCGCGCGGAGTGGGCGGGGCGGGGGTTTCGTTGGCGAAGGCGTGTTCCATGGCGCGACTGTACGGGTGCCGCGCCGGGCCGTCCTTGACGAACGTCAACCCCGGCCGCGGGCGCGGCTCGGCGTCCCGGGCGGTTGCGTCCCCTGGAGCGCGGCTTCCAGGCGGGCCAGTGCCGGCGGGGACAGGCAGGCGTGCAGGAAGCGCATGTCCGGCGCATCGTCGTCGGCCAGCCGGTAGTCCTCGAGCAAGGTGAGCTGGCCCAGCGCCAGCCGCTCGCCCAGGCGCGCACACAGGCAGGCCACCGCCAGCCGGGGCAACCGGTCGGCGTCGACGCCTGGCGGCGGCACGGCCAGCAGGCGGCCGCCGTCGCGCACGTCGGCCACGAGCGGCGGCGGCAGGGCCCAGCCCGCCAGAAGGAGGTGGCCGATCTCGCAGGCGTTCAGGCCGAGCAGTTCCTGTTCCAGCCGGGCGCGGGCGAGGCGGTCGCGCTGCATCCAGGCGAACAGCGCGGTCGGCGGGATGAGCGTGGCGGTGGCCCATTGGCCCACGAAGCCGAGCACCACCTGCGTGGCCAGCGGGCTGGGCGCGGGCAGGTTCAGCGTTTTCTCCAGGCCCGCGGCCAGCTCGCTGGCGATGGCGCTGCTCATCCAGAGCGCGTCGAAGGTCTTCTGCGCGCCGGACAGCCTGGGCGCGAAGGATTCGGCCAGCAGGTACTGCAGGCAGAGGCTGCGCACGCGCTGGATGCCGAGGAACGTTACCGCGTGGCCGATGTCGGTGACCGGCCGGTACAGCCCGTAGAGCGGGCTGTTGACCGAGGCCAGGATCTTCGCGGCCATCAAGGGCTCGCCCATGACGAGTTCGCCCAGTTCGGCCGCACGGGCCTGGGCCAGGTACTCGGGCGAGAGCAGCCGCTGCAGCGCGGCCGGCGGGCGCGGGATGGCCTGGATGGCGGCCAGCAGCTCGTCCCGCTTACCGGGTTCCAGGTCCTGCTCGGTGCGCCATTTGAAAGCCGGTGGCGAGGCAGCGGCCGTGGAGGCCGCTGGCCTGGCCGCGCCGTTGCCGGCCTCGGCAGACGCGCGCGCCACTGCGGCCGGACCGCGCGGTGCGTGGTCCCGGCCGGTGGCAGCCTTGCGCGCGCCAGCAGCCGCCGGCCGCAGGCACCACCACCCGGCAGCCAGGGCGATCGGCACGAGCGCCGCCATGCAGAGCAGCAGCAGGGTGGACATCGAACACCTCCGGACAGGGCAAGGCCAATCGGCGCCCCGCCGGTTTATCGGCAGGTACCGGGGCGGTCTTGAATGGCTGCCGGGCCCTCACCCCAACCCTCCCAGAGGGAGAGGGGGCAAGACACGCCCTCCGGAGCGAAGCAGCACCAAACCCAGAGACAGCAAGGGTCCGGCTCCGCCGGCCCGAGATGTCGTCCCCCCTCCAAGCGCCGAAGGCGCGCCAGAGAGGGGGGAAACCGCGTCAGCGGTGCAGGGGGGAGAGCCTATTTTTATGCCGAGCGATCTGCGCCCGCACCTGCGCAGGTGCGGTGCCGCCCAGGGTGTTGCGCGCGTGCAGGCTGCCGCGCAGGCTCAGCGCTTCGTACACGTCTTTCTCGATGTGGGCGTTGAAGCCCTGCAGCACGGACAGCGGCAGTTCGGACAGGTCGCAGTTGTGCGTGGCGGCGGCTTTCACCGCGTGGGCCACGGTCTCGTGCGCATCCCGGAACGGCAGGCCCTTCTTGACCAGGTAGTCGGCCAGGTCGGTGGCGGTGGCGTAGCCCTTCTTGGCGGCTTCTTCCATCGCGACCGCGTTGACCGTGATGCCGCCTTCCTTGGCGCCGGTGGCCGGGTTGGGCTGCCCGCCCACCATCTCGCAGAAGATGCGCAGCGTGTCCTTGAGCGTGTCCACGGTGTCGAACAGCGGCTCCTTGTCCTCCTGGTTGTCCTTGTTGTAGGCCAGCGGCTGGCCCTTCATGAGCGTGAGCAGGGCCATCAGGTGGCCGACCACGCGGCCGGTCTTGCCGCGCGCGAGTTCGGGCACGTCCGGGTTCTTCTTCTGCGGCATGATCGAGCTGCCGGTGGTGAAGCGGTCGGCGATCTTGACGAAGCCGAAGTTCTGGCTCATCCACAGGACCAGCTCTTCGCTCAGCCGGCTGACGTGCACCATGCACAGCGAGGCCGCGGCGGTGAACTCGATCGCGAAGTCGCGGTCGCTTACGCCGTCCAGGCTGTTCTGGCACAGCTGCGGCTCGCCGCGTTCGTCCACCATGCCGAGCGCGCGCGCCACCTGCGCGCGGTCCAGCGCGTAGGTGGTGCCGGCCAGCGCCGCCGAACCCAGCGGCAGGCGGTTGGTGCGGCGGCGCACTTCGGCCATGCGCTCGGCGTCGCGCGAGAACATCTCCACGTAGGCCAGCAGGTGGTGCGCGAAGCTCACCGGCTGCGCCACCTGCAGGTGGGTGAAGCCGGGCAGGATCACGTCGACGTGCTGCTCGGCCACTTCCACCAGCGCGGTCTGCAGCTCGCCGAGCAGCGAGACGATCAGGTCGATCTCGCCGCGCAGCCACAGGCGCACGTCGGTGGCGACCTGGTCGTTGCGGCTGCGCCCGGTGTGCAGCCGCTTGCCCGCGTCGCCCACCAATTGGGTCAGGCGGGCCTCGATGTTGAGGTGCACGTCCTCGAGGTCGAGCTTCCACTCGAAGCGGCCGCTCTCGATCTCGTCCGTGATCTGCGCCATGCCGCGCCGGATCGCCTCGAGGTCGTCCGCGCCGATAATGCCCTGGGCCGCCAGCATGCCGGCATGGGCCAGGCTGCCGGCGATGTCGGCCTGCCACAGGCGCTTGTCGAAGAAGACGCTGGCGGTGTATCGCTTGACCAACTCGCTCATCGGCTCCGAGAATAGGGCGGACCAGGCTTCGGATTTCTTGTCGAGTTGATTGGTGGACATGTGATCGCCAGTGGCTGGATGGGATGTTGAAACGCTTCCCATGAAAGACTCCAGAATTCTATCGAGCTTCCAGGAATTGGCGCATGCGGCGGGGGCGCGGCCCCTGGCGGAAATGCCCGAGCATCTGCGCGCGCGGGTGCAGGTGTTCGACACCTGCCAGGTGGGCACGGTGCTGCGCGCGGTGCTGTTCGTGCAGGCCATCGTCGCGGTGGCGGCGATGTTCGGCGTGCATTCGCCGATGGAGTGGCTGACCCAGACCGCCATCCTCACCGGCGCGGCGCTGCCGGCCGTGCTGGCCTGGCTGCTCACGGTGTGCGCGCTCAAGCGCCAGCTCGGGCTGCTGCCCACGCCGGCCCAGTGGACCGCGGCGATGGGCCTGGGCGCGGTGGCCGGGGCCTACGGCTGCGGCCTGCTGGTCCTGCTGGGGCTGGCCGACCTCGCGCCTTGGCTGGGCAGCGCGGCGGCGGGCGCGCTGATCGCGGGCGTGCTGGTGGCCGCCCTGATGTGGCGCGCCAAGGCCCGCATGCCGGCGGGCACGACGGCCCGGCTGGCGGAGCTGCAGGCGCGCATCCGGCCCCACTTCCTGTTCAACACGCTCAACAGCGCGATCGCGCTGGTGCGCGAGGAGCCGGCCAAGGCCGAGAGCCTGCTCGAGGACCTGAGCGAGCTGTTCCGCCACGCGCTGGCCGACGCGAAGGAGGCCGTGCCGCTGTCGCAGGAGCTCGCGCTGGCCGAGCACTACCTGGCGATCGAGCAGGTGCGCTTCGGCGAGCGTCTGCGGGTCGAATGGAGCGTGGACGAGACCGCCTCGCGCGCCAAGCTGCCGCCACTGATCCTGCAGCCGCTGGTGGAGAACGCCGTCAAGCACGGCGTGGAGCCGAGCCCGGTCGGCGCGGTGGTGCGCATCAGCACGCAGCGGCGCGGCGGCGTGGTGGTGATCAAGGTGACCAACACCGTGCCCGCCGGCAGCGGCCGCCGGGGCAACGGCCTGGCGCTGGACAATGTGCGCCAGCGCCTGAGCCTGCTGCACGACGTGCAGGGCCGCTTCCAGAGCGCCCTGGTCGACGGGGTTTTTCAGGCGCGGCTGGAAATACCGGTATAAGCGTGGCTTGGTGAGATCTGGCAACGGAGCGTGACATCATGGCATTGAAGGTATTGATCGTGGATGACGAAGCGCCGGCCCGCTCGCGGCTGCGCACTTTGCTGGGGGAGTGCACGGAGCCGCGTGCCGACGTGGTGGGCGAGGCCTCCAACGCGGTGCAGGCGATGGACCACATCCAGCGCGTGCCCTGCGACCTGGTGCTGCTGGACATCCGCATGCCCGGCGTGGACGGCGTGCAGCTGGCGGGCACGCTGCGCGGCCTGGCCAAGCCGCCCGCGGTGGTGTTCGTCACCGCCTACGAAGAGCACGCCGTGCAGGCCTTCGAGCTCGAGGCGGCCGACTACCTGACCAAGCCGGTGCGGCGCGAGCGGCTGCAGCAGGCCTTGCAGAAGGTGCAGCGCCTGCGCAGCGCGGCCGACGGCGCCCAGGACGCCGGGCTGCCCGAGAGCCTGATCATCCAGGAGCGCGGCCGCAGCGAGCGCGTGGCGCTGGCCGACGTGATCTACCTCAAGGCCGAGCTCAAGTACATCACGGTGCGCACGGCCGACAAGGAGCACATCTACGACGGCGCGCTCAGCGACCTCGAGCAGCGCTATTCGCACCTGTTCGTGCGCGTGCACCGCAACGCGCTGGTCTCGCGCCGCGCGGTGCGGGCGGTGGAGAAGCACAACGACCCGGTCGACGGCGAGGGCTGGACGGTGCGCCTCGATGGCGTCGAGGAGCGGCTGGCGGTGTCGCGCCGCCAGTTGGCCGCGGTCCGTGAAGCGCTGATGGGGTAGGGCGCGCCGTGTCTTGACCTTCCCACCGTGGCAAGGTGCAAACTGCCAGGCACCTCAACACGAAAGGAGTCTTCCATGCAGTTCCATCTCGATGACATGGTGTGCGGCGGCTGCGCGCGCAGCGTGACCAAGGCGATCCAGGCGGTCGATCCGCAGGCCCAGGTGGCCGCGGACCCGCCGGCCCGCCTGGTGCAGGTGCAGACCTCGGCGCCGCAGGAGCGCATCGCCGCCGCCCTGCGCGAGGCCGGGTTTCCGCCGCGCGAACAGCCGTGACGCCGGGCGGCCGTCAGCGTGGCCGGCGCGGCACGGCGCCGGTGCGCGGCCCCGGCCGCCCGTCGCTGCCGGCACCGTCCGGCTGCTCGAGGGTCTGCAGGATCGGGCAGTCCGGCCGGTGATCGCCGGCGCAGGCGCTGATCAGCGTCTTCAGCGTGCTCGCCATCTGCCGCATGTCCTCCATGCGCCGCTCCAGTTCGGCGATGTGCTGCTGGGCCAGGCGCTTGACGTCCGCGCTGCGGCGCGACTTGTCGTTCCACAGGCCCAGCAGGTCCGTGATCTCCGCCACCGAGAAGCCGAGGTCGCGGGCGCGGCGGATGAAGTGCAGCCGGTGCACGTCCGCCTCGGTGTAGGCGCGGTAGCCCGCGTCGGTCCGCTGCGCGGGCGGGATCAGGCCGATCTGCTCGTAGTAGCGGATCATCTTGGCCGAGACCCGGGAGGCCTGGGCGGCTTCACCGATGTTCATCATGGCTGCGCTCCCGGTTCGGCACCGGCCGCCGGCAGCGGCGGCTGGAAGCGGCGCAGGCGCAGCGCGTTGCCGAGCACGAACACGCTGGACAGCGCCATCGCGCCGGCCGCGAAGATGGGCGACAGCAGCAGCCCGTAGGCCGGGTACAGCACGCCCGCGGCGAGCGGAATCAGCGCCGTGTTGTAGCCGAACGCCCAGAACAGGTTCTGGCGGATGTTGCCGAGGGTGGCCTTGGACAGGGCGATGGCATTGGGCACGCCTTGCAGGTTGCCGGACATCAGCACCACGTCGGCGGACTCCATCGCCACGTCGGTGCCGGTGCCGATCGCCAGGCCCACGTCGGCCGCGGCCAGCGCCGGCGCGTCGTTGATGCCGTCGCCGACGAAAGCGATCCGGCCGTGGGCGGCCTTCAGCCGGCGCACCGCCTGCACCTTGCCTTCGGGCAGGACCTCGGCCACCACCTCGTCGATGCCCAGTTGCCGCGCGATCGCCTGCGCCGTGCGCGCGTTGTCGCCGGTGATCATCGCCACCTTCAGGCCGAGCTGGTGCAGGGCCGCGATGGCGGCGGGCGTGCTGGGCTTGATCGGGTCGGCGACCGCGACGATGGCCGCCAGCCGGCCGTCGATGGCGGCATACAGCGGCGACTTGCCCTCGTTGCCCAGGCGTTCGGCGGTGCCGGCGAAGCGGGCCACGTCCAGGCCCAGCGCGCGCATGAAGCGGTCGGCGCCGACCTCGACGCGCACGCCGCCCACGGTGGCGCGTACGCCCATGCCGGTGACCGACTCGAAGTCCTCCATCGCCGGCAGCGCGATGCCGGCCTGCGCGGCGGATTCGACGATGGCGCGCGCGATCGGGTGCTCCGAGCGCGACTCCACCGCCGCGACCTTCGCCAGCACCTGGCCGCGCTCGAAGCCTTCGGCGATCTCCAGGTCGGTCAGGACCGGACGGCCTTCGGTCAGCGTGCCGGTCTTGTCCACCGCCGCCACCTGGGCGTCCTTGAGCAACTGCAGCGCCTCGCCCTTGCGGAACAGCACGCCCATCTCGGCGCCGCGGCCGGTGCCGACCATGATGGACGTCGGCGTGGCCAGGCCCATGGCGCAGGGGCAGGCGATGATCAGCACGGCGACCGCGTTGACGAGCGCGAAGCCCAGCGCCGGCGACGGGCCGAAGACCAGCCAGGCCCCGAAGGTCAGCAAGGCGGCCAGCATGACCGCCGGCACGAACCACAGCGTCACCTTGTCCACCACGGCCTGGATCGGCAGCTTGGAGCCCTGGGCCTGCTCGACCAGGCGGATGATCTGCGCGAGCATGGTCTGGGCGCCCACGGCGGTGGCGCGCAGCGTCAGCGCGCCCTGCTGGTTGACGGTGCCGCCGACCACCGCGCTGCCGATCGCCTTCTCGACCGGAATCGGTTCGCCCGTGATCATCGACTCGTCCACGAAGCTGCGCCCGCCGGTCACCTCGCCGTCCACCGGCACCCGCTCGCCGGGGCGCACTTCCAGCACGTCGCCCAGGACCACCTCGTCGATCGGGATGTCCACCAGGCGGCCCTCGCGCGAAACGTGCGCCACCCTGGCCTGCAGGCCCACCAGGCGCCGGATGGCTTCGGACGTGCGCCCCTTGGCGCGCGCCTCCAGGAAGCGCCCCAGCAGGATCAGCGCCACGATGACGGCCGCCGCTTCGTAGTAGACGTTCACCGTGCCGGCCGGCAGCAGGCCGGGAGCGAAGGTGGCGACCACCGAATAGCCGAACGCGGCCGCCGTGCCGACCGCGACGAGCGAATTCATGTCCGGCGCCAGGCGCAGCAACGCGGGGAATCCCTTCGTGTAGAAGCGCCGGCCCGGAATGGCCAGCACCAGCAGCGTCAGCGCGAACTGCAGCACCCAGCTCTGCCGCATGCCGATGGTGGCCATGACCCATTCGTGCATGCCCGGGATCAGGTGCGAGCCCATCTCGAGCACGAACACCGGCAGCGCCAGCACGCTGGCCAGGATCAGGTCGCGCCGGAGTTCGGCCCGCTCGGCGTCCTTCTTCTCCGCGGCCTCGTCGCTGGCCTGTGCGGCGGTATCGACCGGGCGAGCCTCGTAGCCGGCCTTGTCGATCGCGGCGATCAGCGCCTCCACGGCGGCCACGCCGCGCACGGTGGCGCGTTCGGTCGCCAGGTTGACCGAGGCCTGCACGACGCCGGGCACGGCCATGAGGGCCTTCTCGACGCGGCCCACGCAGGAGGCGCAGGTCATGCCCTCGACCGCCAGTTCGATGGTGCTGGCGGGCACCTCGTAGCCCACTTTCTCCACCGCCTGGACCAAGGCCAGGCGATCGACCGGGCCGGCCGGGCGGATGTCCGCCCGCTCGGTCGCCAGGTTGACGGACACGCCGCCCACGCCCTCGACCTTGGCCAGGGCCGCCTCGACCCGGCCGACGCAACTGGCGCAGGTCATGCCCTCGATGGGCAGGCTGATCGTATTGGATGCGCTCATGGTGTGTTCCCCGTCGTTGCCATTCAACATGGGGCTAGCGTAGACCTTACCACCGTGGGAAGGTCAAGCCGGGCTCGTGCACACCTGCTCAGATTTCGGCCGCCTCGACCAGGAAGCGCACGCGCCGCTGGCCCTGCCACTCGTCCGCGTCGAGGCGGAACGCGATCCTCACGCGCTCGGGCAGCGGCTCGGTGTGGCCGAACCAGATGCCGTCGACCGGTTCGCCCTGGTGCTTGAGCTTGAGCGCCAGGTGCTTCTCGCCCACCAGCCGCTGCGAGACCACCTGCACCTCCTCGCAGAACACCGGCGGCGCGAAGCCCTGGCCCCAGACCTGGCTGTGCAGCGTGTCCACCAGGTCGGGGCGGCGGTAGCGGGTCTCCAGCGGGCCGTCGGCTTCGAGGCGCCGCTGCAGGGTGGCCGCGTCCAGCCATTCGTGCGCCACCTGCTGCAGCGCGGCCTCGAAGGTCTCGAGGTGTTCCTCTTCGATGGTGCAGCCGGCCGCCATCGCGTGGCCGCCGAAGCGCAGCAGCACGCCCGGGTGGCGCTTGGCCACGAGGTCGAGCGCGTCGCGCAGGTGAAAGCCGGCGATGGAGCGCCCCGAGCCCTTGAGCTCGTGCTCCCGGCCCTCGGCGCCGCTGGCGGCGAACACGAAGGTGGGGCGGTGCAGCTTGTCCTTCAGGCGCGAGGCCACGATGCCCACCACGCCTTCGTGGAAGTCGGGGTCGAACACCACCAGCGCGGGCGGTGGCGCCTCCGACGTGTCGAACATCTGCTCGGCCAGTTCGAGCGCCTGTTCGCGCATCTCGCCCTCGATGGTCTTGCGCTCGCGGTTGATCGCGTCGAGCGTGCGCGCGAGCTCGTCGGCGCGTTGCGCGTCGTCGGTGGTGAGGCATTCGATGCCCAGCGTCATGTCGGCCAGGCGGCCGGCGGCGTTCAGGCGCGGGCCGAGCGCGAAGCCGAAGTCGAAGCCGGTGGCGGCGGCCGGCTGGCGCGCGGCCACCTTGAACAGCGCCGCCATGCCGGGCGGCATCGCGCCGGCGCGCACGCGCCTGAGGCCCTGCGCCACCAGCCGGCGGTTGTTGGCGTCGAGCCTGACCACGTCGGCCACGGTGCCGAGCGCGACCAAGGGCAGCAGGGTGTCGAGCCGGGGTTCGGCCGACCGGGCCGACGCACCGCCGTCCGGCGCCGGGCCGTAGGCGCCGCGCTCGCGCAGCACCGCGCGCAGCGCCAGCAGCACGTAGAACATCACGCCCACGCCGGCGATCGACTTGCTCTCGAAGGCGCAGCCCGGCTGGTTGGGGTTGACGATCAGGCAGTCCTGCGGCAGCACGACCTCGCCATTTTCCCGCTGCGCGGGCAGGTGGTGGTCGGTCACGATCACCTGCAGGCCGAGCTCTCGCGCGGCGCGCACGCCGTCCACGCTGGCGATGCCGTTGTCCACCGTGACCAGCACGTCGGCGCCGCCGGCCTTGACGCGCTGCGCGATCGCGGGCGTGAGGCCGTAGCCGTCGGCCACGCGGTCGGGCACCAGGTAGCTCACGCGGTGAAAGCCGAGCGGCGCGCCCAGCAGGCGCAGGCCGCGCACGGCCACCGCGCAGGCGGTCGCGCCGTCGCAGTCGTAGTCGGCCACGATGCAGACCGAGCGCCCGGCCGCCATCGCATCGGCCAGGGCGCACGCGGCCTCGCACGCGCCGCGCAGCGTCGAGGGCGGCAGCAGGCGCGCCAGCGCGTCGTCGAGCTCGTCCTGGCTGGTGATGCCGCGCGCGGCGAACAGGCGCGCCAGCAGCGGGTGCAGGCCGCCTTGCTCCAGCGCCCAGGCGGCACGCGGCGGTACGTCGCGGGTGATGATCTTCATGAGGGGTGTCGTCAGAGGGTGTCGAGCACCGCGAGGGAAGGCCGCGCGGCGAACAGCTGGGACAGGCGCGCCCACGGCGATGCCGGCGCGGGCGAGGCGTAGGTGATGGCGCGCTGCTCGCCCGCCAGGGTCAGTTGCACGGCCTCGCCGGCGCGCGATCGGTCCAGCAGCCGGGCGATGGCGTCGGCGTCGACCGCGCGCCAGGCGTCGGCGTAGGCGCGGGCGTCCAGCGCCAGCGACGCCGCGCACAGGCGGTTTTCCACCACCACGTCCGGCGCGGGCGGGGGCAGCGCATCGAGCGTGCCGGCGCCGGTGACCCAGATGGCGTTGGCCAGCGGCTGGCCGCGCCGCTGGCGTTCGTCGTTGACCGGGTGGGCGTAGAACAGCATCTGCATCTCGTTCTGCAGCCGGCGCCACCGCGCCCCATGGGCGTGGCCGGTGAAGTGCAGCCGCTCGGGCGTGAGGTGCCGGCCGGCGAGCCGGTCGAGCGACCAGGTGGCCAGGCCGCGCAGCGGCTCGCCGCTCGCGAGCCAGGCGGTGGGCATGGCATAGCGCAGGTGGATGCCATCCTCCTCGAAATAGGGCGCGGCGGCGGCGAGCAGGGCGCGCGATTCGGCGTCGTCCAGCGCGAGCTGTTCGGGCCCGGCCAGCCGCACCTGGTCGGCGCCCGTCTGCAGGTGGCAGGGCTTGATCCAGCCGCACGGCGTGCCGACGGTGCGCGTCTCAAAGGCCGCCCAGGGCACGTGGCCAGGTTCGGCGGGCAGGCCGAGCAGCCGGGCCAGCGCGAGTTCGTAAGGCATGGACGGCCCCTCGGCGCCGGTGTCGACCTGGCCGACCGGCCGCATCCGCCGCAGCAGCGCGGCGAGGTTCGGCAACTGGCCGCCGGCCGCCGAGGCCGGCCAGAGGGGCTGGCCATCGTGTGCCTGGGCGGCGGCGAAAGGAATCAGCAGGTGGGTGCTCACGGAACCAGGGGGAGGGCGGGCGGTCTGAATCCCCGATTGTCGGGGATGCCACAATCTCGCGGCTGGAACAGGCTCATGCAGATCCCATACGAACTTCTCCTGGGCTGGCGCTACACACGCGCCGGCCGCGCCACGCGGCGCAATGGATTCATCTCCTTCATCTCGGGCGTGTCCATGCTCGGCATCGCGCTGGGCGTGGCCGCGCTCATCATCGTGCTCTCGGTCATGAACGGCTTCCAGAAGGAGGTGCGCGACCGCATGCTGGGCGTGCTCTCGCACATCGAGGTGTTCGAGCCCGGCGGCCAGGCCATTCCCGACCTGGCGGACGTGCTGGCGCGCATCGAGCGCCACCCCGATGTGCTGGGCGCCGCGCCCTTCGTGGGCGCGCAGGCGCTGATCGCGCGCGGCGAGGACATGAAGGGCACGCTGGTGCGCGGCATCGACCCGGCGCAGGAGCCCAGGGTGACCGACCTCGCGGCCGAACTGGCCGGCACCGTGCTGCCGCGCCTGGTGCCGGGCCAATTCGGCGTGGTCCTGGGCGGCGAGCTCGCGCGCAGCCTGGGCGTGATCGAGGGCGACAGCGTGACGCTGATCGCGCCCAGCGGACAGGTCACGCCGGCCGGCGTGGTGCCGCGCATCCGGCAGATGACGGTGGTCGGCACCTTCAACTCCGGCCACTACGAGTACGACTCGGCGCTGGCCCTGCTGCACCAGGACGACGCGGCGCGCATCTTCCGCGTCGAGGGGCCGACCGGCGTGCGCGTGAAGATCCGGGACCTGCACCAGGCGCGCGAGGTCGCGGTGTCCATCGCCGCCGATCTCGGCCCCGGCCTGCTGGTGCGCGACTGGACGCGCCAGAACCGCACCTGGTTCGCCGCCGTCCAGCTCGAGAAGCGCATGATGTTCATCATCCTCACGCTGATCGTGGCGGTGGCGGCGTTCAACCTCGTCTCCACGCTGGTGATGACGGTGACCGACAAGCGCGCCGACATCGCCATCCTGCGCACGCTGGGCGCGAGCCCGAAGAGCATCATGGGCGTCTTCGTCGTGCAGGGCGCCATGGTGGGCGTCATCGGCACCGGCCTGGGCCTGCTGCTGGGGCTGGGCATCGCGTTCAACATCGACACCCTGGTGCCGGCGCTGGAGCGCCTGCTCGGCGCCAGCTTCCTGCCGCAGGACATCTACCTCATCAGCCGCATGCCCAGCGATCCGCAGCGCGGCGACATCGTGCCGGTGGCGGTGATCTCGCTGGTGCTGGCCTTCCTGGCCACGATCTACCCGAGCTGGCGCGCCAGCCGCGTCAATCCCGCCGAGGCCCTGCGCTATGAGTGACATGGCCCCCACGCTCCACCGCTGCGCGGGTCGCGCCTTGCAGGCCGCGGCATCGCCGGAGTCGATGCCTCTTCGTCCCGTCCCGCCCTGCGCAGGCAGGGCCGGAGCCGCGGTCCTCAGCCCCCCGAGGGGGTGCGTTTCGCCTTGGGGCGGCCCGGCGGCGAAACCCGTTGCACCATGAATGACATAGTTTTGCAGGCCACGGGCCTCACCAAGCGCTTCCACGAAGGCCGGCTCGACGTGACCGTGCTCACCGGGGTGGACCTGACCGTACACGCCGGCGAAACGCTGGCCATCGTCGGTGCATCGGGTTCCGGCAAGAGCACCTTGCTGCACCTGCTCGGCGGGCTGGACGCGCCCACCAGCGGCCGCGTGCAACTCAAGGGCCGGGATTTTTCATCCCTGAGCCCGGCCGAGCAAGGCGCGCTGCGCAACCGCCACCTGGGCTTCGTCTACCAGTTCCACCACCTGCTGCCCGAATTCAGCGCGCGCGACAACGTGGCCATGCCGCTGTGGATCCGCCGCCTGCCGCGCGCCGAGGCGGCGCAACAGGCCGAGCGCATGCTGGCGCGCGTGGGCCTGGCCGAGCGCCTGCACCACCGCCCGGCCGAACTCTCCGGCGGTGAGCGCCAGCGCGTCGCGATCGCGCGTGCGCTGGTGGCCGGACCCGCCTGCGTGCTGGCCGACGAACCGACCGGCAACCTGGACCGCGGCACCGCGGACGGCGTGTTCGAGCTCATGCTGGAACTCGCGCGCGACCAGGGCACCGCCTTCGTCGTCGTCACGCACGACGAGGCGCTGGCCGCGCGCTGCGGGCGCGTGCTGCGCCTGACAACGGGGGTGCTGACCTAGAGCGGCGCTGAACCGTGGGGTCGGCAAGCTCAATGCCGCGTCAGATCCAGTTCTGAAAATATTTCCCGGATGGTTCTTCGCACCCATTGTTGAGCCGGATCGAGTTGCGTGCGCTCGTGCCAGGTCATCAATATTTGCACGTCGATGCCGGGGATCGGCAGCGGGTGCAACGCCAGCGGAAGCATGCTGGCGAAATACCGCGACAGATGTGTCGGCATGCTGACCACCAGCGAGCTGTTGGCCACCACGAAAAAGGGCAGGCTGATCGATGGGATGAGGCCCCCGACCACACGCCGCTCTCCCATGCCTGCGAGCGTGCGGTCGATCACCGTCTCCAGAGTGGTGAGCGGCGCGAACGGTCCACCCACGATCAGGTGGCGGCGCTTCAAATAGTCGTCCAGCGTCATTTCCACCGGGGGCGCGCCATCCACGCGGGTCGAGATCACCGATACGGTGTCCTCAAACAGCAGCGTGGAGCGCAGATCGGTTGGCAGATCGGGGAAATAGCCCACGGCCAGATCGCACTCGCCATTCTCGAGCCACTGCCGGATCCTGGTGTGATCGGGCAAGCGCGTCACGATCTCAAAATGGGGTGCATCACGCGCTGCGCGTTCGTACAGCGCTGGCATCACGAAATGTGCGGGGTGGTCTGTGAGCGATATCACCACGCGGCGGTGCGTGGTCGACAAGTCGAATGGCAGCGAACGCGCCAGCGCGCTTTCGATATGGCGGCGCTGCGCGCTCGTGTCTCGCGCAAGTTCCAACGCCCGGGGGGTGGCCGCCATGCCCTCCGGCGTTTTCACGAGCACCGGGTCACCGAGTACCTGCCGCAGGCGCGCCAGCGAGTTGCTCATCGCCGGTTGTGTGGTGCCCAGCCTTTCGGCCGCGCGCGTGACCGAGCGTTCATCCACCAGTGCCTCGAGGCAGGTCAGTAGCCACAGGTCGATGCGTTGCGCGAGCTTGGTGTCGGGCGAGGTCATGGCGGGGCGGAGTATGCATGAGTTCCAGGTGCTGCGTCGCAACATCGGAATTCCTTTGGCGGTCACGTCAACGCATCGTTGCTCTGCCGAATCCCCCACCAAATAATCGGCGCCTCAAACATTTGCCACGAACGCATACAGGAGCCCGCATGCCCATTCCAACGATTCGTCCTACCGCCTCCGAGATGCATCGCAGCGTTGCCCGGTTCGCCGATTTGGCGCGCGTCACCGAAGGCGCGCCGGACCAAAGCGTTCCGGAGTGTCGCCGAACCTTCATGAGTATTCTGGGTTTTGAGCAACCGCTTAAGCCAGGCGAATACTCGCCCTTTGGCGACAAAGTGAAACCTGCCATCCAGCACTTGAAGGCGGGATACGGCATGGCCTACGTCAAGGCAGAGCCTGGCCGCGGTGTGTTCATGCACACGCATGACACGCACGAAAGCTTTGTGGTGATTGACGGCGTCTGGAAGCTTGAGTGGGAAGGTGACGAGGGCAACGACCATGTGAAGCTCGAACCGCTGGATGTGGTTTGTTTCCCGCCGCACGTCCAGCGCCGCTTCGAGTGCGTGCAGGCCGCGCCTGGTCAGGCCGAAGGCACGCTGCTCGGCATCATCGAAGGCAATCAGCCCATTGCCGAAATGGCGCCCGCCACCGAAAGGAAGTTGATCGACATGGGTCTCCTGGACAAATCCCGCTCGGCTCACTTCTCGTCTGCCGAAGCTTGAAGGTTTTGGCGCATCCCATCGCACAACGGAGACAACCCCATGAATCCCCACCGTCGCATCTCGTCCCTGGCAGTCGCTGGCATCTTCGGCGTGGCTGCGCTGGCCCCCATGTCCGCATTGGCCCAGGCCACGTACCCCAACAAGCCGATCCGCATCGTTGTGCCATTCCCGGCCGGTACTTCGCCCGACGTGGTGGCGCGCCTCTTCGCCGATCGCATGGCGCAGGGTCTGGGCCAGCCGCTGATGATCGACAACCGTGTGGGCGCGGCCGGCATGATCGCCGCCGAGAATGTGGCGCGCAGTGCGCCGGACGGCTATTCGCTGCTGTGGTCGGTGAACTCTCTGTCGGCCTTCAACCCGCATCTGTACGCCAAGCTGCCCTACGACGCGCTCAAGGACTTCGCGCCTGTCTCGCAGGTCGTGAAGGTGCCCTACTTCCTGATCGCCCGCACGACACTCGAAGCCAACAACGCAGGAGAGCTTGCGGCCTACACCAGAACACGGCCCGGTCAGCTCAACTGGGCTTCCTCCGGTGTGGGAACCGGCCCCCACGTGGTGATGGAATACCTCAGCTCGATGAGCGGCCTGAAGGGCACGCACGTGCCGTTCAAGACGACGGGCCTGGCCGAGATCATGAGCGGCCAGATGGACTACTCGTTCGAGGCATCGACCACGGCAGTGGGCGCCATCAAATCGGGGCGTGTCAAGGCACTGGGCATCAGCAGCAGCGCACGCTCTCCCATCCTGCCCGACGTACCCGCCATCGGCGAGTCGGTGAATGGCTTCGAGGCTGAAGGCTGGCAGGGGGTGCTCGCGCCCGCAGGCACGCCAAGGCCGATCATTGAAAAGCTGAACGCCGAACTCGTGCGCGTGGCCAACCTTCCCGAGATCCAGCAGCGCCTCAAGGACATGGTGCTGACCCCGTTGGGCACACCGGTGGCGGACTTTGAACGCCTGTACCGAGACGACTACGAGAAGTGGGGCAAAGTGATCCGCAGCGCCAACATCCGCGTCGAATGAGCCAGGCCGCCACACCGGCCGAACGTGCCGGGTACTACATCCCCGTCAACCATTTCACCGAGGCAAGCCTTGCGCCGCGACCACACATCTTCGAGGCCGAGCGCCGCGAAGTGCTGCGGGCCGACCCCGGTCCTACGCGTCTGGTGCCCCTGGACCTGAGCCGGCAACTGGGTCTGCCGTTTGCCGCGACCACGCCGACCATGCTGGCCAGCTACGCGGTGATTGCCGCCGACGAGATGCTGCCGACCCCGCTCGATGCGCTGTCCAACCTCTTTTATGTGATCACGGGCAGCGGCTGCAGCTCGGCAGGCGGGGAGTCGGTGCGGTGGGGACCCGGTGACGTGATGCTGCTGCCCGTCGGCGCCACCGCGACGCACCGGGCGACGGATGGCCCTGCGGTTTTGCTGGTCGTCACCGACGCGCCGGCCTGGCGCTACCTCGGTGCGCAATCGCTGGTGGGAGACGAAAGCCTGCGGCAGGTGGTGCACTACCCGGCGAGGGAAATCGCACGACAAATGGCCAGCCTCGACGCGCTCGCGGAGAACCAGGAGGCCGTGGGCCGCGCCGTGATTTTCACGCGGGCCGATCACCCGGATCGCCACGCGACCACGCCATTTCTCGTGTCCAACATCAACACGCTCGAGCCTGGTGCCGACCAGAAGACCCATCGCCACAACGGCGCTGCCCTCACGCTGTGCATCCAGGGCGAAGGCTGTCATTCCTATGTGGGCGACGAGCGGGTCGACTGGCAGCCTTACGGGGTGATGGTGACACCCGCCGCCATGCCCCATTCCCACCACAACCGCGGCGGCAAACTGATGTTGAGCCTGGTGGTCCAGGACACGGGCTTCTATCAGTACGCCGGTACCTCCGGCTTTGCGTTCGACCCCGATGCGGACCTGCGACACAGGCCATGAAAACCTTGTTGCAAAAGATCCAGGCCCGTTACCCACTGTTGACCGCGGAACTGGACGGTGCGGTGTGGTCGTTTCGCGACACCCTGCCCGGTGGTACCACCCCTCTGGTGATGTTGCCTGGTGCGGCCGGAACCGGCGACGTTTTCTACCGCGTGCTGGACGCGCTGGGCACGCGCCGCCGCATCATCACAGTCAATTACCCGGCGGTCGCCGAGACGGAGGCGTTGTCTGCAGGACTGCGCCAACTGCTCAATCACCTGGGCATACCGCGGATGGATGTGTTTGGCAGTTCGTTGGGGGGCTTTCTCGCGCAGTTGTTCGCGGTCGAGAACGCGGGGCGCGTGCGGCGCTGCATGTTGGGCAACACCTTCTTCGACGCCTCTTGGCTGCGTGAGCAGGTATCGCCGGCGGACCTCGCTCTCATGCCGGCCGACGAGCATATCGCCAAAGGCATCCGTGCCTGGGAAGTCGCGCACGAGCGCACGGAAGGTGAGACCGACCTCAAACGCACCATGCTCGCCTTGTTGGGCCCCCACCAGACGGCCGAAATGGGCAAGGCGGCGTTGCTCGCCGTGCTGCGCTCGCGGCGTGTGCCCAAAGTTCCCTTGTCTGCTGGCACCGTTGCGCTGCTCGATGCGGAAGATGACCCCGTGGTGGACAGGGACACGCGAACGCAACTGCGCGAGCGGTACGCCGCGAGCCGCCAGTACCGCCTGGCGTCGGGCGGCCACTATCCGGTGTTGTTGAATCGCGTGGAATTCCTGAAGGCGATCGAAGCTTTTTTCCCCTACGAACCGTGAGTGCAGGGTGTCGTTCCCGGTGACTGCACGGGCATTGCGGCCTCAAGGCTTCGTCCGCGTGAACCGCAGCGGCTGCGCCATGCCCCGCACATGCAGCCGCATTGTCGCGCCTTCCACCTCCACCCGCTCGGCCTTCTGCAGCGCATCGAGATACCGCGCCTCCTGTTCGCCCACGGCGGCGTCCAGGCAGGCCATGCGGGTGGAGCCCAACTGGCCGAACGCGATGCGGTCGCTCATGAGGGTGTAGGAGCCGAAGAAGCGGTTGCACGAGCCCTGGCCGGCGACGCGGCCGGCTTCGGGAAAGGCCAGGGTGGCGGGTGCCCGCTCGAGCGCGCGCGCGTCGCCGATGGCGTCCAGCCGCCACTCGCTGCCCACCAGTGGTGCCGCCGACATGCCGGGCAGGGCGCAGGCGGTGGCCAGGCAGGCGGCGGCCAGCGCGGGGACGAGCGGGACAAGGCGTTGGCGGGGTGTAGCAGCAGCGGTCATGGGGTTTCCTCCGTTCCGTGGACGCCGGCGTGAAGCCCCGCCGGCACAATGGCGACTCCGTTATACCCGCACGCATGACCACCGACGCCGCCACCGCCATGTGGATCGACACGCACTGCCATCTCGACGCACCCGAGTTCGGTCCGGACCACGCCCTGGCGCTCGCGGCGCGCGGGCGCGCGGCCGCGCTGGGCGTGGGGCGCTGCGTGATTCCGGCGGTGGAGCGGGCCGGCTTCGGCGCCGTGCGGGCGCTGGCCCATCGGCTCGGCGATGCCTATGCGCTGGGCATCCACCCGCTCTACGTGCCGCGCGCGCAGGACGATGACCTGGACGCGCTCGACGACGCCCTGGCGCGCCAGCGCGACGATCCGCACCTGGTGGCGGTGGGGGAGATCGGCCTCGACTTCTTCGTGCCGTCGCTGTGCGAGCCGGCGATGCGCGAGCGCCAGACCGCCTTCTACCGCGCGCAGTTGAAGTTGGCGCGCAAGCACGGCCTGCCGGTGATCCTGCACGTGCGGCGCAGCGCCGACGCGCTACTCAAGCACCTGCGCGATCTAGGGCACGCCGGCGGTAGCATCGCCCATGCATTCAACGGCAGCGAACAGCAGGCCCGGGCGTTCGTGGACCTGGGCTTTCGGCTGGGCTTCGGCGGCGCCGTGACCTTCGAGCCCGCGCGCCGGCTGCGGCGGCTCGCGGCGGCGCTGCCGCTGTCGGCCCTGGTGCTGGAGACCGACGCGCCGGACATTCCGCCGCAATGGCTCTACACCCCGGCGGCCGAACGCGCGGCCGGGCGGCCGCAGGGCCTCAACACCCCGGCCGAGCTGCCGCGCATCGGCGCGGTGGTGGCGGACCTGCGGGGCATGGCCGTGGACGCGCTGCGGGCCGCGTGCCACGCGAACGCGCTGGCGGCCCTGCCCCGGCTCGCGGCGCTCGAAGCGGAAGGGCGTGCGGCATGACGGAGCAGCAGCAGGCGCGGCTGCAAGGCCTGCCGCCGGTGCTGGACGCGCACACGCGCGTGCTGGTGCTGGGCAGCTTCCCGGGCGTGGCCTCGCTGCGCGCGCAGCAGTACTACGGGCACCCGCAGAACCATTTCTGGAAGATCCTGGGCGTCCTGTGGGCGCTGCCGCTGATGGCCATGCCCTACCCGGAGCGCGTGGCCGTGCTGCTCGAGCGCGGGCTGGGCGTGTGGGACGTGTACCGAGCGTGCGAGCGCGAAGGCAGCCTGGACGTGGACATCCGCCACGCCGAGCTCAACGACCTGGTGGGCGCGCGGCGGCAATGCCCGGCGCTGGAGGCGATTGCGCACAACGGCGGCGAGAGCTACCGCCACGCGCGGCACACCCAGGCCCTGGGCGTGCCGGTGTACAAGCTGCCCTCCACCAGCCCGGCGAACGCGAGCTGGAGCTTCGAGCGCAAGCTGGCGGCGTGGGCCGAGGTGTTGCGGCGACATGGAATTGGTTAGTGACTCCCCCCTGCGCCGCTTTGCGGCTCCGTGCCGCCGTCGGAGCCGGCGGCTCTTCGGGCACGTCCAAGCCTGCG
>CAZAPJ010000013.1:0-92787 GCA_964487025.1 uncultured Hydrogenophaga sp.
CAAGCCTCCAGCATCCCGTCTCTCCGGGAACAACCTATTGCAACTCAACAGCTAGACGAAGCCCTCGGCGACCGTTTGGACCTCCCCGAACGCGAACTGCTCGAACGGGTGATGCGCTCCACGGCGCGTATGGACGCGCTCATCAACGACCTGCTGGCGCTGGCGCGCGTCAGCCAGGGCCGCCTGGAGCGGGAGCGGGTCAACCTCAGCGCGCTGGCCGCCGAGGTGCTGGAGCAGGAGCGGCAGAAGCACCCGGAGCGCGACATCCGCCAGCGCATCGAGCCCGATCTGTGGGCCGACTGCGACCCGCGCCTGGCGCGCATCGTGCTGGAGAACCTGTTCTCCAACGCGCTCAAGTACACGCGCACGCGCACCGTCACGGAGATCGAATGGGGTCTGCAGCCCGCGCAGGACGGCCAGCCGGGCCTGTTCTTCGTGCGCGACAACGGCGTGGGATTCGACATGGCCCACGCCGGAATGCTGTTCAAGCCCTTCCAACGCCTGCACCGGCCGAGCGAGTTCGAAGGCACCGGCATCGGCCTGGCCACGGTGCACCGCATCATCGAACGCCATGGCGGACTGCTCCACGGCGAAGGCACCCCCGGGGAAGGAGCGCTGTTCTGCTTCAACTTCGGCAGCGACGCCCTGCTCAGTGCGAATGGGCCAGCCCGCTGACCACGGTCACGAGGCCGATCCCTGACAGCAGCCAGGCCACCTGCGCCGCGGTGGCCCGCAGGCTCAAGCGCTTCTGCAACTGCGGGATCAGGTCGGCCAGCGCGACGTAGACGAAACTGCTGGACGCGGCCACCAGGAAGTACGGCAGGTAGTCCTGCAGCCGGGTCAGCAGGAAGTACCCCACCAGCCCGCCCAGCGCGGTCACTGTGCCGGCCAGGGACACCTTCACCAGCGCCGCGCGCGAGGTGCCCGAGGTCTGGCGCAGCACCACCAGGTCCCCCATGTGGTGCGGCACTTCGTGGGCCATCACGGCCAGGGAGGCGACCACCCCCAGCCGCATGTCGGCCATGAAGGCCGAGGCGATCAGGATGCCGTCGCCGAACGCGTGCACGCTGTCGCCGGCCAGCACGGCCCAGCCGCCCGTGCGGGGTTCGTTGCCATGGCGGTGATGATGATGGTGGTGATGGCCGCCGCCATCGTGCGCCTCATCATGGCCGCCATGGCCATGCTCGTGCCCGTGGTGCCACAGTTCGGCCTTGTCGAGCAGGAAGAAGAACACCAGGCCGGCCAGCAGCAGCGCGAACAGTTCGTGCGCGCCGGCCTCGCTCTCGAACGCCTCGGGCAGCAGGTGCATGAACGCCGTGGCCATCAGCGCCCCCGCCGCCAGGCTGAGCATGTGCTGCGTGAAGCGCGCCAGCATCGCGAAGCTCAGCAAAGCCGCCAGCCAGACGCTGCCGACGCCGGCCGCCACGGTTCCGATCAGGATCGCCATCAAGTCCATATCGTCTTTCCACCACAAAAAAGGGGCCGCATCCAGCGGCCCCATTCACCAGCGCAGGCAATGCCGGCCGTCAGGCCACGCCGTGCTGCTTGAACCACGCCAGGGCACGTGCCCAGCCGTCCTCGGCCGGCTCCTTGCGGAAGTTCGGCCGGTAGTCGGCATGGAAGGCGTGCGGAGCGTCGGGGTAGACCACGAAGGTCGACGCCCTGGCCGCGGCATTGCCGGCGGCCAGGGCGCTTTTCATCTTATCAACCGTGTCAAGGGGGATGCCGGTATCGGCGCCGCCGTACAGGCCCAGGACCGGCCCGTGCAGGTTCGTGGCAACATCTACCGGGTGCCGGGGCGACAGCGCGGTGGCGTCGCCCGCCAGCCGGCCGTACCAGGCCACGCCGGCCTTCACGGCCGGGTTGTGCGCCGCGTACAGCCAGACGTGGCGGCCGCCCCAGCAGAACCCGGTCACGCCCAGCTTCGCGGCGTCGCCGCCGTTGGCGGCCGCCCACTTCACCGTGGCATCCAGATCGGCCATCACCTGCGCATCGGGCACCTTGGCAACCACCTCCGACATCAACCGGGCGATCTCGCTGTAGCTGCGGGCATCGCCCTGGCGCACGAACAGCTCGGGCGCGATCGCCAGGTAACCGGCGCGGGCGAAGCGGCGCGCGGTGTCGGCGATGTACTCGTGCACGCCGAAGATCTCCGAAAGCACCAGCACCACCGGCAGACCGGTCCGGCCGGCCGGCGCGGCGCGGTAGGCCGGCATGCGAAAGCCGTCGACGTCGATCGCCACCTCGCCCACGGTGAGCCCGTCGGCCGGCGTCCGGATCGCCGTCTGCGCCATCAGCGGCGCGGCCGCGGCAGCGTAGCCCACGCCGATGGCCGCCTTCAACGCGGTGCGGCGGCTGGCCGCGCCATCGGCATTCGAAACCCCCGGCAGCAAGGCACCGAGATCCTGGGACAGTTGGTCGTGCAGCATGGATGTCTCCTGAAAAAAGAAAAGGGAAGCGTTCAGCAGACAACCCAGGCCGGGAAAAGTTCGGCCAGGGAGACCTTGGGCGCTCCAAGTTGCATGCCGGCCGTGAAAGCCGAGATCAGGATGCCGCCGCCGCACGTGTGCACGCTGCCGCTGGCCGGCGCTGCGCCATCGATTCCAGACAACGCTGCGTTGCCCTTTTTTCATAGATTCCACGGTTCTTCGCGCATACAGTTTCCACACACCTACAGAGAGAGCACATGCTTCTAGAAGATTACGCGGCCTGGTGCGCCACGGAAAGCTTGCGGCCGCTGCGTGCCGGGATCCGCCACCACGCGCGCCGTGCACTCATCGACTGGGCATCGGCCCTCTACCCGGGCACCCGCGTCGCGCCAGGCACGGCCATGGTGGCCGCGCACCGCGCCGAACTGGGCGTGGGCCGCTCCAGCCTGCCGGGCTTCGGCACCACCTGCTTCCCGGCGTTGGCGGCGTGGATCAATGGAACAGCGTCGCACACCGTCGAGATGGACGACATCTTCCGCGACGCCGTCTACCACCCGGGCTGCCCCACGATCGCCGCGGCCCTGGCGATCGCCGAGGACATCGGCGCTTCCGGCGACGAGCTGCTGCGCGCCATCGTCATCGGCTATGAAATCTCCACCCGCATCGGCGCCGCCGTGCAGCCCGAGCACTACCGCTTCTTCCACACGACCGGCACCGCCGGCGCGTTCGGCGCCGCCGCCGCGGTCGCCGCACTGCTCGCACCCGGCAAGGCGAATGTCTCCCTGCACGCCATGGCCACCGCGGCCACGTTCGCTTCCGGCCTGCAGCAGGCGTTTCGCTCCGATGCCATGACCAAGGCCCTGCACGCCGGCCATGCTGCTCAGATCGGGCTGCTGGCCGCGCAGTCGGCCGCGCACGGCGTCACCGGCGTGCCCGATATCCTGGAAGGCCCCGTCGGATTCGGCGCCGCGCTCGCGGGCAACCCCTCATGGCAGGGAGCGACCGACGGCCTCGGCACCCGCTACCACATCGGCGAGATCACCATGAAGGCGCACGCCTGCTGCGGCCACACCTTCGCGGCCATCGACGCCGCCGTCATGCTGCGCGCCACACCGGGCTTCGACATCCACCATGTGCGCGCCATCGACATCGACACCTACCAGGTCGCGCTCAACGTCACCGGCAATCCCGACCCCACCACGGCGTTCGAGGGCAAGTTCAGCCTGCCCTTCGTCGTCTGCCATGCGCTGGTGCGCGGCTCGGTCCGCCTCGATGCGTTTGGCCCCGACCGCCTGAACGACGCGGCGATCCGCCAGCTCATGAAGACGGTGCGGCTGACCGCGGACCCGGCCATGACGGCCGGCTTCCCCTCCATGCGCTCGGCCCGCATGCGCATCACCATGGTCGACGGCAGCACGCTCGAACACCACTCGCCCTACCGCAAGGGCGACCCGGAAGCACCGCTAACCGACACCGAGCTCGACGCAAAATTCCGCGAGCTGGTGGCACCGGTGCTGGGCGCCGCGCGCGCCGATGCACTGCTCGCGCAGCTCTGGGATCTCGGCGCGCAGCCTGTCGCCTCGCTCGATCTCGCGGCGCCCGCGCCGGCCATCGCCTGACACCGATCCCGCCATGAAGCCCGAAACCCTGCCGGACCGGCCGCATTCCGTTTCCCTGTTCGACGCCATCTTCTCGCCGCGCGCCGTGGCGCTCGTCGGCGTCTCCGGCGACGCCTCGCGCAACACGGCCCGGCCGCTGCGCTTCATGCGCAAGCACGGCTATGCGGGAAAGATCTTTCCCGTCAACGCCACCCGCGCCGAGGTGCTGGGCGAAAAGGCCTGGCCGTCGATCGCCGCCATCGGCGCGGACGTGGACGCCGATGTGCCGGTGGATCACGTCTTCGTCATGATCGGGGCCGTACAGGTCGAGGAAGCGCTCGTGCAGAGCGCGGCGCTCGGCGCCCGCGTGGTCACCGTGTTCTCGGACGGTTTCGGCGAGACCGGCGAAGCGGGCCTGAAGATGCAGGACCACTTGGTGGCGCGCGCGCGCGAACTCGGCCTGCGGCTCATCGGCCCCAACAGCATCGGCACGGTCAATGTGCACAACGGCGCGCTGATCTCGGTCAATGCCGTGTTCGAGATGGAGCACCTGGTACCCGGCCCCATCGGCATGGTCTCGCAGAGCGGCTCCATGCTGGGCTCGCTGCTCTCGCGCGGCGCGGCGCGCGGCTTCGGCTTCGGTAAGCTGCTGTCGGTCGGCAACGAAAGCGACGTCACGGTCGGCGAGGTGGTCGACGGTCTGGTGGACGACCCCGAGACGCAGGTCATCACGCTCTTCCTCGAAACCCTGCGCGACGCGGCCGTGCTCGGCGCGGCGCTGGACCGCGCGCGCCTGGCCCGCAAGCCCGTCATCGCCTACAAGCTCGGCCGTTCCGAGATGGGCAGCGCGCTGGCGCAGTCGCACACCGGCGCGCTGGCAGGCAACGACGCCGCGGTGGACGCCTTCTTCCGTGCCCACGGCGTGCTGCGCGTGGAGATGTTGGAGACGCTCTTCGAAATAGCGCCGCTGGCCACGCGCTACGCGGACGTGCCCTGCATCGCCGGACGCAAACCCAGGGTGGCGGTCATCACCACCACGGGCGGCGGCGCCGCGTCGGTGGTGGACCGGCTTGGCCAGCGCAACATCGAAGCGGTCGCACCGCCGGCCGGCTTCATCGCCCACATGCTCGCGCGCGGCCTGAAAATCCGCCCGCAGCCGGTGATCGACCTCACGCTGGCCGCCACCAGCGCGCAATACCGCGACCTCGTCGAGCAGATGCTTCAGAGCGACTGGTGCGATGGCGTGCTAAGCGTGGTGGGTTCCTCCGCGCAGTTCCACCCGGGCCTGGCCGTCAAGCCGCTGCTGGAGGCGAACAAGCCCGCGGGCAAGCCGCTGGCCGTCTTCCTCGCGCCCGATGCGCCGCAGTCGCTGCGGCTGCTCCAGGAGGCCGGCATCGCCGCCTTCCGCACACCCGAGGGCTGCGCCGACGCGCTGTCGACCTTCTTCTCGCGCCGTGCACCGCAGATGGGCGCGCCGCTGATCGCTCCGATCTGGCCGCAGGACGTGCCGCGCGAAGGCGCCTTGAACGAGATGGAAGCCTCGCGGGTGTTCGCATCGCTGGGCATCCGCATGGCGGAAGCGCGCCTGCTCGAAGGCGACCGGCTCGACCACGGCCTGCCCCATCCGCTCGTGCTCAAAGTGTGCTCTCGCGACATCGCGCACAAGACAGAGGTCGGTGGGGTGAGTGTCGGCATTCGCGACGAAGCCTCGCTGCGCGAACAGGTGCAGGCCATGCGCGATCGCATCGCGCGCCAAGCCCCGGAAGCCGCCGTGCAGGGCTACCTCGTGCAGCGCATGGAAAAAGGCCTGATCGAACTGATGCTCGGCTTCCGCCATGACCCGCTCGTCGGCCCCATCGTCGTGCTCGGCGCGGGCGGCATCACGGCCGAGCTCACGCCGGATGTCTCGGTGTCCATGGCCCCCGTCAACCGCGAACGCGCCGTCGAAATGATCGGCGAGGTGCGCGCCACGCAATTGGTGCGGGGCTTCCGCGGTCTGCCGCTGGGCGACTGCGGCGCGCTGGCCGATGCCATCGTCGCGTTCTCGGCCCTGGCGCTGCACCGCGCGCCCCGCATTGCCGAAGCCGAGATCAACCCGCTGTTCGTCAAGGCCGCTGGCGACGGCGTGGTCGGCGTGGACGGGCTGATCGTGCTCGGCTGAACCCCAAAACACACGACCTCGAAATACGATGCACTTCAACCTCACCCCCGAACAGACCGAATTCCAGACCGCCGTGCGGCGCTTCGCCGAAAAACACCTGAAGGCCGGCGCGCTGGCCCGCGCGCATTCCGACGAATACCCCAGCGACGTGGCCCAGTTGATGGCCGCCCAGGGCCTGCTCGGCATCACCATCGCCGAGGCCGACGGCGGCCAGGGCGGTAGCCTGATGGACGCGGTGATCGCGATCGAGACGGTGGCCTCGGTCTGCCCGCGCAGCGCGGACGTGGTTCAGGCGGGCAACTTCGGCGCCATCCGCGTGCTGGCCGAATATGGCAGCCCACTGCAGAAGGAAAAGTACCTCCAGCCCCTGCTGGCGGGCAAGGCCCTCATCGCGGTCGGTATGACCGAGCCGGGTGCGGGCTCCGCCGTCACCGAGCTGGTGACCACGGCCACGCCCGACGGCGACGGCTTCCGCATCAACGGCAGCAAGATCTTCACCACGCACGGCCCGCATGCCGACGTGTTCCTCACCTACGTGCGCTTCGGCCCGGGCGTCAAGGGCATCGGCTCGGTGCTGATCGAAACGAAGATGGACGGCGTGACCCTGGGCAAGCGCTCGCGCTTCACGTCCGGCGAAGAATGGGTCGAGATCTTCTTCAACAACGTGTTCGTGCCAAAGGACATGGTGGTGCTGGGCGAAGGCGGCTTCAAGAAGCAGATCGCTGGCTTCAATGTCGAGCGCCTGGGCAACACCGCGCGCTCGCTGGCGCTGGGTCGCTACGCCTATGAAGAAGCCCGCGAGTGGGCCCTGCAGCGCAAGCAGTTCGGCCGCCTGCTCTGCGAGTTCCAGGGACTGCAGTGGAAGTTCGCCGACATGCGCATCAAGCTCGACGCCGCGCAGCTCCTGCTGTACCGCGCGGCCACCAACGCGGACACCGGCTTCCCATCGCCCACAGAGACGGCCATCGCCAAGGCCTACTGCAACCAGACCGGCTTCGACGTGGCCAACGACGCCATGCAGGTGCTCGGCGGCATGGGCTACAGCCAGGAGTCGCTGGTGGAGTACTGCATGCGCCGCTGCCGCGGTTGGATGATCGCCGGCGGATCGATCGAGATTCTGAAGAACCGCATCGCCGAGGCGGTGTTTGACCGCAGCTTCTCGCAGCGGCCCAATTGAGCGGGCCATGAAGCCGTGAGGAACGCGACATGACCGCCGCCGCCGAACCCATGTTGTCCTCCCGCCTGCTGGGCACGCTCACGCTCGACATGGGGCCGGCCTACGACCTGGGCATGACGCCTAGCGGCTGGCGCCGCATGCGCGTGCTGCCCAGCGGCAGGCTGGTCGGCCCGCGGATCAACGCCAAGGTGTTGCCGGGTGGCCTTGACGCCTTCCTGCGCAAGGGCGACGACAGCATGCACACCGATGCGCGCCTCACGCTGGAGACCAGCGACGGCGCATTGATCTACCTGGCCTACCGCGGCGTGCGCTACGGCAGCCCGGAAGTGATGCAGCGCGTCGAAGCCAACCAGCCGGTGCGGGACGACGAGTACTACCTGCGCAACGTGCCCACGTTCGAAACGGCCAGCCCGACCTATGAATGGCTGAACCGCCTGATCGCTGTCGGCGTGGGACGGCGCATGCCCAACGCCGTCGCCTACACCTTCCACGAGATCCTGTGACGGCACGCGCCCGGCTTCGCCGCCGGGTTCTCCGCTACTTCGCCTTGCCGACGAAGTCGCAACCACCTTCGGACAAGGGACGCCACAGCTGCTCGGCGGCGACCTGCCCCTTGACGAGGTGATAGTCGTACTTGTCCTGGCCGCCACCGCCGCGCCCTCGTCCGTCCCGGCGGCTGCGATGGCCTTGAGATAGTGCATCGTGGCGCTGTGGGCACCGGCATGGTTGGTCGTGGGCGGGATTCCCTGCTGCGCGCCATGAAGCGCTCGACCCACGCCTTGCTGTCCTTGTCGATGTCCCAGGCCCACGGCGTCGTGAACAACAGGCCCTGCGCCACCTCCAGCCTGAAGGCCGTCAGGCTGCTGATGGTCATGCCGAACACCGCGAGGGTCTGTCCGCCCCTGGCCAGGCGGTACTCATCCGCCTGCTTTAGCGAATTGGACAGGTTCAGGCCGGAGTTCAGCCTCACCACCGCCTGTGCCTTGCTGGCCTGTGCCTGGATCAGGTACGAGGAAAATCAGCGGCCCCCAGCGGGTGCTTGACGATCCCACCACCTTGCCGCCCGCCGCCTCGATGAAGCGCGTGGCCTCGGCCTGCATGGAGGCGCCGAACGCATAGTCCACCGTCACGAAGAAGAAGGTCTTGATGCCCTGGCTCATCAGCGCCTGCACGGAAGACTTCGGCAAGGCATAGGAGTCCGCCACGAACTGGAACGTCGTGGGCGAGCAGGCCTTTCCCGTGAGATCGGACGTCAGCGTGCCCGTGATGAAGTAGGGCTTGCGGTTCTGCCTCATCAGGTTGGTCACGCTCAACGCGATCGATGACGCCGAACCGCCGATGATGGCATCGACCTTGTCGTTCTCGATCCATTTGCGGGCGATGCCGGTGCCCACGTCGGGCTTGTTCTGGTCGTCGGCCACCAGCACCTCGATCGGCTTGCCCAGCACCTTGCCGCCGAAATCCTCTATCGCCATCCTGGCGCCGATCGCCAGACCCGGACCCACCTCCCCCGAATAGGGGCCGGTCATGTCCGACATCACGCCGATCCTGACCGTATCGTCCGAGATCTGAGCCTGGGCGGCGACGGCGGACACCGCGCCCGCTCCGGCCAACAGAAGATGCAGGAACCGTCCTTGAATTGCTATAGCGTGTCTCCCAAGTTTTGCCTTTGCCGGATCGGCCCATCATGCGGGCCTTCACGCAGCGAAGGCCTCCTATTGCTTCATGGAAATCATCTGGTTGCCCAGCGCCGCCCAGGCAGCGGGCGCACCCGCCTGCGCCTCGGCGGTTTCCACGGGCAGCGCGGAGTCCCACCGCGCACCGATGTAGCGGCGCGAGGTCACCCCGTTCGCCGCGTCGGACACTAGCCACAGCAGCGGCGCCACCATCACCTCCGGCTGCAGCATCGTCGCCCGGTCGTAGGGCACGGTGTCGTTCACCAGCGCGGTGTTCGTCAGGCCGCCGGGCACGATGATGTTGGCCGTCACGCCGGTCCCCGCCAGATCGGCCGCCATCACCGCAGTGAAGGCTTCGGTCGCGGCCTTGGTCGCGCCGTAAGGCGTGTTGCCCGCGCGCAGCATCGAGTCCAGGCTGGTCGTGATGCCCACGATGCGGCCCCAGCCGCGCCGCACCATGCCCGGCGCCACCGCGCGCGCCAGCAGGAAGCCGGCGGTCGCGTTCACCGCGAAGAAGCGGTTCCACTGCGCGGGCGTCACCTCCCAGAACTTGATCGGGTTGGTCCAGTGGTCGGGACGGATGGAGGGCTGGCCGATGCCGGCGTTGTTGACGAGCACGTCGACGTGGCCGAAGTGCGCTTCCACGGCGGCCAACGCCCCGGCGCAGCCGGACTCCTGCGATAGATCGGCCCGCACGGCGAGGACATCGGCGCCGCGCGCGGCCTCCTCCTGCGCCAGCGCGTCGAGCGAGGCGGGGTCGTGGTCCACGCAGGCCACGCGGTGGCCATTCTCCAGCAGGCCTTTCACCATCGCACGGCCCAGGCCCCGCGAACCACCCGTCACCATGCACACGCGTCGTTGCGTCATTGTCAAACGTCCTTGTAGTCGTCCATACGATAGAAGCGCGCCGCCGTGCCCTTGAAGAGCTGCGCGCGGTCGGCGGCGTCCAAGCCCTGGGTGAGGCGCTTGAACGCGTTCCACACCTCGCTGTAGCCGTAGGCCTGCTTGTCCACCGGGAAATTGCTCTCGAACATGCAGCGGCCGGCGCCGAAGAGTTCGATGCAGGTCTCCACCACCGGCTTCCAGGTGGCGGCCAGGGTCTGCGAATCGGGCGGATCGCCGCGCAGGTGCAGGTCGTGGCCGAACACCGGCATGCCCATGCCGCCCAGCTTCACGTGCACGTTCGGGTGGTTCGCCAGTGCCGCCATGCCGTTGCGCCACTGCGCGAACACCTCGTCGCGCCGGCCGCGGTACGGGCCCACGCCGAGCAGACCGCCGACGTGGTTCACGGCGATGCGGAGATCGGGCAAGGCGCGGGCCAGCACGGCCACGTCCTCGAGCTGCGGGTGGAACAGCCAGGCGTCCAGGCTCAAGCCACGCCGGGCCAGCTGTGCCGCGCCGAGCTGGAAGGCCGGGTCGCGCAGCAGGTGCTCGGGCATGCGGTGGCGCAGGTACGAGCCGATCTCGCCGTCGTCGAACGGCGTCTGGTGGCGCACGCCGCGAAAGCGGCCGCCCGCCGCTTCCATGGCCGCGTCGAGCACGTCGCCGGCCGCGTCGCCCAGCCGGAGATCGACCTGGCCGACGATCACCGCCGCCATGCAGCACGGGCCGTAGAGCCCGCTGTCGGCCATCGCGGCCATGCCGCGCGCGAACTCGATCTCGCCGAGCGACTTCAGGTGCTCCGGCCCGCGGGCGCGGTACATGGCCGCCGCCTCGATGAACACGGTCGCCTCGACGTTGTGGCCGCTGTTCACCACGTCGTCGCGCATGTCGTCGAACAGGTAGCGGCTGCCGAAAGCCTGCAGGTCCCAGAAATGGGTGTGCGAATCGATGATGGGCAGCCCGGGTTCGAGCGCCGGCTCCGGCGCGCGGCGCGCGAGCCATGCGTTCATGGTCTTCGTGTCCTTCACCAGGTTGCCGCGGTAGCCGGTGTCCGGGTGGTCCTTGCTGGGTGCGATGCTCATGCAGGCTCCTGCTCGGGGAGGGGACGCACACTGGCCAGGCCGTCGGCCTCGGTGGCGCTCGTGGTGGTGCGGAACATCAGGCGGGGCTCGCGCCCTTGCCACGGGGTACCGCGGTGCAGCGTGGCGCGGTTATCCCACAACACCAGGTCACCCGGCGCCCACCGGTGGCGCCAGACGTTGCGCTCCCGCGTCGCGGTGGCGAAAAGAGTGTCCAACAGTTCCTGCGAGGCGGCGGCGTCCAGCCCTTCGACCGCGCCGATGTGCGAGGCCAGGTACAGGGCCTTGCGGCCGTTGACGGGGTTGCGCCAGGTCATGCGCCAGCGCACCGGCTTCATGGTGCGCGTCTCGGCGAACAAGGACAGGTCCGGCTGCACCTTGCGGCGCGAGTTGGCGTAGTCGTGCACGGCGACGCGCGGCTCCAGCTCAGCGCGCAGCGCCGGGTCCAGTTGCTCCCAGGCCAGGCGGGTCGAGGCGAACTCGGTCTCGCCGCCCTGCGTCACCACCTGGTGCGCCATCAGCGCCGAGGCCAGCGCGGGCGTGGCCTTGAAGGAGCTGTCGGTGTGCCAGAGCTGGTTGGCGCGGTTGGAGACCGACTCCCGGTCCTCCTCCCCGGCCAGACTGCCATCGGGCAGCACGTTGCCGATGCGTGCGAACAGCGTGCCCGCGTCCTTGCCGCCCGCCTTGGTGAGCTCCAGCGGGCCGAACGCGCGCGAGAACGCGACCTGCATGTCGCTGGAAACGTCCTGCCCGCGCCATAGCAGCACGGAGTGCGTTTCGAAGGCCTCGCGCACCTGCGCGTAGGCGTCGGCCGAGGTGACCACGTCGCCGATGGACGCCCCATCGACCCGGGCGCCGAAGCCCTCGGTCAGCGGCGTGAGCCTCATGCCCGCGCCATGCGCCGCGGCGCGGCCTGCACCGGCCCCGTGCTCTGGATCGGCGGGTGGCCGACCAGTTGCACGCGCCGCATGTGGCGGACGAAGCCGCCCGCGTCGTCGATGGCCGAGTGCTTGGTGCCCCGGTTGTCCCAGAAGGCGATGGAGCCCTGGCGCCAGCGAAAGCGGCAGCAGAACTCGGAGCGGTTGCCGTGCTCGTACAGGAAGTTGAGCAGCGGCGCGCTCTCGCGCTCGGTCATGCCTTCGAACTGCGTGGTGTAGGAGACGTTGACGAACAGGTACTCGCGCTGGCTTTCGGGGTGCACGCACACCACCGGGTGGACCGACTGCGTCTCCTGCCAGCCGTCGGCGTCGCGGATCTTGGTGGCGCTCTTGTCGTTGCGCGCCGCGGCCACGGGGCCGGCCACCTTGCGGTCGCTGTGCACGGCGCGCAGCGGGCGCAGCATCGCTTTCATGGATTCGGACAGCGACTCGAACGCCAGGAATTGGCTGGAGAACAGCGTGTCGCCGCCATATGGCGGGATCTCCATGCCGTAGAGCACGGCGCCCAGCGGCGGCGCGGCCATCATCGTGGTGTCGGTATGCCAGTCCTCGCCGACGATCTTGCGGTCGCCCGGTTCGCGGCGCAGCTCCACCACCTCCATGTCGGCGCGGCCCATGTCGAAGTTGGGGTGGATGAAGATCGGTGCGAAGCGGCGGGTGAAGGCCTTCTGTTGCTCGGCGTCGAGCTTCTGGTCGCGGAAGAAGATGACGCTGTACTCCACCAGCGCCCGGCGGATCTCGGCGATGGTCGAATCGGGCAGCGGCTGCGAGACGTCGACGCCGAAGATCTCGGCGCCCAGGGCGCCGGTCAGGGGCGCGACTTCAATGCTCTTATAGGTCATGGTGGGTCTCCTGGTCCGAAGCGTCTAGAGGCTGACTTCGATGAGATGGGGGCCGGGTTCGGCCATCGCTGCGGCCAGCGCGGTGTTGAGTTCTTCACAGGTGACCACGCGCACGCCGGGTACGCCGAAGGAGCGCGCCATGCCCACGAAGTCGATGTCGGGCTTGTTCAGCTCGGTCAGGTGCAGCGCGCGCGGGCCGGGGTTGGCCGCGCCGACGTTGGCCAGCTCGAGCTTGAGGATGGCGTAGGCGCGGTTGTTGAACACCACGGTGGTCACGTCCAGCCCCTCGCGCGCCTGGGTCCAGAGCGTCTGCGGCATGTACATCATGCAGCCGTCGCCTTCCAGCGCCAGCACCTTGCGATCGGGGCAGGCCACGGCGCAACCGGTCGCCAGGCTCGGGCCGATGCCGATGGCGCCGCCGACGTTCTGGATCCAGTCGTGCGGGCGCGCGTTCACCGTCGCGCCGTAGAAGTTGCGCCCTACCGTGACGGACTCGTCGATCACGATCGCGTTCTCGGGCAGGAGGGCCGCGAGCGAGAGCGCGATCTTCGCGGGGTCGAGCGCGCCTTCGGGCAGCGGCGGTATCCGCTGCTCCGCCAGCCGGGGTTTCATGGTGCTGTCGCCCAGGTCGAGCGCCTGCGCGAGGCGTTCGAGCGCGTCCACGCTGTCGCCTTCCGGCGGCGCGAGGGTGTGGACGGTGCAACCCTCTTCCCACAGCACCGAGGGCTTGCCGGGGTAGGCGAAGTTGGCCACCGGCGGCGTGGCGCCCACCAGGATGATGTGCTTCACGCCGCGGTAGGCGGCGCGCGCGGCGTCGATCGGATAGGGCTGGCGGTCCAGCGCGACGCGGCCGGCGCCGCGCTCGATGCGCGCGTTGTGGGGCCGGGTGATCGCGCGGCAGCCGGTGGCCTGCGCGATGCGGTCGGCCAGCTTCATCGGGCCGTCGCGCAGCACCGGGCCGGTCATGCACAGCACGGCGGACTCACCGGAGCGCAGCACGCGCGCGATGGCCTGCACGTCGGCGTCGGACGTGCGCCGCGTCGCCTGCGGTGCCACGGGCGGTGCGGGCTGCGTGTCTTCCTGCCAGGACAGGTCGGCCGGCACGACGAGTGTGGACACCGGCGTGGCGGGCGAGCGCGCCGCGGCCAGAGCCGCCGCGACGTCGGCGCCGAGCGTGGCGCCGCTGCTGGCCGTGTGGACGCGGTCGCTATAGGCGCGCGCGGCCGCCGCCACGTCCATGCCCGAGGGCACGTGGGGGCCGTGCTCGCGCATGAGGTAGCTCGCATGGTCGCCCACCACGGTGAGGATGGGCGTGCGCGACTTCTGCGCGTTGTGCAGGTTCGATAGCCCGTTGGCCAGGCCGCCGCCCAGGTGCAGCAGCGCCAGCGCGGGCTTGTCCGCCATGCGCGCATAGCCATCGGCCGCACCCACGGCGGCGCCGTCGAATAGCGTGAGCACGCAGCGCATGCCCTCGACGCGATCGAACGCGCCGACGAAATGCATTTCGGACGTGCCCGGGTTGGAGAAGCAGGTGTCGACGCCGGCGCCTTGAAGGGTTCGGATCAGGCTTTCCGCTCCGTTCATGCACGGATCCCGTTGTCGCGGGCGATCTTGCCCCACTTCTCCGCCTCCTGGCGGACGAAGTCGCGCGCCTCCTGCGGCGTGCCGCCGGTGGGCACGAAGCCCTGCGACGTGAGCTGCGACACTACCTGCGGGTTCTTCACCGCTGCGTTGAGCGCCTGGTTGAGCCGGCCGAGCACCGGCGCCGGCGTCGCGGCGGGCGCCACCAGCACGCTCCAGCTGTAGGCCTTGAAGTCCACGCCGGCCCTGGTCTCGCTGTCCAGCGGCACGTCCGGCAGCAGGCTGGAGCGGCTGAGCGCGGGCAGCACGAGCGCGTTGACCTTGCCGGACTTGACGTAGGGCGCGGCCAGGGAGGTGGTGATCAGGCCGATGTCCACATGGCCGCCGAGCATGTCGGTAACCGCGGGCGCCTCGCCCTTGTAGGGCACGGCCACGATGTTCACGCCGGCCATGGCCTTGAGGTATTCCATCTGCAGGTGGATGGAAGTACCCAGGCCACCGGAGACGGCGTAGCTCAGCTTGCCGGGGTTGGCTTTGGCATACGCCAGCATCTGTTCGAAGGTGGTGATGTTCAGGCCCGGGCGGATGACGAGGACCATCTCGATCAGGCAGGCGCTGCCGACGAAGGAAAAATCCTTGAACACGTCGTAGGGCACGTCGTCGCGCACGGCGCGGGCAATGGCCAGCGGGCCGATGTTGCCGACCGCCATGGTGTAGCCGTCGGGCCGGGACTTGGCCAGCGCGTCCAGCGCGATCGCCCCGCCCGCCCCGGCACGGTTCTCGGGCACGATCGGCTGAGCCAGGTTCGCGGCCATCTGCAGCGCGATGATGCGCGCCGCCGTGTCCGTGCCGCCGCCGGCCGCGTAGGGGATCAGCAGCTTCACAGGCTGTTGGGGGAACTCCTGGGCGAATGCACGGTACGGGGCCGCCACGCCCACCAGCGCTGCCGACAGCGCGGTCTTCAGGTGCCGGCGGCGTGCGCCGGATTGGGGATTGCTCATGTGTCCTGTCTCCGTTCGTTGTAGGAATTTCGCGTGTACCCGCTGTGTGCCGCGCTCGGGGAAGACGGTGCAGCGTGTGGGGAAAATTCTAGGAACTGATCTCCCGGGGAGGAAGGTCCATGGGGCGAATAGCAGCTTTGCAAGAACCGATAGGGGGAATCGGGGTGAATCCGGATGGAGGCACGGGCGGACACCGGGCAAAGGCGCTCAGCGCGCCAGGAAGCCGCCGTCCGCCGGGTAGTAGCCGCCCGTGCAGAAACTGGCGCGGTCGCTGCAGAGCCACAACACCAGTTCCGCGATCTCGCGCGCCTCGCCAAGGCGCCCCATCGGGTGCTGCGAGACCATGTGCGCGCGCGCCTGCGGCGAGGCGGCGGAGAGGATCGGGGTGTCGATGTAGCCGGGCCCGACGGCGTTGATGCGCACGCCCTGCTGCGCGTAGTCGAGCGCGGCCGCGCGCGTGAGGCCGACGATGCCGTGCTTGGACGCCACGTAAGGCGACAGCGAGAGATTGCCCACCTGGCCCAGCACCGACGCCACATTGACGATGGCGCCGCCGCCGGCCGCCAGCATGGCCGGGATCTGGGTGCGCAGGCCGTGAAAGGTGCCGGAGAGGTTGATGTCGATCACGCGCTGCCAGTCCCGGACCGAGATCTGCGCCAGCGGGGCCGCGGCCTGCGGGCTGCCGCGCGCGATCCCGGCGTTGTTGCAGGCGACGTGCAGCGCGCCGAAGCGCTCGACGGCCAGCGCCACGGCCTCCTCGTGGTCGGCGGGATCGCCCACGTCCATGCGCACGAACAGCGCGCGCGGTTCGCCACAGCCGCCGCCCGTGTCCGCATGGACCTGCGCCACGGTCTGTTCGCCGCCCTCGGCGTTCACGTCGGCCACGACCACGCGCGCACCTGCACGCGCAAATGCCAGGGCCACCTCGCGACCAATACCCGAGCCCGCGCCCGTGACGAGCGACACTTTGCCCTTCAACAGCATGTTTCCCCTTTCATCACTCGACGCCGTGGCGTGCACCCATTGTTTTCCCTACCGGCAGCCCACGCCTCATTGGGCCGAGGCAGGCCGGATGATCGTGTCCTGCGACGGCAGGCCCGCGCGGGTCTCGCCGCGCAGGTACTGGTGTGGCACCGCCACCTTCGCGCTCAGCGCTTCCGCCGCATGCCAGGCCCAGCGCGGATCGTTGAGCATGCCGCGCCCGAGCCCGACGAGGTCGGCCTCGCCGCGCTCGACGATGGCCTGCGCGTGTGCCGGATCCCGGATGAGGCCCACACACATCGTGGCCACATCCACCTCCCGCTTCACCTGTGCGGCATACGGCACCTGATATCCCGGACCCAGCGGTATCTCGGCACGCGCGTTGCCGCCCGACGATAGGTCCATGTAGTCCACACCCCGCGCCTTGAGCTCGCGCGCGAAGGCCACGGCATCATCGCCGGTGAGGCCGCCATCGAGCCAGTCGGTGCCGTTGAAACGCACGCCCATCGGCTTGTGGTCCGGCCAAGCCGCGCGCACGGCATCGACGACCTCCAGCGGAAAGCGCATGCGGCCTTCGCAGCTGCCGCCATATTCATCCGTGCGGGCATTGCCCAGCGGTGAAAGAAAGGAACTGAGCAGGTAACCGTGGGCGGCGTGTATTTCCAGCAGATCCAGGCCGAGCCGGTCGGCCCGCTGCGTGGCCTGCACGAAGGCCCGAGTGATGCGATCCATGCCTGCACGGTCCAGTGCACGGGGCGCTTCCCAGCCAGGACCGAAGGCCACATCGGTGGGGCCGAAGGTCTTCCATCCGCCTTCGCTCAGGGGAAGGTTGCCACGGCCCACACCCGGCCGGCGTACCGATGCCTTGCGGCCGGCGTGGCCGAGCTGAATGCCGATCGGCATGCTGGCGAAAGGGCGCACGACAGCCAGCACACGCGCCAACGCTGCCTCGTTCTGGTCGGACCACAGGCCCAGGCACTCGGCGGTGATGCGCCCCTCGGGCTCCACGCCCGTGGCCTCGATCACCAGCAGGCCCGCGCCCGACACGGCGTACTGGCCGAGGTGGATCACGTGCCAGTCGGAGGCATTGCCCTCCACCGCACTGTACTGGCACATGGGCGACACGACGATGCGGTTCGGCAAGATCAGGTCGCGCAGCTGGAAAGGCTGGAAAAGAGCGCTCGTCATCAAGGTTTTTCGCAAGGAGTGGATTCGCGGAATTGTCCAGGCGGCCGCGCCATCACACCAGCAGAGGTATTGGCAATGCGACACAAAGTACCTTTGCAGCACATGCAATGACACGGCGCGCGCCAACGCTGTATGCTGCCCCGCACAGGAGACAAGCCGTGACCCCTTCCCACGCGCCAGCCCATGCTGCCCCCATACGCATCCTCTGGCAGAGCAGCACCCCCATCACCCGATACCCAGCCTACAACGAGGCCATCATCGCGCACGCGGCCCGCGTTCTCGGCCCTCACGTCGAGGTGGTGGTTCGCGGCACCCTGCGCCCGACATTCGGCACATACACCCGCGCCGCGTTCTTCTTGAAGAGCAGCGACATGATGGATTCCATCGTGGCCGCGGCCGACGAGGGCTTCGACGGCGTGGGCATCGGCTGCTTCCTTGATCCTATCCTGCACGAGTTGCGAGAGATCCTGGACATCCCCGTCATGGGTCTGGCCGAGACAGGCATGCACATGGCCTGTATGCTTGGTCAACGCTTTGCCGTGCTCTCGCATTCGGAGGCTCTGAATGTCAAGGTCTACGACAGCCTGGCCGAGCGCTATGGCCTGCGTGCGCGCATGAGCGGCATGCATGCGGTCGACCTTCCGATGGACGCGCTGGAGAAAGCCATTACCGGTGACCCCGCTCCCGCCGTGGTCCTTCTCCACGAGGCCGGAGCGAAGCTGGTCGCCCAGGGAGCGGAGGTCATTGTTCCGGGCTGCGGCCTGCTCAACCTGCTCTGCGTACAGCAAGGGTTGAACCAGATCGCCGGCGCGGCCGTGCTGGACGTGACAGGTGCGCTGCTAAAAATGACCGAGACGATGGTCATGCTGCGCCGGGTGTCCGGCACAGGTGTGAGCCGCACCGGTTATTACGCACGCCCCGCCGAAGCCGATGTACGAAGGACGCTGGTCTCGTTCGGCCGCGGCCGAGTGGGCGTCAGCGAGCCGGCCGTGGATATGCCCTCCACGAAAGCACGACCATGAGCATCAAGGGAAAGGCATTTGTCGCGGGCGCCTTCGAACATCCCACCCGCCACGCCCCGACCAAATCCGTCGCGCAGCTGCACGCCGAATGCGCAATCGGCGCGCTGGCCGACGCGGGATTATCCAAGGACGACGTCGACGGCTATTTCTGCGCTGGCGACGCGCCGGGCCTGGGAGCTTCGTCTCTGGCCGATTACATGAATCTGCGGCTGCGCCACATCGACAACACCGATACCGGTGGCAGTTCCTACCTGATCCACGTGGCGCATGCCGCGCAGGCCATCGCTGCCGGCAAGTGCAGCGTCGCGCTGATCACCCTGGCTGGCCGGCCCCGCAGCGAGGGAATGGCCACCGGCACCGCGCCGCGCCCCGGCAACCCCAACCAGCCCGACCTGGAATGGGAGCTCCCTTATGCGCCGGCCACGGTAAACATGTATGCCATGGCGGCAATGCGGCACATGCACGCGTTCGGCACCACCTGCGAGCAGTTGGCATGGGTCAAGGTCGCTGCCTCGCACCACGCGCAGCACAACCCACACGCCATGCTGCGCGACGTGGTGACGGTGGAACAGGTGGTGTCGTCCCCGCTCGTGGCCGACCCGCTGCACCGCCTGGACTGCTGCGTGATCAGCGACGGTGGCGGAGCCCTGCTGGTCGTCAGGCCCGAGATCGCCAGGAGCCTCAAGCGCCCGCTGGTGCGCGTGCTCGGCGCGGGCGAGGCGATCAAGGGCCAGTCCGGCGGCGACGTGGACCTCACCTACACGGGCGCGGCTTGGTCCGGACCGGCCGCGTTCGCCGAGGCTGGCGTAACACCGGGAGACATCCAGTACGCATCGATCTACGACAGCTTCACCATCACGGTGCTGATGCAACTGGAAGACCTGGGTTTCTGCAAGAAGGGAGACGGTGGCCGCTTCGTGGCCGATGGCAACCTGATCTCGGGCAGCGGCCGGTTGCCTTTCAACACAGACGGTGGCGGCCTGTGCAACAACCACCCTGCCAACCGCGGCGGCATCACCAAGGTGATCGAAGCCGTGCGGCAATTGCGCGGGGAAGCCCATCCCGCCGTGCAGGTTCCAGGCTGCACCCTCGCTCTCGCACAGGGCACGGGAGGGTCGATCGGTACGCGCCACGGCAGCGCCACCCTCATCATGGAAAGGGTTTGACATGGCTGGTCACCATCCCATACAGAAACCCGCGCGCCGGATTGCCGCAATCGCCCGGCAGCCCGAGTCCGCACCATTCCAGGAAGCCGCCGCCGCTGGTCGTTTCCTCGTTCCACAGTGTAGTGCCTGTGGCCGCCTTCACTGGTACCCTCGCGCGCTCTGCCCGTTCTGCTTCAGCGACGACATCGCCTGGCAGGACGCATCAGGCCGCGGCACGGTGTACAGCTACACCGTCATGCGTCGGGCCAAGCCGCCATATGTGATCGCCTATGTTCAACTTGAGGAAGGCCCGACGATGATGACGAACATCGTGGACTGCAACCTCGACGCTGTGCGCATCGGCATGCCTGTCAGCCTGGTCTTCGAACCCGCCGAGAACGGGCCCCTGGTGCCGATGTTCAGGCCCGCGTAACACGGCACACGACACATCACTTGCGCGAACACCTCGCGCAGGCACCCGTCTCGCCCTTGGCGACCAAGGGAAGCCGTAAAGCGGCATGGAAGCGGCTCACTTCATACAAGCGTGCCGACTTGCCGCTGAAACTGCTCCACGTGATCGAAGTACTGGCGCACCGCGGCCGCCGCCCCTTCGGCGTCCCGGGCGCGCAAGCACGCGAGCATCTGGCGTCGCAGCGGCGTCAACTCGGGCTGGTGCATCGCCGGGTACGGTATCGCGTCGGCCTGGGCCTTCACGCTGTGATGCATCAGCGTGGCCAGCGTCTGTGCCACCAGCGCCGCCACGTCGTTGTGGGCTGCCCTGGTGATGAGGGAGAAATACTCCAGAGCGGCCAGCGCACGAGCTGCCATGTCGCCGCGCTCGGTCTGGGCGTCCATGTCATCCAGGTGCCTTTCCATCGCGTCGAAGTCCGATGTCTCGCCACGCTCGCAAGCCAGACGCAACAGCAGTTCGTAGACGCCGGACCGGGTCTCGATCAAGGACTTCACCGACACCCGGCCCTGCTCCGCCAGTTCGCGCAGAGATTGGGCCAGCATCATGTAGGCGCCCTTGTAGAACACCAGAGGGTCCTGTGCTCGGCCGTGCTCGAAGCGCTCGACCTTTCCGATGAAGATGACGTGGTCGCCGGCATCGTGCTGCGCGAACGTGGTGCAGTGAAAACGGGCCACGCAATCGTCGATCAGCGGTACGCCGCCAAAGCCATCGGTGTGTCCTACACCTTCGAACTTGTCGGTGATGGAGCCGTTGGCGAAACGCGCCGACAGCTTGCTCTGGTCTTCCGCCAGCACATTGATGGCGAAGCCTTTCGCACGCCGAAACGCATCCATCGATTTGCTGGCGTTGCGCAGGCTCCACAGCACGAGCGGAGGCTCCAGTGAAACCGAGCTGAACGAATTGCAGGTCAGCCCCACCGGTTTTCCGTCGGGCTCGCGCGTGGTGATGATGGCCACCCCAGTGGGAAAGGTACCGAGCGCGCGGCGGAACTCGGCTGCATCGAAGGGCGGCGTGTCGATCTGCAAGACTTCCGGAGTTTCGATCATGTGTGTATCCTTCCAGCGCTTCACGGCGCACGACGCGGGCCCTTCTCAGTCCGCCTTTGGGGCACGCCGGAACAACTGCACGATGTTCCCCTCCGGGTCGCGCATCGACAGCACAGTGCCATGGTTACCCATGTCGCGGACGCCGACCACCTCGCCTCCGGCCTGCTTCACGGTCGCCTCGACACCGTCGAAGTCGACCACCTCGAACACGAGTACCGCGCCCGCGTCGGCCGGCCTCGCTTCGCCAAGGCTGGCAATGGAAAATCCCGTGCTTCCCGCATCGCCCGTGTGGTACTGCACCCAACGTTCGCCGTCGCGGAACTTGACCGGGAGTCCCAGCACCGATTCGTAGAACGCAGACTGCGCCGCGACGTTGCTCGCGGCCAGGTACACGTTCTGCAGCCTCTTCAACTTGGCGGTCATGACAACACCTCGTCCTGCACCAGCTTGGCGCGCCCATGAGACAGCACCTGCAACTGGCGTTCCTTGCACAGCGCACGAAAGACGATTTCATCGTCCTCCTGCCACATTTGCACCTGCAGCGTCTCACCCGGCACCATCGGCGCTGCGAATCGCGCGCCGATGGCAGCAATAGCCAAGGACGCGAACCGATTCTCCAGCGCGCGCGCGGCCATTCCGAAGGTCAAAAGCCCGTGCGAAATGGGCCGTTCGAACCCGGCGGCCTGCGCCACCACCGGATCGGCATGCAGTAGGTTGTAATCACCGTTCAACCGGTAGAGCAATGCGGCCTGCGGCCGGGTCGGCAACTCGGCTGTCGCGTCCGGCGCACGCGACGGCACGACTGACACGGACGGAGTCTGGACCGCGGGCTTCGAGTCCTGCGCAGCCGCCTTGTCGAAACCACCGTCGCGGCGGCAGAAGGTCGATCCGGCGATGGTCGCCAGCAGGTCGCCGGTGGCCACGTCGTGCAGTTGACGTTCGGTCTGAATGATGGCTCCCTTGCCCTCTCCCTTGTCGAGCACGGCCACCACACGGGCACGGGAGCGCACGGCGCCTTCGGCCGGCAACCGCTTGTGCACAGTGAGGCGCTGCTCGCCGTGCACGACGCCGCGTCGATCGACACCGGTGGCCGGGTTCGCCGTCCACGGGCCGGGATGCGCCAGGACCAGCGCCATGGTGGGGAAAGGGCGCAACCCGTTTTCCAGCACGTGGCGCAGCTGGCCCTCGTCCATCGGGTCGTCTCCAAAGCCGAGACTCAGCGCGTAAAGTTGCGTGTCGCGCTTGGTGTAGCGCTGGACGACCTCTTCAAACGGCCAGTTCAGCAGGGTGTCTCGATCGATCATGCACGCGGCCTCTCACTGTGCTTGCCAGGGAAACACGTCGCGCGTGCGCTCCAGCGGCACGAAGGACTTCTTCCAGCCCTCGCCGACCTGATCGCGCAGCCGGTCCATGGTCCATCCCTCACTGTTCTGCAGGATCCGTATGGGCCGCGGCTGGCTGTAGAGATACAGTTCGTTTCCGCGCACTCCGATGATCTGACCCGAGATGTGTTGCGCATCGTCCCCCAACAGATACACCACCACCGGCGCAATCTGCTCCGGACGCGTGCGGGCCCGGCGCATCTCCAGGTTCCTGGCCTGTTGCTCGGGTGTGGCACCGGGCACCGACTCGATCATCCGGCTGAAGGCACTGGGTGCGATGCAATTGGAACGCACGTTGAACCGCGCCATCTCCAGAGACAGAGAGCGTGACAGGCCGACAATGCCCATCTTGGCCGACGCATAGTTGGCCTGTCCGATGCTGCCGATCAGGCCGGAAGTGGACGTCATGTGCACAAAGGCACCGCTTTCCTGCCTGCGGAAGATCTCGGCCGCGGCACGGCTCACGTAGAAGCTTCCCATCAGATGCACCTGGACGACGGCCTCGTAGTCTTCCGGGGTCATCTGATGAAAGATCTTGTCGCGCAGGATGCCGGCATTGTTGACGACGTAGTCCAGTCGACCGAAAGTATCCATGGCCATCGCAACGATGCTGCGCGCCGATGCCCAGTCCGACACGCTCGCGGTGCTGGCGGCGGCCTTACCGCCCATGGCCTGAATCTCGCGCACCAGCGCCATTGCCGGGCCGGCATCTTCACCTTTTCCGTCCAGCGACACACCAATGTCGTTGACCACCACGCTCACGCCCTGCCTGGCCAGCAGCAACGCAACCTCGCGCCCGATGCCGCGCCCCGAACCGGTGACCACCGCCACCTTGCCGCTCATGCCGCTGACCGTGCCTGCATCCCGGTGTTGTTCTTCCATCGTTCGAATCTCCTTTTCTTGAAAATGATTGGAAGGTAATACCTGGTCTGATCGCCCGGCTCAACCTGCCTGCCTGTACCGGCGGACCAGCCCTGCGAACAGCCACCGCCCCTGCGCATCCATCGCCACCTGTGGGCGGTTCTCACATTCGAAGGTCGCCTCGGCGCACTCCAGCAGCGGTGCGCCGCCCAGCCCGAACTCGAAAGCCAGCGCGGCAAACTTGTCGTTGCGCCGTCCGTTGAATCGATGAGCAACGCAGTGCCCGGTTCCATCCTTGACGGCGATGAAGTTGAGGGCCACGTGCGTGGCGTGCTGGAACACCTGCAAGCCCGGCTCATCCCTCCTCAGCACCCAGCCCAGCGCAGGCGCGCCTGCACCGGACAGCACTGGTGACTCAACGCAGCAGGCGCCCACCAGTCTTCCGTCGGTACCCTGCGCGGTCACGACAGCCACACATTCCCCGGTTCGTTTTAGCGCAAAGGCAAGGTCGACCGTGCCTTGATCATGCGCGACCCACCGGCTCGTCATTCCGGGCGCCTCGACCACCGCGGGTCGGCGAAGCGGCTTCATGTGCGGCTGTCCTGTGAAACCAAGGCCCAGGCGGGTGAGCGCTTTGCACGAAAGGCAGCCATACCTTCGGCGGCATCGTCGGAGCGCATCGAAGCGACCGCAGTGTGCGACGCCAGCTCGATCGCCCGGTCGAAGGACTGGCCTGCGGCCTGCTTCAGCAACGCCTTGGCATGTTGAAGAGCGTACGGACTTCCCTCGATGAAGGATGCTGCCAGTGCGTCCACCTCGGCGTCGAGTGCTTGCACGGCACATACCTGTTGAACCAGGCCTACCGCCAGCGCTTCAAGGACACCCACGCTGCGCCCCGTCAGACACAGGTTCAGCGCAGTGCGCCGACCCAGGGCCTGCATCAGGGACACTGCGGTGAACGATGGCGCAATGCCGGCACGCGCCTCGGGAACACAGAAGCTCGCACCATCCGACGCCAGCGCCATATCGCACCAAGTGGCCAGCGCCACTCCCAGTCCGACCGCCTTGCCTTCGATGACGGCCACGGTCGGCACGGCGCAGTGACGAACCGCGTGCGCGAGACGCAGGGCCGGCGCGATGCGCCGCGTCAGCACTGCATCGTCTTCATCCTCACCGGCATTCAACTCGCCCAGCTCCCGCCCAGAGCAGAAAGTGTGATGGCGGCCCCGAACCAGAATCGCGCGAGCGCGCCTCGCGCCCGCTTGCTCCATGGCCTCGGCCAGCGTCGCCAGCATGGTGTCATTCAGTGCGTTTCGCCGGTTCGGATTGTCGATCCAGCAAGTCACGATGCCACGGGTGTCCTGCTGCACGTCGATCATGCTCACACCACGCCCCGCGCACGCAGATCCTCGATCTCGGCCTGCCCGAAACCCGCTTCGCGCAACACCTCCTGAGAGTGCTCACCAAGGCGCGGCGGATGACGGTTCGAGATGTTCTCGCCCTCGCCCACCTTGAAGGCCGAGCCCAGCAGACGGGTGGCTCTCCCTTCGCTGTTGGCAACCTGCACAACCATGTGGTTGGCGAGCGACTGGGCGTGCATCAAAGCCTGGTCGATGGTATGCAACGGCGCGATCGGAACGCCGTGCTCTTCGAGCCTGGTGATCCAGTGGGTAACCGAGTCGCTGGCAAAGATGTCGACAAACGCGTTCACCACCTCTTCGCGCCGCGAAAGGCGCCCAGCGTTGGTTGCCAGCACCGCGTCGTTCTCCAGATCCGGACGGCCGACGGCTCGGCACAGCTTCTTCCAGGTCCCGTCGTTCAGCGCACCGGTGAGCACCTCGCCATCCTTGCAACGAAAGGCCTGGTACGGAACGAGGTGCCAAAGACCCGAGCCCTCGCGACTTGGCATGGCATTGGCCTCCAGCCAGCCAACGCCGTGGTAGCCCAACAGCGAGACGGCGGTTTCCAGCAACGACACGCGCACGGTGTTTCCGACCCTCGTCTTTTCGCGGCCCATCAGCGCGGTGACCACGCCGCAGTACGCGAGGATGCCCGTCGTCATATCCACGAACGAAACGCCGGAGCGCACCGGCCCACCATCGCGGTCCCCGGTGATCGACATGATTCCGGAGAAAGCCTGCAGCAGTGCGTCGTAGCCCGGCCGGTCGGCGAGTTCGCCGCGAGCGCCGAAGGCCGAAATCGTGCTGACCACGAGGCGCGGGTACCGCTCGCGCAGTGCCGTCTCGTCGATGCCCAGGCCCTTGGCGGTACCAGGCAGAAAGCTGTGCAGCAGCACGTCAGCCTGCTGCAGCAGCCTGTCCAGCACGTCACGGCCTTCCCGCATCTTGAGGTTGAGTGTGATGCCGCGCTTGCCGCGGTTCACGCTCATGAAGTTGCAGCTTTCACCCGTCGACGACATGGGCGCCCACTGACGGTTCTCGTCGCCGGTCGGCGCCTCGACCTTGATCACGTCGGCGCCCATGTCGGCAAGCATCTGACCGCATAGCGGCCCCGCGAGCACGCGGCTGAGGTCAATGACGCGGACCCCCTCCAGCGGACGTGGTCCGCGGCCAGCCCCTTCCTCCTCCGGTAGGCTGCTCACTTCGGCGCTCACGCGGCTTCCGCAGCGGCAGCAGACGATGATGTGCCTGCATGCGGCTTGTCGTTGGCAATCTCCTTTTGCACCGCGGGGATGATCACCTTGTTCCACAGCTCCAGCTGCTTTAGCATGAGCTGGTGGTCGAAGTCGCCCACCTGCGTCTGCAGCGCCACATGCACCGGGCGTACCGCTCGGATGTCGGCGACCAGCCGTTCGATCACCGTATCCACCGAGCCGACCGGCATGTTCTTCATGAGTTTCTCCCACGGCAGCTCTTCGTCGTAGGGCTTCTCGGTGACGATGTAGTCGTCTTCGACGGATTCCTTGCGCTGCTTCAGGCTCACTGCGATGCGCTGCTGATAGCGGGCGCAGTCCACGTAGTGTTCGACCTCGGCCTTGTTGTCGCTTGCATAGGCGAAGCGCAGCAGGCCGACCTTGGCCTTGGCCGGATCCTTGCCTTCCGCCACGGCCAGTTCATCGATCACGCCGCGGAAGCCGCCCAGCCGCTTGGTGCCGCCCAGACCGCCGGAGATGAATACATGGTGATCATTGCGCAGCGCACGGCGCATCAACATCGGGTCGCCACTGGCGATCCAGATCGGCGGCGTCGGCGTTTGCACCGGGCGCACGCTGATGGCGGTCAGCGGCTGCTGGTAGTGCTTGCCGTCGTAGCTGAACTTCTTCTGCGTGAGCGCCGCGTCGATCATGTCCAGCATCTCGAGGGTCTTCTCCTTGGCGTTCTCCAGCGTAATTCCGAAGCGCTCGAACTCGAACTGCTGGTAGCCGCCACCCACGCCTACGTTCAAGCGGCCGCCTGAGAGCTGGTCGGCCATGGCGATCTCGGCAATAAGGCGTGCCGGCGTATACAGCGGCGCAATCACCACGGCTGAGCCCAGGCGGATCTTGCTGGTGACGCCCGCGCAGTAAGCCGCCATCATCAGCGGCGATGGGCAAAGCCCGTAGTTGGAAAAATGGTGCTCGGCGTACCAGGCCGCAGCGAAGCCATTGCGGTCCGCCACCTGTGTCTGCTCGATGGCCTCTTGTATGATTTGCCCGGCGGACTTCTTTTGATTCCGTTGTTGCATCAGGATGAAGATTCCGAAGTCCATGTGGTTCCTTGTCTGGTTGAAAACGTTGCCGGAAAGCGGGGCGTCCGTCGATTTCGGCAACTTGTCCCGGTGATGAAAATTCTAGGCAGCGCCCTTTGAAAACAGAAGGCACAAGCAGCGCACAGCTTCTTTGCAACAACTGAAATGAAGGCCCTCGACACCGTCCGGATCTTCGTGATCACACTGCAGACCGGCAGTTTGTCCGCTGCCGGCCGCAGTCTGGGCCTGTCTCCCGCCACGATCTCGAGGCGCATCAGCGCTCTCGAGGAAGAGCTCGGCGTGCAGTTGCTGGATCGCACTAGCCGCAAGCTCATCGCGACAGATGCCGGCCTCATCTTTCACCAGCGGGCCGAAGCCATTTTGGAAGACATGGCGCAGGCCGAGAACGCGGCGCGGCACGCCAAGGCCGTGCCCGAAGGTCGGCTGCGCGTACATTCGCGCACCCTCCCTGGCATCCTGCTGATTGCACCGCTGCTGAACCGCTTTTCGGCCCGCTATCCTGATCTGACCATCGACCTGCATCTGTCCGAGGAGCCGGTCAACCTGGTGGAGCAGAACTACGACGTGGATCTGCGTATCGGCAAGCTCGAAGACTCGTCCTATGTGATGCGTAAGCTGGGAACTGGCGAGCGCGTCCTGGTGGCCAGTCCGGAGTACGTCAGGACACACCCGCCAGTGGTGGTACCCGAAGACCTGGAGAAGGGCCACAACTGCCTGACCTACCGCAAGGCCCAGGAACCGACTCTCTGGCGCTACCTGCACGGTGATCGCGTGCGCGAACTCAAGATCAATGGCACCGTGCACGCCAACAACGGCGAGGTCCTGCGCCGCGCCGCGCTCAGTGGCCTGGGCCTGGCGCTGCTGGCCGACTGGGCCGTCAACGAGGACATCCAGGCCGGCCGGCTGGTGCGACTGCTATCGAGCTACCGACTGACCAACTCCACCTTCGACAACGGCGTGTACGCGCTGTTCCGGCACACACGGATGCTGCCGCAGAAAGTGCGCGTGTTCGTGGACTTCCTTGCCGAAGCGCTCGGCGAGGTCGATGCCACGGCCGCTCGGGCATCAGAACCTCAGTCCTGATCCAGGGGCGCGCTGCGGCTCCCGTCGTAGCGGCCCTTCTTTTTCACAGCTTGTTTTCCAATCCGTCAACGGGCGAGCGCCGGGCCATCCCTAAGATGACCGCCAACGCGTGCCGCCCTTCCCGGCGGCAGTCCGAGATCGGTTCGATCCGGTACCGACTGCACGGAGACAAGACCACATGGCTATCGAGCCTTCCGCATCCACGCCTTTGCCGCCGGGCATGACCGCTTTCGCCAGCGATTGCCTGTCGGGTCGTGTTGCCGTGGTCACGGGCGCGGGCGGCGGCCTGGGCCGGTCCACGGCAGCGCGGTTGAGCGCCATGGGTGCGGCGGTCGCTCTGGTCGACATTGACGCCCCCGCGGACCTGCCCTCTCCCGACTGCTTAGGCATAGCTTGCGACATTACTGACCCCGACGCGGTGCAGGCCATGGGTCGCGAGGTCGACCTGCGCTACGGCCGCTGCGACATCCTGGTCAACAACGCCGGCACCAAGGCACTGGCAGCGTCACTGGAAGAACTGCCCATCGCCGATTGGGACAAGGTATTCGACGTGAATGTGCGCGGGGCTTTCCTGTGTGCCCGGGTACTCGCAAGACCGATGCTTGCGCGCGGCTCGGGCTCGATCATCAACATCGCTTCCATCGGAGCACGCATGCCAACACGCATCGGCGCATACGGGCCGAGCAAAGCAGCCATCATAGGTCTTACACGCCAGATGGCCGTGGAATGGGGGCCACGCGGCATTCGTGCCAATGCGGTCAGCCCCGGCCTGGTGCGCACACCCATGTCCGACGCCTTCTACCGCGACGAGCAGCAGCATGCGGCGCGCATCGCCATGCTGCCGGCGCGCCGCATCGGCGTGCCGGAAGACATCGCCAACATGGTGGCTTTTCTTGCCACCGATGCCTCGGCCTTCGTCACGGGGCAGGACATCGTGGTCGATGGAGGCTACCTCATCGCTCCCTTGTACAACGCCCAGCCGCAAGACGCAGCGAGCGCCTATGCGCGCAGCGCCTGAAGTACCGCATCCACCCGCTCAACACATCACCAACCACCGGAGACATCACCAATGAACCTCTCTCGTCTTGCCATGATGGCCGTTCTGGCCGGGACCATGAGCCTGGCCGCGCACGCGCAGCAGCCCATCACATTCACCAAACCGATCACCATGGTGATTCCCTTCGTGCCCGGCGGCTCCACCGACCCTGCGGGCCGGTTGATCGCGCCCCGGCTAGCGAAAGAACTTGGCCAGCCCGTGGTGATCGAGAACAAGCCAGGCGCCGCAGGTGCTCTGGGCACGGCCTACGTGGGCAAGGCAGCACCCGATGGACACACCATCCTGCTCAACACGAACGTCGTGGCGATCCATCCCAGTACACAGAAGAACCCGGGCTACGACACGCGCACCGACATTGTGCCGGTGATGCTGATGGCCTCGGGCCCGTTCACGCTGGCGATCAACCCGAATCTGCCGGTCAAAACGGTGCAAGAACTCATCGCCTACAGCAAGGCCAATCCGGACAAGCTGTTCTATGGCACCTCGGGCCCCGGCTCGACGCTGCACTTGCTCACCGAGTTGCTCAAGAAGTCGTCCGGCATGTCCATGACGCACGTGCCCTACAAAGGCAACGGCGCCGTAGTGACCGCTTTGATCAGTGGTGAAATCCAGGCCGCCTTCGACACGATCCCGGGATCCAAGGCCATGGCCGATGACGGCAGGGTGCGGCTGCTGGCCGTCACCAGCGCCGAGCGCAACGGCCTGATCCCCAATGTGCCCACATTGGCCGAAGCAGGCATCAAGGGCTTCGAGGCGGAAACTTCGGTGGGCATCTTCCTCCCCAAGGGGGCATCCGATGCATTGGTCCAGCGTTACTACACGGCGCTGACCAAGGTGCTGCGGGACGAGGAGGTCAAGTCCAAGCTGGCCAACATTGGCTATCGTGTGGTAGCGTCTACACCGGAGCAATTCAAGGCGCGCCTGGACATGGAAATGAAGCAATGGGCCGAAGTCACCAAGTCGGCAGGTATTTCACTGGAGTGAGGGCACCCGAAGACGGCTGCGCGCGAAGCGCTGCCGCTTTCTTTCTTCGCGGATCAACCCACGAATGCTCCACCATTCACATCCACGATTGCGCCTGAAAGATAAGACGCCGCCGGCGTGCAGAGGAACGCAATGGCCCACGCGATCTCTTCGGATTCGGCCATGCGCCCTGTCGGCAGGCTCGCGGCATTGACAGTGGAATGCGCCGTCATGGCGGTTCGAACCGGACCGGGCGCCACGCCATTCACCATCACGCCACGGCCCACGGCACGGCGTGACAACCAGCGCACGATGTTGTGCACCGCACCCTTGGACGCTGCGTAGTCCGGCGGTGCGGTGTCCGACGTTCCTCCATTGCGGCCAGCGGCCGACCCCGTCATCACGATACGGCCGCCACCCATGACTGCCATGTGCTCCACCGCGGCCAAGCCCAATTCCAGGGGCACACGCGCGTTGATGTCCATGACGCGGTGAAAGCGCGTGGCGCCACCGGTGAGCGCCCAGTCGCTGCTGTCGTGGATGGCTGCGCAGTGTGCCAAAGCGTACAAAGGACCTTCAGTCATGAGCCGTGCACTGAAGCCTTCAACGGTCATGTCAATCTGCAGCGTGCGCACACGTGCGCCCCCTGCTTCAAGCGCCTGGCGGACATCGGTCAACGGCAACAGATCGACAAGCAGCAATTCGGCTCCCAGACTAGCGAGCACATTCGCCGTGGCGCGTCCGATGCCATTGGCGGCACCGGTGACCACGACAGTGCGCCCGGTCAGTCTTAGCGCATCGGGAAGGACAGGAAAAGACGCCACCGTCGGCTCATTCGATGTTGATGTTGGCAGCCTTGATGACCTGCGCCCATTTCAGAATGTCGGATTCGACCTGCGCGCCCAACTGCTGCGGCGTGGAAGGCGTGCCCTCGAGCCCATAGTCGGTCAAACGTTTTTGCACCTCGGGTGACTCCAGCACCTTTCTCATCGCCGCGTTCCAGCGCATAACGATCGCGCCGGGCGTACCCTTGGGCAGGAACAAACCTTCCCACAGGGTGGCGTCGAAGCCGTTCACCCCGGACTCTGCCACGCTCGGCAGGGCGCGCACCGCGGCGTTGCGCGCCTTGCTGGTCACCGCCAGCATGCGCACCCTACCCCCCTCGGCCAGTGCTTTCGTGCCCGAGATGGTTTCGAAGCCGACTTGAATATCGCCCGCCACGAGGGCTGTCAGCAAGTGGCCGCCACCACGGTACGGCACGTGCCCCATGTCGAGGCCTGCCGCACTCTTCAGAAGCTCGCCGACCAGATGCGTCGACGAGCCAGTACCTGCTGATCCGTACATCACCTTGCCCGGATTTGCCTTCACATAGGCGAGCAGTTCGGGAAACGTCTCCACTGGTACGCCAGGATTGACGACGATGATGTAAGGACCGGCAGCCACCATGCTTACGGGAACGAGGTCACGGCGCACGTCGTAGCCTGGCTGCTTGAGGGTGCTCGGGTGTAGAGCAACGACACCCGTGTGCAGCAGAATGGTGTGGCCGTCGGGCTCCGCGCGCGCCACTGCCTGCGCGCCGATGGCGCCGGCAGCGCCGGTCTTGTTCTCGATCACGATAGATTGACCGAGTTCTTTGGCCAGCATGGGTGCGATGACGCGCGCTACCGGATCCACCACACCACCAGGCGGGTAAGGTACGACCATGGTGATCGGACGCGCAGGAAAGGAAGGCTGGGCCCTAGCCGTCATCGTGCCCAAAAGGAGCGGGAAGGATGCGGCGGCTGTGCATGCCATGCCAATGAAGGTCTTTCGGTCCATGGGGTGTCTCCTGATTCGGCGAATGAAGATGAAAAAGGGGCAATGCGCCCCGCGCTGTTCACAACGCTGCGCCGGATCGTAGGAGCGCCAAGAGAGCGCGCGTTTGACGAGATGGAATCGGACCTTTTCTCAGGCAGCACAGAGACACCCGCCAGCATCAAGGCATCAAGTCCCGCCGCTCTCCGATCGCAGGTATTCCAGCAGTTCACCGACCGGCTGACTCATGTTGAGCACACCCCGCACGCAGATATAGAACTGCCGTTCGGCCCATTCGTCCCTCAAACGCAGCAACACGAGCCCCATGTCGGTCAGGTAACGGGCCGCGATCAGTTCGGGCACGATGGCGATGCCCAGTCCCTCTCGAATCATCACGCACCGGGTCTCAAAGTTGGACACCTGCATCTTGACGTTGGGTGGCCGCGTGATGGTTCGGTCAACCAGGTCGAGAAACGAATCGAGCGAGTGACGCGGGAAGTAGCCGAGAAAATCGTAGTCCAGCGCCTCCTCCAGAAAGATCTCTTTCCGCTCTGCCAACGCATGGCCGCGCGGCACCACGAGGCCGACACGGTCGGTTCGGTAGCGGTACGACACGACACCGGGCGCGAGATATGCTGCGTGGTAGATGCCGATGTCGGCTTCACCATCCACGATCATGCGCGGCACGTCATAGCTGTGGCTCTCCAGAAGATCCACGCGCACATCGGGCCGCTTGGCCAGGTAGCGCGCCAGCGACACTGGCAGGAACTGCAGGATGGTGGATGGGTTGGACGCCAGCCGAATCTTGGGCAGGCCGCCGGCATCGAAGCCGGCAATCGATTCCTCCACCATCTGCACGCTGCGCAGCAACGCCTTGGCCTGGCGGTAAAGCAGCGAGCCCGCCGGCGTGGGTTCAACTCCGCGGCCGTGCCGATACAGCAGCGTCTTGCCGAATCGGCGCTCGAGCTCGGCGATGCGCTTGCTCACCGCTGATGTGACAAGGTCGTTGCGCTCGGCAGCTTTCGAGAAGCTGGTTTCTTCGACGGCTGAGACAAAAATTTCCAGATCGACGGTGTTGATGCGTTTCATGCTTCCTGTCTCATGTACCCTGCGCCGCGGTGGCGGCGAGCGGCCTCAATATCCGCCCACCCAGCCAGGCGAGCACATTCTCTACGGTGTCGGTGTAGTAGCCTCTGAAGATGCTCTCGTTGGAAAAACCCAGGTGTGGGGTGAGCACGGTATTCGACAGCTCGGCCAACGGATGACCCGGCGGCAGCGGCTCGCGCTCGAACACGTCCAGGCCCGCGCCAGCGATGCGGCCTTCGCGCAGCGCATCGACGAGCGCGACCTCGTCCACAATCGGACCACGTGAGGTATTCACGAGGATGGCGGAGCGCTTCATCCAGCTCAGTTCGGCCTCGCCGATGAGCCCACGCGTGCGCTCGCCGAGGATCACATGCAGGCTGACGAAATCGCTGCTGCGCAGCAGCGCCTCCTTGGTCACGAGGCGTGCGCCAGCGGCCTGAGCGGCTTTTGCCGTTAGATGATGGCTCCACGCGACCACCTCCATCCCGAAAGCATTCCCGATCGCAGCCATGCACCGCCCGATGCGGCCCAGTCCGATCAGGCCAAGGCGCTGGCCGAACAAGCCGTGACCCACTCGGCTCGCCCAGCGGCCCTGGCGCAGTTCAGCGTCGCATGCGGCGATGGAGCGCCCCGCAGCAATCATCAGCCCAAAGGCGAGCTCTGCGGTGGCGTGGGCAGCATCTTCGCGCGGCGTGGTGTGCGACACGGCAATACCCCGAGCGACGCATGCAGCCAGGTCGATGGTGTGGTTCCAAGGGCCGGTAGCGGCGATGTACCGCAGCTTCGGCAGACGCTCGATCAACGAAGCCGGCATCGGCATGCGCTCGCGCACGAGGCACAGGATGTCGTAAGGCGCGAGCACCTCGGCCGCTTCCTCGGGTACCGAGATCGGGTGGTCGAACACATCAATGTCGCAGTGCATCCGCACGGTCGACCAATCGGCCAGCGACAAAGCAAGCCCTTCATGGTCGTTGAGGATGGCCAGTCGTGGTCGCATCCGTGGCGGGGCGTCGGTGCACAGCACGATCCCATTCTGCTGGCGAAGGTCGTTTTTCAATGCTGTCGTTCCAGTGCGGCACAGCACGGCGTTCGGCTCCTGTGTACCCTGGATGTTAGAACGACGATCCTGGTCCGCCTGATCCGCCATGACACCTACCTGGAAACGCTTCTATTTTTCACGACGACATGCCTCGCTCACCCTGGAACAATTCCCGGAGCGTTGGCGCCAACACGCCCGGTTGGGCGCCAGCTTCCCGGACGGCATGCGGCGCCACACGCGACTGAACTACGCCCTGATCGATCCCGTGCATAGCCCGGCGGCGTCGCTGCAGTATGACGGCATCGGTATCCTGTGGCTTGGCAGCCCGGACATGCTGGACCGGCCCAACGACGATCCTACGTGCACACCCATCATGCGGCGCGACGAGTTGCTGGTGTTCACCCAACCGGTCTACGATTCGGCGATGGTAGTGGAAGAACGCATCTGCAAGGCCGGGCCTCTCACCAAATTCGCACTTCTGCGCTACATCCAGAGAACCGAGGGCGTTGGCGACGCGGCGTTCGGCGCCGTGTGCGACGCGATCGGCAATACCCTGTCGGGACCGCAAGCGGCCGCACGCGTGAGCCGCTGCGCCTGGGGTACGGTGGTTCGCCCACCGACCATCCGGTTCGATAGCCACATGGAGTTCTGGTTCGACACGCGCGCAGATGCCGTCGCGGCGCTCGACAACACAGCGTTTCAGGTGCAGGCGATGGCGCCTCTGCAAGACATGGTGGCCGCCGCAAGCGATTCGGAGGCGCTCTATCTGGTGGAAATCTGCCATGAGCGCCTCACGCCAGTGCCCACCCCTGCCGCACAGGCGTGACAGAGAAGAACGGATTGAGGCACCACGACACGCCGAGAAGCGCTTGCCGTGCTCAATGCGCCTTGTCCCAGTTCGGCCCCACCCCCACCTCGGCCAACAGCGGCACCCTGAGCGCGGCCACGCCCGCCATGAGCTGCGGGACCTCGGTCCTGAGCCAGTCCACCTCGCCCTCGGGCACCTCGAACACCAGTTCGTCGTGCACCTGCATGATCATCCTGGTGTGGCGGCGCTGGCTGTCCAGCGCCTGCTGCACCGCCACCATGCTGAGCTTGATCAGGTCGGCAGCCGTGCCCTGCATCGGCGCGTTGATGGCCGCGCGCTCGGCGGCGCTGCGGCGCGGGCCGTTCGGGCTGTTGATCTCGGGCAGGTACAGGCGGCGGCCGAAGACGGTCTCCACGTAGCCCTTGTCCTTGGCGCTCTGGCGGGTCTCGTCCATGTAGCGCTTGACGCCCTCGAAGCGCTCGAAGTAGCGCGCGATGTAGTTCTTGGCCGCGGTGTTGTCGATGCCGAGCGCCTTGGCCAGCCCGAAGGCGCTCATGCCGTAGATCAGGCCGAAGTTGATCACCTTGGCGTAGCGGCGCTGCTCGCTGCTGACCTGCGCGGTCTCGACCCCGAACACCTCGGCCGCGGTCGCGCGGTGCACGTCCTGCCCCTCGTGGAAGGCGCGCAGCAGCGCCGCGTCCTCGCTGATGTGGGCCATGATGCGCAGCTCGATCTGCGAGTAGTCGGCGCTGGCGATGACGCTGCCCGCCGGCGCCACGAAGGCCTCGCGCACGCGCCGGCCCTCGGGCGTGCGGATGGGGATGTTCTGCAGGTTGGGGTCGTTGCTGGACAGCCGCCCGGTGACGGCCACGGCCTGGGCATAGTGGGTGTGCACGCGGCCGGTGCGCGGCAGCGCGAGCTGGGCCAGCTTGTCGGTGTACGTGCCCTTGAGCTTGGACAGGCCGCGGTGCTCGAGGATCTTGGCCGGCAGCGGGTAGTCCTCGGCGAGCTTTTCCAGCACCTCTTCATCGGTGCTGCGCGCGCCGGTGGCGGTCTTCTTGACCACCGGCAGGCCGAGCTTGTCGAAGAAGATCTCGCCCAACTGCTTGGGGCTGGACAGGTTGAACGGCTGGCCCGCGATGGCGTAGGCCTCCTGCTCCAGCGCCACGATGCGCTGGCCGAGCTCGTGGCTCTGCGCGGCCAGGGTCGGCGCGTCGATCCGCACGCCGTTGCGCTCGACGCGGAACAGCACCTCGCTGCAGGCGATCTCGAGCTCGTAGATGAAGCGCAGCCTGTCGTCGGCCTGCAGCCGGGGCCACAGGGCCCGGTGCACGTCCAGGGTCTGGTCGCTGTCCTCGCAGGAATACTCGGCCGCCTTGGCCACCTCGACCTGCGCGAACGGGATCTGGTGCGCGCCCTTGCCGCACAGGTCCTCGTAATCGATGCCCTTGCGGCCGAGGTGGCGCTCGGCCAGGCTGGCCAGTCCGTGCGGCTTGTGCGCTTCCAGCACGTAGCTCTGCAGCATGGTGTCGTGCACGTAGCCCCGCACCTCGATCCCGTGGTTGGCGAACACGTGGCGGTCGTACTTGATGTGCTGGCCGAGCTTGGCGTGCGCCGGGTCTTCGAGCCAGGGCCTGAGCCTGGCGAGCACCTCGTCGAACGGCAGTTGCTCCGGCGCCTCGGGCCCGCTGTGGCGCAGCGGCACGTAGGCCGCCTCGCCGGGCTGGACGCTGAAGGAAATGCCCACGATCTCGGCGCGCATCTCGTCGATCGACGTGGTCTCGGTGTCCAGCGCCACCAGCTCGGCCGCCTGCAGGCGCGCCAGCCAGGCGTCGAAGGCGTCCCAGGTCAGGATGGTGTCGTAGGCCAGCGCGGCCGCCGGCGGCGCTGGCGCGTCGGCGGCCGCCGGTTCGTCGAACAGGCCGGGCGGCGCGGCGGGCTCGGGGCGGGCGGCGGCCTTGGCGGCCAGGCCCTTGAAGCCATAGGTTTCGTAGAAGGCCTTGAGCGCCGCCGGGTCGGGTTCGCCGATGCGGACCGCGTCCAGCGCGGGCAGGCCGGGCACGAAGCCGTCGAGGTCGCAGTCGGTCTTGATGGTGAGGAGCTGGCGCCCGGTGGGCAGCCAGTCGAGCGCCTTGCGCAGGTTCTCGCCCGCCACGCCCTTGATCTCGCCGGCGTGCGCCACCAGTTCGTCGAGCGAGCCATAGGTCTGCAGCCACTTGGCCGCGGTCTTGGGGCCGACCTTGTCCACGCCCGGCACGTTGTCCACCTGGTCGCCCACCAGGGTCTGGAAGTCCACCATGAGCCGCGCCGGCACGCCGAACTCGGCCTCGACGCCGGCCAGGTCGCGCCGCTTGCCGTTCATGGTGTCGACGATGGTGATGTGCTCGTCCACCAACTGGGCCAGGTCCTTGTCGCCGCTCGAGATGACCACGCGCATGCCCTGGCGCGCCGCCGCCACCGCCAGCGTGCCGATCACGTCGTCGGCCTCCACGCCGGGCACGTCGAGCACCGGCCAGCCCAGCAGGCGCACCACCTCGTGGATCGGCGGGATCTGCGCGCGCAGGTCGTCGGGCATCGGGCTGCGCTGCTCCTTGTAGGCCGGGTAGATGGCGTCGCGGAAGGTCGGCCCCTTGGCGTCGAACACGCACGCCCCGTAGAGCGCCGGGTGGTCCTTGCGCAGCTTCTCCATCATGTTGACCATGCCCCGGATCGCGCCCGTCGCCGGGCTGGCCGGGTCGCCGGGCACGGCCCGCAGGTCGGGCATGGCGTGGAAGGCCCGGTACAGGTAGCTGGAGCCGTCGACCAGCAGCAGGGTCGGGCAGTCGTCGGGCGTGGTGTCGTCGGTGGCGTGGGCGTCGTCTGGCATGGGGCGATTGTGGGGGAAGTCGGCGCGCCGGGAACCGGCCTTGCCTACAATGCGGCATGAACGCCCGTTTCCACCACCTGCCCGGCACCTGGCTGGCTACGATGGCCACGATGGCCATGGCGGCCCTGCTGGCCGCGTCGCCCGCACAGGCCCAGCAGCCGCCCCCCGCGGCCGAGGCGTCCGCCCAGGCCGGCTCGCCGCGCGACCGCATCGAACGCATCACCCACGAGGACGCGCTCACTCGCATCGACGAGCTGCGCGTGGGCGGGCAGACGCAGAGCATCGAGGTGCAGCCCAAGAACGGCGCGCCGGCCTACCAGATCGACACCGGGCCGGGCGCCTCCGCCGGCAGTGGCGGCGACGTCGGCGGCCGGCGCGCCGGCAACGCCGGGCGCAGCAGTTGGCGCGTGCTGAGCTTCTGAGCGCTCGCCCGCCTTCCGCCTCCCTTCTCCTCCCAACATGGCCGTCTACACCGAAGTCGCCTTCGATGAAGCCGCCGACCTGCTGCGCCGCCTCGATCTGGGCGAGCTCACCGAGCTCAAGGGCATCCAGGGCGGCATCGAGAACACCAACTACTTCGTGACCTCGGTGCGCGAGGGCCACACGCTGGAGCACGTGCTCACGGTGTTCGAGCGGCTCGGCTTCGAGCAGCTCCCGTTCTACCTGCACTACATGAAGTTCCTCGCGGGCAAGGGCATCCCGGTGCCCGCGCCGGCGGCCGACGCCGGCGGCGAAATCCTGCACGCCGTCCAGGGCAAGCCGGCCGCGGTGGTGGACAAGCTGCGCGGCCGCAGCGAGCTCGCGCCCGGCCTTGCGCACTGCGAAGCCGTGGGCGCCATGCTGGCGCACATGCACCTGGCCGGACGCGACTTCTCCCTGAGCCAGCCCAACCTGCGCGGGCTGGCGTGGTGGAACGAGACCGTGCCCGTGGTGCTGCCTTTCCTCGGCGCGCCGCAGGCCGATCTGCTCCGGGCCGAACTGGCCTACCAGAACCACGTGGCGGCCAGCCCGGCCTACGCCGCCCTGCCGCGCGGCCCGATCCACGCCGACCTGTTCCGCGACAACGTGATGTTCGATGAGGACGGCGAGCTGACCGGCTTGTTCGACTTCTATTTCGCCGGCTGCGACACCTTCCTGTTCGACGTCGCGGTCTGCCTCAACGACTGGTGCGTGCTGCACGACCCGGCGCACGACGGCGCGCTGGACGCGCCGCGCTCGCGCGCCTTGCTCGCCGCCTACCAGTCGGTGCGCCCGCTGACGGCGCCCGAGCGCGCGCTGCTGCCGGCGCTGCTGCGCGCAGGCGCCCTGCGCTTCTGGATCTCCCGCCTGTGGGACCTGCACCTGCCGCGCGAGGCCGCCCTGCTGCAGCCGCACGATCCCGCGCATTTCGAGCGCGTGCTGCGCGCGCGCGTGCGCGACGTCGAGCGGCTGCCCGCCCTGCTGAGCCAAGACGACACCTGCCAGCCCGCATGAAACTCCACCTCGTTCCCGCCCGGACCGGCCTGCAATGGGTCCGGCTGGGCATGAAGACCTTCTTCCGCCAACCGCTGGCCATGGCCGGCCTGTTCTTCATGTTCATGGCCGTGGTCTCGGTGATCTCGCGCCTGCCGCTGCTCGGGCTGTTCATCGCGCCGGCGCTGGTGCCGGCGGCCACGCTGGGGCTGATGGCCGCGAGCAAGGAAGCCGCCCAGGGGCGTTTTCCGATGCCCTCGCTGCTGGTGGCGGCCTTTCGCGCCGGCCCCGCGCAGACGCGCGCCATGCTCATCCTGGGCGCGCTCTACGCCGCCGGCCTGATGCTGGTGCTGGCGGCCTCCGCGCTGTTCGCCGGCGACCCGGCGGCGGCGGCGCCGCCGGAGCTGCCCGGCGGCGAGGTCTCGCCCGAAGCGGTGCGCTCGCTGTTCGCGAACCCGGGCCTTTGGGCCGGCATGGTGCTGTACGTGCCGCTGCTGATGGCGTTCTGGCACGCACCCGCGCTGGTGCACTGGCATGGCGTGAGCCCGCTCAAGGGCCTGTTCTTCAGCTTCATGGCCTGCTGGACCAACAAGACCGCCCTGCTGCTCTACTTCTTCGGCTGGGGCGGCGTGATCCTGCTGAGCGGGCTGGCCATGAGCCTGCTGAGCATGCTGCTGGGCGGCACGCCGGCGCTGAACCTGGTGCTCTACCCGCTGGTGCTGATCATGGCCGCGATGTTCCACACCTCGATCTACTTCACCTTCCGCGACAGCTTCACCGCTGACCGTCAAAGCGCCGAGGCGTAGGGCGTGAACCGGCTCTGGTTCTCGCTCACGTCGAGCGGCCGCCCGATGAAGGGGAAGGCCCGCTGCGGGCAGCTTTCCCGCTCGCACACCTTGCACCCCATGCCAATGGGCGTGGCCGCCTCGGGGTCGCTCAGGTCGAGCCCCTTGGCGTAGGCCAGGCGCGGCGCGTGCCGGATGTCGCAGCCCAGGCCGATCGAGAACGTCTGCCCCGGCGAGCCGAAGCCGCCCCGCCGGCGCGAGACCGTGCGGGCGATCCACAGGTAGGTCCGGCCATCGGGCATGCGCGCCACCTGGCGCAGCGTGCGGTCGGGCTGCCCGAAGGCCTCGTAGACGTTCCAGAGCGGGCAGGTGCCGCCGGTCCGGCTAAAGTGGAAATGGGTCGCCGACTGGCGCTTGGAGATGTTGCCCGCGCGGTCCACCCGCACGAAGAAGAACGGCACGCCCGGCGCGCCCGGCCGCTGCAGGGTGCTGAGCCGGTGGCAGACGGTCTCGAACCCGACACCGAAGCGCTGGCCCAGCAGGTCGATGTCGTAGCGCAGGGACTCGGCCGCCTGGAGAAAGGCGCCGTACGGCAGCATCAGCGCGCCGGCGAAATAGTTGGCCAGGCCGATGCGGGCCAGCTTGCGCGAGGCGGGGTCGTCCGCCAAGGGCGGCACCTCGATCAGCCGGTCGATCAGGTCCCCGGCCTCCAGCAGCGCCAACTGGGTCGCGAGCTGGAACGCGCGCTGTCCCGCGTCCAGCGTGGACGACAGGTGCAGCGTGCGCGCGGCCGGGTCGTAGCGCCGCTTGCTGGGCTCGGTGTCGCTGGCGAGCACGGCGCGCACGCCGTGCTCGCGGGTCAGCCTGAGGGTGAGCCATTCGGACAGGTCCCCGCCGCTGTCCCGCGCCTGGCCGGCCAGGGCTTCGGCGGCGCGGTCCATGGCGTCGAAGTGGTTCTGGTGGGCGAAGAAGAAGTCCCGCACGACCTCGAAGGGCATGGCCCTGGGCGCCGCCACGTCCGAGCGGTCGTCGCCCAGCCTCAGCGCCAGCGCTTCGAGCCGTTCCAGGGCCTCCACCCGGCGCCGGTGCAGCGCGACCAGCGCACGGCCCAGGGCCGGCATCTGCGACGCCACCTCCTGCAGCTCCGGCAGCGAAATCGGCTCGGCGGCATCGGCCAAGGCCTCGCGCAGGCCGGCGATCAGGCGGGCCTCCTCGTCCTCCGAGAATTGCTGGACGTCCACGCCCAGCGCGCGGTGGAGCTTGAGCAGCACGGCCACGGTCAGCGGCCGCTGGTTCTGTTCGAGCTGGTTGAGGTAGCTCGGCGACAGCCCCAGCGCGTGCGCCATCGCGATCTGGGACATGCCGCGCTCGGCGCGCAGCTTGCGCAGGCGCACGCCCATGAACGTCTTCTTCATCGCATCGTTCCGTGATTCGCTGAATTCGCAAAATTCGCAATCTCAGCCATTTCCATTCGCAAGGATTTGCCTTTTCAGTTCTTCCATGAACGGCATTATCTGCGTAGATTGCGAACCATGACAACACCCCCAGGAACCGCCGAACTGCGCGAACTGGTGCTGCCCGCGCATGCGAACCATCGCGGCACGCTGTTCGCGGGGCAAGGCCTGCAGATGATGGCCAAGGCCGCCTACCTGGCCGGCCGCGGCCTGGCGCAGCGCGAGGTCGTGATGGCCAGCGTGACCGGCGTCGACTTCCTCGCGCCCGTGCCCGTGGGCCACCAGCTCGTCCTGCGCGCCCGGGTCGGCCGGATCGGGCGCAGCTCGATGACCGTGTGCGTGAGCGGCCTGGCCGATGCGCCGGGCGTCCCGCTGGAGGAAGTGCTCAAGGGGGTGTTCGAAATGGTGGCCATCGACGCCACCGGCCGCCCCACCGCCATCGACCGCGCCCACCCGGACAAGGAAACCGCATGACCACCGTGACCGCAACCACCGCCCCTTCGACCTTCAAGCCCAAGAAATCCGTCGCCCTCTCGGGCGTGACCGCCGGCAACACCGCCCTGTGCACCGTCGGCCGCACCGGCAACGACCTGCACTACCGCGGCTACGACATCCTGGACATCGCCGAGGTCTGCGAGTTCGAGGAGATCGCGCACCTGCTGGTGCACGGCAAGCTGCCCACACGGGCCGAGTTGGAAGCCTACAAGGCCAAGCTCAAGGCGCTGCGCGGCCTGCCCACGAGCGTGAAGGAGGCGCTGGAAGCGCTGCCCACCGGCGCCCACCCGATGGACGTGATGCGCACCGGCGTGTCCGTGCTGGGCTGCGTCTTGCCCGAGAAGGACGACCACAACCTGAGCGGCGCGCGCGACATCGCGGACCGGCTCATGGCCTCGCTGGGCTCGATGCTGCTCTACTGGTACCACTTCTCCCACAACGGCAAGCGCGTCGATGTGGAGACCGACGACGACTCCATCGGCGGCCACTTCCTGCATCTGCTGCACGGCCACAAGCCCAGCGACGCCTGGGTGCGCGCGATGCACACCTCGCTGAACCTGTACGCCGAACACGAGTTCAATGCGTCCACGTTCACCTCACGCGTGATCGCCGGCACCGGCAGCGACATGCACTCGGCCATCGCGGGCGCCATCGGCGCGCTGCGCGGCCCCAAGCACGGCGGCGCCAACGAGGTGGCGTTCGAGATCCAGAAACGCTACGACAACCCCGACGAGGCCGAGGCCGACATCCGCCGCCGTGTGGAGAACAAGGAAGTCGTGATCGGCTTCGGCCACCCGGTCTACACCGTGAGCGATCCGCGCAACGTGGTCATCAAGGGCGTGGCCCGGCGCCTGTCGGACGAAGCGGGATCGACCAAGATGTTCGACATCGCCGAGCGGCTCGAATCGGTCATGTGGGAAGTGAAAAAGATGTTCCCCAACCTCGACTGGTTCAGCGCCGTGAGCTACCACCTGATGGGCGTGCCGACCGCCATGTTCACGCCGCTGTTCGTGATCGCGCGCACCAGCGGCTGGGCCGCGCACGTGATCGAGCAGCGCATCGACAACAAGATCATCCGGCCCAGTGCCCACTACACGGGTCCGGAAGACCAGAAGTTCGTGCCGCTGGACGCGCGTCAGTAAAAAAGAGAACCCGCCTTCTTCCATGCCGGCCTTGCGCCGGCATCGCCTGGTTGCCCCACATGAACCGCCAATACCGAAAGAAGCTGCCCGGCACCGCGCTGGACTACATCGACGCCCGTGCGGCCGTGAATGCGCTGGCGCCCGGCGCCTGGGACCGACTGCCCTACACCGCGCGCGTGCACGCCGAAAACCTCGTGCGCCGCGCCGACCCCGCGCAGCTCGACGGCTACCTGCGCCAGTTGATCGAGCGCAAGCGCGAGATCGACTTTCCCTGGTTTCCGGTGCGCGTGGTCTGCCACGACATCCTGGGCCAGACCGCGCTGGTCGACCTGGCCGGCCTGCGCGACGCCATCGCGTCGGCCGGCGGCAACCCCGCTGCCGTGAACCCGGTGGTGCCGGTGCAGTTGATCGTGGACCACTCGCTGGCGGTGGAGTGCGGCGGCGACGACCCCGAGGCCTTCGCCAAGAACCGCGCGATCGAGGACCGGCGCAACGAGGACCGCTTCCACTTCATCGAGTGGACGAAGAAGGCGTTCGCCAACGTCGACGTGATCCCGGCGGGCAACGGGATCATGCACCAGATCAACCTGGAGAAAATGTCGCCCGTGGTCTACGTCCAGGACGATGAACTGGGGAAGCTTGCCTTCCCCGACACCTGCGTCGGCACCGACAGCCACACGCCGCACGTCGACGCGCTGGGCGTGATCGCGGTCGGCGTGGGCGGCCTCGAAGCCGAGAACGTGATGCTGGGCCGCGCCTCGTGGATGCGCCTGCCCGACATCGTGGGCGTGGAGCTCACCGGCCGCCGCCAGCCGGGCATCACCGCGACCGACATGGTGCTCGCGCTGACCGAGTTCCTGCGCAAGGAAAAAGTGGTCGGCGCGTACCTCGAATGCTTCGGCGACGGCGCGCGCCACCTGACCATCGGCGACCGAGCGACCATCTCCAACATGTGCCCCGAGTACGGCGCCACGGCGGCGCTGTTCGCGATCGACGAGCAGACGCTGGACTACCTGCGCCTGACGGGCCGCGACGAGCCGCAGGTGGCGCTGGTCGAGACCTACGCCCGCACGGCCGGCTTCTGGGCCGACGCGCTGGAAACGGCATATTACGAGCGCGTGCTGAAGTTCGACCTCTCGACCGTGGTGCGCAACATGGCCGGCCCGTCGAACCCGCACCGCCGCCTGCCCACCTCGGCGCTGGTGGAGCGCGGCATCGCCGGCGCGATCAAGCTCGAAATGGCGCGGGCCGAAGAGGCCGAGGGCCTGATGCCCGATGGCGCGGTGGTCATCGCGGCCATCACGAGCTGCACCAACACCAGCAACCCGCGCAACGTGATCGCGGCGGGCCTGCTGGCGCGCAACGCGAACCGGCTGGGCCTGGTGCGCAAGCCCTGGGTGAAGACCTCGCTGGCCCCTGGCTCCAGGGCGGTGGAGCTGTACCTGAAGGAAGCCGGCCTGCTGCCCGAGCTGGAGCGGCTGGGCTTCGGCATCGTCGGCTTCGCCTGCACCACCTGCAACGGCATGAGCGGCGCGCTCGACCCGAAGATCCAGCAGGAGATCATCGAGCGCGACCTGTACGCCACCGCCGTGCTCTCGGGCAACCGCAACTTCGACGGGCGCATCCACCCCTATGCCAAGCAGGCCTTCCTCGCCTCGCCGCCGCTGGTCGTGGCCTATGCGATCGCGGGCACGGTGCGCTTCGACATCGAGCAGGACGTGCTGACCGTCGCCGATGGCAAGGCCATCCGCCTCAAGGACATCTGGCCCAGCGACGAGGAGATCGACGCCATCGTCGCCCAGGCCGTCAAGCCCGAGCAGTTCCGCAAGGTCTACGAGCCCATGTTCGCCATCCGCAAGGACGACGGCGAGAAAGCCGCGCCGCAGTACGACTGGCGCCCCCAGTCCACCTACATCCGCCGCCCGCCCTACTGGGACACCGAAGGCGTGGGCGCGCTGGCCGCCGTCCCGCGCACGCTCAAGGGCATGCGCCCGCTGGCGATCCTGCCCGACAACATCACGACCGACCACCTGTCGCCGTCCAACGCCATCCTGCCGGACAGCGCGGCGGGCGAGTACCTGGCCAGGATGGGCCTGCCCGAAGAGGACTTCAACTCCTACGCCACGCATCGCGGCGACCACCTGACCGCGATGCGCGCCACCTTCGCCAACCCGCAACTGGTCAATGAAATGGCCGTGGTGGACGGGCAGGTCAAGAAAGGCTCGCTGGCCCGCGTGGAGCCCGAAGGCCAGGTGATGCGCATGTGGGAGGCCATCGAGACCTACCTGAACCGCCGCCAGCCGCTGATCATCATCGCCGGCGCCGACTACGGCCAGGGCTCGAGCCGCGACTGGGCCGCCAAGGGCGTGCGCCTCGCGGGCGTGGAGACGGTGGTGGCCGAGGGCTTCGAGCGCATCCACCGCACCAACCTGATCGGCATGGGCGTGCTGCCGCTGGAGTTCAAGCCGGGCGACAATCGCCTGACGCTCAAGCTCGACGGCACCGAGACCTACGACGTACAGGGCGAGCTGCAGCCGCGCGCCGGCCTCATACTGGCGATCCATCGCAGGAACGGCCAGACCGACCGCGTCAGCGTGACCTGCCGCCTCGACACCGCGGAGGAAGTCTCGGTCTACGAAGCGGGCGGCGTGCTGCAGCGCTTCGCGCAAGACTTCCTCGCCAGCCACCCAGGAGCCTGAATGGCCTTCGCACCGCAAATCAAGATTCCCGCCACCTACATGCGCGGCGGCACCAGCAAGGGCGTGTTCTTCCGCCTGGAAGACCTGCCCGAAGCCGCCCGCGCACCGGGCCCCGCGCGCGACGCCATCCTGCTGCGCGTGCTCGGCAGCCCCGATCCGTACGGCAAGCAGATCGACGGGCTGGGCAATGCCTCGTCGAGCACCAGCAAGGCCGTGATCCTCGCGCGCAGCACGCGGCCCGGGCACGACGTCGACTACCTGTTCGGCCAGGTGTCGATCGACCAGCCCTTCGTGGACTGGAGCGGCAACTGCGGCAACCTCTCGGCCGCCGTGGGCCCGTGCGCCATCCACATGGGGCTGATCGACCCCGCGCGCCTTCCGCCCAATGGCAGCTGCACCGTGCGCATCTGGCAGGCCAACATCGGCAAGACCATCGTCGCGCACGTGCCGATCACGAACGGGCAGGTGCAGGAGACGGGCGACTTCGAGCTGGACGGCGTGACCTTCCCCGCCGCCGAGGTGCCGATCGAATTCCTCGACCCGGCGGACGAGGGCGAGGATGGCGGAGCCATGTTCCCGACCGGCAACGTGGTGGACCCATTGGACGTGCCGGGCGTCGGCACCTTCCAGGCCACGCTGATCAACGCGGGCATCCCCACCATCTTCCTGAACGCCCAGGACATCGGCTACACCGGCACCGAGCTGCAAGGCGACATCAACGAGAACCCGGCCGCGCTCGCGCGCTTCGAGACCATCCGCGCCTGGGGCGCGGTGAAGATGGGCCTGATCCAGGACGTGGCCGAGGCCGCCATGCGCCAGCACACGCCCAAGCTCGCCTTCGTGGCGCCGCCGGCGGGCTACACCGCTTCCAGCGGCAAGCGCATCGAGGCGGGCGACGTGGACCTGCTGGTGCGCGCCCTCTCCATGGGCAAGCTGCACCACGCGATGATGGGCACGGCGGCCGTGGCCATCGGTGCCGCGGCCGCCGTGCCCGGCACGCTGGTCAACCGGGCCGCGGGTGGCGGCGAACGCCATGCCGTGCGCTTCGGGCATCCGTCGGGCACGCTGCGCGTGGGCGCCGAGGCCCGGCAGGACAACGGCCAGTGGGCCGTGACCAAGGCGCTGATGAGCCGCAGCGCGCGCATTCTCATGGAAGGCTGGGTGAGAGTACCCGGCGACTGTTTCTGAATACCGAGCCAACGACATGTCCACCCGCAAGCAACTCAAGCAACTCGTCGAGGCCCGCAGCGGCCTGATCGTCCCTGGCGCGTTCAACGCGCTGTCGGCCAAGGTGATCGCCGACCTGGGCTTCAAGGCCCTCTACGTCACCGGTGCCGGCGTGACCAATATGTGGTTCGGCATGCCCGACCAGGGCTTCATGGGCCTGGCCGAGATCGCAGACCATACCGCGCGCATCCGCGATGCGGTCGACGTGCCGCTGCTCGTCGATGCCGACACGGGCTTCGGCAACGCGCTCAACGTGGTCCACACCGTGCGCACGCTCGAGCGTGCGGGCGCCGACTGCATCCAGCTCGAAGACCAGGTGGCGCCCAAGCGCTGCGGCCACTTCTCGGGCAAGGAAGTCATCTCCACCGAAGAAGCCGTCAGCAAGATCAAGGCCGCCGTCGATGCGCGCCGCGACCCCGATTTCCTCATCATGGCCCGCACCGACGCCGCCGCCACGCACGGCTTCGAAGCCGCGGTGGAACGCGCGCAGCGGTTCGCCGAGGCCGGCGCGGACATCCTGTTCGTCGAGGCCGTCACCCGGGCCGAGGAAGTGCGCGCATTGCCCCAGCGCCTGGCCAAGCCGCAGCTCATGAACATGGTGATCGGCGGCAAGACGCCGATCTTCAACGCCGAGCAGCTGGGCGAACTGGGCTTCGGCATCGTGCTCTACGCCAACGCCGCGCTGCAAGGCGCGGTGGCGGGCATGCAGAAGGCGCTGACGGCGCTGCGCGACGAGAAGGAGGTGCAGGAATCGAGCGGCCTGGTCACGCCGTTCGCCGAGCGCCAGCGCCTGGTGGGCAAGCCGGCGTGGGACGCGCTGGAGCGGCGCTACACCTGAGCGCGCCCACGGCCCCGCAAGGCCGGGGCCGTGGGATGGCGGGCCAGCTCGACGAAGGCCCGGACGTAGTCGATGGCCGTGTCGGCTTCGCGCGCCCCCAGGAAGATCTGCTTGGCGACGCCGCGCGGGCCGAGCCGCACCGGCACGACATCGAGTTTGTCGGCGTATTCCTGCACCAGCCAGCGCGGCAGCGCCGCCACGCCGCGGCCGCTGGCCACCATCTGCAGCATGATGTCCGTGGTCTCGATCGTCTTGTGGCGCCTGGGCGTGACGCCCGCGGGCAGCAGGAACTGGTTGTAGATGTCCAGCCGTTCGACGTCCACCGGGTAGGTGATCAGCACTTCCCTGGTGATCTGCTGCGGCTTGACGTACGCGGCGCTGGCCAGCGGATGGTTGTTCGCAACGACGAGTACCTGCTCGTAGTCGAAGACGGGCTCGAACTTCAGACCCGGCTTGAACAACGGGTCCGGCGTGACCAGCAGGTCGATCTCGTAGCCGAACAGCGCGCCGATGCCGCCGAACTGGAACTTCTGCTTCACGTCCACGTCCACGTCCGGCCAGGCGGCGAGGTAGGGCGAGACGATCTTCAGCAGCCACTGGTAGCACGGATGGCATTCCATGCCGATGCGCAGCGTGCCGCGCTCGCCCTGCGCGAACTGGCGCAGCCGCTCCTCGGCCAGGTCGAGCTGCGGCAGCACCCGGTTGGCGACCGCCAGCAGGTACTGGCCAGCCTGCGTCAGCCGCAGGCTGCGGCCCTCGCGCAGCCAGACGTCGGTGCCGAGCTGCTGCTCCAGCTTCTTCATGCTGTGGCTGAGCGCCGACTGCGTGACGTGCAGCACCTCGGCCGCCGCGGTCAGCGAGCCCTGCTTCTCGACCTCCTGCACGACGGCGAGGTGAATGCGTTCCAGCATGATGTGTGAGCAGAATTCATGAGTATGTGAGATAAGACCATTTTACTTCATTGAATGATGTGCCTACGATCGCCGCCATCCCTCGTTTCCTGTTTTCTGAGAGCGGCACATGACCACGATCCACAACCTCGGCTTTCCCCGCATCGGCGCCAGACGCGAACTGAAGTTCGCGCTGGAGTCGTACTGGAAAGGCGAATCCTCGCGCGACGACCTGAAGCACCTGGGCGCACAACTGCGCCAGCGCCACTGGGAGAACCAGGCCGGCCTGGACTGGGTGCCGGTGGGCGACTTCGCGTTCTACGACCAGGTGCTGGACATGAGCTTCACGCTGGGCAACCTGCCCGAGCGCGTGCAGGGCTTCCATGGCGATGCGCTGGACAACTACTTCCGCGTGGCACGTGGCCGCTCGGCGGCCACTGTCGAGTCCCGTCGCTCGGCCGAAAGCACGGAAGACCATGCGGCCTGCTGCGGCGGCGTGGCCGCGGGCGAGATGACCAAATGGTTCGATACGAACTACCACTACATCGTCCCCGAGTTCACCGCGTCCACCCGGTTCAAGCTCGACACCACGCGCCTGTTGGAGCAGCTGGCCGAAGCCAAGGCCCAAGGCGTGAAGGCCAAGCCCGTCATCATCGGCCCGGTCACCTACCTGGCGATCGGCAAGGCCAAGGACGGCTCGGACAAGCTGGCCTTGCTGGAACGCCTGCTGCCCGTGTACGCCGAGCTGCTGGACACGCTGGCGGTGCAGGGCGTGGAATGGGTGCAGGTCGACGAACCCATCCTCGTGACCGAACTCGATGCCGACTGGCAGCACGCCTTCAACACGGCCTACCACCGGCTCAAGGGCGCCAGGGTCAAGCTGCTGGTGGCGACCTACTTCGGCCAGTTGCAGGAGAACGCCTATCTGGCAGCCAACCTGCCGGTGGCCGGCCTGCACGTGGATGCCATCAACGACCGCGAGGGCGTGCAGCCGCTGGTCAACCTGCTGCCGGCCCACAAGGTGCTGTCGCTGGGCGTCATCAACGGCCGCAACATCTGGAAGACCGACCTGACGGCCGTGCTCGACTGGATCGAGCCGCTGGCCGAACGCCTGGGCGAGCGCCTGTGGATCGCGCCCTCGTGCTCGCTGCTGCATGTGCCCGTCGACCTGGACAGCGAACAGAAACTCGATGCCGAGGTCAAGTCCTGGCTGGCCTTCGCGCTCCAGAAGCTCGAAGAACTGCGAGTCCTTGGCAAAGCCTTGCGCGAAGGCCGCGCTGCCGTAAAGGATGCGCTGTCCTCCAACCAGGCCGCGCTGGCCGCGCGCCGCGCCTCGCCGCGCGTGAACAACCCCAAGGTGCAGGAAGCCGTGGCGCGCATCGGTGCCCACATGGGCCAGCGGGAAAGCATCTACGCCAAGCGCGCCGCCAAGCAGTCCGCACGGCTCAAGCTGCCCAAGTACCCCACGACCACCATCGGCTCCTTCCCGCAGACCGCCGAGATCCGCCACGCCCGCAGCGAGTTCAAGGCCGGCCGGCTGGACTATCCGGGCTACCAGGCAGCGATGCGCGCCGAGATTCAGCGCAGCGTGCGCGAGCAGGAGCAACTGGGCCTGGACGTGCTGGTACACGGCGAGGTCGAGCGCAACGACATGGTCGAGTACTTCGGCGAGCAGCTCGAAGGCTACGCGTTCAGCCAGTTCGGCTGGGTGCAGTCCTACGGCTCGCGCTGCGTGAAGCCGCCGATCCTGTTCGGCGACATCAGCCGCCCGAAGGCAATGACCGTGGAGTGGATCACGTATGCCCAGTCGCTGACCAAGAAGCCCATGAAAGGCATGCTCACCGGCCCGGTGACGATCCTGAACTGGTCCTTCGTGCGCGACGACCAGCCGCGATCCGCGTCCTGCAAGCAGCTTGCGCTGGCCATCCGCGACGAGGTGCAGGACCTGGAGAAGGCCGGTGTGCAGGTGATCCAGATCGACGAGGCCGCGCTGCGCGAAGGCCTGCCGCTGCGCAAATCGCAGTGGAAGGCGTACCTGGACTGGGCGGTGGAGTCTTTCCGCATTACCGCCAACGGCGTGCGCGACGAGACCCAGATCCACACCCACATGTGCTACTCGGAGTTCAACGACATCATCGCGTCGATCGCCGACATGGACGCCGACGTGATCACGATCGAGACCAGCCGTTCGGACATGGAGCTGCTGGATGCGTTCGAGAACTTCCAGTACCCCAACGAGATCGGCCCCGGCGTGTACGACATTCACTCGCCGAACATCCCGACGCAGGAACACATCGTGCAGCTGATGAAGAAGGCGGCCGAGCGCGTGCCGGCCGAGCGGCTGTGGGTCAACCCCGACTGCGGCCTCAAGACCCGCCAGTGGGGCGAAGTGATCCCGGCGCTGAAGAACATGGTGTCGGCGGCGCAGACGCTGCGCGAAGCGGCTTGAGCCAAGCCCCACCGCAGGGGCTATCATGCCCCTGCGGTGCAAGCCGCACCCGGACCCGCGGGAAGGGCTGAGCCCACTTGCCGGCGATCGCCACCTTTCACATGCCTTTGTGCAGCCGACGTTGCGGGTCATCGGCCTTCACCGCACGGAGGTATTCCTGTGAAACGTCTGCCCGCCCGGCCCGATCCGGGCCATCTCAAGAAACAGGCCAAGCAGTTGCTGGCCGGCCTGCAGGCCGGCGACACGGCGGCGCTGGTGCGGATGCGAAACCACCTGCCGGCCGCCGCCGGCCGCTCCGACGGCGCCATCGCCGCGATGGGGCTGCGGCTGCACGATGCGCAGTCGTGCATCGCGCGCGAGTACGGCTTTGCCTCGTGGGCCGAGCTCAGCGGCTTCGTCGCCGTGCGCCGCGCCCATGCCGACGACCCTGACCTGGCCCTGCGGCACTGGCTGTCGCTGGTCTACGCGGGCGACGTCGCGGGCGGCATGCACCGCGCCCAGCCCGCCGTGGCGGCGCGCTGGCTGGCCGAGCACCCGCTGCCCGCCGACGGCGACCCTTCCCTGGCCTGCGCCATCGGCGACCTCGCCGTCCTGCGCGGGGCGATCGCGCGGGACCCGCAGTGGGCGAACCGGCCCGGCGGCCCGCTGCAACTGCCGCCGCTGGTGGCGGTGACCCATTCGGCGCTGCTGCGCCTGCCAGCCTTCCGGCCAGCCCTGCACGCCTGCGCGGCCGAGCTGCTGGCCGCCGGCGCCGACCCCAACCTGCGCGTCGGCAGCCGCTGGCCGCCCGCCTCCCTGCAAGCGCCCGCCAGTCAGGAACGCCTCTCGGCGCTGTACGGCGCGGCGGGGCAAAACCACGACCCCGCGCTGACGCGCATGCTGCTGGCCGCCGGCGCCGATCCCGACGACGGCGAATCGCTCTACCACGCGCTCGAAAGCCGCGAATGCACGCGGCTGCTGCTGCAGGCCGGCGCCCGGGTTACGGGCAGCCACGCGATGTACCGCGTGCTCGACCTGGACGACGTGCAGACGCTCGAGCTGCTGCTGGCGCATGGCGGCGACCCGAACGAGCCGGGACAGGGCGAATGGCCTCACCCGCTGCTCTGGGCCATCCGCCGGCGCCGCTCGCCCGCGCACATCGCCGCGCTGCTGCGCGCCGGCGCCGATCCCGGCGCCCGCATGGGCGACGGCAGCGATGCCGCCACGCTGGCCTGGCGGCTGGGCCTGCCCGAGCTGGCCGCGCTGCTGGGTGCGCCGCCTGCGGACACGCCGGCCGAACGCTTCGTGGCCGCCTGCGCCTGCGCGGATGAAGCCCGCGCCCGTGCGCTGCAGGCGCAGCACCCGGACCTGCTCACCGCGCTGCCCGGGCCGCTGCTGCGCCTGCTGCCCGAACTCGCGGCCCAGGGCTGCGGCGCAGCCGTGCGCTGCATGGTGCGCCTGGGGTGGCCGATCGCCGTGCGCGGCGGCGACTGGGACGCATCCGCGCTCAACCACGCGGTGTTCCGCGGCGACGCAGCGCTCGCCCGCTTCCTGCTGGAACACGGCGCCCAGTGGACCGAGCGGCACGGCTTCGGCGACAACGGCTGCGGCACGCTGAGCTGGGCCTCGTGCAACACCCCCGATGCCGATGGCGCGCCCGGCGACTGGCTGGGCTGCGCGCAGGCCCTGGTGGCCCACGGCATGCCCGGCGCGCGCCCCGACCCGGAAGCGCCGGACAGCGTGCGGGTCGGCGGCCAGCGCTACCGCTTCAGCGACGAAGTGACCGACTACCTGCTGGAAGCCGGCGCGACGCGCTGAGGGCGGGTGCCCGCTACGCCGGCCGGGCCACGAGTTGCACCACGCTGGAGAAATCCAGCGCGCCGCGCCCGGCCTGCTGGTTCATCGCGTAGAGGTTGCGCGCGAGCTCGCCGAGCGGAATGGTGGCGCCCACGCCCATCGCGGCCTCCACCGCGAGGCCCAGGTCCTTGAGCATCAGGTCGCTGCCGAAGCCGCCCGCGTAGCCGCGCGAGGCGGGCGCGTTCTCCAGCACGCCTGGCCAGGGGTTGCAGACCTCGGTGGCCCAGCTGCGGCCGGTGCTCACGGCCATCATCTGCGACAGCGCCTTGGGGTCCAGCCCGTGCGCCGCGCCGAGCGCGAGCGCCTCGCCCGTGACGGCCATGATCACGCCCAGCGCCATGTTGTTGCACAGCTTGGCGACCTGCCCGGCGCCCGCGCCGCCCATGTGGAAGATGTTCCTGCCCATGGCCTGCAGCACCGGGCGCGCGCGCTCCAGCGCGGCGGCCTCGCCGCCGACGATGAAGGTCAGCGTGCCGGCCTGCGCGCCCGCCACGCCACCCGAGACCGGCGCGTCCAGCATCGCCAGCCCGCGCGCGCGCGCCGCCTCGGCCACCTTCTGCGCCGAGGCGGGCGCGATGGTGCTGCAGTCGATCACCAGCGCGCCATCGGCGATGCGCGGCAGCAAGCCCTGCCCGCCCAGGTAGAGCGTCTCCACGTGGCGGCTCGCGGGCAGCATGGAGATCACGACCTGCGCGCCTTCGGCCGCCGCCTGGGCAGAGGCGGCGGTGTCCACGCCCTGCGCTCTGGCCTTGGCCAGGGCGTCGGCGCTCAGGTCGAACGCGCTGACGGCGAAGCCGGCCTTGCGCAGGTTGGCGGCCATGGGGCCGCCCATGTTGCCCAGGCCGATGAAGGCCACGCGAAGGTTTTGACTCATAGGGGTCTCCGTGGTGAAGGTCAGGTCAGGCCAGGTCGGCCAGGGGATGCGCGCCGCCGAAGCGCGGGCGCAGGTGGTCTTCGATCCATTCGGGCGTGACGCCGACCAACTCGGCGGGCTGCCAGCGCGGGCGCTTGTCCTTGTCCACCAGCAGCGCGCGCACGCCCTCGGCGAAGTCGGGGTGCATGCAGCAGCCGATGGAGGCCTGCAGCTCGAGCCGGAAGGTGTCGGCCAGCGACAGGTGGCGCGCGCGGCGCTGCAGTTCGAAGCCGAGCGCGGCCGAGGTGGGCGAGCCCTGGGCGAACGCCTGCCCGGCCTGCGCGAGCCAGGGATCGGCATCGGACGCGAGCGCGGCCAGGCGCGGCGCGAGGTCCTGCAGCCGGTCGTGGCCGATGACGGCGTTGATGCGGTCGAAGTGCGTGCGCAGCGGCGAGGCGGGCGGCTCCGTGGCCAGCGCATCGAGCAGGTGGCTCAGTTGCGCCGCGTCGGCTTCGCGCGCGCCCTGCCACGCACTCGAGGCGATGGCGTCCAGCAGCGCGCCGTGCTGCTCGTGCGGCACGACGAAGTCCACCAGGCCCGCAAAGTGCGCGTCCGCCGCGTTGAGCGAGGCGCCGGTCAGCGCGAGGAAGAGGCCCGTGCGGCCGGGCAGGCGCGGCAGCAGCCAGCTGCCGCCCACGTCGGGGTAGAGGCCGATGCCGATCTCGGGCATCGCCATGCGCGTCCTGGGCGTGGCGACGCGGTGCGAGGCGCCCGCCAGCAGGCCGATGCCACCGCCCATCACGATGCCGTGGCCCCAGCAGGCCAGGGGCTTGTGGTAGGTGTGGATCAGGTGGTCGAGCCGGTACTCGCGCTCGAAGAACGCGGCCGCCTCGGCCGGCACCTGGCCCGCGGGCGTGGTGCGGATGGCGTGGTACAGGCCCACCACGTCGCCGCCGGCGCAGAAGGCCTTGTCGCCCGCGGCGTCGAGCAGCACGCCCGCGATCTGCGGATCGCCGGCCCATTGGCGCAGCTGCGCATCGAGTAGGTCCACCATGGCCAGCGACAGCGCGTTGAGGCTGCCGGGCGTGTTGAGGGTGGCGCGACCAAACGCGTGGCCGCTCGCGGTGCGCAGGGTCCGGAACTGCACGGGCGCCGCATGCATGGGGTCAGCCATTGCGCCACCTCGGTTCGCGCTTGCCCAGGAAGGCCGCGACGCCTTCGCGCTGGTCCTCGGTGTCGAACAGGTCGACGAAGGCCTCGCGCTCGGCCACCAGCGTCTGCTGCGGCGAAGCCGTGCGCGCGCCCTGGATCAGCCGCTTGCAGGCGCGCACCGCGCTCGGGCTCTGTTTCGCCACCTGCTCCGCCAGCGCCAGCGCGCGTTCCAGCGCCTGGCCCCGGCCCACCACCTCGTCCACCAGGCCGATGCGCAGCGCGGTCGCTGCGTCGGCACGCTCGCCGAGCAGCACCATCCGCTTGGCCCAGGATTCGCCGACCGTCCAGGCCAGCCACTGCGTGCCGCCTGCGCAGGGCAGCAGGCCGACCGAGGCCTCGGGCAGCGCCATCACCGCATGTTCCTCGGCCACGCGCAGGTCGCAGGCCAGCGCGCATTCGAGGCCGCCGCCCATGGCGTAGCCGTTGATGGCCGCGATACTCACGCCCCGGAAGGCCGCGAGGGTCTCGAAGGCCTCGCCGAAGCGGCGCGCCATGGTCGCGGCCACGGCCTTGTCGCCGTCGGCGAACCGCTTGAGGTCGGCGCCTGCGCTGAAGAACTTCTCGCCCGCGCCGGTGACCACGAGCGCGTAGACCTCGCGGTCGGCGTCGAGGTCGCGCACCAGGCGCTGGAGCGCGGCGAGGCTGTCGGCCGTCCAGGTGTGGGCGGGCGGGTTGTCGAGCACCACGACGGCGGTGTGGCCGCGTTTGTCGAGTCTGAGTCCGGGGAAGGTCATCGGATGGTCTCCATGGCTTGGTGGTCCTGCAGCAGGCGGCGCGCGACGATCACGCGCATGATTTCGTTGGTGCCTTCGAGGATCTGGTGCACGCGCGCGTCGCGCAGCAGCCGCTCCAGCGGGTATTCGCGGATGTAGCCGTAGCCGCCGTGGATCTGCAGCGCCTGGTTGCAGACCTCGAAGCCGACGTCGGTCGCCAGGCGCTTGGCCATGGCGCAGTAGACGCTGGCGTCGGCGTTCCCCGCGTCGAGCTTGCTCGCGGCCAGGCGCACCATCTGGCGCGCGGCCACCAGTTCGGTCGCCATGTCGGCGAGCCTGAACTGCAACGCCTGGAAGTCCGCCAGCGGCTTGCCGAACTGGCGCCGCTCGTGCATGTAGCGCTGCGCCGCCCCCAGGGCGCCCTGGGCCGCGCCGACCGAACAGGTGGCGATGTTGACACGCCCGCCGTCCAGGCCCTCCATCGCGATCCGGAAGCCATCGCCCTCCTCGCCGAGCAAGTGGTCCAGCGGCACGCGCACACCGTCGAACGTAACGGTGCGCGTGGGCTGGCTGTGCCAGCCCATCTTCTCTTCCTTCTTGCCGTAGTGGATGCCGGCGCTGTCGGCCGCCACCAGCAGCGCCGAAATGCCGGCGGCGCCCGGCCCGCCGGTGCGGCACATCACCACCAGCGCGTCGGTGGCGCCCGCGCCCGAGATGAAGGCCTTGCTGCCGTCGAGCACCCAGTGGCCACCCTCGCGCCGCGCCGTGGTGCGCAGCGAGGCGGCGTCCGACCCCGCGCCCGGCTCGGTCAGGCAGTAAGAGGCCAGGCTCCGGCCGCCGGCCAGCCGCGCGCCCCAATGCAGGGCCACGTCCCGGCGCGCGAAGCGCGTGACCATCCAGGTCGCCATGTTGTGGATGGTGATGAACGCGGCGGTCGAGGGACAGGCAGCGGCCAGTTCCTCGAACACCAGCGTCGCGTCCAGCCGCGACAGCCCCAGGCCGCCGCAGGCGCTGTCGGCATAGAGGCCGCAGAAGCCCAGCTCGCCGGCATGGGCGATGGCCTCGCGCGGGAAGTGCGCTTCGGCGTCCCAGCGCGCGGCGTGCGGCGCCAGTTCGCGGCTGGCGAATTCGCGCGCCGCCTGCTGGAAGGCGCGCTGCTCTTCGGAAAGATCGAAGTTCATCTCACCTCCCCCTGGCGCTGCGCACCACCCGCAGTGCATGTACGCCACACCCCAACCCAGTGCACCCGCGGAACCGGCTTTGCCGGGCCGCAGGGTGCGCCCCCCGGTGGGGGGAGGCGCCGCAGGCGCTTCGGGGGGCGTTCATTTCAAACTAATGGTGGTGTTGACGCCGGCCGAGACACCGTCCTCGAACCAGCGCGCGGTCACGGTCTTGGTCTGGGTGTAGAACAGCACCACCTGCTTGCCGTAGGGGCCGAGGTCGCCGAGCTTGGACGCGCGCGAGCCGGTGAACGAGAACATCGGCACCGGCACCGGGATCGGCACGTTGATGCCGACCTGGCCGACGTCGATCTCTTCCTCGAACCTGCGCGCCGCCGCGCCCGACTGCGTGAAGATCGCGGTGCCGTTGCCGTTCGGGTTGGCGTTGATGACCGCGATCGCCTTGTCCAGCGTCTCGGCTTCCATCAGGCACAGCACGGGGCCGAAGACCTCCTGGTCGTAGATCGCCATGCCGGGCTTGACGCCCGAGAAGATGGTCGGGCCGACGAAGTTGCCTTCCGGGAAGGCGCCGGGCAGCGCCGGCAGCCGGCCGTCGAGCTCCAGCCGGGCGCCCTCATGCTCGCCGCGCGCGATCATCGACTCGATGCGCTCCCGGGCGGCGCACGAGATCACCGGCCCGAGGTCGGGGTTGTCCTGGCCGTTGCCGACCCGAAGCGCCTTGGCCTTGCCCACCAGTTCCGGGATCCAGCGCCGGGCCTCGCCCACCAGCACGGCCACCGACACCGCCATGCAGCGCTGGCCGGCCGCGCCGAAGGCCGCACCGGCCAGCGCGTTCAGGGTCTGCTCCTTGTGCGCGTCGGGCAGCACGACCGCGTGGTTCTTCGCGCCCATCATGCACTGCACGCGCTTGCCGGCCAGCGAGGCGCGCTGGTAGACGTGCGTGCCCACGCGCGTGGAGCCGACGAAGGAGATGGCCTTGATGTCGGGGTGGTCGCAGATCGCGTCCACCACCTCGGCCGCGCCGTGCACCACGTTGAGCACGCCGGGCGGGATGCCGGCCTCGACCGCCAGCCGGACCAGCTCCATGGTCACCATCGGGTCCTGCTCCGAGGGCTTGAGCACGAAGGTGTTGCCGCAGGCGATGGCCATGGGGAACATCCACAGCGGGATCATGGCCGGGAAGTTGAACGGCGTGATGCCGGCGCACACGCCCAGCGGCTGCAGCCGGGTGTAGGTGTCCACGCCGCTGGCCACGTTCATCGCCAGCTCGCCGAGTTGCAGGTTGCCGATGGCGGCCGCGTGCTCCACCACCTTCAGGCCGCGGAACACGTCGCCCTCGGCATCGGCCAGGGTCTTGCCCTGCTCGGCGGTCAGCGTGGCCGCGAGCGCCTGCAGGTTCTCGCGGATCAGTTGCTGGTACTTCAGGAAGATGCGCGCGCGGACGCCGATGGGCGTCCTGCGCCAGGCCGGGAACGCCGCCTTGGCGGCCGCGACCGCCGCGGCGACCTCCTCGGGCATGGCCAGCGGCACGCGCGCCAGCCGCTGCTGCGTGGCGGGGTTGACCACGTCGCGCCACTGCGTGGTGCGGGATGGGACGAACTCGCCGTTGATCAGCAAGGGGATGCAGGGAAGGTCTTGGGATGGCATGGAAGGCTCCAAGGAATGAGGGGTCTCGACGGGCCGTGAGATTTCACAGAGAATCTATCCACTTGTTTCACAATCACCAATAACTTGTTGATGTGAATGGGAAAAACTGCAAACTGCTTCGCAGGATCGATGTGAAATTTGTGAAATTTGTGAAATGAGCGGCGCCAGGAAGCTCTACGTGGGTCCCCGGGTGCGCCGGCTGCGCGAACAGCACGGCTGGAACCAGCTCGCGCTCGCCCAGCGGTTGTCGCTGTCGCTGAGCTACGTCAGCCAGATCGAGAACAACCAGCGCCCGGTGACCGCTTCGGTGCTGCTGCGGCTGGCCGAGGTGTTCGGCGGCGACGTGGCCCAGTTCGCCGAGGAGCAGGATCGCCGCCAACTGGCCGAACTCGACTGCGCGCTGCACGACCGCACGCTGCACACCGGGCCCGTGCCGCCCGCCACGCTGCAGCGCCTGGTCGAGCAGGCGCCCGAACTCGTCGAGGCCTTCCTCACGCTGTACCAGCGCCATGCGCGCCTGCGCGAGGAGTACGCGCAGACCGTGGACCGCTTCTACGGCGACCTGGGTTCGGACCTCGGCGACGGCCGCCGGCGCGAGCCCCTGGTACCACTGCCGCACGAGGAGGTGCGCGACCACTTCAACCGCAAGAACAACTACCTCGACACGCTGGACCGCCTGGCCGAGCGGTTCGCCGGCGAGCGGCGCGTGCAGCCGATGGCGCGCGCCGAAGCCCTGAAGCGGGCTCTGCGCGAGGACCTGGGCATCGAGGTGGCGCAAGCGCCGGTGGCCGAGCACTGGCTCAGGCGCTACGAAGCCGCGCGCCGGCGCATCCTGCTGCTCGCCGGCCTGAGCGATGCCCAGCAGGCGTTCCAGCTCGCTACGCAGTACGCGCTGATCGCGCACGGCGAGGCCATCGACGCCGAGCTGCGCGAAGGCGGCTTCTCGGACGCCGCGACCCAGGCGCTGGCGCGCCAGGGCCTGGCGCACTACTTCGCCGGCGCGGTGCTGCTGCCCTACGGCGAATTCCTCGATGCCGCCCGCGCGTGCCGCTACGACATCGAACTGCTGGAGCAGCGCTTCCAGGTCAGCTTCGAGACCGTGTGCCACCGGCTCTCCACGCTGCAGCGGCCGAATGCGCGCGGCGTGCCGTTCTACTTCGTGCGGCTGGACCAGGCCGGCAACATCTCCAAGCGCCAGAGCGCGACCGCCTTCCACTTCGCGCGCCACGGCGGCGCCTGCCCGCTCTGGCACGTGCACGAGGCCTTCGCGCGCCCGGGCCGCATCCTGACCCAGGTGGCGGAGATGCCCGACGGCTCACGGTTCTTCGGCATCGCCCGGACCATCGAGCGCGGCGGCGGCGGCTTCCGGGCACGCCGCAAGCTGTTCGCCATCGGCCTGGGCTGCGAGCTGTCGCACGCCAGCGAACTGGTGTACGCCGACGGTTTCGACGCCGACCGGCCCTCCGACGTCATGCCCATCGGGCCGGGATGCCGCGTCTGCCCGCGGCACGACTGCGTGCAGCGGGCTTTTCCACCGGCCGGCAAGAACCTGGTCGCCAACAGCGATCTGGAGTCGCTGGTGTCCTACCGGTTCGAGGATGGGGAGGGTGCCTAGGGCCTGTTCACCCTAGTCCGGCTGGATCGGCGTGAGCTTGGCCACGCTGAGCGCCAGCCACTTGGTGCCGTGGCGCGAAAAGCTCACCTGGGCCCGGGCATCGGCGCCGGCCCCTTCCACCGCCAGCACCTTGCCTTCGCCGAACTTGTTGTGGAACACCGCCTGGCCCGCGTGGACGCTGGTGCCGCGGTCGGGCTCGGGCGCGGCCTGGCCGAGCCCCTTGGGATCGCCCTGCTCGCGAAAACCCGGCGACCACGAGGGCTGCAGCACGGAAGCGCCTCCGGCCCGCCGGCCGCCAGCGCCGCCGCGCCAGGCGCCGGCACCACCCGCGCCCGCCGGCCCGCCCCAGGCCGACGCGCGCGGCGTGAGCCACTTCAGGCAGGCCTCGGGCAGTTCGTCGAAGAAGCGGCTGCGCATCAGGTAGCGCGACTGCCCGTGCAGCATGCGCGTCTGCGAATGGCAGAGGTAGAGCCGCTGGCGCGCGCGCGTGATCGCCACGTACATCAGCCGGCGCTCTTCTTCCAGCCCGTCGCGGTCGCTCATCGCGTTCTCGTGCGGGAACAGGCCTTCCTCGAGCCCGGCGATGAAGACGCAATCGAACTCCAGGCCCTTGGCGGCGTGCACCGTCATGAGCTGCACCGCGTCCTGCCCGGCCTGGGCCTGGTTGTCGCCCGACTCCAGCGCGGCGTGGGCGAGGAAGGCCGCCAGCGGGCTGAGCGTCTCGCCGGTGTCGGCGTCGGGCGGTGGCAGCGGCTCGTCGATCAGCGGCCGGCCCGGGTCGATGCCCTGGCTCGCGGGGCTTTGCGTCAGCGGCCGGCCCAGCTCGTCCACCGGCAGCGCCACCGCCTCGCGGCCGAAGCCCTCCTGCGTCACGAAGCTCTCGGCCGCGCTCACCAGTTCTTCGAGGTTCTCCACCCGGTCCTGCCCTTCGCGCTCGGCGCGGTAGTGCTCGACCAGGGTGCTGTGCTCCAGCACGAGCTCGATGATCTCCCGCAAGGTCATGCCCTGGGTCCGCTCGCGCACCACGTCCATCTTCGCGACGAAGGCGCCGATGGCCACGCCGGCCCGGCCGGTCACCGCGCTGGCCGCGTCGTGCAGCGAACAGCCGGCGGCGCGCGCCACGTCCTGCAACTGCTCGATGCTGCGCGCCCCGATGCCGCGCGGCGGGAAGTTGACCACGCGCAGGAAGCTGGTGTCGTCGTGCGGGTTCTCCAGCAGGCGCAGGTAGGCCAGCGCGTGCTTGATCTCGGCGCGCTCGAAGAAGCGCAGCCCGCCGTAGACCCGGTAGGGCATGCCGGCGTTGAACAGCGCGGTCTCGATCACGCGGCTTTGCGCGTTGCTGCGGTAGAGCACCGCCATCTCGCTGCGCGGCACGTCCTCGCGCGCGAGCTGCTTCATCTCGTCGACCATCCACTGCGCCTCGGCCAGGTCGGTGGCCGCCTCGTACACGCGCACCGGCTCGCCGGCGCCGGCGTCGGTGCGCAGGTTCTTGCCGAGGCGGCGCGTGTTGTGGCTGATGAGCTGGTTGGCCGATTCCAGGATGTTGCTCGCGCTGCGGTAGTTCTGCTCCAGCTTGATCTGGTGGCGCACCTGGAACTCGCGCACGAAGTCGGCCATGTTGCCCACGCGCGCGCCGCGGAAGGCGTAGATGCTCTGGTCGTCGTCGCCCACTGCGAACACCGCGTTGCCCGAGGGCGGCAGGCCCTCGAGCGGCGGCGCGCTGAACATCTTGATCCAGGCGTACTGCAGGCGGTTGGTGTCCTGGAACTCGTCGATCAGGATGTGGCGGAAGCGCCGCTGGTAGTGCTCGCGCAGCGCGTCGTTGTCGCGCAGCACCTCGTAGCTGCGCAGCATGAGCTCGCCGAAGTCCACCACGCCCTCGCGCTGGCACTGCTCCTCGTAGAGCGCGTACAGCTCGACCTTCTTGCGCGTTTCCTCGTCGCGGGCGACCACGTCGCCCGGGCGCTGTCCGTCTTCCTTGCAGCCGCCGATGAAGTACTGCAACTGCTTGGGCGGAAAGCGCTCGTCGTCCACGTTGAACTGCTTGCACAGCCGCTTGATGGCCGAGAGCTGGTCCTGCGTGTCGAGGATCTGGAACGTGGCCGGCAGGTTGGCGACCTTGTGGTGCGCGCGCAGGAAGCGGTTGCACAGGCCGTGGAAGGTGCCGATCCACATGCCGCGCACGTTCACCGGCAGCATCGCCGTGAGGCGCGTCATCATCTCCTTGGCCGCCTTGTTGGTGAACGTCACCGCCAGGATGCCGCCGGGCGAGACGTGGCCGTTCTGCAGCAGCCAGGCGATGCGGGTGGTGAGCACGCGCGTCTTGCCCGAACCCGCGCCCGCGAGGATGAGCGCGTGCTCGGCAGGCAGGGTGACGGCGGCGGCCTGCTCGGCGTTGAGGCCGGCGAGCAGCGGAGAGGGCGAGGCGGCGGGGTCTTCGAACAGCATCCGCCGATTGTAGGAAGCACTCCCTGCGCCGCCGTTCGCGTCGGCCGGCGCGCAGACCGGTGCGTCAGGCACCGTCACGCCCGAGCCGCGCCAGTTTCTCCCGGTGGGCGGCGAACGCGGCCACGGCGAGCGACAGGGAAGCCACCGCCAGCATCGCGGCCGACACCTCGATGCGCGCATCGGCCCCATCGATCGCCAGCCCCGCAACGAAGGCAATGCCGCCCGCGCCGGCCACCGTGATGGCCGAGGCCAGGCCCGACGCCGTTCCGGCCATGCCCGGGTGCATGGAAAGCACACGGGCGTTCGCGACAGGCATGGTCAATCCATTGCCCAGCCCGATGCAGATGCAGGGGCCGAAGAATGCCAGCAGGTGTCCAACCCTGGCCCAGCTCAGGATGGCGCCCAGCAGCAGCCCCAGGCAGGTCAGGCTCCGCCCGGCGAGGATGAACCGGATCGGCGCCCAGCGTGTCCCGCAGCGCCCCACGATGTAGCTTCCGGCCATGAAGCCGACCGGGACGATGCCCATGTAGATGCCCAGCAGGGTGCTGGGGGTTCCGCCCGACTGGGACGCCACGAGCGGCGCCCCGCCAAGGAACACGTAGAGCGTGCCCATGGAAAAAGCCATGCAGAAGGCGTAGGCGCAGAAGCGGGACGAGCGCAGGAGGCTTCCGTATCCCGAGAACAGTTGCGCAATGGTGTTCGTGCGGTGGTGATGGGTCTCGGGAAAATAGCGAACCGCCAGGTAGAGGCCGGTGGCCCCCAGGAGCGCAAACGCGACGAAGTTCGATCGCCATCCGAACCCGTCGTCCAGCACGCCGCCGATGGTGGGCCCTATCATCGGCGCCATGGCCCAAACGGCGGAGACGTAGCCGATCCGGCTGCCCACCCGCTCGCGGGAGATGTCGAGGATGGCCGCCAGGGAGACCGCGTAACAGGCGATGACCGATCCCTGGAGCAAGCGGCAGAGCAGGAACACGCGGATGTCCGTGGCCAGGGTGCATCCGACGGAAGCCACCGTGAAGATGAACAACCCCGCCAGCAGGATGGGCCTGCGCCCGAACCGGTCGGACAGGATCCCGGCGACCAGGTGGGCCAGCGCCGTGGCGATGGCATAGCCGGCAACGGCGATATTGACGGTGGCGAAACTGGCATTAAGGTCCCTGGCGATGTTCGGCAGCGAGGGCACGAACATGTTGAGCGGCAATATGGAGAGCGCGGACAGCGCGACCAGAACCCCCATGGGCGGCGCGCTTCGGTGGTGAGATGGCATTCCATCGACTCCTTGAAGACCCCCTATTCCACCACTTCCGCGTGCAGGGCGCCAAAGCGGGTAGAATCAATCACCGGGCCCAAGATTCTTGCGCCCGGTTTTTTGTGGCCATCGCCCACGGAAACCGGCACAAGCCAAGCGCTCACCTGTTCAGCAACAGTTCTCCGGAGCTTGGTTTTCCATGGAAATTTTCGACTACGACAACATCCTGCTGTTGCCGCGCAAATGCCGCGTGAACAGCCGGTCCGAGTGCGACGCCGGCGTGGAGCTCGGCGGCCGCCGGTTCCGCCTGCCGGTGGTGCCGGCCAACATGAAGACGGTGGTGGACGAGTCCATCTGCGTCTGGCTGGCGAAGAACGGCTACTTCTACGTGATGCACCGCTTCGACCTCGACAACGTGAAGCTGGTGCGCGACATGCGCGCGGCGGGCGTGTACGCCTCGATCTCGCTCGGCGTCAAGGCGCCGGACTACGCCACGGTCGACCAACTGGTGGCCGAAGGCCTATCGCCCGAGTACATCACCATCGACATCGCGCACGGCCACGCCGACAGCGTGCGGGACATGATCCGCTACCTCAAGGAAAAGCTGCCGGCCTCCTTCGTGATCGCGGGCAACGTCGCCACGCCCGAGGCGGTGATCGACCTGGAGAACTGGGGCGCGGACGCGACCAAGGTGGGCGTGGGCCCGGGCAAGGTCTGCATCACCAAGCTCAAGACCGGCTTCGGCACCGGCGGCTGGCAGCTCTCGGCGCTCAAGTGGTGCGCCCGCGTGGCGACCAAGCCCATCATCGCCGACGGCGGCATCCGCAGCCACGGCGACATCGCCAAGAGCGTGCGCTTCGGCGCCACCATGGTCATGATCGGCTCGCTGTTCGCCGGCCACGAAGAATCGCCGGGACGGACCGTGGAAGTGAATGGCGAGCTCTTCAAGGAGTACTACGGCTCGGCCAGCGACTTCAACAAGGGCGAGTACAAGCACGTCGAAGGCAAGCGCATCCTCGAACCCATCAAGGGCAAGCTGGCCAACACGCTGGTCGAGATGGAGCAGGACGTGCAGAGTTCGATCAGCTACGCCGGCGGCACGAAGCTGATGGACATCCGCAAGGTGAACTACGTGATCCTGGGCGGCGACAACGCGGGCGAGCACCTGCTGATGTAGCCTTCGCAGCTCATTTCAGTTTTCCATGGCGCTGCGCGCCACCCGCATCGCATGAAACGGCCTAACCCAGAGACAGCGAGGGTCCGGCTTTGCCGGCCCGAGATGTCGTCCCCCCTCCAAGCGCCGCGCAGCGGCGCACCAGAGAGGGGGGAAGCCGCGCAGCGGCGCAGGGGGGAGTTCAAATTCCCAACAGTTCGCGCGCCATGGCGTGCAGCCGGTGCCCCGGCTGCGCGAATGCCTCCACGATGCTGAAGTGGTTCAGCCCCGGCAGGGCCGCGCACACCGGCACCGCGCGGCCCCCAGGCGTCCTGGATCAACTGGTTCTGGCGCAGGTGTTCGCTGCTCTCGTCCGCGCCCACCACGGCGTACAGGCGGCCCCGGCCCTCGCGCGGCACCGGCGCGGGCAGCAGGGCCGGGCTGGCCATCCGCGCCTGGGCGGGCGTGAGCCGCAGCGCGTCTTTCAGGAAAGGCGTGTGCCGGACCGGCTCCAGGTCGTGCAGGCCGGAGATCGACAGCGCGTTCCTCACCAGCGCGGCGGGCAGGTCGGCGCCGACCTGGGGCCATTCGCACACCAGCATCATGGCCGCCAGGTGGCCGCCGGCCGAATGCCCGGCCACGGTGATGCGCTCGGGGTCGCCGCCATGCGCCGCGATGTGGCGCCGCACCCAGGCCAGCGCCCGCACCATCTGCAAGGTGATCTCGGGAATGGTCACGGCGGGACACAGCGCGTAGTTGGGCACCACCACGCAGGCACCCGCCTGCACGAACGGCGCCGCGATGAACGCGTGGTCGGCCTTGTCCAGGCTGCGCCACCAGCCCCCGTGGATGAAGACCAGCACCGGCGCCAGCGGGGCGCCCGGCGCGCGCGCGGCGGGAAGGAAGACGTCGAGCGCCTCCCCTTCGCCCAGCCCGTAGCGCATGTCGAGCAGGCCGTGGCCCGCCTGGCGCACCTCGCCCGACGCCCGCTGCCAGCGCGCCAGATGGGCCGCCGATTCCGGCACCCGGGCGCGGTTGTTGTACTCGCGGTCGAGCCAGGCGGGATCGAAGGAAGCGGGAGCGGTCGTCATGGCGGACCATTGTGTCACGGCCTCCTACAATTTTCATTCAGACCGACCTGCCGGAACCGCCCAGCCATGAACGACGCCCCCCCGCTGCCCCCCTCCTCGCCCCCCCTCCCCCGCGTGGCCGTGCTCGGCATCGGCATGATGGGCCTGCCCATCGCGCGCCGGCTGTGCGAAGCCGGCTACGCGCTCAGCGCCTGGAACCGCTCGCGCGACAAGGCCGAACGGCTGCTGCCGTTCGGCGCGCGGGTGGCCGACAGCCCGGCCGATGCAGTGGCGCAGGCCGACCTGGCGATCACGCTGCTGGCAGACGGCCAGGCGGTGGAAGACGTGCTGTTCCGCCAGGGCGCCGCCGAAGGCCTGCGCGCCGGCTCGCTGGTGCTGGACATGTCCTCGATCCAGCCGCGCCAGGCGCGCGAGCACGCCAGCCGCCTCGCGGCCCAGGGCGTCCGCCACCTCGACGCCCCGGTCTCGGGCGGCACCGTGGGCGCCGAGCAGGGCACGCTGGCCATCATGGCCGGCGGCGAGCCGGCCGACTTCGAGCGCGCGCGCCCGCTGCTGGCGGTACTCGGCCGGCCCACCCACGTGGGCCCGAGCGGCGCCGGCCAGCTCGCCAAGCTGGCCAACCAGATGATCGTGGGCATCACCATCGGCGCGGTCGCCGAAGCGCTGTTGCTGTGCGAGAAAGGCGGCGCCGACAGCGCCAAGGTCAGAGAAGCGATCGCCGGCGGTTTCGCCGACAGCCGCGTCCTGCAACTGCACGGCCAGCGCATGGTCGAGCGCGACTTCACCAAGCGCGCCGCCATCGCCGTGCAGCTCAAGGACATGCGCAACGCCCTGGCCACCGCGCGCGAGATCGGCTTCGACGCGCCCATCACCGAGCTTTTCGCCCACCTGTTCCACCAGGCCAGCGAACATGGCCTGGCCGACCTGGACCACTCGGCGCTGTTCGTCGAACTCGCCCGCCGCAACGGCATAGGCGACATGGGTGGCCAGCGCTGACCGCACCAAATTTTGCTAAGATGCCGCCCCATGGGGACGTAGCTCAGCTGGGAGAGCGTCGCGTTCGCAATGCGAAGGTCGGGAGTTCGATCCTCCTCGTCTCCACCAAAGACACTGCAAAGGGTTGCACCGAAAGGTGCAACCCTTTGTTTTTCCCGGACGCTCATCGACACGGCGATCCCGCGCCCATCGGCGGTTTGCGCACGGCCATTCCGGATCGCGCATGTGCAGATGTGGGTTTGAGGATGGCGGCCGATCGCCTGGATTTCTAGACTGCGACCTTCCTGCCCATGCGAGGCAGACTGGCCGGCCCGAGTGCGAAGGCGGGAGAGGCGATCGAGCAATCGCTCGACACCCCGTTCGTCTCGCAGGCCGCACACCGAGGAAGCCGCCATGGCCATGCCTGACCACCCGAACGACGGCCGCTTGCCCACGCAGCCGGCTCGATTGCGCCCGGACCTCGGCAACGCCCTGGCGTCCCGCTTCGGCCAGCGCTTCACCACCGCCTGGCCGATCCGGGATCAGCACACGCAGACCCTGCATGCCACCAGGCTGTCCGCGCCGGAAGGCGTCCTGTTCGTGCGATCGGTCGACGACGTCGCGGATGCCGTGAAGCTGTGCGCGTCGCACCAGTGTCCGGTCATTGCCTTCGGCACGGGAACCTCCATCGGGGGCCACGTCTCCGCGGTCGAGGGCGGCCTCATGCTCAACTTCTCGCAGATGAACCGGATCCTCGAAATTCATGCGGGCGATTTCGACTGCCGGGTCCAGCCCGGGGTCACCCGCGAAGCGCTCAATACCGAACTCCGCCATCTCGGCCTGTTCTTTCCCGTCGATCCCGGTGCCAATGCCTCCCTCGGCGGCATGGCCGGCACCGGCGCGAGCGGCACGACCACCGTGCGCTACGGGGCCATGCGGCAGAACGTCATGGGCCTGCAGGTCGTGCTGGCGGACGGATCGGTCATTCGAACCGGCGGCAGGTCCAGGAAGTCATCGGCGGGATACGACCTGACCAAGCTGTTCGTCGGTTCGGAGGGAACGCTCGGCATCACGACCGAACTGACCCTGCGGCTGCATCCCCTGCCCGAGTCGATCTCGGCGGCGGCCTGCGCATTCCCGTCGTCAGCGGCGGCGGTGCAGGCCGCGATCGACATCATGCAATCCGGCCTGGCGGTGGCCAAGATGGAGTTCGTGGACGCCGACGCGGTCCGCGCCGTGAACACGCACGGCGGCGTTTCGATCGCGCCCGGCGACTACCTGCTGCTGGAGTTCCATGGCAGCCCCCTGTCCGTGCAGCAGGACATCGCGGCCGCCGGCGAGATCACGGCGCACCACGGCGGGGCGGCTTTCGAGCAGGCGACGCGGCCGGAAGACATCGGCAGGCTGTGGGCGGTTCGCCGCAAGGCCGGCGTCTCGGCGCTGGCGATGTTCCCGGGCTCCAAGTCGATGGCGACGGACGTCTGCGTGCCGATCTCCAGGCTGGCGCAATGCGTGGAGGAAACCAAGGCCGAGGTCGCGGCGGCGGGCTTGCACTCGATCGTGGTCGGCCACGTCGGAGACGGCAACTTCCACCTCGCCATGATCCTGCCGGACTCCGGCGAACACGATCAACGCGCCGCGGCCATCTACGACGCCCTGGTGCGGCGTGCCTTGTCCATGGAGGGAACCTGCTCGGGCGAGCACGGCATCGGCCTGGCCAAGCAGCGGTACCTCCTTTGGGAACATGGAAGCGCCGTCGATGCGATGCGCGTGATCAAACGCGCGCTCGATCCGCAGGGCATCCTGAACCCGGGAAAGCTCTTCGAGACGGCATCCGCGCCCTGAAACGGACTCAGTTGATCTTGATCCCGGTCTCCTTGATGACCCGACCGTACTTCTCGTGGTCGTCCGCGATCTCCTTCTCGAAGTCCTCCATCGACTTGTTCGACGATTGAAAGCCCGCTTCACGGATCTTCTGCTGGACTTCCGGGTGCACGAGGGCCTTAGCCCATCCGGTGCGCAGCCGCTCGAGCACGGGCTTCGGCGTCGACGAGGGCGTGAAGATCGCCTGCCAGCCGACCACGGTGGCGGCCGGATATCGCGCGCCGATCGGCGCCGCCTCCGGGTACAGCTCCATCTTCCCTTGACCCGTGTGTGCGATGGCGCGCAACTGCCCCGACCGGACATACGGCAAGGGCACGGTCGGCACGTCGAAGGCGCAGCCGAGCTGGCCGGACAGCAGGTCGGGCAGCGTCTGGGAAAAGGTCTTGTAGGGCACGTGCAGGATGTCGACGCCCGCCGCCTTCTTGAGCAGCTCCAGCGCGATGTGCGGGGGTGAGCCGCTGCCATAGCTCGAACACTCCAGCTTGCCCGGATGGTTCTTGGCGTAGGCGATGAACTCGTCGAAGTTGTGGATCGGAAGCTTGGCGCCGACCATCACGAGGTAGGAGGTCTCGGCGGTGCGGGCGACCGGCGTCAGGTCCTTCATGACGTCGAAAGGCTGCTTGACGAGCCATGGGTTGATCACGATCGCGTTCGAATTGAGCACCATCGTGTAGCCGTCGCCCGGCGCCTTGGCCACGGCGTCGGTGCCGATCGTGCCGGTCGCGCCGGGCTTGTTCTCGACGACGATCGGTTGGCCCATCTGGTCCTTGAGCTTGTCCGCATAGGCGCGCGCCAGAATGTCCGCGGCTCCGCCTGGCGCGTAGGGGACGACAAACCGGAGGGGCTTGTCGGGATAATCCGCCGCCGCCAGGGCCGGCGCGAGCATCACACCCAGGGCGATCCAGTGGGCGAGCCTGCCGCGGCGGCCCTTCCTATGTACGTTCACGGGGTCTCCTTTCATCGTATTTCCTTTCGCGAAGTTCGCTTCGCCGAGCGCAAGCATAGGAAGGGTGGCGGAGCGAAACCATGCACAGTCGTCTATAGCGGTATCAAGTGAAGCGGATGTCGCCGCCGCGCTTTCCAATGCTGCAATGCCGGCATGTTGCAACGTGGAATGGGTGGACCGGCCGGCGCATTGAACATCGCCGACCTGCGCGCCGCCGCCCAGCGGCGGCTGCCGAAGGCGCTGTTCGAATACGTCGATCGCGGCGCCGAGGACGAGGTCGCGCTCGGCGCGAACCGCGCCGCGCTCGGCACGCTCAAGCTCCGGCCGCGCGTGCTGCGCGACGTCGCCGCGCGCAGCACCGAAAGCACGCTCTTCGGCCAGCCCATGAACCTTCCGATCGCGGTGGCGCCAACCGCCGTGGCGGGCCTGCTCTGGCACGACGGCGACGTGCTGTCGGCGCGTGCCGCCGTCGCCGCGGGCATTCCCTACACGCTCTCGACGTTTTCGGTGACGGCGCTGGAGCGGGTGGCCAAGGCGGCGCCGGGCGGCCGGCTCTGGTTCCAGCTATACGTCTCGAACGACCGCGACCACATGCGCGCCCTCGTCGGCCGCGCCAGGGACGCCGGCTACGAGGCGCTCGTCTTCACCGTGGACGGCCCCGTCCCCCCGAAGCGGGAGTACAACGCGAAGAACGGCTTCAGCATCCCGATCGGCTTCAGCCCCCGGTTGATGTGGGACGTGGCGAGGCACCCGCGCTGGCTGCTGGGCGTCGCGGCGCGCTACCAGTTGACCACCGGGTTTCCGCGCATCGCCCACAACCCCGGCGGCGGCGCCCACAAGGCCGACGCCTCGATCAACTGGGACACGGTGAAGGAGCTGCGCGAGCGCTTCCCCGGCCGGCTCCTCCTCAAAGGCGTCCTCCATCCGGAGGACGCGAAGCTCGCACTCGGCGCCGGCGTCGACGGCATCGTGGTGTCGAACCACGGCGGGCGCAACCTCGACGCCTCGATCGCGACCATCGACGCCCTGCCGGACATCGTCGGCGCTGTCGGCGGGAGGCTGCCGGTCCTCGTCGACAGCGGATTCCAGCGTGGGAGCGACATCGTGAAGGCGCTCGCGCTCGGCGCCTCGGCCGTGTTCGTCGGCCGCGCCATCCTGTGGGGCGTCGCCGCGTTCGGCGAGCCCGGCGCGCGGCGGTCGATCCGGATCCTCGGCGAAGAGATCGACCAGGTGATGGCGCAGGTGGGCTGCGCGAGCCACGATCGGCTTTCGCGGGACATTCTCTGGCGCCCACCGGGGTGAACGCGGAACGCCCCCGCCGCGGTTCACCTTCACTCGAGCCGGATCCCGGTCTCCTTGATGATCTTGCCGAACTTCTCGTAGTCGGTCTCGACCGTCTTTGCGAAGTCGTCGAACGAACCCTTCGACGGCTGGAAGCCCGCTTCGCGGATCTTCTGCGCCACTTCCGGGCTGGCCACCACCGCCGCCCATTCGGCGCGCAGCCGCTCGAGCACGGGCTTCGGCGTCGACGACGGCGCGAAGATCGCCTGCCAGCCGACCACGGCCACCCCTGGGTAGCGCTTGCCGATCGGCTCGACACCGGGGAGCACGCTGTTTTCCGCATCCCCGGTGTGCGCGATGACGCGCAGGCGCCCCGACTGGATGTGCTGCACGGATCCGGGCGGCGGCTCGATGACGCATGCCAGCTGGCCGGAGAACAGGTCCGGCAGCGCCTGGGCGGAGGACTTGTAGGGCACGTGCAGGACGTTGATGCCCGCCGCCGGCTTCAGCAGTTCGAGCGCGAGGTGGGGCGGCGAGCCGATGCCGTAGGTTCCGCAGCTCAGCCGGCCGGGATTCTTCTTCGCGTGGGCGATGAAGTCCTCGAGGTTCTGGACCGGAAGCTGCGCCGAGACCGTCACGAGATAAGGGGTTTCGGCGGTCCGGGCGACCGGGGTCAGGTCCTGCATGAAGTTGAAGGGCTGTTTGACGATCCAGGGGTTGATCGCCAGCGAGCTCGAATGGAGCAGCATGGTATAGCCGTCCGCCGGCGCCTTGGCCACGGCATCGGCGCCGATCGCGCCGTTGGCGCCGGGCCTGTTGTCGACCACGACGGGCTGGCCGATCTGGTTCTTCAACCGCTCTGCGTACACGCGCGCCAGGATGTCGGCCGAACTGCCCGCCGCGGAAGCGACGACCAGCCGCAGCGGCCTGTCGGGAAAATCCGCGGCGGCGAGCGCCGGTGCGAGCATCGTGGCCGCGATGAGCCAGGTGGCGGGTTTCTTGAGGGGGTTCATGGTGTCTCCTTTCATGATGGGCGAGTTGTCTCGTGCCGTGCCGCAGCCCGGATGCGCTTGGCCAGGAAGTCGACCGCATCCTCGAGCCGCTCGCCTTCGAGCTCGACGTGGCCGCCGGGATAGGCGACCAGCCGCTTGTCCTTCGCTCCGATCGCATCGAACAGGTCGAAGGTGCTCGAGCGCTCGAATTTCGGGTCGTCCCACTGCTGCGTGAACCAGACCGGGCACTCGATGCGCCGTGCATAGTCCCAGAGGTGTTCGCTGGCGGGGTAGCTCATTCCCCAAAGGCCGATGGCAGCCGCCACGGCGCGGCGCTCCCGGGCCAGGAACGGGATGCCGTAGCCGGTGCCCATGGAGACGCCGATGTAGCCGACGGGCAGATGCCGGAACCGCTCCAGCGCCAGGAAAGCGTCGAGCGCCGCCCCCATGTCGTCCGCCATCGACGTCCGGCCGACCCCGTTCCGCCACGCCTCCCGGTAGCTTTCGATGGCCAGGTTCGGGTCCGTGCTCCTGTCGGCACGGCGATCGCCGTGCACCGGGCCGTCAATGGCCAGCACCGCGAGTCCCCGGGACACGCAGGCACGCGCGATCGCCGTGTTCCCCGCCGATGCCTTGTGCCCGCTGCCGCCATGGCAGGCCAGCACCACCCCCCAGGCCCGCCCGTCCGGCGCCCAATAGACCGCCGGAATCGAAACGCCAGCCGATTGCACCGGCAGGCCGGCCGGCTTCTGGGTCCATGCGTCCTGGGTCATGGCCGTCTCCTGGTCGTCATCTGCTGGCGTCACAGCCCGAGGCGCTCTTCGGCGTCGAACGTCATGCCGATCCCCTTGTAATGCTCGATGACGTCCGCACCGAATCGGCGCTCGAGGTCGGCGCCGACGCGCTGCGAGTAGGCGACGAAGTCGCGCATGCGGTCCGGCCCCTGAATGATCGCGAGGATCCGCGCCGGTTTGCCGGTGGTGTTCTTGAAGGTGCGCATCAACTGCTTGGGGATGGCGATCAAATCACCCGGCCCGACCGAGACGGCGGACTCGCTGTCGAAGCCGGTATAGACCTCGAACGTGCCGTCCAGGATGAAGAACGATTCCTGGGTGTCCGAATGCGCATGCGCCGGCGGCGCATCGTCACCCGTCCGGCACTCGGCGAGCGACATGTAGAGGCCCTGGTTGCCGTAGATCGGCGAGGTGCGGGAGCGGCCGACGTGCCCCTCGGGAACGATGAGCGTGAAAACCGATCCCGCCGAGAGCGCCTCGGTCGCCTCGGGCGGCAGTCCGCCGGTGCGGTTGAGGTCCTTCTTGTACGGAACCAGCGTCGCGAAGCGCGTCACCCGGCCTGCCACGGCGTCGACGTCGCCGCCGCCTTCGTCACCGGCGGCGGCGTCCGCGAACCGCACGCCGAGCGCGTCGCTCGCAGCGAACGCCGCCGCGTCAGCGGCCGCGCCGTCGAAGAACGCGTCGTACGTCCCGCCCGGGGCGATGCTCAGCACCACGACCCCGCATGCCTCGCCATCGCCGGCGTTGGCGACCACGTGCCTGACGCCCGCAGGGATCGACACCATGTCGAAGCGCTCGAGCACGAGCGCCTTCTCCAGTCCCGCGCCGTAGCGCAGCTCCAGGCGCCCTTCGTAGCAGAAGAGGTTTTCGATGGCGTCGGCGTTGCGCCATGCCATCGACCTCGCCCCCTGCGGCATGCGCACGAAACCGGTGCAGGCGGTCGGGGGACATGTCAGAGGAGCGCCCGAGAAACGGCCCTGGGTCCCGGCCGCGGCCATCAGCGGCGTCAGGCTGCCGCCCCACAGGCGCCGCGCCTCGTTGGCATGCGCCACGGCAGGCGCGCCTGGGGAGGCGCGGTACTGGGGCGCGCGAGCCAGGGCATCATTCATCTGCTCCCGGCTCAGCGCACCCGGCCGCACGCCGGCGGCCTGCTTTTCAACGCCATCGCGCGCGATCGTGGTTTCGGTCATGGGAAAGTCTCCTGTTGGTTGGCAAATAGAATGCAGGACTCGTCCGGTGGCTCATGGCCATTGCGAACGTTCCGGGCGGGCCGGGTCGTGCGCGGGCGACTCCGCTGGCAGGCTTTTGCGGGCCAGCCGGCCCTTCAGGCGCCGCCACAAGACGGCCACCAGCGTCGCCAACGAAAACGCCGTGCCGCTCTCGGGGGCGGCATGCGGCTCGCCCGCGGCGGCCGCTTCGACGTGCGCGCTGAACCTGCGCGCGAACTCGGCGATCAGCGCTTCGGCCACGATGACTCCGCCTGCTTTGGCGAACTCGGCCAGCACCCCGGTGAGTTGCGCGTCCGACGCCAGCCGCACCTCGGTCCTGGGCGGCGACGCCGAACCGGCGGCCGGCGCGAGCCGATAGTTCATCGTCACCGCCATCCGCGCGCCGCGCACGTCGGCGCTCGCCTGGCCCACGAGAACGCCGGTGAGCGCCTCGCGCTCCACGCGGTTCGTGAGCGTTCCCTTGAAGACGATCTTCTTCGGACCGAACGACGCCATGAGCGCCGCCGGGTAGCTGCCGTCGTCCGTGGGCGCTTCGACGCTCGCGCCGGGCAGGAAGCTCGCCATGAGCGGGACGTCGGCGAACTGCTCGATGACGGTCTGCGGCGAGCCGGTGACGATGAATTGGGTCTCGAAGTGCATGGTCTGCCTCAGCTCGTGCGCACCGGCCGCAGCAGCGGAATCCGGTTTTCCTGGGCGAGAAAGAGCCGCGAGTACGCATCGCTCACCAATGTCGGGGAGATGCGCGCGTCGATGAGGAACGGACCCTCGCTGGCGCTCGCCCGCTCGATCGCCGTCGCGATGTCGTCCTCGCGCTCGAGGACCACGCCGTCGCCGCCGAAGCCCCGGGCGAGCGCCACGTAGTCGGGCGATGTCCACTGCGCGCCGCGCACGTCGCGGCCTTTCCACTGCAGCTTCAGCACCTCGGCGCCGTAGGCCGAGTCGTTCATCACCAGCACCGCCAGTCGAACCTTCTGCTCGGCGGCGGCGTGCAGCTCCTGCACCGCCTGCAGCAGGCTGCCGTCGCCTTCGATGAGCACGGTCAGACGGCTGGCGTCCGCCAGCGCGGCGCCGATCGCCTGTCCCAACCCGAGGCCGATGCTGCCGAATGCGGCGGAGTGCTGGAAGCGGCCACCGGGCGGCAGCGCGAGGTGCGCGACCGGCCACGACAGGAAGTGGCCGGCGCCCGAGACGAGCTGCGCGTTCGCCGGCAAGGCGCGCGCGAGCGCGCGCATGAGCAGGCGCGGGTCGAGCCCATCGGTCGCGCGCGGCGGCAACGGGACCGGCGTGTCGAGCCGGTCGCGCGCGGCCGCCGTGCGAAAGCCCTGCCGCGGGCCGCCGCGTGCGCGCAGCATGGCCAGCAGCGCCTCGGCGGTCCGTTTCGCATCGCCTTGCACGTACAGGCCCGGCACGGCGCCGATCGCGGCGGGATACGGCTTGACGTCGATCCGCGCGACCTCGGCCCGCGGGAACAGCAGGCCGCCTTCGCTCGTGTACGTGTTGAGCGAGGCGCCGACCGCGAGCACGAAGTCGGCTTCCGCCATCAGCGCTTCGGTGGGCGCGCTGCTGAACGAGCCGGAGATGCCCAGGTCGCACGGATGGCCGTCGAAGAAGCCCTTGGCGACGAGCGAAGTCGCGAACAAGGCACCGACGTGGTCGCCAAGCGCCTCGAGGGCGGACCGGGCTCCTGCATATTGCGCGCCGCGGCCGGCGAGAATGATCGGCCGCTCGGCGGCGGCAAGGCGGTCGGCCAGCTCGGCAACCGCGTCCGCCGACGCGACCCGGTCGTGCCGCGGGGCGAACCCGATCGAGGGGCGGTATTCCCACGACCACGGCAGTTCGACGTCCCAATGCGCCTGCGGCAGGCTGAGGACCACCGGGCATTGCCGGGTTCTGGCGACATAGAAGGCTTCGGCGACGTCCTCGGCGAGCGTGTCGAGCTTCGGCAGCGAGCGGAACTCGCACTCGCAGGCGGCGGCGAAGCGGCGCGTGTCGAGGTGCTGCGCGCTGGTCCTGCCGTCGTCCGGGTATTCGCCGGTGAGGACGAGGAGCGGCGTGCCGGCGCGTGCCGCGGTCAGCAACGCGTTGGCTCCGCTCGCGAGGCCGGGCCCGCTCGTGACCGTGGCGATGCCGAGTTTGCCGCTCGCCTGCGCATACCCGTCGGCCATCAGGATGGCGGCGCCATCGTGCCGGGACCAGACGATGCGCGTGCGGCCATCCACGACCAGGGCATCCCAGACCGCCATGTTGGCGTCGCCCATGAGGCCGAAGACGATGCCATCGGACTCGATGGCGATCGCATCGGCGAGTGCTTGACTGACTTTCATGGCGGCTATTGCAGCATCGGAAGGGGCCCTCACGACATGCCGGCTTGTTGATGACGCTATAGACCGCCGGACATGGAATCGGCGGACGGCCCTTCCCCGGGAGGACGGCCGGGACCGGGCCGAGCGCCGCGGCATCAGTGGGTGCCCGGATAGGCGCCGCCGTCGATCAGGATGTTCTGCCCGGTGATGTAGCCGGCCTGCGTGCTGCACAGAAACGCGCACAGGGCGCCGAATTCCAGCGGCGTCCCAAAGCGCCCGGCCGGTATGCTTGCCGTCCGGGCCGCCACCACCTCTTCATAGCTCTTGCCCGCGAAGCTGCCGCCGGCCTTCTCCATGGCCGAGCGCAGCCGGTCCGTGGCGAACGCCCCCGGCAATACGTTGTTGATCGTGACGTTGGCCTCGACAAGCCGGCGCGTGCGGGCCAGTCCGGCGACGAAGCCCGTGAGGCCGCTGCGCGCGCCGTTCGACAGGCCGAGGATGTCGATCGGCGCCTTGACCGCGCTCGACGTGATGTTGACCACACGGCCGAACCCACGCGCGGCCATGCCGTCGACCGTGGCCTTGATCAGTTCGATCGGCGTGAGCATGTTGGCGTCCAGCGCCTGGATCCAGGCTTCCCGGCTCCAATCGCGGAAGTCGCCCGGCAGCGGACCGCCGGCGTTGGTGATGACGATATCGTAGTCCCGGCGGAGCGCGAACACCGCCGCGCGGCCTTCCGGGGTCGTGATGTCGGCCGCGACCGGCAGCACCTGCGCCGCGTTGGGTGCCTGCGGCGCCGCCAGCAACCGGTCGGCGGCCTGCTGCAGCGCCGGCGCGCCGCGCGCCACCATCACGACGTTCACCCCCTCGCTCGCCAGCGCGCAAGCGCAGCCCCATCCGAGGCCTTTGCTTGCGCCGCACACCAAAGCCCATTTGCCCGAGATGCCCAGATCCATGATTTCGTGAACAAGTCAAAAAGCCATAATAGGATCGCGGTGGCCAGGGGCGCCATTGCAAACGACGCATAACCGAATCGACGTTGCTCGATGCCTCGAAGGGCCATCGCCGCACGGCCGGTTCCGCCGTACGGAGACAACGACGATGACGATGCCGCGCAACATCAATCTCCATCTGCTGGAGCATCTGAAGGCGCTCGTCAACGAGCGGCACGTGACCCGCGCGGCGGAGTGGGCCAACATCGGGCAGCCCGCGATGTCGGCCACCCTGGCCCGGCTTCGCCGCATGCTCAAGGATCCGCTGCTCGTCAAGACCACGCGCGGCATGGAGCCGACACCGTACGCGATCGAGCTGGCCAAGGCGATCCAGATCGCGCTCGAAGTGCTGGACGCCCCGCAGCGCGAACGCTCGGACTTCGACATCTCCACCGCGGAGCGAACGATCCGCATCGTCTCGACCGAGGCCGTTGCGCTGCTTTTCCTGCCGGCGCTCACGCAGAGGATCCGCCGCGAGGCGCCCAAGCTGAGCATCCGCTGGACCAGCGGCGACATGCGGCGGGCCGCCGAGCTGCTGCGCGAAGGCGAGGAGGATCTGGTCATCTCCAACCTTCGCAACATCCCCTCGTCCTACTACAGCTCGCCCCTCCACCCCCAACGGGCCTGCTGCATCGCGGCCAAGGGGCACCCGGCCATCCGCGGGGCGTTGACGCTGGACCAGTTCCTGGACAGCCCCCACGTGGTGTTCAGCACCTCGCCGACCACCTACAGCGTGGTCGACAGCTTGGTCGAGACCGCCCTGAGCCATCTCGGCAGGCATCGCGTGGTGGCCACGACCGTGCCGAGTTTCCTGGTGTCGCCAGCCATCGTCGCGATGTCGGACCTGCTCGCGGTGATCCCGGACCGCATCGCGGCGGAAAGCGCGAGCCGCTATCCGCTGCAGATTCTCGAACTGCCGTTCGACCTGGGCCCGCTCGACCTCGCGATGTACTGGCATGCCCGCTGCCACGCCGATCCCGCGCACCAGTGGCTGCGCGCGACGCTTCGGGACACGACGCAGGGCGTGCACCGGAAGGTGGCACCGGTGGCTTGAGCCGCCTCGGCGTTTACCCTGAAATCAAATGCTGCTTATGCAGCGATCACCTCCGCGACATGGGCATTTGGCCGCCTGAGTTCCTAGACTCCGGCGCTCCATGAGGCTGCCGCGGCGATCGACGCGGCCTCGGGTGTTGCGCACGTCCGGCCGGCGCGCCCGCAAAGGGCAAACGCGCCGCATCCATCCCTGGCTTCCCCAACGTTCATGTCAACGCCTGACCTTGCCACCCGTTCCCCGATCGCCGGCCATCTGCTCGTCGAATGCCTCATCGCGCAGGGCGTCACGCACGCGTTCGGCGTGCCCGGGGAGAGTTTCCTGGGGGCGCTGGACGGCTTCCATCGCTACCGCGATCGCATCCGGTTCATCGTGAACCGCCACGAAGGCGGGGCCGCCTTCATGGCGGAAGCGGTCGGCAAGCTGTCCGGACGCCCGGGGGTGTGCTTCGTCACGCGCGGGCCCGGCGCCACGAACGCCGCCATCGCGGTGCACGTGGCGTCCCAGGACTCGACGCCGATGGTGCTGTTCGTGGGCGACGTCCCCAGCGACCAGCGCGACCGCGAGGCGTTCCAGGAACTCGACTTCGGCACCTTCTTCGGGCCGAACACGCGCGGCATGGCCAAGCGTGTGGAACGGATCGACGACCCGGACCGGATCCCGGAATACGTCGCGCGCGCCTTCGCCACCGCCATGAACGGACGGCCCGGCCCGGTGGTGCTGGTGCTGCCGGAGGACATGCTGGTGCGCGCCACCGCCTCGCGTCCGCTGGCCCGCGTCGAGCCGGTCCCGGCCGGCTGTGCGCCGGAAGCGCTGGATGGGCTCCGCGAGCGGCTGCTGTCCGCGCAAAGGCCCCTGGTCATCGCCGGCGGCAGCGGCTGGAGCGCGCGTTCGGCGCATGCCCTGCAGCGGTTCGCGGAATCCTGGAGCCTGCCGGTATGCAATGCGTTCCGCTTCCAGGACTGCTTCGACAACCACCATCCGCTCTACGCGGGGGACGCCGGACTCGGCATCGACCCGCAACTGGCGCGCCGGTTCCAGGCCAGCGACCTGGTGCTGGCCATCGGCCCCCGCCTGGGTGAGGCGACGACCAGCGGCTACACCCTGCTCAAACCGCCGCGCACGCCCCAGAAACTGGTGCACATCCACGCGAGCGCCGAGGAACTGAACCGCGTCTACCAGGCCGATCTGGCGATCAACGCGACGATGGACGCGGCGGCGCCGGCGCTCGAACGGTTGCGCCCGCCGCCAGGGCCTCGGCCTTGGGCCGAATGGACCCGGGCCGCCCATGCGGACTACCTGCAGAATCTCCAGCCGCAGGCGCTCGGCGGGGCCATCGACATGCCCGCGATCGTCGCCTTGCTCCAGCGGCACCTGCCCGCCGATGCGGTCGTGACCAATGGCGCCGGGAATTTCGCGTCCTGGATGCATCGCTTCTTCCGTTTCCACGGATTGGCGAAGGGGCACAAGACGCAGTTGGCACCCACCGCCGGCGCGATGGGCTATGGCGTGCCCGCCGGCATCGCCGCCAGCATCGTGACCGGGCGGACGGTGCTCACCATCGCGGGGGACGGCGACTTCCAGATGAACGGCCAGGAGCTGGCGACAGCGGTGCAGTTCGGCGCGAAGACCATCATCGTCCTGCTCAACAACGGCATGCTCGGCACGATCCGCATGCACCAGGAGCGCGAATTTCCGGAGCGCGTGGGTTCCACCGAACTGGTCAACCCGGACTTCACCGCCCTGGCAAACGCCTACGGCTACGCCGGCGTGCGCATCACGCGCACCGAGCAATTCGAGGCCGAGCTGCTGGCCGCCCTGGAACGCCGGCAAGGCAGCGTGATCGAGGTGGTGATCGACCCCGAACTGATCTCCACGCGTGCAACGCTATCGGACATCCGCCGATCGGCCCGACGCGTGCCAAGCTAGAGATGCAGGCTCAATACACTTGCCCGCCCCCAGCAGCCGGAGCGGGCGCGTTCTCGCGGAAGCTCTGCGCAAGCGCCGTGGTGCCACGCGCCAGCAGGCCGGTATCGGTGCCCACCGCGACGAACAGCGCCCCCAGCTCGAGGTAGCGGCGCGCTTTCGCCGCGTCGGCCATCAGGATGCCCGGCGCCTTGCCCGCGCGCGCGATGCGAACGATGGCGTCCTCGATCGAGGCCTGCACCTCAGGATGGTCGGCATCGCCCGGGTGCCCCAGCGATGCGGACAAATCGGCGGGGCCGATGAAGACGCCATCCACGCCTTCCGTGGCCACGATGGCATCCAGATTCGCCAGCGCCTCGCGGGTTTCCACCTGCACCAACAGGCAGACCTGCCCGTTGGCCTCGCGGACGTAGTCCTGGCAGCGGCCCCAGCGCGAAGCGCGGGCGCTCGCCATGCCGCGCACCCCGCCGCCGCCATCGGCCTGGGGATAGCGCGCAGAACGCACGATGGCCGCGGCCTGCTCCGCGGTGTCCACCATAGGAACCAGCAGCGTCTGCGCCCCCAGGTCGAGGTACTGCTTGATCAGCATCTGGCCCACATGGCCATGGCCCATGGGTACGCGGGCGATCGCATGGGTGTCCGGGTAGGCGGCGATGGCCTGCAACTGGGCCAGCACCACCGCCAGGTCATTGGGCGCATGCTCGCCATCGACCAGCAACCAGTCAAAACCGGCGCCGGCACAGATCTCCGCCGTGTACGCATGGGCCAGGCCGAGCCAAAGGCCGATCTGCGCACGCCGCTCGTGCAGGGCTTGCTTGAAACGATTGGGCTGAAGTTGCATGTTCGCCATCAGCGCGGCGAGCGCCGATTGGCCGCGCCGCTGCGGAGCGCCGGTGCCCGATCGAACGCGGCGCTGCCCCTGTCGCTGCGGCCAAAGCTGGAGAAGCCGCCCGGCGCCTTGCCGCCAGGACGCCGAGGAGCCGCGTGATCGGCAAAGCCGCGGCCTTCGCCGCGCGGAGCGGTGGTACCGCCGCCCCGGCGATCGCCGCTGAACCGGTCGTGGCCGTAGCCACCACGGCCACCACCTGGGCGGCCGCCACGGCGCTGCTCGAACGGATCGGCCTGCGGCATGCGTTGGCGCGGCTCCAGGCCCGGCACTTTCTCGACCGCGATGCGCTGGCGCGTGTAGGCCTCGATGTCGCCGATCTTGCGTCGGTCGCGGAATTCGGCGAACGTCACGGCCAGGCCGTCACGGCCGGCGCGGCCGGTGCGGCCGATGCGGTGCGTGTAGTCCTCGGCCTTCATCGGCAGGCCGAAGTTGAACACGTGCGTGATGGTCGGCACGTCGATGCCGCGCGCGGCCACGTCGGTGGCCACGAGGATCTGCACCTGACCGCTGCGCAAGGCCATCAGGCGGCGGTTGCGCAGGCCCTGGCTGAGCGCGCCGTGCAGCGCCACGGCGGCGAAGCCGGCCTGCTGCAGGTCGTTGGCCAAGCCATCGCATTCGATCTGCGTGCTGCAGAACACCACCGCCTGGTTGATGGACGCGTCGCGCAGCCAGTGGTCGAGCAGCTTGCGCTTGTGCTCGGCGTGGTCGGCCCAGAACAGCGCCTGCCGGATGTTGGCGTGCTGCTCCTGCGGCGTATCGATCTGCACCTTCTGCACATGCTTGCCGTTCTCGTGCATCACGCGCATGGCGAGCTGCTGGATGCGCGGCGCGAAGGTGGCGCTGAACATCGTGGTCTGGCGGCGCTGGCTGGTGAGCTGGTTGACTTCGGCCAGGTCGTCGGAGAAACCGAGGTCGAGCATGCGGTCGGCCTCGTCCACCACCAGGAACTGCACCTGGTCGAGCTTGAGCTGCTGCGAGCGCTGCAGGTCGAGCAGGCGGCCGGGCGTGGCGACCACCAGGTCGGCGTTCTGCAGGCGCGCGATCTGCACTTGGTAGGGCATGCCGCCGACCACGTTGGCGATGCGCAGCCCGCGGCAGTGCCGCACCAGCTCGATCGCGTCGTGGGCCACCTGCTGGGCCAGCTCGCGCGTCGGGCACAGCACCAGCGCGCCGGGCGTGGCAGCCTTGAAGTTGCGCGCCAGGGTCGGGTTCTTGCGCCGGGGCGCCTTCGGCGGCGCCTCGCCGCGCGCCAGGGCCTCGGCCGCCAGGCGCTCGCGCTCGGCGCGCTCGCGGGCATCGGCCTCGGCGCGCTGCTGCAGCAAGGTGTGCAGCACGGGCAGCAGAAAGGCGGCGGTCTTGCCGCTGCCGGTCTGGCTGGACACCATCAGGTCCGCAAAGCGCTGGCCACCGCCGCTGCCGTCAGCCGGCATGGCCTTGGGGATCACCAGCGCCTGCACCGCCGTGGGCTGCACGTAGCCGAGGTCGGCACAGGCCTGCACCAGTTCGGGCGCCAGGCCGAGCCGCGCGAAGGCGTGGGGGGTTTCGTCGGCCGCTTCGGTGTCGGCAGGCAGGAGGGTGTCGTGGTCGGGCGCCATCGGGTCGCCGCGGTCTTCGAAAGAGTCGCTCATGTTCGTCGTGTCCATGCGCCGGAAGGCGCAATCGTTCGAATGCAGACAGACGCTGGCGGAGAAATGCCGGCCTTCTCGGCGGGCGGCGGCTCCGGCGCGCTTGATCCATTCGTGGTTAACAAAACATCAACCATCAAACGATCAACGCGCCAGGACATCGATCACGAAAAGTGGTGTGACGGATACCGGAGCGAAGGCCCATCGGAACATGCCGGGGCCCCAAGTGTGAGTGAGGCAGATGCGCAAATCATCGCAGTGAACTGCGAAGCCAACGATTATGGCACAGATTGAGGGAAAACCCTGAATCCATGTGCCGCAGCGGCCCAGGGCCTGTTTACCCTATTTTTTTCCGCACTTAGAAAATAGGGTGAACAGGCCCTAGTCGAGCACCGCCCGCACCACGTGGAAAAGCAGCGCCGCGAGCGCCGCCGTGGCGGGCACCGTGACGATCCAGGCCGTCACGATGCGCATGACCACCGAGCGCTTGACGATTTCCTTCTTGTAGGCCTTCTTCAGCGCCTTCTGCTCCTTCTTCGCCAGCACGGCGCCCTCGGCCACTTCCGCGGCTTCACGCTGCTTGGTGCGCCGCTTCATCTCGGCCAGCATGCGCTTTTTCTCGTGCACCTCGGCGGCCTCGAAGCGGCGCAGGTAGGCCTCGACCTCGGCGCGGTCGGCCCCTTGGTGGCCCGCGAACACCACGGCCTCCATCTTGGTGTAGTTCACCTTGAGCAGCTCGCGCAGGAACCCGACGCCGAACACCGCCCCGATCGTCACGTGGGTGGTGGAAATCGGCATGCCCATCTGCGAGGCGGCGATCACCGTGATGGTGGTGGCCATCGCGATCGAATAGGCGCGGATGTTGTCGAGCTCGGTGATCTCCTTGCCCACGGTGCGGATCAGCCGCCCGCCATACAGCGCCAGGCCCACCGACAGGCCCAGCGCGCCCAGCACCATGATCCACATCGGGGTGGCGGTCCGGGTGGCGACGGCGCCGGTCTGCACGGCCTCGTAGATGGCGGCCAGCGGCCCGATGGCGTTGGAAACGTCACTCGCCCCATGGGCGAAGCTCAGCAGCGCGGCCGAGCAGACCAGCGGCCAGGTGAACAGGCGGTTGACGCCGTCCTTGGTGTTGTCCTGCCGCAGGGCCATGCGGGCAATCGGCTTGTGCACCAGCCACCACACCAGCAGGGCCAGCACCGCGCCGGTGAGCAGCGCCGCCACGATGCCGACCTGCACCAGTTGGCTCAGCCCCTTGAGCATCATGTAGGAGGTATAGGCCCAGGCCATGAGCGCGATCAGCACCGGCACCACGCGGCTGGCGGCATCGGTTTTTTCGCTGCGGTAGGTCACGCTGCGCTTGATGAGGTACAGAAAGGCCATCGCCATCACGCCGCCCACCAGCGGCGAGACCACCCAGCTCAGCACGATGGCGCCGATCGTCTCCCAGTTGACCAGGGCCCAGCCTCCGGCCGCGATGCCCGCACCCATGACCGCGCCGATGATCGAGTGCGTGGTCGACACCGGCGCCCCCAGCACCGTGGCGAGGTTGAGCCAGAGCGCGCCGGCCAGCAGGGCCGCCAGCATGACCCACGCGAAGATGTTCGGATCGGTGATCTGGTCGGCATTGACGATGCCGCCCTTGATCGTGCCCACCACGTCGCCGCCGGCCACGATGGCGCCCAGCGCCTCGAACACGGCCGCCACCAGGATCGCCCAGCCCATGGTCATGGCGCCCGAGCCCACCGCCGGTCCCATGTTGTTGGCGACGTCGTTGGCGCCGATGTTCATCGCCATGTACCCGCCCACGCCCGCCGCCACGATCAGCAGCCACGAGGCCGACGAACTCAGCAGGCCCCCGCCGGAAGCCACGGCGAACGATGCGTAGACCCCGATCAGCAGCAGGAACATGAGCGCGGAGCCCAGTTGCAGCACCTCCTGGTGCTTGGCGACGAAGCGGGCGCGGGCGCGGGAACGGGACTTTTTTGTCATGTTCTATTCATGAGAATGTCATGATTTTGACACGTGCCGGCCGTGCGCCCGCCCGTGGGCGACCGGGGTCGCACCGGAAAAAAGCGGAAGGGGGATCAGCGCAGGAAGTGCGCGCGGTAGTGCTCGAGCTCGTCGATGGACTCGTGCACGTCGGCCAGCGCGGTGTGCTTCTGGTGCTTCTTGAACGCCTCGTACACCTCGGGCCGCCAGCGCCGGGCCAGTTCCTTGAGCGTGCTCACGTCCAGGCAGCGGTAGTGGAAGTAGGCCTCCAGCCGGGGCATGTACTTCACGAGGAAGCGCCGGTCCTGGCTGATGGTGTTGCCGCACATGGGCGAGGCGTTCTTCGGCACGTAGCGGCCGATGAACGCCAGCAGCTCGGCCTCGGCCTCCTGCTCGGTCAGCGTGCTGGCCTTGACCTTGTCGATCAGGCCGCTGCGGCCGTGCGTGCCCTTGTTCCAACTGTCCATGGCATCGAGCAGGGCGTCGCTCTGGTGGACCACCAGCACCGGCCCCTCGATGCGCGGCGTGAGCTGCGGACCGGTGACGATCACGGCGATCTCGAGCAGGCGTTCCTTCTCGGGGTCGAGCCCGCTCATCTCGCAGTCGAGCCAGACCAGGTTCTGGTCGCTCTTGGGCAGCAGGGCGGTCGTATCGGTGCCGGGCACCGGGGAGCAGGCAGCAGTCATGGCCGCGATTCTCGCCGATCCGCGCATGGCGCCGGCCGGCGGCCGTCTTCGATAGACTTCGGCCCATGGACACCGCCGCCTTCGCCTTCACCGCCGTCTTCTGCGCCCTGCTGGTGCTGGGCCTGGCCGTGCGCACCGCGCTGGCCAGCCGGCAGATCCGGCACGTGGCGCGCCACCGCGGCGCGGTGCCGCCGGCCTTCAGCGACACGGTCTCCCTCGGCGCCCACCAGCGGGCGGCCGACTACACCATCACCAAGGCGCGCTTCGGCCTGCTGGAAATGGCGCTCGAAGCGGCGCTGCTGGTCGGCTGGACCCTGCTGGGCGGGCTGGATGCGCTCAACCGGGCCCTGCTGGCCGCCCTGGGCCCCGGCATGCTCCAGCAACTGGCGCTGCTGGCCGCGTTCGCGGCCATCGGCGGGCTGCTCACCTTGCCGCTGGGCTGGTACGCGACCTTCCGCATCGAAGAACGCTTCGGCTTCAACAAGATGACGCTGCGGCTGTGGCTGAGCGACCTCGTCAAGGGCACGCTGGTCGGCGCGCTCGTCGGCCTGCCGATCGCCGCGCTGGTGCTCTGGCTCATGGGCGCGGCCGGCACCGCGTGGTGGCTCTGGGCCTGGGGCGCATGGATGGTGTTCAACCTGCTCGCGCTGGTGCTCTACCCGACCGTGATCGCGCCGCTGTTCAACAAGTTCGAGCCCCTGTCGGACGACACGCTCAAGGCGCGCGTGAACGCGCTCATGCAGCGCTGCGGCTTCGCCGCCAAGGGCCTGTTCGTCATGGACGGCAGCAAGCGCAGCGCGCACGCCAACGCCTACTTCACCGGCTTCGGCGCGGCCAAGCGGGTGGTGTTCTTCGACACCCTGCTGCAGCAGTTGAACCCGAGCGAAGTCGATGCCGTGCTCGCGCACGAACTCGGCCACTACAAGCGCCGCCACATCCTCCAGCGCGTCATCCTGCTGTTCGCGCTCAGCCTGGCCGGCTTCGCGCTGCTGGGCTGGGTCAGCCGCCAGGCCTGGTTCTACAGCGGGCTGGGCGTGACGCCCTCGATGGAGCTCTCCAACGACGCGCTCGCCCTGCTGCTGTTCCTCATGGTGGTGCCGCTGTTCACCTTCTTCCTCTCGCCGCTCATGGCGCAGCTCTCGCGCCGGCACGAGTTCGAGGCCGATGCCTACGCCGTGGCCCAGACCAGCGGCGCCGACCTCACCAGCGCGCTGCTCAAGCTCTACAAAGACAACGCCAGCACGCTCACGCCGGACCCGCTCTACGCCCGCTTCTACTACTCGCACCCGCCCGCGAGCGAACGCCTGTCGCGCCTGCGGCCCGCGTGATCCCCACCCAACCACCCCCCGGCGCCCTCCATGAACCCGATCCACCAGAACCGCCGCGCGCTGTCGGCGACCGAAATCGTGACGCAGCTCACCCAGCTCAACGGCGATGCGGCCCAGGGCTGGAAGCTGATCGACGGTGCACTCGAGAAAACCTATGGCTTCGCCAACTTCCACGAGACCATGGCGTTCGTCAACGCGCTGGCCTGGATCGCACACCGCGAAGACCACCACCCCGATCTCCAGGTGGGCTACGCCCGCTGCACGGTGCGCTTCAACACGCACGACGTGAACGGCATCTCGGCCAGCGACTTTCATTGCGCGGCCGCGGTGGACGCCCTGCTGCAGGCTTGATGGCCTCCGCCAGCCCCCCGCCGCCTACCGCCCTGCAGCCCGGACTGGTGGTGGCCGCCCACGGGCGCCACTGCCTGGTGGAAAGCCCCGACGGCACGCGGCGCCTGTGCCACCCGCGCGGCAAGAAGAGCGCCGTGGTCGTGGGCGATCAGGTGCAATGGCAGGCCACCGGCGACGAAGGCAGCATCGAACGCGTCGAAGCGCGGCGCAACCTGCTCTACCGCCAGGACGAGATGCGCACCAAGTCGTTCGCCGCCAACCTCGACCAGGTGCTGGTGCTGGTGGCGGCCGAACCCGAGTTCTCCGAAAGCCAGCTCGCGCGCGCCTTGATCGCGGCGCAGGCCGAACGCATCGACGCCTTGATCGCGCTCAACAAGCGCGACCTGCAGCCCGCGTTCGACCACGCCTGGGCCCGGCTCGAGCCCTACCGCCGCATGGGCTGCACGGTGCTGCCGCTGCGGCTGCGGCCACCGGCCAGCGGGGAAGGGCCCGACGGCGATGGCCTGGCGGCCCTGCAGGCGCGCCTGGAGCAGCGCCGGACCCTGGTGCTCGGCCCCTCGGGCGTGGGCAAGAGCACGCTGGTGAACCGCCTGGCGCCGGCGGCGCGCGCGCAGACCGGCGAGATCTCGCGCGCACTCAACGCCGGCCGGCACACCACCACCGCCACCACCTGGTACTGGACCGACGAGCAGGCCCGCACCACCGCGCTGATCGATTCGCCCGGCTTCCAGGCGTTCGGCCTGAACCACATCGAGCCCATGCAACTGGCCCACCTGATGCCGGACCTGGCGGCCGCGCTCGGCGACTGCCGGTTCTACAACTGCACCCACCTGCACGAGCCCGGCTGCGGCGTGATCGCGCGCGTGCAACCGGCCAGCCGGGCGCCCGGCGCGATCAGCGAAAGCCGCTACCGTATCTACCGCGAACTGTTCGAGGAACTGTCAGCCAAGCGACGCCATTGAACGCCGGCCCAAGCGAGAAACCGCAACGCGCGAAGCAGCACCAAACCCAGAGACAGCGAGGGTCCGGCTCCGCCGGCCCGAGATGTCGTCCCCCCTCCAAGCGCCGCGCAGCGGCGCGCCAGAGAGGGGGGAAGCCGCATCAGCGGCGCAGGGGGGAGTTCCTCAGAGCCCCGCCAGCGTGAGCAAGGCCAGCAGCAGCATCCACAGCACCACCGCGCGCCAGACCAGCCCCACCACGCTGCCCAGGTGCGCCAGTTGCGGCTCGGGCCGGCTGCCGGGGTCGTCGTCTTCTCCCGGCAGCGCCTGGCCCTCGGGCTGGGGCGCCAGGCGTACGTTGATCGCACCCGAGGTGGCCGCGAGCACCACGCCGTCGCTGCCGGGCGCGAACCGGTCGGCGTCGCCGCGCCAGCTCGCCACGGCTTCCTCGAAGTTGCCCACGACCGCGAAGCCCAGCGCGGTCATCCGGGCCGGCACGTGGTCGACCCAGCGCCACGCCTTGGCGGCGGCTTCCTGCAGCGCGGGGCTGGGCGTGCCGTCCGGCCGGGCGCGCCAGTTGCGCGAGATGTACTCGGCCAGCCGGTAGAGCACCGCGCCCGAGGGCCCGAGCCCCAGGGCCCAGAACACCACGAAGCACACCAGCACGCCGAACACGTGCCGGTGCGCCGCCAGCACCGAATGCTCGATCACCTGGCGCAGCAGTTCGGTGCGCGGCAGCGTGGACGCATCCACGCGCAGCCACTGGGCGAGCTTTTCGCGCGCGAGCATGTCGTTGCCCTGCTCCAGGGTCTGCCGGATCTCGCTGAAGTGGTGGCTGAACTGCCGGAAGCCGAGCGTCACGTAGAGGATGGCCACCACCCAGGCGAAGGCCAGCACCACGCTGAACTGCCACAGGCCCCAGTACACCGCGCCGGCCACGACCGACGGCACGCCCACGGCCAGCACCCAGGCCACCCAGCCATGGGAAGACTGCCCCGCGTCCAGGTTGCGCCGCACCAGGCGCACCCAGCCGCGCAGGCCTGCATGTACCGGGTTGTCGTAGGCCAGCGGGCGCGCCTGCTCCAGCAGCAGGGCGATGAGGATGGCGAAAAAGCTCATGGCGCCATCATAGTGGCGGCCTGCCTGGCGGCCAGTGAGGAATCGTCACCCCCCTCGCCCGGCCCGTCATGCGCACAGCAGCCGATAGAAATTGCGCAGCATGCCGGCGGTCGCGCCCCAGATGAAGCGCTCCTGGTCCCCGTCCTGGTACGGCATGGAATACCACTCGCGCACCGCTCCTTCGAATTCGCGGGCATGGCGGCGGTGGTGCATGGGGTTCATCAGGTAGGCCAGCGGCACCTCGAACACGTCGTCCACCTCCTGCGGGTTGGGCCTGAGCTCGAAGTCCGGCGTCACCAGGCCGACCACCGGCGTGACGATGAAGGCGGTGCCGGTCACGTACTCGGGCAAGGTGCCCAGCACCTCCACCCGGTCGGGCGGCAGGCCGATCTCTTCCTGCGTTTCGCGCAGCGCCGCGGCCGTGGCGTCCGCATCGCCCGGGTCGAGCTTGCCGCCCGGCAGCGCGATCTGCCCCGCATGGGTGGACAGGCGCGTGGTGCGCTGGGTGAGGATGAGCGTGAGTTCCTCGCGCATCACCAGCGGCAGCAGCACGGCCGCCAGCGCGGGCGGGCGGGCGGTTCGCTGCCTTTCGCGGCGCAGCTCGGGCGTCCATACGGGCGGGTGTGCGAACAGCTCGCGCAGGCCGGCGGGCGTGAGCCGCCGCGCCTGCGCCGGACGCAGGGTTTCGCCGGGTGCGTCGGCCAGGATGGGCGCGAGGCGGGGGTCGAAGGCGGGCAGTGGCTGGCTCATGGTGCGGGCCCAAGCATAGTCCAGGCCCGAAAAAAACGCCTTCACAAGCCCTCCGTGGCCGCTGAGGCGTATCCATGCCTACAATGGCCGCTGCTCCGGAGTGCATGTAATGGCATGCTGAGACGGCGGACCTGACCGCCGGAACCGCGAACTTGATCTGGTTAATACCAGCGTAAGAAGAGCTGCAGCCACAAAGGCGTTCATGCCGTGGCGGACATCGGCGCCACGCCCCCATCCCCTTCGGGCGGGGCCTCCATGCCGGAAGTCCCTCCACGCGCCGTGCGCACCGGGCCGATGCGGAGCATTTCCATCCACCCACAGGAGATGTCCGCATGAATGCCCCGAATACTCCCGATCAACTGAGTCCTGCCACGGCGCCATCCAAAAGCTTGATGCCCGAGGACTTCGCCAGCGCCGGGCCGCCCCAAGCCGGCGACGCCCCCCTCGGGGGGCAGCGACCCGCGCCAGCGGCGGAGCGTGGGGGCGAATTCCTCGCCTCGCTGGCGCGTGCGCGCGAGCCGTTTCCGGCTTCCCGCCGCGTCCACATCCCGGGATCGCGCGCCGACCTGCGCGTGCCCGTGCGCGAGGTGGCGCTGACCAACGGCGAGCGCGTGTGCCTGTACGACACGGCCGGCCCCTATGGCGACCCGGACGCGGCCATCGACGTGCGTCAGGGCCTGCTGGCCCTGCGCGCGGCCTGGATCGCCGAACGTTCCGATACCGAGCGCTACGCTGGCCGCATCGCGCAACTGCGGGACGACGGCGGCCGCGGCGAGCGCGACAACCCGCGCATCGCCGCGCTGCGCGAGCAGGCGCGCGGCCTGATCCGCCAGCCGCGCCGCGCCAAGGCCGGCGGCAACGTCACGCAGATGCACTACGCGCGGCGCGGCATCGTCACGCCCGAGATGGAATACGTCGCCCTGCGCGAGAACGGCAGGCGCGAATGGATGGCCGAGTACCTGGCCAACGAGGAGCGCGCCCGGCGCGTGGCGGGCAACCCGATGGGCGCGCGCATCCCCAGGACCATCACGCCCGAGTTCGTGCGCGACGAGATCGCGCGCGGCCGCGCCATCCTGCCGGCCAACATCAACCACCCCGAGGCCGAGCCGATGGTGATCGGGCGCAACTTCCTCGTGAAGGTCAATGCCAACATCGGCAACAGCGCCGTCACGTCGAGCATCGAAGAGGAGGTCGAGAAACTGGTCTGGTCCACGCGCTGGGGCGCGGACACGGTGATGGACCTGTCCACGGGCCGCAACATCCACACCACGCGCGACTGGATCATCCGCAACAGCCCGGTGCCCATCGGCACCGTGCCGATCTACCAGGCGCTGGAAAAGGTGGGCGGCGTGGCCGAGGACCTGAGCTGGGCGATCTTCCGCGACACGCTGATCGAGCAGGCCGAACAGGGCGTGGACTACTTCACCATCCACGCCGGCGTGCGGCTGGGGTTCATCCACCTGACGGCGGGCCGCATGACAGGCATCGTGAGCCGCGGCGGCTCCATCATGGCCAAGTGGTGCATGGCGCACCACCGCGAGAGCTTCATCTACGAGCACTTCGAGGACATCTGCGACATCATGAAGCAGTACGACGTGAGCTTCTCGCTCGGCGACGGCCTGCGGCCCGGCTCGGGCGCCGACGCCAACGACGAGGCCCAGTTCGCCGAGCTGCACACGCTGGGCGAGCTGACGCAGGTGGCCTGGAAGCACGACGTGCAGACCATCATCGAAGGCCCTGGCCATGTGCCCATGCACATGATCCAGGCCAACATGGACGAGCAGCTCAAGGCCTGCCACGAGGCGCCGTTCTACACGCTGGGGCCGCTGACGATCGACATCGCGCCGGGCTACGACCACATCGCCAGCGCCATCGGCGCCGCGATGATCGGCTGGATGGGCACGGCCATGCTGTGCTACGTGACGCCCAAGGAGCACCTGGGCCTGCCCGACCGCGAGGACGTGAAGCAGGGCCTGATCGCCTACAAGATCGCCGCCCACGCGGCCGACGTGGCCAAGGGCCACCCGGGCGCCCGCGCGCGCGACGACGCGCTGAGCAAGGCGCGCTTCGAGTTCCGTTGGCAGGACCAGTTCAACCTGGGCCTGGACCCCGAAACGGCGCGCGACTTCCACGACGAGACCCTGCCCAAGGATTCGAGCAAGGAAGCGCACTTCTGCAGCATGTGCGGCCCCAAGTTCTGCTCGATGAAGATCACGCAGGAGGTCCGCGAGTTCGCCGCCGCCAGGGGCCTGGCCGAGGACGAGGCGGTACAGGCCGGCTTGCGCGAGAAGTCGCAGGCCTTCCGCCAGGCGGGCAGCGAGCTGTACGTGCCGATCCGGCCGTTGTGACGCTCCCGCGCGGTCGCGCTGCTCGCCAGACCGGAAAATCGGGATAGGGGCCGATCATCGCTGACCGGGCCCCTCCCACACCACCCGGCAT
>CAZAPJ010000014.1:0-88142 GCA_964487025.1 uncultured Hydrogenophaga sp.
TACTGCCCGAGCGTGGAAGACAAGATCAACCGCTTCGCCGACAAGGACAGCCACCAGATCTTCCTGGAGCCCGAGGGCCTGACCACGCACGAGGTCTACCCGAACGGAATTTCCACCAGCCTGCCGTTCGACGTCCAGTACGCGCTGGTGCGCAGCATGGCCGGGCTGGAGAACGCGCACATCCTGCGCCCGGGCTATGCGATCGAGTACGACTACTTCGACCCGCGCTCGCTCAGGAGCAGCTTCGAGACCCAACAGATCGCCGGCCTGTTCTTCGCCGGCCAGATCAACGGCACCACCGGCTACGAGGAGGCCGCGGCCCAGGGCCTGTTCGCCGGCATCAACGCGGCGCTGCAGTGCCGCGGCGAGGCGCCCTGGCTGCCGCGACGCGACGAGGCCTACCTGGGCGTGCTGGTGGACGACCTTGTGACCCAGGGCGTGACCGAGCCCTACCGCATGTTCACCAGCCGCGCCGAATTCCGCCTGCAGCTGCGCGAGGACAACGCCGACATGCGCCTGACCGGGACCGGGCGCCGCCTGGGCCTGGTGGACGACGCGCGCTGGGACGCGTTCTGCCGCAAGCGCGACGCGGTGGCGCGCGAGACCGAGCGCCTGAAGGCGACCTGGGTCAACCCGCGCAACCTGCCCGCGGCGGAGAGCGAGCGGGTATTGGGCAAGGCGATCGAGCACGAGCACAACCTGTTCGACCTGCTGCGCCGGCCCGGCGTGGCGCATGCCGACCTCGTGGGCATGGACGGTGGCCGGTTCGCGGCACCGGAGGTTTCACGTGAAACACTGGCCGAGCTGCTGGAGCCGGTGGTGGAGCAGGTGGAGATCGCGGCCAAGTACGCGGGCTACATCGACCGCCAGAAGCACGAGGTGGAGCGCGCCGCCCACTACGAGAGCCTGCGCCTGCCGGCCGACCTGGACTACATGCAGGTGAGCGCGCTGTCGTTCGAGGCCCGGCAGAAGCTCGCGCGGCACCGGCCGGAAACGCTGGGCCAGGCGTCGCGCATCTCGGGCATCACGCCGGCGAGCATCTCGCTGCTGCTGATCCACCTGAAGAAGGGCGGCTTCAAGGGCTTCGCCACGCTGTCCGCCGCCGACACGTCGCCGGCCGAGACGGCGGCGCCATGAACCCCACGGCCTTGCGCGAGACCCTGGAGGCGGGGCTGGTCTCGCTGGGTTTGGCACTGTCACCGGTTCGGGTCGAGCAGCTGCTGGCGTACCTGGCGCTGCTGCAGAAGTGGAACCGGGTCTACAACCTGACGGCGGTGCGCGACCCGGCCGAGATGATGACGCACCACCTGCTCGACAGCCTGGCTGCGGTGGGGCCGCTGCGTGCGCATGCGCAGAAGATCGGTCGCCCGTTGCGCCTGCTGGACGTGGGTTCGGGCGGTGGCCTGCCGGGTGTGGTGATCGCGGTGGCCTGTCCGCAGACCGACGTGACCTGCGTGGACACGGTGGCCAAGAAGGCGGCCTTTCTCCAGCACACCGCAGCCACCCTGCGGCTGCCCAACCTGCACGGGTTGCACGCACGGGTCGAAAGCCTTGACGCCAGCAAGGCCGGACAGGGCTTCGACGTGGTGTGCTCGCGCGCCTTCGCCTCGCTGGTGGACTTCACCCGCTGGTCGCGCGCGGCGCTCCGGCCGGGCGGGGTGTGGATGGCGTTGAAGGGGAAGCTCCCCGAGGATGAGCTCGCGGCCCTGGCGGAGAGCGAGCCTGCCGTGGAGGTGTTTCACGTGGAACATCTGCAGGTGCCTGGCCTGGGTGCCGAGCGCTGCATCGTCTGGATGCGGCCGCGCTCAGCGACTTGAACATCGGCGCCGGGGCATCCGGCGGGGGCCGGAACCCATCACGTAAACTCGGCCATCCACTTCCGGGGTTTCTCCATGTTCGGCATCGCGGATTACGGCGCCTTCGTCGTCGCCATCATCGTTTTCCTGGCCATTCCCGGCCCGGGCAACCTGGCCCTGATCACGTCCACCGGCAAGGGCGGCCCGCGCGCCGGGCTGTCCGCCACGGCCGGGCTGATCGCGGGCGACCAGGTGCTGATGTGGCTGGCCGTGGCGGGCGTGGCCGCGCTGCTGCAGACCCATCCCGCCGCCTTCCATGCGGTCCAGTGGCTGGGCGCCGCCTACCTGGGCTGGCTGGGCCTGCGCATGCTCACCGCCAAGCCGGGGCAGCCGCCTGTCCTCAACATCCGGCCGCGCCACTATGCGCGGCAGGCGTTCCTGATCACCCTGCTCAACCCCAAGGCCATCGTGTTCTACATGGCCTTCTTCCCGCTGTTCGTCGATCCGGCGCGGCACCAGGGCCTGCTCACCTTCGGCGTCATGGCCGCCACCATCGCCGGACTCACCTTGCTCTACTGCGTCGTGGTCATGCTGCTCACCCACCGCCTGGCCGAGAGGCTGCGCGCCAACCCGATGATCCGCCGGGTGATGGAGAAGCTGGCCGGCGTCTTTCTCGTTGGCTTCGGCGTGAAGCTGGCGATCTCCAACTAGATGCCCATGGCCAAGATTTTCTGTATCGCCAACCAGAAGGGCGGGGTCGGCAAGACCACCACCACCGTCAACCTGGCCGCCGGCCTGGCCAAACTGGGCCAGCGCGTGCTGATGGTCGACCTGGACCCCCAGGGCAACGCGACCATGGGCTCCGGTGTCGACAAGCGCCAAATGGCACTCTCGGTTTACGACGTGCTGCTCGAATCGGCGTCGGTGGCCGAGGCGGCCGTGTTCTCGGAAAAGTGCGGCTACCAGGTGCTGGGCGCGAACCGCGAGCTGGCCGGCGCCGAGGTCGAGCTGGTGGACGTGGAGCGCCGCGAGCGCCGCCTGAAAGCCGCGCTGGCCGAGGTGGCAGACGCCTACGACGTGATCCTGATCGACTGCCCGCCCTCGCTGTCGATGCTGACCCTCAACGGCCTGTGCGCCGCGCACGGCGTGATCGTGCCCATGCAGTGCGAGTACTTCGCGCTCGAAGGCCTGACGGACCTGGTCAACACCATCAAGCAGGTGCACGCCAACCTCAACCGCGACCTGCTCGTGATCGGCCTGCTGCGCGTCATGTTCGACCCGCGCATCACGCTGCAGCAGCAGGTGAGCGAGCAGCTCAAGTCCCACTTCGGCGACAAGGTGTTCGACACCGTGATCCCGCGCAACGTGCGGCTGGCCGAGGCGCCCAGCTATGGCCTGCCGGGCGTGGTGTTCGACCCGTCCGCACGCGGCAGCCAGGCCTTCCTGGCGTTCGCGCAGGAAATGGTCGAGCGCATGCGCAAGCTCTGAGCCGCCCGGTGTTTCACGTGGAACCTCGCAACATCCTGCTGCTGCCCGGCTGGCAGAACAGCGGCCCCGGTCACTGGCAGAGCCTCTGGGAAGCCCGCCATGGCTACCGCCGGGTCGAGCAGCACGATTGGATGCAGCCCCGGCGCGGCGACTGGATCACCCGGCTGGAAGACGTGGTCCTGGAAAGCGAGGGCCCGGTGGCCCTGGTTGCGCACAGCCTGGGCTGCCTGCTTGTGGCGGCCTGGGCCCAGGTCTCGCGCAGCACCGGTCGCGTACAGGGCGCGCTGCTGGTGGCCCCGGGAGACGCCGAGCGCGACGAGCTGCGCCCGGTGCTGCCCAGCTGGTCGCCCATCGTGCGCGATCGGCTGCCGTTTCCCAGCACCCTCGTGGCCAGCCGCAACGACCCCTACTGCGGGTTCGGGCGCGCCGAGCGCCTGGCCCGCGACTGGGAATCGCGCTTCATCGACCTCGGTGGGCGCGGCCACCTGAACGCCGAGTCCGGCCTGGGCGAGTGGCCCCGGGGGCAGGCGCTGCTGGCCGAGCTCATGAAGCCTTCCCATTGACCCCCTCACCGTCGAAGAAAGAAACCTGCCATGGTCACCAAGAAACCCAAAGGCCTGGGCCGCGGACTCGAAGCCCTGCTGGGCCCCAAAGTGGCGGATGCTGCGAGCGCCGCCGGGACCGCGGCGGCCGATGCCGGCGCGGCCAGTGGCCAGCCGACGCTGCCGACCCAGTTGGCCTTGAGCGAACTGGTGGCCGGCCAGTACCAGCCGCGCACCCGCATGGACGAAGGCGCGCTCTACGAACTGGCCGAAAGCATCAAGGCCCAGGGCATCATGCAGCCGATCCTGGTGCGCCGTTTGAGCGGCGGTCCGAACGCGGGCAAGTACGAGATCATCGCGGGCGAGCGGCGCTTCCGCGCCTCCCGGCTGGCCGGGCTGGACAGCGTGCCGGTGCTGGTGCGCGACGTGCCGGACGAGTCGGCCGCCGCCATGGCGCTGATCGAGAACATCCAGCGCGAAGACCTCAATCCTCTCGAAGAAGCCCAGGGTTTGCAACGCCTAGTGAGAGAGTTTGGACTCACTCACGAACAGGCGGCGCAGGCCGTGGGCCGCTCGCGCAGCGCCGCCAGCAACCTTCTGCGCCTGCTGCAACTGGCCGAGCCGGTGCAGACCATGCTGATGGCCGGCGACCTGGACATGGGCCACGCCCGGGCGCTGCTCGCGCTGGACAAGGCGGCCCAGATCACCGCGGGCAACCAGATCGCGGCCAAAAAGCTGTCGGTGCGCGAAACCGAAGCCCTGGTCAAGCGCTTGGGCGAGGAGTTCACCCTGGCGCCGCAGAAAGCCAAGAAGGAAAAGTCGCGCGACATCCGCCGCGTGGAAGAGGAACTGGCCGACCTTCTGACCGCCGAGGTCGAGGTGCGGGTGAAAAAGCGCGTCAAGCGGCACGGGCGCGTCGAGGAAATGGGCGAGGTGGCGATCCAGTTCGGCTCGCTGGAGGCGCTCAATGGGGTCATTGAACGTCTGCGGGCCGGCGGGCGCTGACGCGCCGCACCCCTGGATAGGGGGTAGACAGCCCGCCTCATCACCGCACAATCGGCCGTTCTTCCTTTCTGCCTGCTGTGCCCGAAAACGCTTCCGCCGCCTCCGCTTTCGACCGCGCAATGCCGGCGGACTTGGTTCCCGGCCATGCCCGGTTCGAGCACGCGCTCGTGGTGGAAGACCTCGACGAACCCCGCGAGTGGCTGGCCGAGCTGTTGCCCAAGGCGCTGCCGAGCGTGCGCCAGGTCGATGCGGTGGCCACGCTGGCCCAGGCGCGCGAGCGCATGCGCGAGCACAGCTACGGCCTGGCGCTGGTGGACTGGGGCCTGCCGGACGGCACGAGCGAATGCCTGATCGCCGAACTGGTGGCCGCCCGGCCCGACGCGGTGGTCATCGTGGCCACCATCCACGACGACGACATGCACGTGTTCCCCGCGCTGCGCGCAGGCGCCACCGGCTACATCCTGAAGTCGCAGCCGCAGGCGGTCGTGGTGGCGCAGTTGAGGCGCCTGGAGCTCGGCGAGCCGGCGCTGTCGCCCTCGATCGCGTTGCGGCTGCTGCAGCACTTTCGCGAGGCGCCCGCCGCCGCGCTCGGTGTCGGTCCCGCAACGGGCGGCAGCGGTCCGGCGGAGGGGGCGGCGGCGCTGTCGCCGCGCCTCACCGAGCGCGAGGAAGAGGTGCTGCGCCTGATCGCCAAGGGCTACAAGGGCCCCGAGGTGGCGGCCCTGCTGGGCCTGACCGCCCACACCGTGAGCAGCTACGTGCGCGACATCTACCGCAAGCTGGGCATTTCCTCGCGCGCCGAGGCGACCATGGAGGCGGCGCGCCGAGGGCTGGTGGCCTGAAACGCGGCGCGGGAGGGCGGTTCAGGGCAGCGGAACCACCAGCCGCACGCAGCACCCCTGCGCCGGCGGCGCCTGGTTGGTGACGCTGAAGCTCGCGCCAATCTGCCGGGCGCGGTGGCGCATGTTGTTCAGGCCGCGCGAGCCGGGATGGCCCAGGTCGCCGCCCGCCAGGCCGCGGCCGTTGTCGCTCACTTCGATGTGGAGGGCGCGCGTGCCCGGGCCGGCGTCCTGGGTGGGCGTGGGCGACCACCAGGCGCGCAGCCGCATGCCGCTGGCGCCGGAGTGCTTCACGACGTTGGTGGTGGCCTCCTGCAGGATGCGCATCACCTGCATCGACGCCTCGCTCCCGAGTCCGATGCCGTCCAGCGAGCTGTCGATGTCCCAGCTCAGGTGCACGCCGGCGGCGGCCAGCCGCACGTCCCAGCGGTTGCGCCAGGCGGCCAGCGCGTCGGGCAGGGCGCGCCGCAGGTCGGTGCTGTCCATGAGCAGGCGCAGCTCGTCCAGGCCTTCCTGCAATGACTGGGCCAGTTGCTCGCGGCTGAGCGCGCCGCGTTCCACGCCGCGCAGCGCGGTCATGAGCTGGGCGCCGATGCCGTCGTGCATCTCGCGCATGAGGTGCTCGCGTTCCTGGCTGCGCGCGAGCTCGCGCGCGTTGTTGATCTCGGTCTGGCGCAGTTGCGCATAGCTGCGCTCCAGCTCCTCGGACTTGGCCGCGACGCGCTGCTCCAGTTCCTCGTTGCTGCGCTCGGCGCGGTTGAGCGTCATGACCACGTACTCGCCGGACATCAGCGCAAAGCCCACCAGCACGGTCACGAAGCCCCAGAACACGTAGGCGTTGGACGTGGGCGGCAGCACCCCGGCCACCACCATCAGGTCGTGCGCCACCGTGCCCAGCAGCGCCAGCAGGCAGCCCAGCAGCGCGGCCAGGTGGCGCCGCGCCAGGCCGGCGCGGTGGCGCCAGATCTCCACGCCCAGCCAGACGATCATGCCGATGCCCGCGCCCTGCGCGAGGCTGCGCGCCAGCAGCGCGCCGCGCCCGGCCAGTTCCGCGACCACGAAGCTGGCCAGCACCAGCGCCGTCATGCCCGCCACCACCCGCAGCGGGCGGCGCGGGTCCTGGCGCAGGCGCGGCAGCACGGCGGCGGTGATCATGGTCGCGGCCAGCAGCGCGTTGACGGCGTTGAGCTGCTCGAACAGCAGCGGGCGGCCCGGCACGGTGTTGTCGTAGTAGATCAGGCCGCGCCAGCCCCACAGGCCACAGGCGGCCGCCAGCCAGAGCAGGCTGGCATCGCGCCGGCGCGAGAGCCACAGCAGCAGCGCCATCATGCCCACCACCAGCACCACGCCCGAGGCCGCCTCGGCGAAGCCGACCACGTTGCGCACCGCGTCGGTGTGCTGCGGCAGCAGCACGTTGGTCGGACCCGCGCTCGCGCGCACCAGGCCGCTGGCCATGTAGGTCGGGCCCAGCAGTTCCAGCACCACGTGCTGCGTGCCCGGCGGCAGCGCGAACAGCGCCGGGATGCGCCCGTTGTAGGCCTGCGCCTCTCCAGGCGGCTCGGCGCCGGTGCGCGCGCGCTGGTTGGCGCTCAGCAGCGGCAGTGACACGCCGTCGGCCTGCACGCGGTACGGCGCGCCGACCCGGAACACCCAGAGCGCGGCCGCGGGCACGTTGGCGCAGGCGCTGACGTCGATCTGGTAGCGGATGCGTGCGCGCTCGCCGCGCAGCGCCAATGGCAGGCGGTCCGGCACCTCCACCGCCGTGACCTGGGGCGCGGTCTGCGCGTCGGCGCTGGCGCTGCGCAGCACCAGGGGGATGTCTCGGGTGCCGTCGCAACCGGGGCTGGCGGCGGCCGGCGCATCGGCCGCGAGGCTTCGCGACGGCGCGGCGGCGAGCCCGCAGGCCAGGACCATCAGCAGCGACAACAACAGCGGCAACCGCCATCCGTGCTGCCGGCGAAGCGCGGGGCGCCGCATTACAGGTGGAAGATCTTGCCGGGGTTCAGGAGGTTGTCCGGGTCGAGCGCGCGCTTGATGGCGCGCATCGTCTCCACCGCGCCCGGGCCCGCTTCGGCGAGCAGGAAGTCCATCTTGTGCAGGCCCACGCCGTGCTCGCCGGTGCAGGTGCCTTCCAGGCGGAGCGCGCGCGCCACCAGTTGGTGGTTGAGCGTCTCGGCCAGCGCGTGTTCTTCGGGCTTGTCGGGGTCGATCAGGTAGCCGAAGTGGAAGTTGCCGTCGCCGACGTGGCCGACCAGGAAGTACGGCAGGCCGGACGCGTCCGCCTCGGCCACCGAGTCGAGCAGGCAGTCGGCCAGGCGCGAGATCGGTACGCAGGTGTCGGTGGCGATCGCGCGGCAGCCGGGTCGGCTCTGCACGGCGGCGAAGTAGGCGTTGTGCCGCGCGGTCCAGAGCCGGGTGCGCTCCTCGGGCGTGGTGGCCCATTCGAAGGCGTTGCCGCCGAGCTCGCTGGCGATGCCCTGCACCGTCTCGGCCTGCTCCTTCACGCTGGCGGGCGAACCGTGGAACTCCATCAGCAGCATGTGCTCCTCGCGCAGGCCGAGCTTGCTGTGCGCATTGACCAGCCGCACGGTGTTCGCGTCGATCAGCTCGCAGCGCGCGATCGGCACGCCGAGCTGGATCACCTGGATCACGGTGCGCACCGCGGCCTCGATGGTGGGAAACGAGCAGATCGCGGCGGAGATCGCTTCGGGCAGCGGGTAGAGCTTGAGCGTGATCTCGGTCATGACGCCCAGCGTGCCCTCGCTGCCCACCAGGAGACGGGTCAGGTCGTAGCCCGCGCTGCTTTTCTTCGCGCGCGTGCCGGTGCGGATGACCTCGCCGCGCGCGGTGACCACTTCCAGCGCCAGCACGTTCTCGCGCATGGTGCCGTAGCGCACGGCGTTGGTGCCCGAGGCGCGCGTGGCGCACATGCCGCCGATCGAGGCATCGGCGCCGGGATCGATCGGGAAGAACAGGCCTTCGCCCTTGACCGCCTCGTTGAGCGCCTTGCGCGTCACGCCCGGCTGCACCGTCACCGTGAGGTCTTCGGCGTTGATCGCCAGCACGCGGTCCATGCGGCTCAGGTCGAGGCTGATGCCGCCCTCCACCGCGAGCAGGTGGCCTTCGAGCGAAGAGCCCGCGCCGAAAGGAATCACCGGCACCCGGTGCAGCGCGGCCAGCCGCACCGCGTCGGCCACGTCCTGCGTGCTCTCGGCGAACACCACGGCGGCCGGCGGCGGTACCTGGTAGATCGACTCGTCGCGCCCGTGCTGCTCGCGCATCGCCAGCGCGGTCGAGCACCGCTGCGGCCCGAAGCGCGCTTGCAGCGCCGGCAGGAAGCTCTCGGGCAGGGCGCGCTGGCGCAGCTCGGGCACCAGGTGGGTCGAGGCGGTGGGGGCGTTCATGGGCGGTCGGTCTCCGGTCGGACGTCGTCGCTCGGTCGTGGAGCGAGCGGACCAGTGTAAGCCTTGCCGCCTTGGTCGTGCGGCCCGCCATGGCTTCCTGAGGCGTCGCCCGGGCCCGGTCAGCCGCCGCCGGTGCGGCGGGACAGGGGACGCAGCACCGCCGGCGCGGTGGAGGAATGGGACGACGACGATGACGAGCTGTGTGGTCCGGCGATGCGCGCGGCGTTGCTGCCGTTGGTGCTGGCGGCGGGCGGAAGGTTGGCCAGGCCGGCCAGGCCCAGGGTGCAGGCGGCGATCAGTTGCACGCTGCGGGTTTCGAAGTCGACGAGCCGGACTCGGGAACGGGGCATGGGTGTCTCTCCTGACCGGGTGCGATCGGTCGGTCTTGGGTCTTGCTTGGAATGGATAGGCGATAAGGCTCCATTACCGCCCCGATCGCTTTCCAAAGCCAGCCCTTTTGCCTACCGTTGCCGTCGTTCACATTTGCTTCACGCTGGTAACTTGCCGCGCGGATCCCCGACAATCGATGGGTCCCGGTGCCATGCGCCGGCGGTATCTTCATTCCTTTTTTCCTTCTCTTCTTCCGCAAGGGCTCCTTCCCATGGGCAATCGACTCACCCAGATCGCGACCCGCACCGGCGACGCCGGCACCACCGGCTTGGGCGACAACACCCGCGTGTCCAAGAACAGCCTGCGGGTGCACGCCATGGGCGAGGTGGACGAGCTCAACTCGCACATCGGCGTGCTGCTGTGCGAGGACCTGGGCGACGGTGGCGACAACAACAACGGCGGCGTGCGCGAGCTGCTGGTCGAGATCCAGCACCAGCTCTTCAACCTGGGCGGCGAACTCTCCATCCCCGGCTTCGAACTGCTCAAGCCGGAAGCGGTGCTCGCGCTGGACGAAGCGCTGGCGCAGCACAACGCGCGGCTGCCGCGCCTGCAGGAATTCATCCTGCCCGCCGGCACGCGCGCGGCCAGCCTCGCGCACGTCTGCCGCACCGTGGCCCGCCGCGCCGAGCGCGCGGTGGTGGCCCTGGGCGACGTGGAGCCGATCCGCGAAGCGCCGCGCCAGTACCTCAACCGCCTCTCGGACCTGATGTTCGTGCTCGCGCGCGTGCTCAACCGCATGAACGGGGGCGACGACGTGTACTGGAAGAGCGAGAGGATGAAGCAGTGAACACCCCCCTGCGCCGCTTTGCGGCTTCCCCCCTCTCTGGCGCGCCGCTGCGCGGCGCTTGGAGGGGGGACGGCAGCTGAGGCCGGCGGAGCCGTCCCGCGCTGCCTCTGGGTTTGGCGCTGCCTCGCTCGTTCCCTTCTTCCCGATGGCTGACGTGAACATACGCTCTGTTGGCGCTTGGGCCATGCTTGTCTTTTGGCTGCTGTTGCCTGCCCAGGCACCCGCCGCCGAAGCGACACTGGTGTGCGAGGCGGTCTACCTGCCCGCGCGCACGGCCTGGACGCGCGTCGTGCGCATCGACCACGATGACCGGCGTGTGCACTCGGTGCAGATCGACGGCGTGCCCGTGTACACCTTCGCCGTCCGGGGCACGGTGATCTTCACCGCGCTGGACAACGAGCGCATCCGGATCGACACCGCCGCCCAGACCTGGACCAGCGATTTCCGTGGCCAGGCGACTGGGCAGGGGCGTTGCGAGAGGCGGTAGCTGGCCGAGTGGCAGGGGGTGTCCCGCTTCCGTTTATCGCCGATTCACCAGCACGATGCCCAGCGCCACCCCCATGAGTGCCACCACCAGTTGGGGCGTGAGCGGCTCGCCCAGCACCAGCACGCCGAACACCAGCGCGAACACGGGGGTGAGGAAGGTGAAGGTCGCCATCCGGGTGGCCGGGTAGTGGCGCAGCATCCACATCCAGGCCAGGTAGCTGGCGAACGCACCCACCGCGGTCTGCACAACCACGGAGCCCCAGGCCAGGCCGCTGTACCGCAGGCCCCAGGGTTCACCCATGGCCATCGAGAGCACGGGCATTGCCAGGGTGGTAACCGCCAGCTGGTAGAACAGGGTCTTTTCCGCGCTCGCCACGGCCAGCCGGGTCGCGCGGAGGGTCAGCGTGGTCAGGCCCCAGAACAGCCCGGCGGCCAGCCCCATCAGGTCGCCTCGCCACTGCCCGGCCGCGGGCGAAGGGTGCAGAAGGCCTTCGCCGAAAGCGACCGCCACCGCAGCGAAGGCCAGCACCAGGCCCAGCCACTGGATGCGCCGCAGCTGCTCGCCCGGCACCACCCGCGGCAGCAGCAGCGCCACCACGAACGGGCTGGTGTAGAGGAACACGGTCAGCCGCGAGGCGCTGGTGTGCATCAGGCCCAGGTAGATGAAGCAGAACTCGCCCGCGAACAGCAGGCCCGCGAGCAGGCCGGCCGGCAGCGTGCCGTCGCGCTGGAACAGCGGCACGCGACGCGCCGCGCACCAGGCCCAGAGCAGCGCGGTGGCACCGACCATGCGCAAGGAGGCCTGCCACAGCGGCGGGATCTCCTGCACCGCGAACTTGATCAGGATCTGCTGGAAGCCCCAGAAGGCGCAGCACAGCACCAGCAGGGCGATGACCGGGGCGTCGAGGTGGCTCTTGCGCCGGACCGCAGCCGTGGCGGTGGCGGCGGTGGCGCCCGTCATAGGGGGTGCTCGGCGTAGAAGCGGCCGCCGTGGAACAGCAGGGGCGACGCCTCGGGCCGGTGGCGGCAGCGCTCCACTTCTCCCACGAAGATCACGTGGTCGCCTTCGACGTACTGGCTGCGGTTGAAGCACTCGAAGCTCGCGGCGACGCCATCGAGCACCGGCGCGCCGTTCGCGCCGTCGGTGAAGCCCACGCCCTCCCAGCGGTCCACGCCCTGGCGCGCGAAGCGTTCGGCCAGGGCCTGCTGGTCGGCCGCGAGCACGTTGATCGCGTAGTGCCGGCCGTTGGAGAACACCGGCAGCGACCCCGCGGCATGGCCGAGGCTCCAGAGCACCAGTGGCGGATCGAGCGAGACCGAGTTGAACGAACTGGCGGTCAGGCCCACCAGTCCGCCGCTGTCGGTCCGCGCCGTCACGATGGTCACGCCGGTGGCGAACATGCCCAGCGAGGCCCGGAATTCACGAACCGAGAAATCGGGCGGACGGGCATGCGGACTGGCGGAGCGGGCGGGGGACATGGCCGAGTGTTATATATGAAGCCTCGCGAACCCCCGCGGCGCGGGCGACAAGACCCTTGGCCAGGAAATCTCATGCAGCAGCAGCGACAGCCGCCCTCGGAACCATGCTGATCCCCACCTTCTCCACCCTGGGCAGCGGTCCCACCGTGCTCATGCTGCACGGCATCGGCGGAGGCCACCTGGCGTTCGCGCCCCAGCTCGAGACCCTGGCCAGTTCGGGCTACCGCGCCGTCGCCTGGAACATGCCGGGCTATGGCCGCAGCGCGCCGATCGAGCCCTACACCTTCAAGGGCCTGGCGCAAAGCTGCGTCGGCCTGATCGATGCGCTGCAGTGCGAGCACGTGATCCTGCTCGGCCACAGCATGGGCGGCATGGTGGCGCAGGAGGTGGTGGCGCGCTACCCGGAGCGGGTGAGCCGGCTGGTGCTGAGCGGCACCTCGGCCGCGTTCGGCCGGCGCGCCGATGGCCGGGACGCCGAGGCCTGGGCCGGACAGTTCATCCGGCAGCGCACCGCGCTGCTCGACGCCGGCGGGGACATGGCCGCGCTGGCCCGCACGCTGGTGCCGCAGATGGCCGGCCCGGGTTCGCTGCCGGAAGGGCTGCGGCTGGCCGAGCACTGCATGGCCGAGGTGCCCGCCGCCACCTACCGCCGGGCGCTCGAATGCCTGGTCACCTTCGACCGCCAGGCGCAGCTCGCCGACATCCGCGTGCCCACGCTGCTGGTCGGCGGCGAGTTCGACCGCGTGGCGGTGCCCGCCATGATGAAGCGCATGGCCGAGGCGATCGCCGACGCGCGCTACGCCGAGCTCAAGGGCATCGGCCACCTGATGAACCTCGAAGCACCCGAAGCGTTCGACGGCCTCGTGCTCGATTTCCTGGCACAGACGCGGGCGCGGCATTGACCGCGCGCACCCCCCTGCGCCGCTTTGCGGCTTCCCCCCTCTCTTGCGCGCCGCTGCGCGGCGCTTGGAGGGGGGACGACAGCTTGGGCCGGCGGAGCCGGACCCTCGCTGTCTCTGGGCTTTTGCGCTACTCCGCTTCGGAGGCCGTGCTTTGGGTCAGGCGTGGTTCGCGGGGGTGGTGGCGCGCAGGCGGGTGGTGCGCAGGGCGCTGCCGTCCGGGCGGCGGCTGGTATCCATGCCTTGGAAGCCGAACTCGAACGCGGGCTGTTCGCCGCTGATCAGCTCGGCCAGGGCCTTGCCGGAGCCGGCACCGTGCGTCCAGCCCAGGGTGCCGTGCCCGGCGTTGATCCACAGCCGGCGCAGCGGGGTGCGCCCGATCAGGGGAATGTTGGTCGGCGTCGCCGGGCGCAGGCCGCACCAGAACTTCGGGTCGCCGCCCTCGTCGGGCAGGCGGGTGTCGGCCACGCCGGGAAACACCTGTTCGACACGGCGCACCAGCATCTCGCAGCGTCGGCGCGCCAGCGGCGTGTGCAGCGCGAGGTCGTAGCCGCCGAGCTCGATGGTGCCGGCGACCCGGAGGCGGTCGCCCAGGCGCGAGATGGCGCACTTCATCCGGTCGTCGATCAGGCTCACGCTCGGCGCGCGCCGCGGGCTCAGCAGGGGCAGGGTCGCGCTGTAGCCCTTGCCCGGGTAGATCGGCATCTTCAACCCGGCCGTCTTGAGCAGGGGCGTGGTGTAGGCGCCGCAGGCGACCACGAAGGCGTCGGCCCTGAGCGCGCTGACCAGGCCCGTGGCGCGGCTGCGCACATGCACTTGGCGTACCTCGCCGCTGCCGCCGTGCTCGATCGGCTCGATGTCGTGGCCGAACAGCAACCGGGCGCCGCGCTGGCCGCACAGCGCGGCCAGCTTCTGGGTGAACACCCGCGCGTCGCCGGACTCGTCGGTCCGGGTGTAGGTGCCGCCGACGATGCGGTCGCCGAACGCGTCGAGCGCCGGCTCGATGCGCAGCAGCTCCTCGCGCGAGACCACGCTGCGCTGCACGCCGAAGCGCTGCATCACGGCCGCCGCCTCGGCCGCGGCGTCGAGTGACGGCTGGTCGGTGTAGTAGTGCGCGATGCCGCGCTCGAGCCGGTCGAACGTGATGCCGGTGTCGTCCACCACTTCCTTGAGGGCCGCGTGGCTGTAGGCGCCCAGGGCGACCAGTTGGGCCACGTTGCGCACGAAGGCCGCGTCGTTGCACTGCGAGAGGAACCGCAGGCCCCAGCGCCACTGCGCCCAGTCCAGCCGCGGGCGGAACAGCAGCGGGGATTCGGCCGAAAACATCCACTTCAGCAGCTTGCGCGGCGCCTCGCGGTTGGCCCAGGGTTCGCAGTAGCTCACCGAGATCTGGGCCGCGTTGGCGAAGCTGGTCTCCAGCGCCGCGCCGTTCTGGCGGTCGACCAGCGTGACCTCGTGGCCCCGCTGCAGAAGGTGCCAGGCGGTGCTGACCCCGATGATGCCTGCGCCCAATACCGTGACATGCATGACCTGCTCCAGAAAAGGAATGGAAATGGCCCAGCAGTATGGGAAAAACCGCGGCTCTGGAGAAGGTGAATCAAACTAAAATATTAATCATCAATTTTGCTTATATACCCCCATGAGCACCCTTGATCCCGACGCGCTGGAATGCCTGGCGGCCATCATCGAAGAGGGGGGCTTCGAGCGAGCGGCGCTGCGCTTGTCCATCACGCAGTCGGCGGTGTCGCAGCGCCTGCGCGCGCTGGAGGCGCAGGTCGGCACGGTCCTGATCGTGCGCAGCCGGCCGCTCAGGCCCACCTCGGCCGGGCAGCTGCTGCTCAAGCACGCCAAGATGATGCGCCTGCTGCGCGCCGACCTCGAGCGGGACCTGAAGGAGCTGGCGCCGAGCTCCACCGGTGGGCGGGAGGAGCGGATCGCGGTGGCGATCAACGCCGACAGCATCGCCACCTGGGCGCTGCCGGCGCTCGATGCGCTGGCGCGCCAGGGGCTGCCGATCGAGATCATCGCCGACGACCAGGAGTTCACCCACGAATGGCTGCGCGAAGGCCAGGTGCTGGGTTGCGTGACCTCCCTCGGGCAGGCCCTGCGCGGGTGCCGCATGGAGTTCCTGGGCACGATGGACTACGTGATGGTGGCCCAGGCGGCGTACGCGAGCCAGCATTGCCCGCAGGGCGTCACGGCGCACAACTTCCACCAGATCCCGTTCGTGGCCTTCAACCGCAAGGACAACCTGCAGCACAGCTTCGTAGCCAAGGCGTTCGGCCTGTCCCGGGTCATGCTCCGGCAGTTGTTCGTGCCGTCGAGCGAAGGCCAGGTGAGGGCTGTCCAGGGCGGCTGGGGCGTCAGCGTGCTGCCCGAGCTGCGGGTGCGCGAACTGCTGGCGCGTGGCGAACTGGTCGATCTCGCGCCGCGCCAACGCCTGGGCGTGGACCTGTTCTGGCACTGCTGGAACCTCAGCTCCGACGTGCTCGATGGCCTGAGCACGTCCCTGCACGGCGCGGCGGCCGGCAAGCTGCGGGCCAGCTAGGGCCTGTTCACCCTATTGCTCAGCGCACCAGCAGCACGGGCACCGAGCAGTGGGCCAGCACCTGGGTGGCCACCGAGCCCATCACGAGGTTGCCCAGGGCGCTATGGCCGTGCGAGCCCATGATCACCATGTCGAATTTCCCGCTGTCGGCCATCTTGGCGATCTGCTCGCCGGGCGAGCCCACCTTGTGCGCCACCTTGGGGTCGATGCCGTGGCGCTTGAGGAACTTCACGGACGGCGCGGTGACCTTGTCGGCTTCCTCGGTGTAGTAGGCATTGGCCGTTTCGGCGCCGACGGCGGCGCGGGCCCGGGGCGGCAGCGGGAGCTGCACCGTGAGCACCGTGAAGTCGTTGTTGGCCGCGAACAGCTCGTCGTGCGTGGCCAGGTAGGCCAGCATCTTCTTGGTGTAGGCGCTGCCGTCGATGGCGAGCAGGATTTTCATGAAGGTCTCCTAGGCAAAAGGGGTTCAGCCCGCAGTGTAAGACCCGCGGGTCAGGACGGGCCTTGCGCTGGCTCAAGGAAAGGGGCGCTGCCCCGGTCCGCGGCGGTGCGCGCGGGCGGCACCTCGATCAACTGGCGCGGCAGGAAGCCCACCTGTTCGTTCTTGTCCCGGTAGCCCAGTGGGTTGGCCACGATGCGGCAGCGGCCGACCTGCCGATCGGTCGGGCAGTGCAGGTGGCCGTGCAGCCAGAGGTCGGCGCGCGGCAGCCAGGCGTCGAGCGCATTGCAGAAGCCTGCCGTACCCGGGGTCAGGCCGTAGCGCGGGTCCGCGCTGTGCAAGGTGGGCGCGAAGTGGGTGACCACCACGGTCGGACCATCGGCGTCCACCGCCAGGGCGCCGTACAGCCATTGCTGGCATTCGAGCGCCAGGGCGCGCATGGCCCGCGCGTCGAACAGGGTGCCGTGGCGCCGGCTCGCCATCTTTTCCAGGTAGTGGTCGGCTGCGCGAAAGGCCTTCTCGCGGTCGCCGAGCGCATCGTAGTCGCTCCAGAGCGTGGTCCCGACGAACCGCACGCCTTGCAGCACCCGGGTCGTCCGTTCGAGCCAGAGCAGCCCGAGGCGGTCGCACGCCTGGCGCAGGCGCTCGTGGGTCTCATCCACGTCGAGCGCGTCGTATTCGTGGTTGCCCGGCACGTACAGCACCGGCACAGGCCAGTCGGCGAAGCGGCGCAGCCCCCAGTCGGGCTCGGCCATCGCGCGGCCGTCGCGGCGGGTCTGGTAGGAGCCCACGTCGCCCGCGAGCACCAGCAGATCGGCCCCGGGCGCGGGCTCGGGAACGAAGTCCGGGTTCGCCTCCAGGTGGAGGTCGCTGAGCAACTGGATGCGCATGCCGGTATTGTCGGTCAGGCCCCGGTCATCCTGTACGGCGTGTGGGCCGGTGCTGGCGGGATGGCGGCGGGCTCGCGGCGGCCACCCGCTGCACGGCTTCGCGCAGCCAGCGGTGGGCGCTGTTGTGGGTCGCGTTGCGGTGCCACAGCGCATCGACGTGCACGGGCGGCACCACCAGCGGCAGCTCGCACAGCGCCAGTTCGTGCTCCCTTCCGGTGGCGCCGACGAAGTGCCGCGGCAGCGCGGTCAGCAGGTCGGTGGTGGCGACGATGCGGCCGGCGGTGAAGAACTGGTTGACCGTCAGGACCACGCGGCGCCGGCGTGACAGCGCCGCGAGCGCCTCGTCGATGAAGCCGAACGGCCGTCCCGAAAAGCTCACCAGCAGGTGGCGCGCCTCGCAGTACGTGTCCAGGTCGATCGGCTGGTCGGCCAGCGGATGGCCGCGCCGCAGGGCGATGACGTACTCGCCGTCGTACAGGCGGTGGTGCAGGAACTGCGGGTTGGGCTCGTGCAGGTGCTGCGCGCCGAGTTCGGCCAGCACGCCGGGGAAGTGGCCGATCGCGAGGTCGGCCTGGCCGGACTCGAGCAGCTCGCGCGGGTCGCGCGTGGTCAGCGGCACCACGCGCAGGTTGGCGCCGGGCGCTTCGCGTTCGAGGATGCCCACCAGCCCGGGCATCAGCTTGGCGGCGGTGGCATCGGCCATGGCGAGCACGAAGGCGTTGCGCGCGCTGGCGGGGTCGAAGGTGCCGGGGTCGAGCGACTCGCGCAACTGGCGCAGGGCGTCGCGCACCGTCGGCCACAGCGCGAGCGCGGCCGGCGTGGGCTCCACGCCATAGCCGGCGCGCTGGACCAGTTCGTCGTCCAGCGCCGCGCGCAGGCGCCGCAGCGCGTTGCTGACCGCCGGCTGGGTCATCGACAGGTTGTGGGCCGCGCGCGTGAGGTTGCGCTCGGCCATGACCTCGTCGAACACGCGCAGCAGGTTGAGGTCCAGGGTGCGGAAGTTGAGGTTATTTATCATTTGTGTGAATGTAATTCATAACAAAAATAAATTGGTATAATATGCGGGTTAACCCCAATATCGGGTTGTCCAAAAGACATTCCCTGTTCTTCTTCGAGAGGTTGCCATGAGCAGTTTTGCATCTACCCCTTCTTCCTCGCTGGGCCTGGGCGCCGCAAGCGCCTCTGCCCGTCCTGACACCGCCGCCCGCCGCTTCCTCGGCATCCGGGGGCTGTCCGTCCTGTTCCTGGCGGCGCTGGTCGCCGCCATGGTGGTGCTGGCCGACCGGCTGATCAGCACCTGGGCCGACGAACACCTGTTCCTGGCCTGGGTCCTGCTGTGGGTCGTGGTGTTCGCCAGCCTCGCGCTGTTTGCCGACGCCGCCCGGGTCATGGCGCGCCGCGCCGGCGCCAAGCTCGATCGCTGGTCGCGCTCGAGGGCCGAGGCCCGCGCCGAAGCGCGCATGTGGGACATCGCCCGCAGCGACCCACGCGTGATGCAGGAGCTGATGCTGATCCAGGCCCGCGAGACCGAGGAGCGAGCCAACGCGGACTTCGACAGCGCGCTGGCGCCCCTGGGCCTGGAATCCACCCCGGCGGCTGAGCAGGTGCCGGCGGCCGCCGGCCTGGCGGCGATCTGGAACCGCTGGGTGGCGTTTCGCGGCGAGCAGGCCCTGCTGCAGCGGTATGTGTGACGCGCTCCTGCGCCGCTGAGGGGGCTTGCCTCTTTCGCGGGTGAGGGTCGAGGTCAGCGCCCGGCCGCCGCCAGCCCGTCATGGGCCTGGTTCGGCAGGCGCTGCAGGAAATGCGGCCAGGCGGCCGTGGTCGCGTCGGGTTGCAGCGCGCGGTGCGTCTCGTCGCGCACCAGGGCGCGCAGCCAGCGGTAGCCCGGCTCGGCGTGGTGGCGCGTGTGCCAGTACTGCTTGATCTCGAAGTTGGGCAGGTCCAGCGGCGGGGCGAACAGGCGGATCGGCACCAGCCGGCTGAACAGCGTCGCCAGGTCCTGCGGCATGGTGGCGATCATGTCGGTCGCCGCCACCATGAAGGGCACCGCCGCGAAGCACGGCACGCGCGCGCCGATGCTGCGCGTGAGGCCCTGGCGCGCGAGCACCTGCTCGATCTGGCTGTGCGGCGAACCGGTGGTCCAGTACATCGCGTGCTCGTTGCGCAGGAACTGCTCGAGCGACAGGTGGTCGGTGATGTCCGGATGCCCCGCGCGCACCGCGCACACGTACGAGGAGTTGCGCACCGTCTGCTGGTGCGCCCAGTTGGGCATGCCCAGGAACAGGCCGATGGCCAGGTCGATGTCGCCGCGGTCCATCGCGTCGACCACCTCGTCGGGCCGCAGGTCCAGCACCGTGATTTTGGCGCGCGGCGCGAGCTCGCGCACGCGGCGCATCAGTTGGGGCATCACCACCAGCATGCCGACGTCGTTGATGTAGAGCCGGTAGTGGATGGTGTTGGCCTGCGGCGAGAACTCGGCCGGCTGATCCAGGTTGCGCAGGATGTCCAGCGCGCGCGTCAACTGCCCCGCCACGCTGTCGGCGAAGGGGGTGGGCCGCATGCCGTGCGAGGTGCGCACGAACAGCGGGTTGCCCATCTTCGCGCGCAGCCGCTTGAGCGCCGCCGAAAGCGCCGGCTGCGTGAGGCCCAGTTCGGTGGCGGCGCCCGAGAGGCTCTGGTGGCGGTAGATGGCGTCGAAGCTGCGCAGCAGGTTGAGGTCGAACTCCAGCAGGTCCATGGCAGGCGCTCCGGTGATGATATCCAGGGCATTTATACACGAGATAAATCCAGGTGCTTGGCGTTGATATGAGTTCCCCCTAGACTTGCTCGCGACAGTAGCCGGGCGCGACCGTGCCGCCCGGCCTTCCACCCAACCGGCAAGGGGAGACAAGACACCGTGGACCCAGCCACCACGACCACGCCGAGTCCGTACGCGGACTTCGTGCGCACCCTGCAGGGCGTCGCTTCCCAGCCTTTGTGGGACCGCTACCAGCGCCTGACCCGCCTGCAGCCGGCGGCCGCCGACGCGCCCCGCCACTGGCCCTGGGCCACCATGGAGCCGCTGGTGCAGCGCGCCGTGCGCGAGGTCTCCATGGCCGACGCCGAGCGCCGCGTGTTGCTGTTCACGAACCCCGCGTTTCCCGAAGCGGCCCCCGCCACCACCACCAACCTGCTGGGCGGGCTGCAGACGCTGATGCCGGGCGAAGTGGCGCAGGCGCACCGCCATGCGCTGCAGGCGATCCGCTTCGTCATGGAGGGCGAAGGCGCCGTCACCAGCGTCAACGACCACCGCTGTCCCATGGCCGAGGGCGACCTGGTGCTGACCCCGGCCTGGACCTGGCACGAGCACGTGCACTCCGGCCAGGGCCGCATGGTGTGGTTCGACGGGCTGGACCTGCCGCTGGCGCGCCACCTGGACAGCATCTTCCTGGAGTTCGGCGACCAGCGCCGCGGCAACGATGAGCCGGCGGCCTCGGGCGCCAGCGCGTTGCCGTCCGGCGCGGCGGAACTCGGCCCCGATTCGGACGACCCGGCGACCGCCGGCGGCAGCCGCTACCGCTACGCCTGGCCGCGCGCGCAGGCCGCGCTGGCCGCCGCCGCGCCGCAGGCCGACGGCAGCCGCCTGCTGCGCTACGTGCACCCCGGCAGCCGGGGCGCCGTGCTGCCCTCGGTGGACTGCTACCTGCTCGGGCTGGCGCCGGGCCGCGCCACCCGCCGCCGGCGCAGCACCAGCAACGCCGTGTGCGTGGTGGTGCGCGGCGAGGGCGAAAGCGCGGTGGGCGACCAGCGCTTCCGCTGGGGGCCGCGGGACGTGTTCACGCTGCCGCACTGGAACTGGGTGCAGCACACCGCCGCGCGCGGCGACGCCGTGCTGTTCATGATGACCGATCGCGAGTTCATGGCCGCCATCGGCTACCTGCGAGAGGAGACCCAGCCATGAGAATCTGCCGCTTCAACGGTGGCCGCGTGGGTGTGGTGCGCGAGGGCCGCGTGCACGACGTGACCGCCGCGCTGGACCCGCTGCTGCCGCCGCAGCGCTACCCGCTGCCCCAATGGGACCTGCTGGTGGAGGCCCTGCCGCGGCTGCGCGAGGCGCTGGAGCGGGCCGCGCGGGACGCCCCGGGCCAGCCGATCGAGGCGGTGCGCTTCGACAGCCCGGTCGCCAACCCCGGCAAGATCATCGGTGCGCCGATCAACTACCACGCCCATGCCCAGGAGAGCCGTGAGAACGCGGCCATCGCGCACGGGCGCAACGTCACCACCATCGCCGACTGGGGGCTGTTCCTCAAGGCCGGCTCCTCGCTGATCGGCTGCGGCGACGAGATCCGGCTGCGCTTTCCCGAGCGCCGCAACGACCACGAGGTGGAGCTCGGCGTGGTGATCGGCTCGGTGTGCCGGCAGGTGCCGCGCGCGCAGGCCATGGCCCACGTGGCCGGCTACGCGGTGGCGCTCGACATGACGCTGCGCGGCACCGAGTTCCAGTGCTTCCGCAAGTCGATCGACAGCTACTCCGTGCTCGGGCCCTGGCTGGTCACGGCCGACGAGGTGGCCGACCCGGGCGGGCTCGACCTGTGGATCAAGGTCAACGGCGAGACCCGCCAGCAGTCTAACACGCGCCACCTCGTCTACGACGTGCCGCGCCTGATCGAATTCGCCTCGTCGTTCTACACGCTCTATCCAGGCGATATCCTCATGACGGGCACGCCCGAGGGTGTGGGACCGGTCCGGCCGGGCGACCGCATCGAGGCGGGCATCGCGGGCATCGGGGAATTCTCGATGCGCGTGGCGCCGGCCTACGCGGCCGCCCCGGGCTGACGGATCGACCCGCGCCGGCAGCGGCCTTTTTCACCTTTCTTCCATTTCCATTCCATTTCACGAAGAGGATGCATTTCATGACCACCTACCGCGTACTCGGCCTGTGCGGCAGCCTGCGGGCCAAGTCCTACAACCGCAGCGCCTTGCAGGCCGCGGCCGCCTGCATGCCCGCCAACCTGCAGTTGACGGAGGCGCTCTACGATGACGTGCCGCTCTACAACCAGGACGTGCAGGACCAGGGCGTTCCCGCCGCGGTCACGCGCCTGGCCGACCAGATCCGCGGCGCCGACGCGCTGCTGATCGCCAGCCCCGAGTACAACTTCTCCCTCTCCGGCGTGCTCAAGAACGCAATCGACTGGCTCTCCCGCCTGCCCGCGCAGCCGTTCAAGAACAAGCCGGTGGCCATCCTCTCGGCCTCGATGGGCCCGCTGGGCGGCGCGCGCCACCAGTACGAGCTGCGCAAGATCCTGGGCAGCCAGGACGCACTGGTGCTGACCCGGCCCGAGGTCTTCATCGGTCTGGCGCAGAACAAGTTCGACGCCAGCGGCAAGCTCACCGACGACGCCACGCGCAAGGTCCTGACCGACCAGATGCAGGCCTTCGCGGAGTGGATCGAGCGCCTGCGCTGACCCGCGAGCCGGCCGCTCGCGCGGCCCCTTTCCCTTTCACCCCACCCCACCCACCTACCGAGAACGAGGAGACAGCACCATGAAGCGCAGCACCTTTCTGAAGTCCGCCGCGGCCGCGGCGGCGACCGGCCTGCTCCTGGCGGCCGCGCCCGCCGCCTTCGCGCAGAGCGGCACCATCAAGATCGGCGTGATCACCGATCGGGTGGGGCCGGCCAAGGGCTATGCCGAGCCGGTCGCGCAGGGCGCGGAGTTCGCCGCCAAGGAACTCAATGCCAAGGGCGGCATCCTGGGCCGCCGGATCGAGCTGCTGGTCGAGGACGACCAGGGCAAGCCCGACGTCTCGGCTTCGATGGCGCGCAAGCTGGTGGACGCGGGCGCCGTGTTCATCCTCTCGGTGTCGTCGACGCCCGCCACCCAGCAGGCGCAGACGGTGTCGCTGGAGACCAAGACGCCGCACATGACGCCTTCCAACAGCGGCGACACGCTGACCACGCAGATCCAGAACCCCCATTTCTGGCAGACCGGCCCGCTGGGCGCCACGCAGATCCAGACGCTGCTGTCCTATGCGCGCAACAAGAACCTCAAGCGCGTGGCGTTGATCACCGACACCTCCGACCTGGGCCAGCTCACCGCGCGCTTCTTCAAGCAGGGGCTGGAGGCCAACAACATCCAGGTCGTGAGCGAAGAGGTGGTGCCGCTGGGCTCGGCCACCGCCGACCCGCAGATGCAGAAGGTGCGCGCCTCCAACGCCGAGGCGCTGTTCATGGCCGGCATCTCCATTCCCGAGAACACGCAGGTGCTGCGTTCCTACCGCCAGCTCGGCGTGAAGATGCCGATCCTGGCCGGCTACAACCTGTCGATCCCGGTGTACTCCAGCGTGGCCCGGGGCCTGCTGGACGGCGTGGCCTTCGTGGACGCCTTCGATCCCGCCAAGCCGAACACGCAGCGCTTCATCGAGGCCTACAAGAAGGACCGCGGCAACGAGCCCTACAACCTCCACGGCTACGGCTACGACGGCGTGATGGTGGTGGCCGATGCCATCCAGCGCGCCGGCGGCACCGACAAGGAGAAGATCCGCGAGGCCATGCAGGCCACCAAGGGCTGGTCGGGCGGCGTGATGGGCGCCGTGGGCTCGACCTACGGCTTCGCCGACGGCAAGCGCACCGGCTTCGACCCCAGCGGCATGGTGGTGCGCGTCTACGAAGGCGACAAACAGGGCCGGGTCGTCCACGCCGGCACCAAGTGAGCGGCGCCGCCGGGAGACCCGGGCCTTGAACGACTTTCTGGAGCTCGTCGTCAGCGCCTCCGCCACCGGCTGCATCTACGCGCTGGTGGCGCTGTCGTTCCTGCTGATCACGCGGCCCACCGGCATCATCAACTTCGCGGTGGGCGAGTGGGCCATGGTGGCGGCCTTCGGCGGCTTCGCGCTGCTCTCGCTGCTGGAGTGGCCCTATCCCGTGGGCATGGCGGTGGTGCTGGCGCTGATGTTCGCCGTGGGCTGGCTCACGGAGCGCCTCACGGTGCGCCCGCTGGTCGAGCGCGGCGCGCCGCCGCTGGCGCCGGTGCTGTCGCTGCTGGGCATGCTGGTGGTGTTCCGCGAGGCGATCTCGATCAGCTTCGGACCCGACCCGCAGCCCGTGCCGCCCGCCTTCGGCTACGGCCGGCTCGAGCTGGGGCTGCTGGCGGGCTCCTACCAGAATTTCTTCGTCATCGCGGTGACGCTGGCGGTGTTCGCGGCCTGCTGGTACTTCTTCGAGCGCACGCTGGCCGGCAAGTCCTTCGAGGCGGTGGCGATCGACCGCCGCGCGGCCGCGCTGATGGGCATCAACCTGCGCCGCGTCACCGCGCTGTCCTTCGCCGGCGGCGCGGTGGTGGCGGGCTTCGCCGGGCTGCTGGCCGGGCCCAACATCTCGGCCCACTACCTGATGGGCGTGCCGCTCGCGGTCCAGGGCTTCACGGCGCTGGTGATCGGCGGCGTGGGGCGGGTGGAGGGCGCGTTGCTGGGTGGGCTGATCCTGGCCTTCGCGCAGCAGCTCACGGTGCGCTACGCGCCCGTGCCGCCGGGCATGGCCATGGGCGTGCCGCTGGTGCTGCTGATCGCGTTCCTGCTGGTGCGGCCCACGGGCCTGCTGCGCGCGCGGGAGGCCCGGGCATGATGAAGAGGGCGACCTCCGCCGCCGCCGCGCCGCCATCGCCCTGGAAGGCCTGGCTGGGCCTGCTGGCGGTGGGCGCCGCGCTGTCGGCCGTGGCCTTCGTGCTCGGCTCCTACCAGACCGACGTGTACCGCAAGATGCTGCTGTGGATCACGCTGGCGCTGGGCTACAACTTCCTGTTCGGCATCGCCGGGCAGGTGGCGTTCTCGCACTTCGCGTTCTACGGCGTGGGCGCCTACACCATCGTGATCCTGCTGTTCCAGGTCGGGCTGCCGCTGCCGCTGGCGATCGCGGCCTGCGTCGCGCTGTGCGTGGTGCTGGCGCTGGTGGTGGCGATCCCGTCGACGCGGCTGGAGGGCTTCTACCTCGCGCTGGCCACGCTGGCCTTCGCGCAGCTCTTCCTGGTCGTGCTCAACGAGGGCGGCTCGGTGACCGGCGGCGCCAGCGGGCTGGCGAACTACCGGCTGCCCGAGGTGTTCGGCGTGCGCATCGCCGGGCCCTGGTACACGGTGGTGATCGTGGTGCTGCTGTTGGCCACCTACGCCGTGCTGCGCCGGCTGGACCGCTCCTGGTTCGGCCGCGCCTGCCGCGCCGTGCGCGACAACGCCGAGGCCGCGCGCGCCATGGGCATCGATGTGGCGCGCACCAAGATCACGGCCTACGCCATCACCAGCGCCCTGGCCGGCGTGGCGGGCATGGTCTACGCCTTCGTCGACAACACGGTCAACCCGCCGATCTTCGGGCTGGAGAACGCCTTCCTGCTGCTGTTCATGGTGATCGTGGGCGGCAGCGGCCGGCTGGCCGGGGCGGTGCTCGGTGCGGTGCTGCTGTACCTGCTGCCCTTCGTGCTCTCGCCGCTGATCGGCCACCACCATGCGCTGGTGTTCGGCCTGGTGATGGTGGGGGTGGTGCTGTTCCAGCCCAAGGGGCTGATCGGGCTGTGGGACCTGTTCCAGCAGCGCCGGAGGACGCGCGGATGAGCGCGCCGGCATCATCCCAGCCGCCCCTGCTCGCCGCCCGCGGCCTGGGCATGCGCTTCGGCGGCCTGCAGGCGGTGAGCGAGGTCGACCTGGACGTGCACCCCGGCCAGATCATGGGCGTGATCGGCCCCAACGGCGCGGGCAAGAGCACCACCTTCGCGATGATCGCCGGTGCGCTGGCGCCGTCGGCCGGCACGCTGCGGTTCGACGGCGAGGCCGTGCACGGCCTGCCGCCGCACGCCATGGCCGCGCGCGGCATCCTGCGCACCTTCCAGCACAACAAGCCGTTCGAGAGCATGTCGGTGCGCGAGAACGTGATGGTGGGCATGCACACCCGGCTGCGCGGCAGCCTGTGGCCGCTGCTGGGCGGCACGCGCCGCGCGGCCCAGGCCGAGCGCGAGGCCGCCGCCGAAGCCGACGCGCTGGTGGACTTCGTCGGCCTGGGCGAGTGGCGCGACGCCGACGTGGCCACGCTGTCCTTCGGCCAGGGCCGGCTGCTGGAGATCGCGCGCGCGCTGGCGGCCCGCCCGCGCCTGATGCTGTTCGACGAGCCCGCCGCCGGCCTCACGCCGGCCGAGTGCGAGCGGCTGGGCGGCATCGTCCGGGACATCGCGGCGCGCGGCATCGCCGTGCTGCTGATCGAGCACGACATGCGCTTCCTGATGGCGCTGGCGCACCGCGTGGCGGTGCTGAACTTCGGCCGCAAGATCGCCGAGGGCACGCCGGCCGAGGTGCAGGCGCACCCGGCCGTGGTCGAGGCCTACCTCGGCGACCTGGGCGGGCTGGCCGCGCCGGCCGTGAACGCCGCCAAGGGGCTGGCCCGTGCTTGAGATCCAGGGCCTGAACGCCGGCTACGGGCATGGCCCCGTGGTGCAGGACGTGCACCTGCGCGTGCAGCGCGGCGAAACGGTGGCGCTGCTCGGACCCAACGGCGCCGGCAAGTCCACGCTGCTGGCGGCGCTGTGCGGCCTGCTGCGCGAGCGCAGCGGATCGGCCCTGATGGACGGGCGCGACCTGGTGCGCATGGCCTCGCACGAGGTGGTGGCGCACGGCCTGGTGCAGGTGCCCGAAGGCCGCCGCATGTTCGCGCCGCTGTCGGTGGAGGACAACCTGCGCCTGGGCGCGGTGCGGCTGTCCGCGCGCGCCGGGGCCGGCGTCGGCCTGCGCGAGCGCTTCGACTACGTCTATGCCATGTTCCCGCGCCTGGCCGAACGGCGCCGGCAGGCCACCGGCACGCTGTCCGGCGGCGAGCAGCAGATGGTGGCCATCGGCCGCGCGCTGATGTCGGCGCCGCGCGTGCTGCTGCTCGACGAGCCGTTTCTGGGCCTGGCGCCGCGCGTGGTGGACGAGATCCGCGCCGCGCTCGACAGCCTGCGCGCCAAGGGCTTGACCATGGTGCTGGTGGAGCAGAAACTCGACATCGCGCTGCCCTTCACGAGCCGCGCCTACGTGCTGATCAAGGGCCGCGTGGCGCTGACCGCGCCCAGCGCCGAGCTGGCGGCGCGGCCGGACCTGGGGCAGTTGTATTTCCAGTTGGCCGATGCGGCCGCCCGCGCCTGAGCCGCCGCGGGCGGCGGCCCAGGCGAAGGAGACGTCCATCATGCAGGCAAGCAACGACCGGCTGCGCCATGGCGCGCCGCCGCGCAGCCGCGGCATCCACCACCTCGCGCTCAACACCGAGGACATGCGCGCCACGATCGACTTCTACGCCGGCGTGCTGGGCATGCCGCTGGTGCACGCGCTGAAGGTCCCGCCGGGGCTGGGCACCGGCCCCGGCAACCGCGGCAACCCGCCGTTCGAGAACCTGCGCCACTATTTCTTCGACGCCGGCGGCGACACCCTGGTGGCGTTCTTCGAGATGCCCAAGGGCGCCAAGCAGGCCGGCGACCGCGATGCGATCGGCGCCATGCAGCACTGCTCCTTCACGCTCACCGAGGCGCGCTTCGCCGAGATGCTGCAGCGGCTGCGCGCGGCCGGGGTGCCGCTGATCGGCCCGATCCCGGTCGGCGCGGGCACGCACTCGGTCTATTTCTTCGATCCCAACGGCATCCGGCTCGAGTTCTCGTACCAGGAGCGCGACGGGGAGGACGTGCGCGTGGTCGAGCGCTGGACCCAGACGCGCGACGAGGCCCTGGCCGAGCTGCGCACCCTGTCGGCCGACGCCGCGTGGCTGGACCGGGTCACGGCCCACCTGCCCGCGCGTCGCCCGCCGGATGATCTGTCACCAACCGGCGTCAGCCGGAATGCGATTCGCAGCGCATGAAGTAACCCCAACCCAGAGACAGCGAGGGTCCGGCTCCGCCGGCCCAAGCTGTCGTCCCCCCTCCAAGCGCCGCGCAGCGGCGCGCCAGAGAGGGGGCTGAGGGCCGCGGCTCCAAGCCTGCCTGCGCCCGAAGAGCAGCCGCCTCCGGCGGCCGCACCGAGCCGCGTCAGCGGCGCAGGGGGGTGCTCCCGGTCAGGCGTTTTTCGATCTTCGACTTGGTCTGCACTAGCTCGCCCGGCAGGTGGTGGGCCAGCTGCGTGAAAAGTTCGTCATGCAGCGCCAGCTCCTGGCCCCAGGCCTCGCGGTCGATGTGGGTCACGGTGTGGTACTGCTCGGGCGAGAAGTCCAGGCCGCTCCAATGGATGTCCTCGTAGCGCGGGCTGACGCCGAAGGCGTGCTCCACGCCCTGCGGGGCGCGGCCTTCCAGGCGGTCGATCATCCACTTGAGCACGCGCATGTTCTCGCCGAAGCCCGGCCAGACGAACTTGCCCGCCGCGTCCTTGCGGAACCAGTTCACGCAGAAGATGCCGGGCAGCCGCGCGCCCTGCGCGGCCAGCTTGCCGCCGAGGTCGAGCCAGTGCTGGAAGTAGTCGCTCATGTTGTAGCCGCAGAAGGGCAGCATGGCGAACGGGTCGCGCCGCACCACGCCCTGGGCGCCGAACGCGGCGGCGGTGGTCTCCGAGCCCATGGTGGCGGCCATGTACACGCCCTCGGTCCAGTCGCGGGCCTGCGTGACCAGGGGCACGGTGGTGGAACGCCGGCCGCCGAAGATGAAGGCGTCGATCGGCACGCCGGCGGGGTCGTCCCAGGCCGGGTCGAGCGCAGGGTTGTTGGTGGCCGCCACGGTGAAGCGCGCGTTGGGGTGCGCGGCCTTGGCGCCGGTCTCCTTGGCGATCTGGGGCGTCCAGTCCTTGCCCTGCCAGTCGATCGCGTGCGCGGGCGGCTCGCCCATGCCCTCCCACCAGACGTCGCCGTCATCGGTCAGCGCCACGTTGGTGAAGATCACGTCCCGGTCTAGGCTGGCCATGCAGTTGGGGTTGGTCTGGGCGTTGGTGCCCGGCGCCACGCCGAAGTAGCCGGCCTCGGGGTTGATGGCGTACAGGCGCCCGTCCGGGCCGGGCTTGATCCAGGCGATGTCGTCGCCGATGGTGGTGACCTTCCAGCCCTCGAAGCCCTTGGGCGGGATCAGCATCGCGAAGTTGGTCTTGCCGCAGGCGCTCGGGAAGGCGGCGGCGACGTGGTACTTCTTGCCTTCGGGGTTGGTCACGCCCAGGATCAGCATGTGCTCGGCCAGCCAGCCCTGGTCGTGGCCCATGGTGGAAGCGATGCGCAGCGCGAGGCACTTCTTGCCCAGCAGCGCGTTGCCGCCGTAGCCCGAGCCGTAGCTCCAGATCTCGCGCGTCTCGGGGTAGTGCACGATGTACTTGACGGTCGGGTTGCAGGGCCAGGGGGTCTGGTCCTTCTCGCCGGCGGCCAGCGGCGCGCCCACGGTGTGCACGCAGGGCACGAACTCGCCGTCGGCGCCCAGCACGTCCAGCACCGGCTTGCCCATGCGCGTCATGAGCTTCATGTTGACCGCCACGTAGGCGCTGTCGGACAGCTCGATGCCGATGTGCGCGATCGGGCTGCCCAGCGGGCCCATGCTGAACGGGATCACGTACATGGTGCGTCCGCGCATGCTGCCGTTGAACAGGGGCTGCAACGTGGCGCGCATCTCGGCCGGGGCGGTCCAGTTGTTGGTCGGGCCGGCGTCTTCCTGTTTCTCCGAGCAGATGAAGGTGCGGTCTTCCACGCGCGCCACGTCCGACGGGTCGGAGCAGGCCAGGAAGCTGTTGGGGCGCTTGGCCGGGTCGAGCCGCTTGAGCGTGCCGGCGTCCACCAGTTGCTGGCACAGGCGCGCGTACTCGTCTTCGCTGCCGTCGCACCAGACGATCCGGTCCGGCTTGCACAGCGCGGCCATGTCGGCGACCCAGGCGATCAGCCGGGCGTTCTTTACATAGGAAGGCGTGTTCAGGGCCAGGCCCTTCATCGCAGGAGAGTTCATGGATCGGCTCCAGAGTTTGTCAAGCGGCACGGCCCGGAGACACCAACAGCCGCTGGGACCACGGACGGTGGCGTAGCAGCGGCTGGATGGAAGGTCCCCAGGCGAAATGGGGTGGTCGGCGCTAGGGCTGCAAGCGGATGGCGCGGGTTGCAGCCAGGGGGGATGAAAAACCGGGCCTGTGGGCCCGGGTCTCGATCAGCGCGTCGGCCATTGGGGCCATTTTAGGGAGCCGGCTTGCGGGTTACAGCCGTGTTACATGCAAAACCCGCATAACGTGATGCATTGAACGATAGGGGCGAGCGCTTCGGACGAACGGGCCGGATGGGCGGGCCCGGGCCGTTCGATCAGGCCATGTAGACGGCGATGAACGCCAGCAGGAACATCAGCACGCCGCCGGCGACGGGCAGCACGATGGGCATGTAGGGCACGATGGATTCCACGAGGTCCTGGGGCTGGTCGTCGCTGGGGGTGTGGGGGGCGTCGTGGTGGCTGGCCATCGTTCGTGTGCTCCGTCGTCGATCGGGATGGAAAGGGTGCGGCGCGATTTTAAGCGATGGGCCGCTGCGGTGCGGCACTGCAGCGGCCCAGGCGGTTCACCGGCTCATTCGTCGCGGCGCAGCTTGGACAGCCAGTGGTCCATCAGCTTGCCGGCGGCTTCGCGTCCGCCGAGGCCGAAGGACAGCGCCACCGCCACCGCGATGGCGCCCAGCGTGAGGCCGAAGGCGAGGTTGACGATGTCGTCGGCGATGCCCATGGCGCGCAGGCCCATGGCGATCACCAGCGCCAGGATGGCGTAGCGGCCGATGCGCGCCAGGCCCTTGGTGCCAGCGCCGCTGGCGCGGTCGATCGCGTCGTAGGCCACGTTGGCCAGCCAGAAGCCGATCACCAGGATCGCCGAGCCGAGCAGGATGTCGCCGCCGAAGCGGATGAAGCTCGAAACGATGTCGCTGACCTGCCCGAAGCCGAGCTGCGCGGCGGCCTCGACCGTGGCGAACAGCATGGCGAAGAACAGCGCGACCCGGCCGACCACGGTGGAGGCGCTGGTCTTCTCGAACGCGTGCGCCATCTGGATGCGCGCGGGCAGGGTGTCGAAGCCGAGCGTGGCCAGCAGGGTCGCGAGCAGGCGGCTGGCGAACGAGGCCACCAGCCAGGTCACCACCAGGATCAGCGCGGCGGCGATCAGGTTGGGCACGGCCTGCATCAGGGTGTTGAGCATGTCGGTGGCCGGCCGCGAGATCGCCTCGACCTTGAGCGCGTCGAGCGCGGCGATCAGCGAAGGCAGGAACACCACCACGAACACCAGCAGGCCGATCACGCGCGAGATCCGCACCGACTCGGACAGGCCGGCATGGCTGCCGAGCTTGTCCACGCCGGCGGTGTGGCTCAGGTGCGTGGTGAGGTTGCGCAGCACGGTGGCGACGACCCAGCCGACCCCGCCGATGATCAGCGCGGCCACCGCGTTGGGCAGCATGTCCAGCGTCTTGGCGACCATGGCGCGCAGCGGATCGAGCAGGCCTTCCATCTGCAGCGCCCCGAGGATGGCGGGCACGAACAGCAGGACCACCAGCCAGAACAGCGCGCCCGAGAGGCTTTCGCTGATCGGGGCCATGTCCGCGTGCTCGGAGAGCTTTTCGTCCAGGGTGGTCTTGTCCAGCAGCTTCTGCGAGACCGCCCGCACGATGCTGGCCACCAGCCAGGCCACCAGCGCGAGGATCAGGCCGCCCAGCAGGCGCGGCGCGTACTCGAAGAGCTGGGTGGTGAAGGCCGAGAACGGCCCCGAGACCAGCGCCAGGTTCAGCGAGTTGAACACCGCCACCAGCGTGAGCAGGATGACGACCCAGAACAGGGCCAGCGCCACCGCGCCCTCGATGTCCACGCCGGTGCCGGTGAGCTTGCCGAAGCGGTGGTTCACCCCGACGAAACCCAGCGTCTTGCGCACCGCGGCGCGCACCAGCACCGCGATCAGCCAGCCCAGGATGAAGATGGCCAGCGCGCCGAGCAGTTGCGGAATATGGGTGCCCAGCGTGCTTTGCAGCGAGTCCCAAAGGGCGTTGGTATTCATTACGTCCTCCTACGTTTGGTTGCAATCCGGGGCCATGATGCAGAGTGTGGCGCGGTGCGTCAACCCGAACGTCGCTTTGGATCGCGGTTCAGGCCGGCTTTATCGCTGCGCGGCGCCGCCTATTAACAATGCGTTGCGCCGGCTCGCCGGCTTACAGCAGCGCCGCTTCGAACCCCGCCCCCCGCAGTTGCTCGATCACCTGCGCCACGTGCTCGTGCCCGCGCGTCTGCAGCACCAGCTCGATCGCCACGTTCTGCGCCGCCAGCAGCGTGAAGGCGCGCTGGTGGTGCACCTCGTCGATGTTGGCGCCCGCTTCGGCCACGGTGGCCGTGATGCGTGCCAGGTTGCCCGGCACGTCGCGCGCATTCACCTGGATGCGCGCCAGCCGCCCGGCGCGCACCATGCCGCGCTCGATGATGGAGGCCAGCAGCATCGGGTCGATGTTGCCGCCGCTGAGCACCAGGCCCACGCGCTTGCCCGCGAAGCGCGCCGGGTGCTTGAGCAGCGCGGCCAGGCCGGTCGCGCCCGCGCCTTCGACCAGGGTCTTCTCGATCTCCAGCAGCATCACGATCGCCTGCTCGACGTCGCCCTCGTCGACCAGCAGCACGTCGTCGACCTGGTCGCGCACGATGGCCTGCGTGATCTCGCCCGGCGTGCCGACCGCGACGCCCTCGGCGATGGTGCTGGTGCCCTGGGGCAGGTGCGCGCCCTTGACGGCGTTGTACATCGCGGGAAAGCGTTCGGTCTGCACGCCCACGACCTCGATGCCGGGGCGCAGCGCCTTGGCGGCGATCGCCATGCCGGCGATCAGGCCGCCGCCGCCGATGGCCACCACCAGGGTGTCCAGATCGGGCTGGGCGCGCAGCATCTCCAGCGCCACCGTGCCCTGGCCGGCGACGATCGCCGCGTCGTCGTAGGGATGGACGAACACCAGCCCGCGCGCCTGCGCCAGTTCGCGCGCGTGGGCGCGCGCGGCGTCCAGGCTGTCGCCGTGCAGCACCACCTCGGCGCCGAAGCCGCGCGTGCGCTCGACCTTGACCCCCGGGGTGAAGCGCGGCATGACGATCACCGTGCGCAGCCCGAGCCGCTGCGCGTGGTAGGCCACGCCCTGGGCGTGGTTGCCGGCGCTCATGGCGATCACGCCGCGCGCGCGTTCGGCGGCGTCGAGCAGCGCGAGCTTGTTGAACGCGCCCCGCTCCTTGAACGACGCGGTGTACTGCAGGTTCTCGAACTTGAGGAACACCTGGCAGCCCAGGACCTGCGACAGCGTGCGGGATTCCACGCAGGGCGTCTCCAGCACCTGGCCCGCGAGGCGGGCGGCGGCGGCCTCGATGTCGCCGAAGCGCACCGGAAGGGGGGTGTCGGGTCGTTGCATGGCGCGATTGTGAATGCCCGCGCGCCATTCGAGGGTTCGGTAAAGCCCCACAAAATGCGCAGACGGGCTTCATCAGTCACTTCCATGATTGATCAAGCTGGGTTATGGTCCCGATCGAACGCCCGCCGGGCATCCCGGCGGGGCGTCACAGAGGAAGGCATTTCTGGAGGTGTCTGGATGAACAAGCGATCGTTGCCGCCGCCGGCCGCCACGACCCGCTCCGCGCTGGAGCCGCGGGAAGGGCGCCATGCGCCCTTCGCGGCCGAGGGGCGCGTGTTCGTGCCGCACGGCCTGCGCCAGGCGCCCGTGCTGGACCTCATGTGCTCGCATTTCGTGCTCACCCTGGCCGCGCGCCAGGGGCCGCGCTTCAACGTGCGGCGCGACCTCAACACCCTGCTCTCGCTCGCCGGGCGCCACCTGGTGTGGCCGCAGACCGTGCTGCTGCGCCTGCGCGAGTTCCTGCAGCGGCGCTGTAAGGACAACGAACTCTGGCAGGGCCACGAGCGCCTGGGCACGAGCGCTTTCATGGAGCGCTACGGGGTCTGGCGCGGCCCGTACGAGGAAGGCACGCTGTTCTTCTACCTCGACGAGTACGCCAAGGAGTCGCCCAAGGACCTGCTCTCGGTGCTGTCGGTGACCGGCGAGTGGCTGAGCCAGGCGCTCAAGAAGCAGTCCACGCTGGTGGAGAAGAACATCGACGCGCTGGCCGGCCTGCTGCAGCTCAACCGGGCCGAGCGCGCGCTGCTGCTCTACGGCACGCTGGCGCGCTACCAGCGCGACCTGCGCTCCATCCTGGTCGAGTTCAAGGTAAACAACGCGCCCGAGGCCTACGCCGCCATCGCCGACGTGGCGGGTGTGAAAGCCAGTGAGGTCGGCGAGGCCCTGCGCGCGGGTTCGCGGCTCGAGCGCATCGGCATGGTGGAGAACCTCATCTCCGAGCACAACATCACCGACCTGGCCGACCTGATGAAGGTCAGCGAGAAACTGCCGCCCGTGCTGATGCGCGAGTACCGCTCCCAGAGCGAGCTCATGGCCGTGTTCACGCGCCCGGCGGCGCGCTCCACCCTCGTGCCCGGAGACTTCGACTACGTGGCCGAGGACGTGCGCCTGCTCAGTGGCTTGCTGCGCGAGGCCGTGGCGCGCAAGGAAGCGGGCGTCAACGTGCTGCTCTACGGCCCACCCGGCACCGGCAAGACGGAACTCGCGCGCGTGGCGGCGAAGGCCGCCGGCCTGGAGCTGTTCGAAGTGGAATACGCCGACCGCGACGGCAACGCGCTCTCGGGGCGCGACCGCTACCGCTCGCTGCAGATCGCGCAGGTGTTTCTCAAGGGCACGGCCCAGTCGGCGCTGCTGTTCGACGAGGTGGAAGACGTCTTCCCGCCGATCTCCAGCGAGGCCGCGCAGTTCATGGCGCGCGCCGAGCACGTGGCCGCGCCGCACAGCCACTCGGTCAGCGGCAAGGCCTGGGTCAACCAGGTGCTCGAATCGAACGCCGTGCCCACCGTGTGGATCACCAACCGCATCGAGCAGATCGACCCGGCCTTCCGCCGCCGCTTCGCCTACCACCTGGAACTCAAGAGCCCGCCGCCCGGCGCGCGCGAGCAGCTCGTGCGCAAGACCCTGGAAGGTGCGGCGGTCAGCGAGGCTCTGGTGGGCCGCCTGACCGAGCGCAAGGGCCTCACGCCGGCGCAGATCCGCACGGCGGTGCGCTTCGCCGAACTGGCCGCCGCGCCGGGGCGCGCCACCGGCCGCAAGGCCGCGCGCGTGGGGCCGCCCCCGCTGCTGGACGAGCTCATCGAGCGCCAGCTGCGCCACGCCGACCAGGCCCTGGGTCGCGCGCCCGACGTGCTGCAGCGCCCCAGCGTCACGCAGTACAGCCTGGACATGCTTAATGTCGAGTCGCGCCACCCTGTGCCGCGCATCATCGAGGCGCTCAAGGCGCGTGGTCACGGCTGCCTGTGCTTCCACGGCGCGCCCGGCACTGGCAAGACGGCGCTGGCCGAGCACATCGCCCAGCAGCTGGGCCGTCCGCTCATGATCCGCCGCGCCAGCGACCTGGTGAGCAAGTTCGTGGGCGAGACCGAGCAACACATGGCCGCCATGTTCCGCGAGGCCGAGGCCGAGCGCGCCGTGCTGCTGCTCGACGAAGCCGACAGCTTCCTGCAGGACCGCCGCGGCGCCCAGCGCACCTACGAGGTGACCGAGGTCAACGAGATGCTGCAGGGCATGGAGCGCTTCGCCGGCATCTTCATCTGTACCACCAACCTGATGGACAGCATCGACCAGGCGGCCCTGCGGCGCTTCACCTTCAAGATCCGCTTCAAGTCGCTCACGGCGGCGCAGCGCGAAACCATGTTCGTGGTGGAGGCGCTGGGCGGCGACGCGGCGCAACTGACCCCGGCGCTCGCCGCGCGCCTGGCGCGCCTGGAACAGCTCTGCCCGGGTGACTTCGCGGCGGTCAAGCGCCAGGTCGAGATCCTGGCCGAAACCCTCGAGCCCGAGGAATTCGTCGCCCAGCTCGAGGCCGAGCACCGCATCAAGCCTGAGGTGCGCGAAGCGCGCGGTATCGGCTTCACCTGACGCATCGGCTGGTGCCCGGCGTGCGGCGGGCCGTGCGAACCGGCCTTTGGTCTTTGAGCCCTTGCGCCAGTTTCACGGGCAGAATGCGGTGAAACCGAGGTTTTACCACCATGCCTCCCAAGGAACATTCTTTTCTCGCCCGCGTGCGTGCTGCGCTGCCGGGCCTGCACCCGGCGGAACGGCGGCTGGGCGAATTCGTTTGCGACTTTCCCGGCGAACTGGCCAGTTATTCGGGCTCGGAGCTGGCCGAGCTGGCCCACGTGTCCAAGGCCACCGTGTCGCGCTTCGTCAAGCGACTGGGCTATGACAGCTACGAAGAGGCCCGGCGCCATGCGCGCGAGGAAAAGCAGACCGGGTCCCGGCTGTTCCTGTCCACCAGCGCGGACACCGGCGCCGTCCAGTCGGTGGCCGCCCATGTCGCGCAGGGCATCGCCAACCTGGAGACCACTTTCCTGTCGATTTCGGACACCCAGATCGATGGCGTGGTGCAGGCCTTGCTGGGTGCCCGCAAGGTCTGGGTCATCGGCTTTCGCAGCAGCCATGCCTTTGCCAGCTATCTGCAGTGGCAGTTGACGCAGGTGGTCGAGCAGATCGTCGCCATACCCGGCGGCGGCCAGACCATGGGCGAGCACCTGGTGAGCCTGACCCCGGACGACCTGGTCATCGTCTTCGGCCTGCGGCGCCGGGTGGCCCGCATGGGCCTGCTGATGGAGGCGATTGTCGGCAGCCGGGCCAAGGTGCTCTACATCACCGACGAAGGCGTGCCGTTCCAGGCGGGCGCCACCTGGCACTTCCGCTGCCAGTCGCTCGCCCCCGGGCCGTTGTTCAACCATGTGGCGGTGACGGCGGTGTGCCACCTGCTGGCCTCCCGCGCGATCGAGAAAGCCGGCGTGGCGGGACGCAAGCGGCTGCGCGGCATCGAGGCGCTCAACGACGGCCTTGAAGAGCTGTAGGCGGCAGCAGGCCCGCCGGCGGCTGTCCGAAGCCGGTGCATCAGGCACCGTTGCTGTGCGCTCGTGGCGCCAGATTTGGGTGTTGCTGGCAAGGGTTTCCCCTTGGTTGTTGCCGATCTGACGAGAAACTATAGTTTCATGAGTGCTGGCAAGAAACTTGCGTTGCTTGTTGGCATCGGCGCCGGAATCGTCTGGCGGATCGATGAGTCGCAACGAAAGGAATCACCATGGCTTCCCGCACGTTTTCGTTTTCCGCCCGCACATCCCGCCTGACCCTGACACTGGCCTTCTGCGCCGCCGCCCTCGTCTCCACTGCCGCCGCCCAGGCCCAGACGATCAAGCTCAAGGTTCTCGGCCAGCCCGCCGGCTCGGGGCTCATCGCCCAAACCAAGGAGCAGCCCTTCTTCGCCACGCTGGCCAAGCGCACCGGGCTCGACATCGTGGTCGAATACCTGCCGGTCGACGTGGCCGGCATTCCCGACACCGACGGCCTGCGCGTGCTGCGCTCGGGCCTGTTCGACATCGTCTCGATCCGCGGCCCGCAGGTCAGCCGCGACGAGCCTTCCGTGCTGGGGCTCGACCTCGTCGGCATGAACACCAGCTTCGAGGTCGGCAAAAAGAACATCGACGCCTTCTTCGACTATGTCGACGGACGGCTGCAGAGCCGCTTCAACGCCAAGCTGCTGGGGGTGTGGCCGGCCGGCCCGCAGGTCTTCTTCTGCAAACCCCAGATCACCGGCCTCGCCAGCCTGCGCGGTACGAAGGTTCGCGTCGGCGACCAGAGCGCGGCCAACTTCGTGGCCGGCCTCGGCGCCACCGGCATCTCCATGCCGTTCGGCGAGGTTCAGCAGTCGCTGGCGCGCGGCGTGGTCGATTGCGCCATCACCGGCCCGTCCTCGGCCAATTCGGGCGGCTGGCCGGAAGCAACCACCACCGTGCTGCCGGTGGCGCTGCAGCTGGCCGTGAACGGCTATGCGATCAACCTCAAGACCTGGAACCGCCTGCCCGAAGAGACGCGCAAGAAGCTCGATGCCGCCATCAAGGAGCTGGTGGCCGAGATCTGGACCTTCTCGAAGGATCTTTACGAGGATGCGATGCGCTGCAATGCCGGCCAGAGCCCGTGCGAGCGCGGCAAGCCCTATGCACTGAAGACGCTGCCCGTCTCGCAAGCCGATCTGGCCACCGTCGCGGCCGCGGTCGGCAAGGTCTCGCTGCCGATCTGGGCGAAGCAGTGCAATGCGGTGGCACCCGATTGCGAAAAGAAGTGGCGCGAAACCGTCGGCAAGCAGCTCGGCCTGTAGGCGCAGGCCGCAAGGATCCAAACGATGAAAACCTCGGCCAACATCATGGGCATCGTCTTCGGTGCCACGATGGTCCTGCTGTCCATCGCGGTCACCGTCGAAACCCTGCTCCGGAAATTCCTCGGGCATTCGATGGCGGGCATCGACGAGCTGGGCGGCTATGCGATCGCCATCTGCGCCCCGCTCTGCTTCGCCGTCGCGCTGATCGAGCAATCGCACATCCGCATCAACCTGCTGCAGATGCGCCTGTCGCGCACGGCGCAGGCGGTGCTGAACGCGATCGCCGCGCTGTCGATGGGCGCGCTCAGCGCCTACCTGCTCTACTTCACGGTGCAGACCGTGATCGAGACCCAGGACTACAAGTCGATCGCCCAGACCCCCTGGGCAACGCCGCTGATCTACCCGCAGTCGATCTGGCTCGTCACCATGTCGGTATTCGCGCTCGTTGCGCTCGTGCTCGCCTGGCGGGCGCTGCGGCTCTTCGTGCGCCGCGACTGGCCGGCGCTGAACCGGCAGTTCGGCGCCTCCTCCGCCCAGGAAGAGCTCGAAGCCGAGCTCGAGGATCTGAAAAAGCGGGAAGGAAACATCGGGGAAGGGGGTGCGGCATGAGCATCGTCCTCGTCCTCGTCGGCTTCGCGATCATGCTGGTGCTGATGTTCCTCAGCATGCCGGTGGCCGTATCGATCATCACCGTCGGCGCGTTCGGCGGCTACCTGATGTTCGGCATGCCGCTGGTGGACATGATGGGCGGCGTGATCTGGTCGAGCCTGAACAGCCCGGCCATCCTCGCGATTCCGCTCTTCATGCTGCTCGGCGAGCTGCTGCTGCGCGGCGGCATCGCCGACCGCATGTACGATGCGCTCGCCGTGTGGCTCGGCAAGACCCCAGGCGGCCTGCTGCATACCAACATCGCCACCTGCACGCTGTTCTCGGCCACTTCCGGCTCGTCCGTGGCTACGGCGGCCACGGTCGGCACCATCGCGCTGCCGGCGCTGCAGCAGTACAAGTACCCGATGCGGCCGGCTCTCGGCTCGCTGGCCGCCGGCGGCACGCTCGGCATTCTGATCCCGCCCTCGATCAACCTGCTGGTCTACGGCTCGCTCGCCAATACCTCGGTGGGCCAGCTGTTCGCCGCCGGTCTCATCCCCGGCCTGCTGCTCGCCTTCTGCTTCTCGCTCTACATCTTCTTCGCCCACCGCCATGCAGGACGGGAGGCTGCCGATATGGTCGACATGCCGCTGCGCGAGAAGCTCGCGCTGTCGAAATACCTGATCCCGCCGCTGATCATCTTCGGCGTGGTGATGGGATCGATCTACGGCGGGCTCGCCACGCCAACCGAATCGGCGGCGATCGGCGTGGTGATGGCGCTGGCCTTCGTGGCGTTCAGCGGCAAGATGAGCATCGCGTTGCTGGTGCGCTGCTCGATGCTGGCCGCGCGCACCACCGGCATGGTGGTGATCGTGCTGATGTGCGCGCTGCTGCTCAACGTCACCATCTCGATGACCGGCGCGGCCCAGGCCGTGACCCAATGGGTGGCCTCCTTCGGCTTTGGCCAGCTCTCGCTGCTGCTGGTGCTGCTGGTGTTCTACATCGTGCTCGGCACGTTCATGGATGCGATGTCCATGCTCGTGCTCACGGTGCCGATCGCCGTGCCGATGGTGGTTGCGGTCGGGGTCGATCCGATCTGGTTCGGGATCTTCATCGTGCTGATGTGCGAGATCGCGCTGATCACGCCGCCGCTTGGCATGAACCTGTTCGTCGTGCAGGGCGTGCGCCGCGACGGCGGCTCGTTCAGCGACGTGATGTGGGGCGCGATCCCCTACGTCTTCGTGATGATCGCCTTCACGCTGCTGGTGATGGTCTTCCCCGACATCGTGATGTGGCTTCCCGATCTGATGGCGGGCCGCCGATGACAGCGGCCGTACCGCAGACCGGCAGGCGGCTGCGCCGCCTGCTGGTCATCAATCCCAACACCAACCCCGCCGTGACGGAGCGGGTGCGGCGCGCGGCGGAGCCGTTCGCCTCGGACGGGGTGGCGCTGACGGTGGTGAACCCGGAGCACGGGCCGCTGGCCATCGAAAGCCTGCCCGAGCGGGATGCGGCTGAGGTCCAGGTGGAGCGGCTGATCCGCGCCAACCCGGGCTTCGATGCCTACGTGATGGCGTGCTTCGACGACATCGCCCTGGACACCGCGCGCCAGCTGGTCGGCGTGCCGGTGGTGGGCACCTGCGAGGCCGGCATCCGCGCCGCGCTGGCCGTGTCGCCGCGGGTTGGCGTGGTCACGACCGTGCATGCGGCGGTTCCGGGCATTCAGGAACTGATCGCCCGCTACGGAGGAGGGGCCGGCTGTTCGGTGCGCGCGGCCGGCATCGGTGTGGCGGCGGCGGCCATCGCGGAATCCGAGGTGCTCGACCGCATCGTGGCCACGGCCCGGGACGCGATAGAACTCGACGGCGCACAGGCCATCCTGCTGGCTTCCGGGGGATTGACCGGCCACGCCGAGGCCGTGGAGCGCGGCTGCGGCGTGCCGGTGCTGGATGGCGTGGCCTGCGCGATTGCCTGGGCGGTGGAGCAGGTTGCGCCGCAGCGCACCTAGCCGCACCTAGCAGGTGCGCTGCTTCATGCCTTGGCCGCCTGCACGAGCTTGCGCGCCATGCTCCAGCGGTGCACCTCGCTCGGGCCGTCGTAGATCCGGAAGGCCCGCATGTCGGTGAAGATGCGCATCACCGGCGCCTCGGCCGTCACGCCCAGGCCGCCCATCACCTGCACGCAGCGGTCGACCACCCGCCACAGCGCCTCCGAGCACACCACCTTCGCGCGGCTCGACTCGAAGTTGCCTTTCTCGCCCTGGTCCAGCAGCCAAGCGGTGTGCCAGATGTGCAGGCGCGCGGTCTGCAGGTCGATGTGATTGTCGGCCAGCATGAAGCCCACGCCCTCGTGCTCGTGCAGCGGCTTGCCGAAGGCCTGCCGGCGCATGACGTAGGCCATCGCCTCGTCGTGCGCGCGGCGCGCCTGGCCGAGCCAGCGCATGCAGTGCGTCAGGCGCGCCGGCGCCAGCCGCACCTGCGCGTAGCGGAAGCCCTTGCCGATCTCGCCCAGCACGTCGGTGGCCGGGACGCGCAGGTTCTCGAAGCGCAGCACGCCGTGGCCGCCGGTGAAGCAGCGGTCCATGGCGTCCATGTTGCGCTCGAGGATGATGCCGGCGCGGTCCATGTCGGTGAGGAACATGGAGGCCGAGCCGTCCTCCATGCGCGCCATCACGATCGCGTAGGCCGCGCCCTCGGCGCCGGTGATCAGCCACTTGCGTCCGTTGATGAGGTAGTCCCCGCCGTCGCGCACCGCAATGGTGGCCAGCAGCGAGGGATCGGCGCCGGCGCCGTCGGGCTCGGTCATCGCGAAGCACGAGCGCGTGCGGCCTTCCACCTGGGGCTTGAGCCAGCGCGCCTTCTGCGCCTCGGTGGCCACCTCTTCCATGAGGTGGATGTTGCCTTCGTCGGGCGCGTGGATGTTCAGCGCCGTGGGGCCGAGCCAGGAGTAGCCGGCTTCCTCGAACACGAAGGCCTTGGCGACGTGGCTCAGCCCGAGGCCGCCCAGCGCCTTGGAGGCATGCGGCGTGAGCAGGCCGGCGTCGCGCGCGAGCGCCACCAGGTCCCGGCGCAGGGACTCGTCGGGACCGTGCGACGACTGGCGCGGGTCGTTCTCGAGCGGAATCACCTTCTCGGCGATGAAGGCGCGGGTGGCGGCCTGGAGCTCGCGCAGGCCGGGGTCGATGTGAAAGTCCATGGCGTGAGGTTCGAAAGACGGAAAAGACGCCCGCCGCCGATGGCCGCGGAAGCGGAGCCCTTCACGGGAAAGGAAGAGTCGATGTGGACGGCAGCATATCGAACGCGGCCCACCGCAAGCGTCGCGCAGTTGTCAGTGCCGCGAGCGAAAACACGGCTTCCGGAGCGAAGAAGCCGAAAAACCCAGAGACAACGAGGGTCCGGCTCCGCCGGCCCGAGATGTCGTCCCCCCTCCAAGCGCCGAAGGCGCGCAAGGGAGGGGGGAAGCCGCAAAGCGGCGCAGGGGGGAGTCCTAGCTCAATGCAACATCGCCATCGGCCCGCTGGGCAGCTCGTCGGGCGAGTATTCGGGGTGGTTCTGCACGAAGAAACGCAGCTTGTGGTCCAGCCGGCCCACGCGCGCGTTGGCCTCGCTCTCGCAGTGGTGGCGCGAAATCAGGTTGTGCAGCTTGCCGCGCAGGAACCACAGGTCCTTGGGCGTCTGGCAGGACATGAGGGCGGCCTGGATGTGGTTGCGCACCGGATCCTTGATGTCGGCCATGGCCTCGTAGAACTCGTCGACGAGGAAATCCAGTTCCAGCACCTGGGTGTCGTGGTAGGCGGGCTTGGGGGCCTTGCTGAACCATGGCAACCTGAAAATCATGAACCGCTCCGTGATGGCTTGCTTGCTTGCTGCTTGAAGGAAGCCGGGCGGGTGCAAAGGGGACGAAAAAGAAGAAGCAAATGCCCGGCTTCTCCAGAACATCGGCCGCCGGCCGCCGTTCTTGAGCGGGAAGCGGGCACCCGGGCCGGCCGGCCCGATGGGTGGCCGCTGTGGCGTCAGGCAATGGCGTGCAGAAACCCCGCCGCCACGGCGCAATCTTCAGACGAAAGCACTCACCACGCGCACCACCTCGGCGCCGTACGCCTCGCGCTTTTTCTGGCCGATGCCGGAAATGCCGTCCAGATCGGCCTCGCTGCGCGGCAGGCGGGCGGCGATGGCGCGCAGCGTGGCGTCGTGGAAGATCACGAAGGCCGGCAGGTTGTGCTCGCGCGCCACGCCGGCGCGCCAGGCCTTGAGCGCGTCGAGGCACTCGCGCTGCGCCAGGCTCAGCGGCGTGCCGTCGTCGGCCTTCTCGGTGGCGCGCGCGGCGCGCTGGCGGCTGCCGCGTGCCGGGGCCTTGTCGGCCAGCGTGCGCAGCCACACAGGGCTTTCGCCCTTGAGGATGCCGCGCGCCGCCTCGGCCAGCTGCAGGGTATTGAAGTGGGCCGCATCCACCCGCACCGCCCCGCGCGCGATCAGCTGGCGCAGCAGGGCGCGCCACTGCGTCTCCGACAGGTCCGCGCCGATGCCGAAGGTGGACAGCCGCTCGTGGCCGTACTGCGTCACTTTCTCGGTCGCCTTGCCGCGCAGGATGTCCAGGATGTGGCCGGTGCCGAATGCCACGCCGCTGGCCTGCTGCACCCGGTAGATGCACGAGAGCAGCTTGCGCGCCGCCTCGGTCGCGTCGTGCAGTTCGGGCGGGTGCAGGCAGTTGTCGCAATTGCCGCAAGGCTGGCTTTCTTCGCCAAAGTAGCGCAGCAGGCGCACGCGCCGGCAGTCCGAGGCTTCGGCCAGTGTCAGCAGCGCGTCGAGCTTGCCGCGCAGCACCTGCTTGAACTCCTCGGCCGCCGGGCTCTCGTCGATCATGCGGCGCTGGTTCACCACGTCCTGCAGGCCGTACGCCATCCAGGCGTTGGCCGGCTCGCCGTCGCGTCCGGCGCGCCCGGTCTCCTGGTAGTAGCCCTCGATGTTCTTGGGCATGTCCAGGTGCGCGACGAAGCGCACGTCGGGCTTGTCGATGCCCATGCCGAAGGCGATCGTGGCCACCATGATCAGGCCTTCCTCGCGCAGGAAGCGGTCCTGGTGCTGCTGGCGCAGCGCCGGCTCCAGGCCGGCGTGGTAGGGCAGCGCGTTCAGCCCGGCCTCGCGCAGCAGCGCGGCCACTTCTTCCACGCGGCGGCGCGACTGGCAGTAGACGATGCCGGCGTCGTGCCCGCCGGGGCTGCTGCCCATGTGCTCGTCGCGGATGAAGCGCAGGAGCTGGGCGGTGGCGTCCTTCTTCTCGACCAGCTGGTAGCGGATGTTGGGCCGGTCGAAGCTGCTGATGAAGGTGCGGGCCTGCTGCAGTTGCAGGTGCTCGACGATGTCGGCGCGGGTGAGCGCGTCGGCCGTGGCGGTCAGCGCCACGCGCGGCACGTCCGCGAAACGCTCGTGCAGCACCGCCAGCGCGCGGTACTCGGGGCGGAAGTCGTGGCCCCACTGGCTCACGCAGTGCGCCTCGTCGATCGCGAACAGGCTGAGCCGGCCGCGCTCGTGCAGCGAATCCAGCAGGGCCAGGCAGCGCGGCGTGGTGAGGCGCTCGGGCGCGGCGTAGAGCAGGGTCAGCTCGCCGCGCAGCATCTGCTTCTCCACGCGCTGGGCCTCCTCGCCGGACAGGCTGGAGTTGAGGAAGGCCGCGGGCACGCCGGCCTCGGTCAGCGCGCCCACCTGGTCGTGCATCAGCGCGATCAGCGGCGAGACCACCACCGTGAGGCCGTGGCCGGCGCGCTCGCGCACGATGGCCGGCACCTGGTAGCACAGCGACTTGCCGCCGCCCGTGGGCATAAGCACCAGCGCGTCGCCGCCCGCGCCCACGTGGGCCACGATGTCGGCCTGCGGGCCGCGGAAGTCGTCGTAGCCGAACACCTCGTGCAGCACGCCCAGGCTGCTTTCCAGCACCTCGCTGCCGCGGGCCACGTCGATCGAGAAGGCGGCGGCGTCCATGTGAACCGGCCCCACCCTACATCTGCTCCCACGGCAGGCCGTCGAAGCGCCAGCCGTTGCGGGTCGAGCGGCGGAAGGTCTCGTCGAGGTCGCCCTCGAAGCCGTGCAGCACGTGCGCCACGTCGGTGAAGCCAGCCGCCTCCAGCGCCGGGCCGGCCTCGCGCGTGCGCGTGTCGCTGCGGCAGATCAGCAGGATCGGGCGGTCCTTGCTGCCGGCGGCCTGGGCGACCGCTTCGGCGAAGCCCGCCGGGTCGGGCGTCAGCTCGGGGTATTCGTACCAGGGGATGTTCTGCACGTCCGGCGGGCGGCCCACATAGAGAGACTCGATCTCCATGCGCACGTCGACGAACAGCGGGGGGGCGAGGTCCAGCGCTTCGCATCGCTGCCGCTCGGCGTTCAGCCAGGCCCAGGCCTGCTGGGGCGTGAGGTCTTTCATGCCCGGTATTGTCGGGCAAGCCGCAGGGCGGTCCGGGCCGCCGCCGCCCGGGACCGGTGGCGGTTCCTACAATCCGGGCCATGAACGCTCCCGCCCCCTACACCTGCGCCCAGGCGCTGCCCGGCATCCTGCAGCAGCGCATCGCCATCCTCGACGGCGCCATGGGCACCATGATCCAGCGCTTCAAGCTCGGCGAGGCGCAGTACCGCGGGCAGGGGTACGACGGCCCCGGCGGGGCCGGCGACCGCTTCAAGGACTTCCACAAGGACGTCAAGGGCAACAACGAGCTGCTGAGCCTGACGCGGCCCGACGTGATCCGCGACATCCACGAGGGCTACCTCGCGGCCGGCGCCGACCTGATCGAGACCAACACCTTCGGCGCCACCACGATCGCGCAGGAGGACTACGACATGGCCGATCTGGCGCGCGAGATGAACCTGGCCTCGGCGCGGCTGGCGCGCGCCGCGTGCGACAAGTTCAGCACGCCCGACAAGCCGCGCTTCGTGGCCGGCGCGCTCGGCCCCACGCCCAAGACCGCGAGCATCAGCCCCGACGTGAACGACGCCGGCGCGCGCAACGTGAACTTCGAGCAGCTGCGCGCGGCCTACCTGGAGCAGGTCGAGGCCCTGGCCGAGGGCGGGGCCGACGTGCTGCTGGTCGAGACCATCTTCGACACGCTCAACGCCAAGGCCGCGCTGTTCGCCATCGACGAGTTCTTCGAACGCTCCGGCGAGCGCCTGCCCATCATCGTCAGCGGCACCGTCACCGACGCCTCCGGCCGCATCCTCAGCGGCCAGACCGTGAGCGCCTTCTGGGCCAGCGTGCGCCACATCCAGCCCCTCGCCGTGGGCCTGAACTGCGCGCTCGGCGCCACGCTGATGCGCCCCTACATCCAGGAGCTGGCCAAGGTCGCGGGCGACACCTTCATCAGCTGCTACCCCAACGCCGGCCTGCCCAACCCGATGAGCGACACCGGCTTCGACGAGACCCCCGAGGTCACCAGCCGGCTGCTGCACGCCTTCGCCGCCGAGGGCCTGGTCAACATCGTGGGCGGCTGCTGCGGCACCACCCCCCAGCACATCGGCGCCATTCATGACAGTGTGCGCTCACTGGCGCCGCGCAGCCTGCACCGGAACACCTTCTACCAGGAAGCGGCCTGAGGCGGTGTGACCGGACCCGGCGGTGCATGCCGCCGGCCTGAACCTTGCATGCGGAACCCGGGCACAGGGGTGGGTTTTCCTCGCTGCCCGTGGCTGTGCGCTTCACAATGGGATGCACGAAACACTTAAGGCCACATAACGTCAGGCGCGTGCAACAAAACGTGTTGCGTTTCATCCATTAACTATCGTATCATTAGTGAACCGTTTGGCGCACAGGGCCCGTGGCCGCCCGCGTCGCCGGTTTCCCCTCCCCCTTCCTTCTTTCCCTGCTTTTGCAACCGTCCTCAGGAGAGCGCCCCATGGATCGCCGTCAATTTCTGACCACTTCCACCGCCGCCGCAGCCGCCGCCATGGCCGCCGCCCATCCCGCCTGGGTGCATGCCCAATCCAAGGGCAAGCTGATCTTCATGACGCCGGCGGCCTATTCGCTGGCGTTCTCGCCCGTGATGTACGCGGCGTCGACCGGCCTGTTCGAGAAGGAAGGCGTGCAGGTGCAGGTCGAGGCCGGCCGCGGGGCCGCCCAGTCGATCCAGCTCGTGGCCGCCAAGCAGGTGCAGGCGGGCCGCACCGGCGGCGCCAACTACATGATCTCGCGCTCGAACAACAACGCCCCCGTGATCGCCTTCGCCACCATCGCGCAGCGCTCGCCGTTCGCCATCATCTCGGCCAAGAGCGACCCGATCGAGAAGCCCGAGGACGTGATCGGCAAGACCATCGGCATGCAGTCGGCCGGCGGCTCGATGGAGGCCACGCTGGACCTGATGCTCATGCGCGCCAACATTCCGGGCGACAAGCTGCGCCGCGAGCGCGTGTCCGACTCGGCCGCCTCGTTCGGCATGATCGAGGCCAAGCGGGTGCACGGCTTCCTGGGCAACACCAGCTCGGCGATCCGCCTGCTGGCCCAGAACTACCCGGTCCACACCCTGAAGATGGACGACGGCGTGCCGGGCCAGGTGTACGTGGCCGAAGAGGCGATCCTCACCGCCAACCCCGAGCCCTACATCGCCTTCACGCGCGCCGTGCACAAGGGCATCCAGGAACTGGCCGCGATGGACGACGCCGGCCTGACCAAGGCCATCGCCACCATGGCCGGCAAGTTCAACATCCCCGGCGCCAACAACACCGCCGTGGCCCTGCCCGACCTGCGCGGCAACATGGACCTGTGGTCGGTCGATGGCGGCTTCAAGCAGGCCCTGCGCTGCGTGCCCAAGCTCTGGACCGACGGCGAAGCCCTGCTGCGCCGCGCCGAGCTGGTCAAGGGCGCCGCCAAGCCGATGTACAACGCCACGATCTGGGAGCGCGCCGTTGGCTGAGCAACACGACACGCTGAAACCGGCGGCCGCCGCCGCGGGCCATGTGGTGGACCTGCGGGGCGTGTCCAAGCGCTTCGACACGTCCTCGGGCGCGGTGCAGGCGCTGGAGAGCATCTCGCTGACCATCCACACGGGCGAGTTCGTGGCCATCGTCGGGCCTTCGGGCTGCGGCAAGTCCACGCTGCTGCGCATCCTGTGCGACCTGGAGACGCCCACCCAGGGCCAGCTCCAGTGGGGCGCGAACGGCGGCCAGGCGCGCCCGCGCATCGGCGTGGCGTTCCAGGAGCACCGCCTGCTGCCGTGGCTGAACATCGAGAACAACGTCTGCCTGCCGCGCCTGATGCAGGGCGCGGCCAGCGGGCAGGACATGGCGCGCGCGCGCGACCTGTGCAAGCTGGTCGGGCTCAACGGCTTCGAGAAGCGCCGGCCTTCCGAGCTCTCGGGCGGCATGCGCCAGCGCGCCTCGGTGGCCCGGTCGCTGTTCACCAGCCCCGAGCTGCTGCTGCTGGACGAGCCCTTCGGCGCGCTGGACGCGCTCACGCGCGAGCAGATCACGGCCGACACCGAACGCATCTGGATGGAGCAGCGCTTCAGCGCGCTGCTGATCACGCACTCGATCGGCGAAGCCGTGCACCTGGCCGACCGCGTGATCGTGATGTCGGCGCGGCCGGGCCGCATCGCGGCCGAGTTCGACATCGACCTGCCCCGCCCGCGCACGCAGGCCCTGGGCTCGCCCGAGTTCGCGCGCCTGACCGCCGAGATCCGCGCCAAGCTGGAGCTGTGACGCCATGAAGAAAATCGCCATCCAGTTCACCTCCGTGCTGGCCTTCTTCCTGTTCTGGAAGGGCTACGTCACGGTCTTCGACGTCTCGCCGCTGGTGCTGCCGCCGCCCGAGTCGGTGCTGTCCGCGTTCTGGCGCCTGCTGGGCGAGAGCGAGACCTACTACCACCTCGGCGTGACGCTGGCCGAATGCCTGGGCGGCTTCGCGATCGCGGTGGTGTTCGGCACCGTGATCGGCCAATTGCTCGGCCGCGTGCCGCTGCTCGACACGATCTTCAAGCCGTTCGTGATCGCGCTGCAGGTGACGCCCAAGGTCGCGCTGATCCCGCTGTTCATCCTGTGGTTCGGCTTCGGCCTGGAGTCCAAGATCATCGTCTCGGCGGTGCTGGCGTTCTTCCCGGTGTTCGCCAACAGCTACCTCGGCGCCAAGTCGGTCGACCGCGGGCTGGTCGAGGTGTTCCAGGTCGGCCAGGCGCAGCCGGCGCGCCGCTTCCGCCTGCTGGTGATCCCGGCCTCGCTGCCCTACATCCTGACCGGCATGGAGATGTCGATCGTGCTGGCGATCATCGGCGCCGTGGTGGCCGAGTTCGTGGCCGGCACGCGCGGCCTGGGCTACCTGGCCACCATCAAGCTGCAGGAGCTGGAGGTGGACACGCTGTTCGGCGTGGTGGTGCTGCTGGCGCTGATCGGCTTCACGCTGTACTTCGCGGTCGGCTCGCTGCGCAAGATGCTGATCCCCTGGCACGAATCGGCGGCCCGGGTCGATCTCTGAGCGATCCTCGCTGAACGCGGCGCGGGGGCCCGAGCGGCCCTCGCGCCTTTTTCTTTCCTTTTTTTCTCCGCCATGGACCATCCCCTCGTTTCATCCCTGCGGCAGGCGCTGGGCGCGGACGGCGTGCGCACCGGCGAGGCGATCGAGCCGCGCCGCCTGCGCGACTGGGCCGTCGCCGCCCCCGCGGGCGTGGCACCGCTGGCGCTGGTCCTGCCGCGCGACACCGCCGGCGTGGCCGCCGCCCTGCGCGCCTGCCACGCGGCGCGCGTGCCGGTGGTGGCGCAAGGCGGCCTGACCGGGCTGGCGGGCGGCGCCACGCCGGTGGTCGATGGCTGCGTGCTGCTCTCGCTCGAGCGCATGCGCGCCATCGAGCACATCAGCGCGCTCGACGCCACGCTGACCGCCCAGGCCGGCGTGCTGTTGGAGAGCGCGCAGGCCGCCGCGCACGAAGCCGGCTGGCTGCTGCCGCTGGACATCGGTGCGCGCGGCTCGTGCACGCTGGGCGGCAACGTCGCCACCAACGCCGGCGGCAACCGTGTGCTGCGCTACGGCATGGCGCGCGACCTGGTGCTCGGCCTGGAAGTGGTGCTGGCCGACGGCACCGTGATCGAGTCGCTCGGCCGCATGCAGAAGAACAACGCCGGCTACGACCTCAAGCAGCTCTTCATCGGCAGCGAAGGCACGCTGGGCGTCGTCACGCGCGTGGTGCTGCGGCTGTTCCCGCTGCCGCGCGGCACGCACACCGCGCTGTGCGCCGTGGCCGGCCTGGCGCAGGCCGGCGAACTGCTGAACGCCGCGCGCCAGGGCCTGGGCGGTCAGCTCTCGGCCTTTGAGCTCATGCTGCCGACCTTCTACGAGCTCGCCACCGGCGCGGCGCCCCAGCGCGCGCCGCTGCCGGCCGGCCACGGCGCCTACGTGCTGCTCGAAGCCTCGGGCTTCGACCCCGATACCGACGGCGAACGCTTCGGGCAACTGCTCGAGCGCCAGCTCGAGTCCGGCGTGGTGGAAGACGCCGTGATCGCCCATTCGCTGCACGACGCCCAGGCGCTGTGGGCGGTGCGCGAGGCCAGCGGCCACTTCCTGCCCGCCCTGGGCGAGCGCATCGGCTTCGACATCAGCGTGCCGACCAGCGCCATCGAGGCCTTCGCGGCCGACTGCCTGCCGCAACTGGAGCGGCGCTGGTCCGGCAGTACGGTGGTCTGCTTCGGCCACATGGCCGACGGCAACCTGCACCTGGTGGTGCGCACGCCCGAGGCCGCGCAGCCGGTGCACGCGGTGGAAACGCTGGTCTACGGCTGCGTGCGCAACGCCCACGGTTCGGTCGCGGCCGAGCACGGCGTTGGCCTGCACCGGCGCGAATGGCTCGGCCACACGCGCACGCCGGCCGAGATCGAACTCATGCGCCGCGTCAAGACGATGCTCGATCCGCTGGGCCTGCTCAACCCCGGCAAGCTGCTGTAACGCGCTCCGGACGGCGAACGCCCCCGCGGCGAGGGGCTCGCCGCCAGCACTTTTTTTCCGGATACCGGAAAAAATGTTGCAGCGCTCCCGGAGCGGAATCGACCCTGGCCTCAAAATCCGGCGCAGATCAGCACGACGGAGACAAGAGGCCTCATGGCTGCCCGACTCGACGACCCTTCCCTGCTGCGGCAGCGGTGCCTGGTGAACGGCCAGTGGACCGGCGAGCCGGCGGACGCGGTGCGCGACCCGGCCACCGGCGACACGGTGGCCCGCGTGCCGCGCCTGGGGTCGGCCGAGACGCATGCCGCCATCGATGCGGCGGCCCGGGCGTTTCCCGCCTGGTCGGCGGCCCTCCCGGCCGAGCGCGCCGCCGCGCTGCGCCGCTGGTCCGAGCTGATCACGGCGCACGCGGACGACCTGGCCCGCCTCATGACCGCCGAGCAGGGCAAGCCGCTGGCCGAGGCGCGCGGCGAGGTGCTGTCCGCCGCCGGCTACATCGCGTTCTACGGCGAGGAAGCGCGGCGCGTCGTGGGCGAGGTGATGGCCTCGCACCGCGCCGACAGCCGCATCCTGGTGGTGCACCAGCCGGTCGGCGTGGTCGGCGCGATCACGCCCTGGAACTTCCCGGCCGGCATGGTCGCGCGCAAGGTCGGGCCGGCGCTGGCGGCCGGCTGCACCGTGGTGCTCAAGCCCGCGCCCGAGACGCCGCTGAGCGCGCTCGCGCTGGCCGAATTGGGCCAGCGCGCCGGGCTGCCGGCGGGCGTGCTCAACGTGGTGACCGGCGATGCCGCCGCCATCGGCCAGGCGATGTTCGAGCACCCGGCGCTGCGCTTCATCGGCTTCACCGGTTCCACCGCGACCGGCCAGCAGCTCATGCGGCAGGCCGCCGAGGGCGTCAAGCGCCTGGGCCTGGAACTGGGCGGGCACGCGCCCTTCATCGTGCTCGACGACGCCGACCTCGATGCCGCCGTCGAGGGCACGATGGCGGCGAAGTTCCGCAACATGGGCCAGACCTGCGTGGCGGCCAACCGCATCTGGCTGCACGCGCGCGTCCATGACGCTTTCCTCGACGCGCTGGCCGCGAAGGTGCGCGCCCTGCGCGTCGGCCCGGGCACCGAGGACGGCGTGGCGCAGGGGCCGCTGATCAACGAGCGCGCGCTGCGCAAGGTGGAGCGGCACGTGGCCGACGCGCTCGAGCGCGGGGCCACGCTGCACGCCGGCGGTCGGCGGCACGCGCTGGGCGGCACCTACTACGAACCGACCGTGCTCGCCGGCGTGACCGACGCCATGGCGATCGCGAGCGAGGAAACCTTCGGCCCGGTGGCCGCCCTGACCCGCTTCGATGACGACGAGGACCTGCTCGCGCGCGTCAACGCCTCCCGCTACGGCCTGGCCGCCTACGTGTACGGCCGCGACATCGGCCGCGTGCTGCGCATGGCCGAGCGGCTGGAGCACGGCATGGTCGGCATCAACGCCGTGGCGCTGGGCACCGAGCTGGCGCCGATCGGCGGCGTGAAGCAGTCCGGCATCGGCCGCGAGGGCTCGCACCACGGCATCCTGGAGTACTGCGAAATGAAATACCTGCTGCTCGGCGGGCTCTGACGCCGGCGGCGCCTGCCCACCACCGCTTTCTTTTCTTCCAACCGCCACCCATCCATCGACAGACAGGAGACAGACATGAACATGCAGGGTATCAAGGCACGCATCGCCACCACCGCGCTCGCGGTGGCCGCCGCACTGGGCGCAGGCGCCGCCGCCGCGCAGGAGGTCACGCTCACCATCCTCTCGCACAAGGTGCACGAGAACGTCTCGCGCGGCCTGGTGCCGGGCACCACCGGCGGCGACATCGCCGGCGAATGGGCCAAGCGCAAGGGCGTGAAGCTCAACTGGATCACGGCCAACATCGAGCCCATGCACGACCGCCTGTTCCGCGAGCTGTCGCTGCGCGAGACCTCGATCGACCTGGCCTTCGTCATCAACAAGTTCCAGACCCCCAAGATCAGCACCCTGCTCGAACCGCTGGACCCGTGGCAGCAGAAGGTGCCGATCGAGGACTTCACCGGCATCCCGTCCAACCTGCTCAACGCCATGCGCTACCGGGGCACGCTCACGGCGATCCCGTTCCGGCACGCCACCACCGGCCTGCACTGGAACAAGGAGCTGTTCAAGGAGCGCGGCCTGGACCGCCCGCCGCGCAGCGCCGAGGAGCTGGTCGACTTCGCGCGCAAGCTGACCTATACCCGCGCCGACGGCACGCGCGTCAACGGCCTGGTCATGAACTCGGGCGACGAGCACCTGGCCGTGCTCACCGTGCTCAACATGTACGGCGCCGAGCTGATCGACAAGGACATGAAGGTGCGCGCCAACTCACCCGAAATGATCAAGGGCCTGAAGGTCATGGCCGAGCTCTACAAGGAGGGCGTGCTGGCGACCAACTACGCCACCATCAGCATCGACGACGTGATCACCGCCATGCAGAGCGGCCGCGCCGCGATGGCGGTCGACCCGTTCGCGCGCTACACCGCCTACAACAACCCCAAGTCCTCCAAGTTCCCGGGCCAGATCGACGTGGTGACGCTGCCGGCCGACCCCGCCACCGGGCGCAGCAACCTCGCGCTGACCGAGATCTGGTCGATGGCGATCCCCAAGAACTCGAAGAACAAGGAGCTGGCCTGGGACCTGGCGCGCGAGCTGTCCGGCAAGGACAACACGGTGCGCGTCGCGCTCAACGGCAACGGCCCGGTGCGCCCCGCCGCCTACGCCGACGAGCGCCTGAAGAAGACCCTGCCCTACACCCAGGAAGAGGCTAAGGCGATCGGGATGGCCACGCTGGTACCCTCGGGCTTCGACGCCTCGCTGCAGGCCATCACCATCTTCCGCGAGGAATCGCAGGCCGCCGTGCTGGGCCGCAAGACGCCGGAGCAGGCCGCCGCGGCCATGCAGTCGCGCATCGAGCCGCTCGTGAAGCGGTGATGGCACCCGCCCCGGCCGCGAGCCCGAACTGAACCCGACCGAACCGAGCGAGACCGACCAAGGAGCCCCGTGCGCAGCAGACTTCCGCTTTCGGCCTACATGCTGCTGGCCCCGGTGCACCTGCTCCTGCTCGCGGTCATCGCGCTGCCCTCGCTGTGGGTGCTGTGGCTCAGCCTCAACGAGTCGAGCTACGGCACCGGCCTGACCTTCGTCGGCCTGGCCAACTACGCGCGCATCTTCGCGGACGACTACTTCTGGCGCGCCGCCCTCAACACCTTCATCGTGGTCAACGCCGTGGTGTACGTGGAGATGGCCATGGCGCTGGCGCTGGCCGCGTTCTTCGCCTCCGGCCTCAAGTACCCGCGCCTGATGTTCGCGGTGGTGCTCATGCCCTACGCGATCTCCGAGGTGGTGGGCGTGCTGGCCTGGAAGATCCTGATGGACCCGAACATCGGCGCCATCAGCCGCACGCTGGAAGCGATCGGCCTGGGCGCGTTCAACTGGAGCGTCTCGCCCGCGCAGGGCCTCACGCTGGTCTCGGTGATCTCGATCTGGCACAACCTGCCGTTCACCTTCCTGCTGCTGTACGCCGGCATGCTGGCCATCCCGTCCTCGGTGTACGAGGCGGCCAAGGTGGACGGCGCCACCGCGTGGCAGAGCTTCACGCGCATCACCCTGCCGCTGCTGGTGCCCTCGCTGCTGGTGGCGGTCATCTTCCGCCTGGTGTTCGCGTTCCGCCTCTTCTCGGAGGTCTGGCTGCTCACCAAGGGCGGGCCGGCCCGCACCACCGAGGTGCTGGCGGTCTACCTCTACCAGGGCGCGTTCCGCTATGGGGACTTCGGGCTCGCCGCCGCGACCGGCTGGATCATGGTCGTGGGCGCGCTGCTGATCGCCTCCATCTACCTGTTCGAAATGCAGCGCCGCATGGCGAAGAACCACCATGGCTAGACGCGACATCGCCGCCCGCGCGGGCCGGGCCCTCGCCTACGGGCTGATCCTGGTCTGGTCGCTGCTGCCGGTGGTCTTCATCGTCGGCTCGTCGTTCAAGCGGCAGACCGACATCTTCACCTACCCGCCCACCTTCCTCTTCGCGCCCACGCTGGACAACTACGCCACGCTCTGGCGCCAGTACGACACGTTCTTCGACACCATGAAGAACAGCCTGATCATCGCGCTGGGCGCCACCGCGCTGGCCTGCGCGGTGAGCTTCCTGGCCGGCTTCGCGTACTCGCGCCACAGCAGCCGCGCGCTGCGCGCGAGCGCGGTCTACATGATCGCCATCCGCCTGCTGCCGCCGATCGTGGTCACGCTGCCGCTGTTCCCCGCGGTGGACTACCTGCGCCTGTCGGACACGCACTTCGTGCTCATCGTGCTCTACGCCACCTTCTGGGTCTCGCTGTGCACCATGATCATGAAGACCTTCATCGACGAGGTGCCGCGCGAACTCGACGAAGCGGCCATGATGGACGGCGCCACGCAGGCGCAGACGCTGTTCAAGGTCGTGCTGCCGCTGTGCCTGCAGGGCATGATGGCCGGCGCCATCTTCGTCTTCATCTTCTCCTGGAACGAATTCCTGTTCGCGCTGATCTTCACCACCCAGCACGCCAAGACCACGCCGCTGCTCATCAGCGAGATGATGGGCGCGATCGACGGCACCGAATGGGGCGTGCTGTTCGCGGGCGTGACGATCCAGCTGCTGCCCGTGGTGGTGCTGGTCACGCTGGCGCAGAAGCACATCATCGCCGGCCTGACGGCCGGCGCGGTGAAGGGCTGAGAAGGGCCGGGAGCCGGTTCGAAGTGAAGGCTCAGAGCCGCCGGCCGCTGGCGGCGTCGAACAGGTGCGCCGCCTGCGCGCGCGGCGCCACGTGCAGCGTCGAGCCCGGCGCCGCCGCGATGCGGTCGCGGAACACGCACACCACGGGCTGGCCGTCCAGGCGCGCGAAGACCTGTGTCTCGGCGCCGGTGGGTTCGACCACCGTCACCTCCAGCGGCAGGCCGCCGTCGCCGCCGGCCAGTTCGAAGTGCTCGGGGCGGATGCCGTAGACCGCCGCGCCCGCGTGCGCGGCGGGCGCGCCCGGCGGCAGCGGCAGCGCGCGGCCGCCGGCGGTGGCGAAGGCGCCGTTCGCGATGCGGCCTTCCAGCAGGTTGATGGCGGGCGAGCCGATGAAGCCGGCCACGAACAGGTTGGCGGGGCGGTCGTAGAGCTCCAGCGGCGCGCCGATCTGCTCCACGCGGCCGCCGTTCATCACGACGATCTTGTCGGCCATGGTCATGGCCTCGATCTGGTCGTGCGTGACGTACACAGTGGTGGTCTTCAGGCGCTGGTGCAGCTCCTTGATCTCGGTGCGCATCTGCACGCGCAGCTTGGCATCGAGGTTGGACAGCGGCTCGTCGAACAGGAACACCTGCGGGTCGCGCACGATGGCGCGGCCCATCGCCACGCGCTGGCGCTGGCCACCCGAGAGCTGGCGCGGGTAGCGCGCGAGCAGCGGCTTGAGGCCGAGGATGTCGGCGGCGTGGTCGACCTTGGCGCGCACCTCGCTGGCCGGCGCCTTGCGCAGGTTGAGCGAGAACGCCATGTTCTTCTCCACCGTCATGTGCGGGTACAGCGCGTAGTTCTGGAACACCATCGCGATGTCGCGGTCCTTGGACGGCACGTCGTTGACGACGCGCTCGCCGATGCGGATCTCGCCGCTGGTGATCGCCTCGAGCCCCGCGATCATGCGCAGCAGCGTGGACTTGCCGCAGCCCGAGGGGCCGACCAGGATCACGAACTCGCCGTCCCGGATCTGGATGTCCACGCCATGGATGACGGACACCTCGTCGTAGGACTTGCGGACGTTCTGGATTGCAACGGATGCCATGGGCCAAGGTCTCCTGGAGTTGTCTTGCGCGTCAGCGCCCGGTGCCGCCGCCGGCCAGCATGAGCTCGGCCGCCTTCTCGCCGATCATGATCGCGGCGGCGTTGGTATTGCCCGAGACCAGCGTCGGCATGATGGAGCAGTCGGCCACGCGCAGGCCCTCGAGGCCGCGCACGCGCAGCGCGTCGTCCACCACGGCGTCGGCGCCGCTGCCCATGCGGCAGGTGCCCGAGGGGTGGAAGATGGTCATGCCGGTGTCGCGCACGTAGCGCAGCACGTCCTCGTCCGACGCGATCTCCGGCGCCGGCTTGACGCGGCCGGCCACCTGGCGCGCCAGCGCGGGCGCGGCCACGATGCGCTGTGCCAGCCGCACGCCGCGCACCATGGCTGCGCCGTCTTCGGGCGCCTGCAGGTAGCCGCCCCGGATGCGCGCGGCCTCGGCCGGGTTGGACGAGCGCAGCGTCACGTCGCCGCGGCTGCGCGGGCGCAGCTGGCACACCGAGAGCGTGAACGCCGAGAAGGTGTTGAGGCCGGTGTCGTAGCTGTCCACGCTCAGCGGCTGGAAGTGGAACTGCACGTCGGGCGAGGCCAGGTGCGCCTCGGTGCGGCCGAAGCCGCCGGCCAGGCTGGCGCCGAAGGTGAGCGCGCCGCGCCGGCGGAACACGTAGTCCATGCCGATCCTCATCCGCTGCCACGCGGTGGCGGCCTGGTCGTTGAGGGTGACCGGCTCGCGCGTGCGGAACACCAGCCGCGCCTGCAGGTGGTCCTGGAAGTGGCGTCCCACGCCGGGCAGGTCGTGCACCGGCGCGATGCCCAGCGGGCCGAGTTCGTCGGCCGGGCCCACGCCCGAGAGCAGCAGCAGCTTGGGCGAGCCGATCGCGCCGGCCGAAAGCACGACCTCGCGCGCCGCGCGCGTCTCGTGCAGCGTGCCGCCCACCGCGTACCGCACGCCCACGGCGCGCCGGCCCTCGAACACCAGCGCGTGCGCGAGCGCGCCGGTCACCACCGTGAGGTTGGGGCGCGAGCGCGCCGGCCGCAGGAAGGCCTGCGCGGCGCTGCAGCGCCGGCCGTTGCGCACTGTGAGCTGGAACGGCCCCACGCCCTCCTGCACCGCGCCGTTGAAGTCGGGGTTGGCCGGCAGGCCGGCTTCCTGCGCGGCGTCGATGAAGGCCTGGACGATGGAGAAGCTCGAGCGCGGGTCCGACACCGCGAGCGGGCCGCCGGCGCCGTGGAAGGCGTCCGCCCCGCGCTGCTGGTCCTCGCTGCGCCGGAACAGCGGCAGCACGTCGTCGTAGCCCCAGCCCCGGTTGCCCTGCGCCGCCCAGCCGTCGTAGTCCTCGCGCTGGCCGCGGATGTAGATCATCCCGTTGATCGAGCTCGAGCCGCCGAGCACGCGCCCCACGGGCAGGCCCATGCGGCGGCCGCCGAGGCCGGGCTCGGGCTCGGTCTGGAAGCACCAGTCCACGGCCGGGTTGTTGATCAGCTTGAAGATGCCGCCCGGCACGTGGATCCACGGGTTGCGGTCGGCCGGGCCGGCCTCGAGCAGCAGCACGCGCACGTCGGGCCGCGCGCTCAGCCGGTGGGCCAGCACGCAGCCGCTGGAGCCTGCGCCGACGATCACGTAGTCGAAGGCCTGGGTCATCGGGTCAGGGGTCTCGGATCGGGTGCTTCGCTGGTGCTCAGTGCGTGCCCTCGAGCACGGCGCCTTCCGCGCGCAGGCGCGCGCGCAGGGCGGCCACGTCCACCTGCGCATACGAGGGCGAGGGTGCCGCCGCGCCGCCTTGCAGCAGCATAGCCGAGGCGACACCGGCCGCGTGGCCCATCGCCAGGCACGGCCCCATGACGCGCGCCGAGCCGTGCGCGCCCCGGTCGGCCGAGAGGATGCGGCCCGCCGCCGCCACGTTGGCGATGCCGCGCGGCAGCAGGCAGCCCCAGGGGATGTCGTAGGAGCCGCCGTCCTTGACCGGAATCCGGATCTGCCCGGTGCCGGACTGATGGATGTCCACGTGGTGCGAGCCCTTGGCGATGCCGTCCTCGAACTTGCGCGCCTCCAGCACGTCCTGCTCGCTCAGGCTGTACAGGCCCTCGATGCGGCGCGTCTCGCGCACGCCCACGCGCGCGGAGATGCCGCTGTAGGCCGCGTTCTCGAAGCCCGGCACGTGGCGGCGCATGAACGCGCTGCACTGCACGACCTGGTCCGACAAGGCCGCGAGCGAGGCGCTCAGCTCGGCCGTGCGCATGCCGTCGATGCCGCCGATCCGCGTGGTGTTCAGGCACACCTCCTGGCGCAGGTTCGAGGTTGGCTGGATCATGATCAGCGCGGTCGCGTACATCTCGCCGCGCTCGATCGCGCCGGCCAGCAGCGGCCCGTTGCCCTTGATGAACACCGAGGGCTGGCCCTGGCGGATCGCGCACTCGGCCAGTTCGCGGTCGCTGCGGCCCTGGCGGATGGCGTCGCTCTCGCCGAGCGCGAACGACTCGGTGTGGTCGCGCTGGAAGGCCAGCAGGCGGCCGGTGTCCACGCCCGCCATGCGGAACATCAGCGAGACCGGCTGCAGCTCGCCGCCCGGCCCGCCCTGCAGCACCTGGCCGCCGGCCGCGCCGACGATGTCGGCGTCGCCCGAGCAGTCCACGAACAGCGGCGCGCGCAGGGTGAGCTTGCCCTCCTTGTTGCGCACGTGCAGCGCCGTCACGCGCTCGCCGTCGACCGAGACGTGCGTCGCGTTCGTGTGCAGCAGCAGGCGCACGCCGGCCTGCGCGAGCGTGCGCGCGACCGCCAGCTTCATGACCTCCGGGTCCAGGCACACGTACCAGATCAGGCGCCAGTCGCACAGCGGGCCGACGTAGCCGCCCAGGCGCTCGCACTCGGCCAGGATGTCGCGGCCCACGCCGCCCAGGATCCACTCGCCGCGCCCGTTGAGCGCGCCGTCGATCGCCATGCCGCTGATCAACTCGCCGCCCGGCACCGGGCCGGCGTCGACGAGCACCGTGTTCAGGCCGGCGCGCGCGGCGCCGATGGCCGCCGCGATGCCCGAGGCCCCCGCGCCCAGCACGACCAGGTCGCATTCCGTGGTGCGCTCGGCGTCGGCGAATTCCTTCTGTGTTTCCATCATGTCTCCGTGTCGGTGGGGAAGCGCTCGGCGCTGGCGACGATTATTTTTCCGGGACCGCGCCGATCCCGCCGCGCGGGGCCACGGAAATTCCGTATAGTGAACAATATGAAGACCCCAGCCATTCCCCGGGCCCGCCCGGCCCGCGCCGGCGCCGCCGACGGCGCGCAAAGCGTGCGGCGCGCCGTCGGCCTGCTGCGCGCGCTGTCGATCCGCACCGCCACCGGCTGGCGGCTGAGCGACCTCGCCGAGGAAACCGGGCTCGACCACACCACCGTGCACCGCCTGCTCGCCGGCCTGGTGCAGGAGCGGCTGGCCGCGCGCGTGCCGGGGTCGCGCCGCTACACGCTGGGTGCGCTCGCGTTCGAGCTCGGCGTCGCCGCCGCGCCGCATTTCTCGCTCGACCGCCTGGCCGCGCCCCGGCTCGCCAAGCTCGCGGCCGACACGCGCGACATCGTCTTCCTGAACGTGCGCAGCGGCTTCGAATCGGTCTGCATCGCACGCCACGAAGGGCGCAAGGCCCTGAAGGCCTACACGGTGGACGTCGGCACGCGCCGCCCGCTCACGCTCTCGGCCGGCGGCGTGGCCATGCTGGTGCGCCTGCCGCGCGCCGAGCAGTCCGAGATCGTGGCGCACAACCTGCACTCGATCGAGCGCCGCGGCCAGGCGCGCCTGGCCGCCGTGCGGCGCATGTACAACCGCTCGCAGCGGCTCGGCCACGGGCTCAACCTGGAAGACATCATCCCGGGCATCGCCGCGCTCGGGGTGGCGGTCTGCACACCCGAAGGCGCGCCGGTGGCCTCACTCAGCCTGGCCGCCGCCGGCGCCGACCTCGCCGAACCCCGCCGCGCGCAGTTGCTGGCGCGCCTGCGCGAAGAAGCCACGCTCATCGAGGCCATGCTGGGCACGCTGCGCTACGCTTGACGAGCCGCGACCCTCATTCCCGGCGCGAGGAAACCTAAAGCCCAGAGACAGCGAGGGTCCGGCTCCGCCGGCCCGAGATGTCGTCCCCCCTCCAAGCGCCGCGCAGCGGCGCGCCAGAGAGGGGGGAAGCCGCGAAGCGGCGCAGGGGGGTGTTCACAAGACCTGCAACCAGCGCTGCAGGTCCGCGCGCGCGATCGCGCTGCGCTCGGCCAGGTCGTCCACCTGGTCGTCGCCGACCCGGCCGACGTTGAAGTACGTGCTCTGCGGGTGGCTCAGGTAGAAGCCGCTCACGCTGGCCGCCGGCATCATGGCCAGGCTGTCGGTCAGGCCCATGCCGATCTCGGCGCACTGCAGCAGCTCGAACATCGGGCGCTTGACGGTGTGGTCCGGGCAGGCCGGGTAGCCGGGCGCGGGGCGGATGCCCTGGTACTTTTCCTGGATGAGTTCCTCGTTGCTCAGCGCCTCGCCGGCGGCGTAGCCCCAGAGGTCGGTGCGCACGCGGTGGTGCATGCACTCGGCCAGCGCCTCGGCCATGCGGTCGGCCAGGGCCTTGAGCATGATGGCCGAGTAGTCGTCGAGGTCGTCGAGGAACTGCTTCTCCTTCTTCTCGACGCCCAGGCCGGCGGTCACGGCGAACAGGCCCACGTAGTCGTCGGCCACCCCCTTGGGCGCGACGAAATCCGCCAGGCAGCGGCTGGGCCGCATCACGCCGTCGATCTCCTGCTTCTCGGTCTGCTGGCGCAGGCCGTGCCAGGTCAGCGCCACCTGCGTGCGGCTCTCGTCGGTGTAGAGCTCGATGTCGTCGTCGCGCACGGTGTTGGCCGGGTACAGTCCGACCACCGCGGCGGCGCTGAGCCAGCGGCCTTCGATCAGCCGCTGCAGCATGCGCTTGCCGTCGCTGAACACGCGCCGCGCTTCCTCGCCCACGATCTCGTCCTTGAGGATTTCGGGGAACCGGCCGGCCAGGTCCCAGGTCTGGAAGAACGGGCCCCAGTCGATGTACTTCGCGATCTCGTTCAGGTCGAAGTTCTTGAACGCGCGGCGGCCGATGAACTTCGGCCGGGTCGGCGCGTAGCCGCTCCAGTCGATCGGCGTCTTGTTCGCGCGCGCCTTGGCCAGCGGCCACAGCGGCACCTGCTTCTTGTTGGCGTGCATCTGGCGCACGCGCTCGTAGTCGGCCTCGACCTCGGCGATGTAGGCCGCGGCCTGGTCGGACAGCAGGCCCTGCGCCACGCCCACGCTGCGCGAGGCGTCGGGCACGTAGACCACCGGGCCCTCGTAGTGCGGCGCGATCTTCACCGCCGTGTGCACGCGGCTGGTGGTGGCGCCGCCGATCAGCAGCGGGATGCGTCGCTCGCGGAAGTGCGCGTCCTTCTGCATCTCGCCGGCCACGTACTGCATCTCTTCCAGGCTGGGCGTGATCAGGCCCGACAGGCCCACGATGTCCGCGCCCTCTTCCTTGGCCTTGGCCAGGATCTCGTGGCACGGCACCATCACGCCCATGTTCACCACCTCGAAGTTGTTGCACTGGAGCACGACGGTGACGATGTTCTTGCCGATGTCGTGCACGTCGCCCTTGACGGTGGCGATGACGATCTTGCCCTTGCTGCGCACGTCGCCGCCGGCGGCCTCCAGCCGCTGCTTCTCTTCCTCGATGTAGGGCAGCAGGTGGGCCACGGCCTGCTTCATCACGCGCGCGCTCTTGACCACCTGGGGCAGGAACATCTTGCCGGCGCCGAACAGGTCGCCGACCACGTTCATGCCGTCCATCAGCGGCCCCTCGATCACGTTGAGCGGGCGCCCGCCGCCGGCCTCGATCTCGCGCCACATCGCCTCGGTGTCCTCGACGATGTGGTCGTTGATGCCGCGCACCAGCGCATGCGCGAGGCGCTCGCGCAGGGGCAGCGCGCGCCAGGCGTTCTTCTGGCTGTCGTCCTTGGCCGAGCCCTTGACGTTCTCGGCGATCTCCACCAGCCGCTCGCCGGCGTCGGGCCGGCGGTTGAGCACCACGTCCTCCACGCGCTCGCGCAGCTCGGGGTCGAGTTCGTCGTACACGCCGACCATGCCGGCGTTGACGATGCCCATGTCCATGCCGGCCTTGATCGCGTGGTAGAGGAACACCGTGTGGATGGCCTCGCGCACCGGGTCGTTGCCGCGGAAGCTGAACGACACGTTGGACACGCCGCCGCTAACCTTGGCGCCCGGCAGGTGCTGCTTGATCCAGCGCGTGGCCTCGATAAAGTCCACCGCGTAGTTGTTGTGCTCCTCGATGCCGGTGGCGATGGCGAAGATGTTGGGGTCGAAGATGATGTCCTCGGGCGGGAAGCCGACCTCGTCCACCAGCACGCGGTAGGCGCGCTCGCAGATCTGGATCTTGCGCTCGTAGGTGTCGGCCTGGCCGGTCTCGTCGAAGGCCATCACCACCGCGGCCGCGCCGTAGCGCTTGACCAGCCGGGCCTGGCGCTTGAATTCGTCCACGCCCTCCTTCATGGAAATCGAGTTCACCACGCCCTTGCCCTGGATGCAGCGCAGGCCGGCCTCGATCACGTCCCATTTGGAGGAGTCCACCATCACCGGCACGCGCGCGATGTCGGGTTCGCCGGCGATCAGGTTGAGGAAGCGCACCATCGCGGCCTGGCTGTCGAGCATGGCCTCGTCCATGTTGACGTCGATGATCTGCGCGCCGTTCTCCACCTGCTGGCGCGCCACCGCGAGCGCATCCTCGAATCGGCCTTCGAGGACCATGCGCGCGAACGCCTTGGAGCCGGTCACGTTGGTGCGCTCGCCCACGTTCACGAACAGGCTGCCCTCGCCGATGGCCAGCGGCTCCAGGCCGGAGAGCAGCATGGGGGGCACGGTGGAAGACGGGGAAGCGGATTCGGAAGGCATACGGCTCACCAAGGCAGTTTGCGGAAAACAGACCGGTGAGCGCCGTTTGGGCCTGTTCACGCCCACTCAAGCCTGACGCGCGGCAGGGGCCGTGAAAGCCCGCCGGCGCTGCAACGCTCCTTGAGAGAGGCGATTCTAGCCCGCTGCCCATTCCACGGTGCGCGTGGGGGCTCGCGCCGCCCTCGAAGGGTGCCAGGAAGCCTGCATGGGGCCGCGCCGCCGCGGTGGCAGCTTCGGCACGCAGCGCATGGGTGTCGAAGCGGCCTTTGCGCACCAGCGCCGTCAGGGCGTCGAAGTCGCCATCCCAGATCGCCTGGTCCGAAGGCGCACCAACGGGCGGTGAGCGGGAACGAACCAGGGGCGGGGGGCGCGTCAGTCCTGGCGCGGTTCGGCGCCGGCCTGGAGCCGGGCCTGCTGCGTGAACGCGAGGATCACCTCGCGCACCACCTTGCGCTGCGGCGCGGGCAGGCTCAGGAAGGCCTCGATCGCCTCGCGCTCCTGGTAGCTCATGCCCGAGTCCCAGCGCCGGCGCTGCTCCTGCACGCGGTGGCGCACCGCCTCGCCGTAGCGCAGCACCTCGGGCTCGACCCTCAGGATCTCGGCCAGCACCAGCAGCTTGTCCTGCTCGGGGATGGCCTCGCCGCGCAGCCAGCGCGACACCGCCTGGAACGACACCGACCGTCCCCAGTAGCGGGCATTGAACAGATTCAACAGCACCGCCGGCCGGGGCTCCAGCCCCACGGCCTCCATCGCGCCGCGCAGGCGCTGGGCGAATTCGAGCTTGTGGTCCATGGACCGAACGCTAGTTTTCGGTCGCGCGTCGGGTTAGATTCTTGTTTCATCCAAAATTTACATCTTGGTTTAGGCCGCCGCTCGATACCCCGCATCCAGGAAGGACAAGCACCGCATGCCGCAGCACCACCACCCTCCCCACCCTCACCACCACCGGGCCATGGCGACCCTGCCGCCCCGCGTCACGCCCACCACGGCGGCGCTGCTGCGGTGGTGGTTCGGGTTCGAAGGCTTTACCGACGCCGCGCGCCAGGCCATCCTGCGCGCCATCGTCTCGCACGAGGAGGGCGCCGGCGGCCAGCGGCCGGGCGGGTACCCGGCGTGGCCGCTGCTGCGCCGCATCGCGCTGCCGGGCGGCGACGAGCGGGTCCCGATCCTGCTGGCGCTGCTGGTCTGGCAACTGCTCAACCACCGCGACGCGCTCGCGGCCGGCGCCGACGCCCCGCGTTTCACGCGCCATTTCGTCATCGTGGCGCCGCACCTGATCGCCCGCAGCCGCCTGTACAACGCGCTCTGCGGGTTTCCCCGTCCCGGCGACCCGGACGGGCGGCGCGAATTCGGCTCGGCCGACCTGGCGCGGCACGCCGAATGGCTGATTCCCGCCGAGCGCCGCGAGGAGGTCCTGGGCTTCGTGTGTGCCCATGTCTGCAGCGGCGCGCGGGCCGTGCGCCGCCCGCTGGCCGAGTCGGGCGCGATCGCCATCGCGAGCGACCGCCTCGAGGCGGCGGAATGCCTCGCCCGCATGCCCGGTGCCCTGGTGTTCCACGACCCGACGCGGCCGCCCGCGGCGAGCTTCTGGCACGAAGCCGCCGCCACCGCCGCGCTGGCCGGCGAATGAACCCCGGTGCGCCCCGGCCGGCGGCGGGCCGCCGCCGGTCCGGGTGACGGACGGTGGCCGCATCCCTTGCCCGTTGGCCGGCCTCGCGCCAATACTGGCGCTTCCCTCCCAGCAAGCGGCCCCGAAAAGGGCGTTGCCACACCACCATGATCCACTACCGGGCCCCCCATCCCCTCGACCTGCAGCGCCTCGAGGGCGAGCTGGGCTTCACCGGCGAGGACATGGCCGGGCTGGCCGGTCTCGCGGGCGGCAGCCGGTGGCGCAAGTACACCGGCGGGGCGGCGCCGAGCGCCGCCAGCCTGCACCTGCTCTTTTTCATCGCGGCGCGGCTGGCGCTGTCGCCCACGCAGTTGCGCGCCGTCGGGCAGAAGATGATCGAACTGGGGGCCGACGTGAATCCCGACGAGCTGCCGATGAAGGGCAAGACCCTGGCTTGATTCCGGACTGGGCGGGCGATGGGGCTTGCCAGTATCCGGTGGCGATGTTCGCGCCGGAAATCAACCGGATGCAGGCGGTCTTTCATCCGAACGCGCTTCGCAACGGCGCGTCCTACGCCTTCATCGAGGGCGGGAAATACGGGCCACTCCATCGGTTCGATATCGACCCCGCGGCGTCCGCGCTGAACATCGCGCTGTATTCGGCGCAATTGGGCATCTCTTTCGAACGGTCCGTATACGAAGCATGGCCGAGCCCCTGCGCGCGATTTCCCGCCGACCGTCGATCTGCCGCAGGTTTTAGGAACTGGGCGACAAGACGGCTGCCTACACCCACCCCTTCGCATTGCGCAGCCTGATGCCGCTGGTGTGCAGGGTCGTTCCCCAAAGCGGTTTCAAGGGCAGCAGGCTATCGACCACACGCAGGTCCACGCCCCGGGGGGCGAAGCTTGACGGCAGATCGAAAAGGGTCTCGCAACCCAGTGGCTTCACCGCCAATCGGCTGACCCACATGCCTGCGTCGTGCAGATCCTCGAAGCTGTCGGTGGGTAGGTCGTAGCGATGTATCGCAGCGGTCGCGAGATCGGGAAGCCGTTCACGTTCGACGTAGGCCGCTGCGCGATACCCGCCCAGCCATTTCGTCTTGTCCGCATCGCGCGTTTGCTCGGTTGCCCATATCAGGATGCGCGGGCAGTCGCGGGGAAACAGATACATGAAATCCACCCGCTCCTCGATCGCCCACACCAAGGGGTCATTCAGCCATTCCATGCCGGGTGCGCGTTGAGACGGCACCCGCACCGAACGCGGCGTGAAGGTGGCTATGGCGGCATCGTCGCTGAAGTGAAACAGGCGCATGTTGGCGGAACGCGGCGCCCGAATTGTCGCAAAACGCCCGCAACCCTTTAGAGCCTGTTTTGGGCGAGGCAGGCTCTAGCCAGCCGGGTCGGCCCCGGTGGGCCCGAACAGCGCGCAGAAGGCCGGCACCGCCTCGTCGATGAAGTGGCGCAGCTTGGGCGGCACGAAGCGCTGGCCCGGGTAGACGAGGTGGATCGGGTCGGTGCGCGCGTGCCAGCCGGGCAGCAGCGGCACCAGCGCGCCCTGCTCGGTGTCGCGCCGGCACACGTAGTCGGGCAGCAGCGCGATGCCCTGCGCCTCGAGCGCGAGGCGGTGGATCAGCCGCATGTCGTTGGCGGCGAAGGCGCTGCGCAGCGGGACGGCGGCCCGGCTCCGGCCGCGCTGCAGGCTCCAGCTGTCCCGGCCGAGCGGGCTGAAGCACAGCGCCTCGTGCGGCGACAGGTCTTTGGGCTGGCGCGGCGCGCCGCCGTGCCGCGCCAGGTAGTCCGGGTGCGCGAACAGGGTCCAGCGGGCCTGCCCCACGCGCCGCGCCACCAGGCTGGAGTCGGTGAGCTCGCCGGTGCGCAGCGCCAGGTCCAGCCCCCGTTCGACCAGGTCCAGGCGCTGGTCCGAGAACACCAGCTCGATCGCCACGCCGGGATGGCGCGCGCGGTAGCCGGCCAGGATGTCGAGCAACTGCTCGTGGCCCAGGTCGATCGGCAGCGTCATGCGCAGCAGGCCCCGGGCCTCGTGCCGGCCGGCGTCGATCTGCGCCTCGGCCTGCTGGATCTCCTCCAGCCCGCGCGCGGCGTGGCGCAGGTAGGCCTGGCCGGCCTCGGTCAGGCGCAGGCGGCGGGTGGTGCGCTGCAGCAGCGTGACGCCCAGGCGCCGCTCCAGCCGGGCCACGCGCACGCTCAGCGTGGACACCGGCACGCCCCCCATCAGCCGCGCCGCGGCGCTGAAGCCGCCGGCCTGCGCCACGCGCACGAAGACCAGGGTGTCGTTGAGGTCGGGCGCGGGGCTTGGATTATTCATATGATTGAAAAATGATTTTTGATCTTGCCGGATTATCAAACAGCCCCATGATCGGTACAGTGCATGTCCAACAGGAGAATCCCCCCATGAAAACCGTTTCCTTCGTTCAACGCAGCGCCGGCGGCCACTGGGTCGGCGACGGCTTTCCGGTGCGCGCGCTCTTTACCTACAACGACCAGCCGGCCGCGTTCTCGCCGTTCCTCATGCTGGACTACGGCGGCCCGGTCAGCTTCGACGCCACCACCCAGCGGCGCGGCGTGGGCCCGCATCCGCACCGCGGCTTCGAGACCGTGACCATCGTCTACGACGGCGAGGTCTCGCACCGCGATTCCAGCGGCGGCGGCGGCACCATCGGCCCCGGCGAGGTGCAGTGGATGACGGCGGCCTCGGGCATCGTGCACGAGGAGTACCACGGCGAGCGTTTCGCGCGCGAGGGCGGCCCGTTCGAGTTCATACAACTCTGGGTCAACCTGCCGGCGCGCCACAAGATGGCGCCGCCCGGCTACCAGGGCATCACGAACGAGCAGATCCCGCAGGTGGCGCTGCCCGGCGCCGCCGGCACCGCGCGCGTGATCGCGGGCGCGCTGCACGGCACCCAGGGCCCGGCGCGCACCTTCACGCCGATGGACGTGTGGGACCTGCGCCTGAAGGCTGGCCACAGCGTGACCCTGCCCGCGGCCGAGGGCCACACCACCTTGCTGCTGGTGCTGCGCGGCCGGCTGCGCCTGGCCGATGGCCAGGAAGCCGGCCCGGCGCAGATGCCGGTGTTCTCGCGCGAGGGCGCGGACGTGCGGCTGGAGGTGCTGGAGGATGCGACCGTGCTGTGGCTGGCCGGCGAGCCGATCGACGAGCCGGTGGTCGGCTACGGCCCGTTCGTGATGAACACCGAGGCAGAGATCCGCCAGGCCTTCGTCGACTTCCAGTCCGGCCGCATGGGCAGGATGGCGGCCTGAACCCCGGCCGCGAGGAGCCCACGATGCTTGAAATGGTGATCAACGCCCGCGAGGCCGACCTGGGCCACGGCCTCAAGGTGCGCCGCGTGCTGCCTTACGCGAAGCGCCGCATGGTCGGCCCGTTCATCTTCGTCGACCACGCGGGCCCCGTGACGCTGGCGGCCGAGGACACGCGCGCGGCCGACGTGCGCCCGCACCCGCACATCGGCCTGTCGACCGTGAGCTACCTGCTCAGCGGCCGGATCACGCACCGCGACAGCCTGGGCGTGCACCAGGACATCGTGCCGGGCGACGTGAACTGGATGACGGCCGGGCGCGGCATCACGCACTCCGAGCGCTTCACGCACCCGGACTCGTTCGCCGGCGGCGGCCTGGAGCTGATGCAGCTTTGGGTGGCGCTGCCCGAGGCGGACGAGGAAACCGACCCGTCTTTCACCCACTACCCCGCGGGCGAGCTGCCGGTGCGCGACGAAGGCGGGGTGTGGATGCGCCTGATCGCGGGCGAGGCCTACGGCATGAAAAGCCCGGTGCGCACGCATTCGCCGCTGTTCTACCTGCACGCCGAATGCCAGGCGGGCGCACGCCTGGTACTGCCGGGCGGCCATCGCGAACAGGCGGTGTACGTGGCGCGCGGCGCGGTCGAGCACGGGGGCGAGACCTATGCGCCCGGCCAGTTGCTGGTGTTCGGCCGCGATGCGGGCGGCGCCGCCGCCGTCACCGCACGCGAGAAGAGCACGCTGATGCTCTTCGGCGGCGAGCCGCTGGGCGAGCGCCACGTGTTCTGGAACTTCGTGTCCTCGCGCAAGGCGCGCATCGAGCAGGCCAAGGCCGACTGGGCCGCCGGCCGCATCCCGCTGCCGCCGCAGGACGACCAGGAGTGGATTCCGCTGCCGGGCTGAGCGCGCCACGGCCGCGCGCTACCGCCGCGGCGCTGGCGGCGCCCTAGTCTGCCGAGGCGCCCGAGGCGCGCACCACCTCCCCCCACCGGGCGATTTCCGCTGAGACGAACTGGTGGAACGAAGCCGCCGTGCCGCCGCTGCTGCCGGTGTCGACGGCCTGATCGGCCAGCCTGCGCTTGACTTCCGGGTTCGAGAGCGCGAGGTTGATTTCCCGGTTGAGCCGTTCGACGATGGCCGGCGGCGTTCCCGCGCGGACCGAGATCCCGAACCAGGCGCCCACGTCGAAGTCGAGGTTGGCAATGCCGGCGCTCTCCTGGATGGAGGGCACGTTGGGCAGCAGCGCCGACCGCTTCGCGGACGTCACCGCGATCGGGCGCAGCTTGCCGTCGGCGAGGAAGGGCATCGCTTCCAGGATGGTGGGGAACATGAGCTGGACCTGGCCGCCGATGAGGTCCTGGATCGCGGGCGCGGTGCCCTTGTAGGGCACGTGCAGCATGTCGAGGCCCGCGACCTTCTTGAACATTTCGGCCGACAGGTGGATCGACCCGCCCACGCCCGAGGAGGCGAAGGTGAGCTTGCCGGGCGCCGACCGCGCCAGCGCGATCACCTCGGACGTGGTCCTGGCGGGCACCGCCGGGTTGACCACCAGCAGGTTGGGCGATGAGCCGATGAACGCGACCCCCTGGAAGTCGGCCGCCGGGTCGTAGGGCAGTTTCCGGTACAGCGTCGCGGTGATCGCGAAATTGGCCGGCGTCAGCAGCAGCGTGTAACCATCGGCCGGCGCCTTGGCCACGAAGTCGTTGCCCAGCGTGCCGCCCGCGCCCGCGCGGTTGTCCACCACGACCGGCTGGCCCAGTTGCGCCGACAGTTGCTGCGCCACGACGCGCGCCACGATGTCGTTGCCGCCGCCCGCGGGGAAGCTGACCACCATGCGCAGGGGCCGGGTGGGCCAGGCGGCGGCGCCCTGGGCGAACGTCGCGCTGGAGAACGCGGCCAGCGCCGCCGCCGCCGCCGAGCCCAGGACCCAGCGGCGTTTGAACACGGCGGCATGCGCGGTGGTGGAGCGAGAAGGGCTTTTCACGGGGCGTCCTTTCAGGAGGGGTGGGGATGGGGTGGGGGCGGGCGCCGCAGGCGGCAGCGGTCCGTGTCCAGGACCTCGGGGTTCACCACGTGGCGCGGGGTGTCGGCGCGCAGGATGGCCTGCACCGCGTCGAGTGCGCCGGTGGACATCCGGCGCATGCTCTCGTCGGCCAGCCCGGCCAGGTGCGGCGTGAGCACGAGGCCGGGCACGCGGCCCGCGTTCTCGATGAAACCCTCGCTGCGGAGGAAGGTGTCCAGCGTGGCGCCGCGCAGCCGCCCGGCCTTCAAGCGCTGGACCAGGGCGTCCTGGTCCACCACCTCGCCCCGGCTGACGTTCACCAGCCAGGCGCCGGGTTTGCACCGGTCCAGCAGGCGCGCGTTGACCAGCCCGTGGGTCGATTCGTTGAGCGGGCAGCACAGGCAGATGTAGTCCGCCTCGGTGAACAGGCGCTCCAGCGGCACCTGCTCCACGTGCTCGGGCACATTCATCACCGGCCCGCGCCGGTAGGCGGCCACGTGCATGCCGAACCCGTGGTGGGCGATCTGCGCGAGCCGCGTGCCGATGTTGCCCATGCCGACGATGCCGATCGTCTTGCCCGCCAGTTCGGTGGCCTCGCCGGCCATCGCGCGCGATGTCTCCCAGCCCGCCGCCTGCAGCTTCAGGTGGATGCGGTGGATGCCGCGGGCGGCGTCGAGCAGGGCCGCCATGCAGTACTCGGCGACCGAATTGCCGTTGGCGCCGGGCACGTTGCAGACCACGATGCCTTTCTCGGTGGCGCTGGGCACGGGGATCAGATCGACCCCGCTGCCGTGCCGCACCACGCCCAGCATCCGGGGCGTGTGTTCGAACAGGTCGGCCGGCAGCTTGGAGCGGACCACCAGCACCTGGGCGCGCGCGGCCTGCTCGGCGAAGGCGGACGGTTCGGCGACGGGCACGCGGACCACCTCGCCCAGGCGCTCCAGCCGGCCCATTTCGGCGGGGTGGATGGGGTCGGTCAGCAGGATGAGCGGGCGCGTGCCGCCCGAGGCGGCAGTGGCGGTGGTGGTGGACGGTGCGGGCGTGGTCATGGGGTGTCCGGTGGTGGTCACTGCGGCGCCGGCGGGCGCAGGGGAACGACGCGCCGCAGCGCCTCGAAGAACAGCTCGGCCTGCAGCCGCTCGCCGCGCATTTCCTCGGCCACGCGCTGCGCCAACTCGTCGGCCACCGGCGCCAGCGGGCGCCCGGACGACATCGCGATCACCTGCGCCTCGCAGGCGCGCTCGAGGTAGTAGAGATCGTCGTAGGCGTGGTCGATGCGCTCGCCGCACACGATGACGCCGTGGTTGCCCAGGAAGACGATGTCCGCGCCCTGCATCGCGGTGGCGATGCGCTCGCCCTCCCCGGCGTGCAGCGCCAGGCCGTTGTAGTGGCGGTCGGTCGCGGTGCGGCCATGGAACCGCATGGCGTTCTGCGACAGGCTGGTGATCAGCCCGCCGTCCGCCGTCAGGGTGAGCGCGGTGGCGCAGGGCATGTGCGTGTGCAGCACGCAATGCTTGTGCGCGATGCGGTGCACGGCCGCGTGGATGAACATGGCGCTGGTTTCCACCTCGTGGCGGCCCGCTGCTTTCCGGCCGTGGGCGTCGACCATCACGATGTCGTCGGCCTGGACCTCGCTCCACATCAGGCCGTGGGGGTTGAGCAGGAAATGCTCGCCGTCGTCCAGCGCGACGCTGAAGTGGTTGCAGACGCCCTCGCCCAGGCCGTGCCACGCGGCGGCACGCAGGGCCAGCGCCAGGTCCTGCCGGTGCTGCACGACCTGGGGGCTGTGGAAATAGGACGAATGCGAAAGACAGGCGGTGGTCATGAAGTGTCTCGAACACGCATCCCGTGGATGCCGTGCGGGGATTCTGTGCAGACGCCCATCGGGCTTCAATTTCGCAAGCCGCCACCAACTGACGCACTGTGGCGCAGCCCGTGCGTCAGAAGGTAAACTGGAAACCGACATACTCCGCAGACCACCAGAAGACCTCGGGAACGCGAACACCACGATGACGCGCCAGTCCGGCCTCGATGGCCTCGCCAAGAACCTGCTCTTGCTGGCCGAATCCTTCGATTCGATCTCGAGTTTCTGCACCAAGGTGGACGTCAACCGGCAGCAGTTCAACAAGTACCTGGCCGCGCGGCACCTGCCCTCCCAGAAGGTTCTCTTCCGGATCGCGAAGTACTTCCACATGGAAGTGGACGACCTGTACCGGGAGCCGGAAGCGTTCCGGCGCTTCTACGAAGGCCTGGACGACAGCCTGCCCGACGTCCACCGGCTGCCGCATCTGCGGGACCTGCTCCTGGTGGCCCGGGACAACGAGGCGATGCTGGCCCGGTACCGAGGCCTGTACTACGGCTACCACTGCTCGTCCACGGTGAAGGGCAAGGTGCTGCGTTCCGTCACCTCCATCTTCGAAAAGGATGGGCTCACCCAGTACGTCACGGTCGAGCGCTTCCCGCCGGTCGAAGGCGCGCGCGCCACCGGCTTCTCGTTCGTCTTCCGCGGCGTCTGCCTGATGCTGGGCGACCGTCTGTTCATGATCGACTCGGAGCGCCGCCACAAGAACGAGCTGACCTTCAGCGTCCTCGTGCCCCAGCACCGCACGCCGGCGCGCTTCCTCTTCGGCGTGTTCACCGGCGTGATCTCGACCGCCTCGCGGCTGCCGTTCTCGACGCGGGTGGTGCTGGCCAAGGACGGCAACGCCCCGCTGTCGCGCAAGCACCTGCGGCAGGCGGCGCTGCTCGACATGGGTTCGCCCGACATGCCCCCCGAGGTGCGCGCCTACCTGGGCGGGGTCGATGCCCCGCTGCTCATCGGCGGGGACACCTAAGGATGCAGTGTTTTTCTGAGGTGCGTCGCCGTGGTGATGATGTACTTTTTGATCATCTCCGCGGCTGGCGAAAGGTCGCGATCATCGCGAACCACCACACATAGATTTCGCTCGATCAAAGGCTCGTGCAGAACAACGAAACGGGTTGCCTCGCTCAACCACCGTTTTGTCGACAACGACGGCAATATTGCAACACCTAGAGAGTGCCGCACCAAAGCCTCCTGGCATCCGGCGCTCGACACTTCATAGAAGGGTGAGAGCACGCTTGTCGGCACTTGGTGGTACTGGCGAAAGAACGCGTGACTTCCCACGTTCTGTGGCAAGTCCACAATTTTGCGATCCGCCAGATCGCTCCACTTGATCGGGCTGTCAGCGGTCGCAATCGCATCGGCGGCGCTGACCAACGCGCCGTACTGATCGGTGATGAGCGGTTCATAGCGCAGGCCACGAGTCTCCGTCCAGTGCGTAGTGATGCCGAAATCCACGTCACCGGCGAGCACCGCGTCCACGATCGGTCGAAACGTGCCGTCTTGCACATGGATGCGAATGGATGGATAGCTTTGTGCGAATTGCGCAATGGCAGGTGCCACCATGGTCTCCATGGCAGACAGCGCCGTGTAGACGCGCACGATCCCTTTTTCCAGTGCGCCGTGGCGGCGCATGTCTTGCACCAGACGGTCGAACTCTCCCACCAGCTTGCAAGCCGCAGGAAGAAGGTCGTGTCCGGCCTCGGACAGTTCAACGGTGCGGCTGGTGCGATTGAAAAGCCGCACATTCAGCGACTCTTCGAGTTGTGCAATGAGCCCAGTCACCGATGACTGGGTGAGATGAACCAATTCGGCGCCGCGCGTAAAGCTGGATGTATGCGCCACCGCGATAAACGCGCGAAGGTGCTTGACGGAAGCACCCGTATTCATCGGAGATGTCAATTGATTCATGGGAAAATTTCATTTCTCTGGTCACAGCATAGTGCCTAACATCATTTTCCTCAACGCAAACCTTCTCAATGAAGCGCTGGCGCGGCCTGCCAGCGTACCTGTTTCAGTGGCCTTCAGGAAAATGACTATGAGTGAAAAGAAGCCCGTATTTCTATACGTCGACGACGGCTATCAGGAAATGGAGTTTTGGTATTCCCTGCTTCGTTTGCGTGAAGACGGCGACCCGGCCGAAGTGGTGGGTCAAGAAGAAGACCGCACATATCACAGCCGTCTCGGCTATCCGGTGGTGCCGGATCGTGCGCTGGCGTCGGCCTCGATCGACGCCTGTTCGGGTGTGATCGTGGCCGTCGGTGCCGCAGGCGCAGAGGCGGACTCACTGACGTCGTGGCTTCGGGAAGCCATCCGGGCTAAAAAGCCTGTCGGGCTGACCGCCCAGTCTGCTTGGCTCCTGGAGAGCGTCGACATCGTCGGAAAGAGTTCCCTCACGGAGGGCGTCCAGTCTTTCGCCGACGGCAAGCTTGTGGTGGCGAGAACGGCAGAGGATCTGCCGGCGTTCTACAAGTGCATGTCCCACGCGCTTTCCTGAAGGCTGAAGGGACCCGCTATGAGCATCATCAGAACCGTGCTGGGCGATATCAGCCCGGAAGCCGCTGGAGGAACTCTCACGCACGAGCACATCCGCTATGCCTACCCCGGCTGCGAGCTTGACCATCGGTGTGTGTGGGATTTCGAGAGTGTCGCGACCGACGTCGGCGGCCAGTTTAAGAAGATGAAGGAAAGTTGCGACATCAGCACCGTAGTCGAACTCACGCCGCCCGAAATCGGGCGGCATCCGGAGCTGTTCGCGGAAATCTCTCGCCGCAGTGACATGAATATCGTGGCCACGACGGGCTTCTTTCCCGAAGCAAACGCCATGGGCATTCCGTTTCATTGGCGCCGGCAGCAGCACGAAGACGTCGTGAACATGCTGGTGAATGACCTCACCAAAGGTATGGTTTACGACGGCCGTCAGACCTCCTATCGCGCCGGCATCCTGAAAGCAGCCACCGGTTCGTTGACGGTCAACACACGGACCCCCGTCAATGAGAAAGGTAGACGCATCGGCAAGGTGGAAGAGCGGGTCATCTCGGCCATTGCACAAGCGCAACGCAAGGTCGGTTGCGCCATCAACACCCATACCCAGCCGCTGGACTATTCGGTCTGCAACCCGGGCACGGAGCTGTTGGCCGAGCTGGAAGAGGGCGGCGCGGACCCAACCAAAGTCATCATCGGCCATGCGTTCGTTCACCCCAACATCGATCAGCTGAAAGCGATCTGCGAGCGCGGTGCCAGTGTGCAGGTCGATCACATCGGCATTCCCTGGCAGAACGACAGCCAAGAGCAGCTTGATGAGCTGATCGCTGTCGCGATATGTCAGCTCGCCGATCTGGGCTTCATCAAGAATATCGTGATCTCCTACGACAAGTTCTTCAGCCATGCGCGCGGGCCCATCACCGAAGAGGAACCCGAGCAACTCAACGAGCTGGTGCCCAACGACTACATCAAGAACCAGTTCATTCCGCGCCTTCAAAGCAAAGGCTTTGCTGCCACCGAGCTGAATCAAGTCATGGTCGAGAACCCTAAGCGGTTGCTCGCATTCTGAGAATTCCTTTGCACAGGAGATTGAAATGGATCTGTCAAAAGCACAAGTGGCCGTTCTGGTCGAACATCAGTATCAAGAGCTCGAACTCTGGTACCCGATACTGCGCCTGCGAGAGGCGGGGGCCAATGTCATCGTGGTCGGCGCCGACACGGAAGTGTCGTACTCGAGCAAACTGGGCTACCCCGCCCGCCCCGACGTCACCATCGCCGATGTCACTGCGAACGACTTCGACGCAGTCATCATTCCCGGTGGCTTTGCACCGGAAGGCATTCGCCGTCATCCGGCGATGATCAACTTGGTCCGCGCCATGAATGCGGATGGGCGGCTCGTCGCGGCCATCTGCCATGCGGGCTGGGTACTGGCTTCTGCTGGTGTCGCGAAAGGTCGCAAGCTGACCTGCGTCTTCCTGATCAAGGACGACGTGATTCACGCAGGCGGAAACTACGTGAACGAGGACTTGGTGATCGACGGAAACCTCATCACGGCGCAGCTTCCGAGTGATCTTCCCATGTTCGGAAAGGCGATCGTCGACTATCTCGCCGACCCCGCTCGCGCGCCGCGCTCTGCGCGAGCCATCCGGCCCGTCAAGGATCGAGCGCCCTCGTTGGTCACTTACCAGGAAGCGGTCAAGCTGGTCATGGCGCCGCGCGGAAAATCATCGGCCAACTACACGACGATGGTCATCGCGCCCACCGCCAGCGCATAGCGCAAGGCTCTGAGGCCATGAGGGCTCCAGGGCGCATCCACCTTTCGATTTGAAACGCTGCAAACGCGAGCCTGTTTCCGAGCGTGGGGCGTGCGTGCGCGTGTAGGTGAGCGTGGCAGCAAGTTAGAAGACAGGAGGTGAAAAGATCAAACGCTCCATGCTGTTCGTGTACATCAACTCATGACTAATCGAGACCATGATGAAATTTGCCGCTTACATTTTTTCCGCTTTGACCCTCGCTTTGACGACGAGTCAAAGCTTTTCTCAAACCGCCGACGCGTACCCTGCCAAACCAGTGAAGATCGTCGTGGGATTTGGGGCGGGGGGCCCCGCCGATTCGATTGCGCGGCTTTTTGGGCAGAAACTCAGCGAAAGCCTGAAGCAAAGCTTCATCGTCGAGAACATCCCTGGGGCCAGCGGGAACATCGCGGCGGCTCGAGTCGCCAAGGCGCCCGCCGATGGATACACGTTGCACGTCGTGAGCACGGGGTTTATCGTCAATCCCAGCTTGTATGCGCGCAACGTCGGGTATGACCCGCAGAAGGACTTCGAGCCGATATCAATGCTGGCGGTATCGCCCAACGTCATCACCGTCAACAACAATGTCGCGGCGGGCAACATTCTCGAGCTCGTCGAGAAAATGAGGAAGAACCCGACGGCGTTCAGCTATGCGCATACGGGCGTTGGCTCGACGCCCCACCTCAACGGAGAGCTTTTCAAGCTCGCATACAAACTCGATAGCCTCACGGCCGTGGCTTTCAATGGGCCTCAGCTCCTGCTTTCGGTCGTGTCGGGTGACACGCCAGTGGCCTTTACGTCGCTGCCCTCGGCCCTTCCGTTCATCAACGAAGGAAAGATGCGTCCGGTCGTCGTACTCAGCAAGACGCGCAGCGAGCGCCTGCCCAATGTGCCGAATACCGTGGAAGCGGGCATCGAAGGGATGGAAGGGGACACCGTGGTCGGCATCCTGGCACCCGCAGGGACGCCGCGAGCCATTGTCGATTTGCTTAACGCAGAAATCAGGAAAGCCGCTGCCATGCCAGACTTGCGGGAAAAGCTTGGGGCTATCGGTTTTGGCCTGGTCGCCAGCACGCCCATCGAGTTCAAGGACCGGATTTCGAGCGAGATTGCGCACTGGAAGCGCGTGATCACCCAGACCAAGATCGTGATCGAGTGAAAGGAAGGCGGCTTGGCGCCTTGGCGAGCAGGCCGGCCGTCCCGTCGATTAGAACGACCCTTCAAGCATCAGATGACCCTATGACCCCACAAGAAATTTCCCTCCAGGCACTCGTTCAAAAACCAGGGGCTAACGACGTAGCTTATGCCGATTCGCATTTTTCCGAGCGGCCGATGAGGCTCTGGAGCGCGCGACCCAAGAACTACAACCCGTCAATGCCGGTGGTGTTCGCTTTTCATGGCGCGGCGCGCAATGCGTCCGATTACCGCGATCACTGGCTGCCGGTGATCGATTCGGCAGGGGCGCTGGTGATTGCGCCGGAATACCCGGCTGATTCGTTTCCCGGTCTTCGCTGGTTCAACTTCGGCAACCTGCAGGATGACGATGGAAAGCTGCTACCCCGCGCCGAAAGCACCTATGGCATCGTTCCGCGAATTTTTGAGAAGCTACGCGCTTCGCGTATGACGACGGCAAAGACCTACGCGCTCTTTGGTCACTCGGCGGGCGGGCAGTATGTGCACCGCGCGGTGTCCGCAGGGTTTACCGAGCACGTGTCGCTTGCCATCACCGCCAATTCGGGCACGTACGCCATGCCCGATCTGGACATTGGCTTTCCCTATGGGCTCGGCGGCCTGGGCCTTACGGAACAATCGCTTTCCCAACTGCTGGCCTTTCCGCTCACCGTGATGGCGGGAACGCTGGACATCGATCCGACCGATCCGACCTTTCCCAAAGAGCCCGCGGCGATGGTTCAAGGTGGCACTCGCCTGGAACGCGCTCACCGCTATTTCGAAGCCGGAAAGCACGCCGCCGAACGTCGAAAAGTGCCCTTTGGCTGGACCGCATCGGACGTCGTCGACGTGGCCCACGATGGGTTGCGAATCACCGCCGCCGTGGCCCCCCTCATCGCGAAGCACTTCAACGCTCGGTGATGGCGAAGGCTGTCTAGCGCATTGCAGCCCAGCCGCGGAAACCACGGGCTCTTCTATGCAATCCGGCGCAGTGTCACGCGGCCGCCGCCATAGCCTGGGCGCAATATGTCGACTGAAGATCTGAAAGGCCGTGCGGGCAACGACACAGTGCTGGCAACGTCGGGCGAGGACATCCCTGGAATGCGATGGATCAAGGATCTCGTCGCGATCGACACCGTCAGCCGCCAGCCCAACATCGGGCTGATCGAGACGGTCAGGGACTACCTGCGAGGCTTTGGCATCGAGGCGACGTTGACCCGCGGCGCGCGTGACCAGTGGGCCAATCTGTTCGCCACCATTCCTTCATTCACCGGGGCGGTGCGCGGTGGCATCGTGCTTTCAGGGCACACCGACGTCGTGCCTGTCGATGGACAGGCATGGACGTCTGATCCCTTTGCCGCCAAGATTCGAGAGGGAAAGCTCTATGGGCGCGGCACCTGCGACATGAAGGGCTTCATCGGCTCGGTGCTCGCCGTAGTGCCGGATATCCTCCGCGCCGAACTGCTGCAGCCCATGCATCTCGCGCTCTCGTTCGACGAAGAAATCGGGTGCCTGGGCGCACCTCTTCTGATCGCAGACATGAAGGCCCGAGGCATCGAGCCCGACGCCTGCATCGTGGGCGAGCCCACCAGCATGCGTCCGGTGGTGGGGCACAAAGGCGTCAACCTCTACCGATGTTCGGTCCATGGGCGGGCCGCGCATTCATCGCTCACGCCCAGCGGCTTGAACGCGATCGAATATGCCGCTAGGCTTATCTGCCATATTCGAGAAGCTGCGGAAGCGTTCAAGAAGCAAGGGCCGTTCGACGAGTACTACGACGTTCCCTATTCGACGGCGCAGACCAGCACCATTCAGGGCGGCAATTCCATCAACACCGTGCCCGCCGAATGCAGCTTCGAGTTTGAGTTTCGCAACCTGCCCATTCTGGATCCTTCAGAAATTTTTCGGGGCATCGAGCGCTACGCCCAAGACACCCTGTTGCCCGAAATGCGGACGCAAAGCGACGCGGCCGCCATCACGTTCACCAAGATCTCATCGGCACCCGGGCTGGACGCCGCAGAAGAAGCGGCCATCACCCAACTCGTGCGCGCGCTCACCCAGGACAAGGTCAAGAAGAAGGTCACCTACGGCACCGAGGCCGGCCTGTTCGCTCTGGCCGGTGTTCCCAGTATCGTCTGCGGCCCGGGTGACATCCAGCAGGCGCATCGAGCCGATGAGTACGTGTCGCTCGATCAACTGCGGCTTTGCGATGGCTTTCTTCGCAAGCTCATCACGGCATGCGCTGCGAATGGTTCGCAGGGCGCTTAAGTCTGCGGCATTGAGCGGAACACCGTTTCCACGACGTCAACCCAGCCGACCATGAGCGCGACGCAACCCCAAGGGATGCACGCATGAGCATGCTTGCTCTATTCCCGTCCGTCAAAGGGCAGACCATGCATCAGAGCGATACGCGTCCATTGGCTGTTGATCCCTTGGCGGGCGGCGCGCTCCAGCAGTGCCGGGTTGTTCACTCACTCGACGCGATCGCTTCGCTGGATCCTCGCGTACTTCCGGACATCACGACGGTACTCTCCGCCTGGGGGCATGCGATCCAGGTCTTCCGCGGCATCCGCGTCGGCGCGGTCATGGAGTACCGCATCAGCCTGGTCGGCATCAGTGAGCGCGACTCGCAGCTTGTGCGCGACTCGCTGCAGAAGGTCCCCGGCGTCCAGCGCGTGCGGCTTGAACACCGGATCGACTTCATCCGATCCGGTGCGGCCGGCGCACCACGGCATAACTGATAGCCTCGGCTATGCAATTCAGCACCTAGGCGGCGTCAGGGCTGGGCGGGTCGGCGCCGGCTGCGCGGCCTGGGCTGGTAGTAGAGGGTGGCAACGCCCAGCATCTTCGAGAGCAGCCGCAGCAACTGGCGGCGCTCCTTGGCCGTGAGCGGGTGGGTGATCTCCTGCTGGATGTCGTCGAGCATGGGGCGCAGCTGATCGAGCATGGCCAGGCCATCGGCCGTGGCCTCGACCCGCTGGCGCCGGCCGTCGGGCCACCGCGCGATGAGCGAGCGCTGTTCCAGCCGGGCCACCACCTGGCCGGTGGTGGAGGTGTCGAGGGCGACGATGTCGCCCAGCTCGGCCTGGTCGACCGCCGGGCGGAGGGCGACCGCCTTGAGTACCACGTACTGGATGGGGGTGAGGTTGAAGCGCCGGGTGATGGGCGCGAAGGTCAGCGTGGTCTTCTGCTTGGCCCGGCGGATCAGGTGCCCGGGCATGCTGTACATCGCCAGCAAGGGGTCGGCCGGGTCGGCGGTGCGGCCGGCGGCCTGCGCCGCGTCGTCGGGATCGGGTTGCATGGATTCTCCTCGCGGCACAACGTACCACATCTGCTGGGCCGGCTCGGGCATGCGGTAAGTACTCTTATACGTTGACTCATTGAAAAATTGATGTAAAACAATAAGTTATGAATTTTTATGGATCATTATTGACATCGGAAAATGCAGCTCCTATAGTGAATCACCCAGACAAGGAGCCCGGCAATGGGTGACCCCACGGCTGTCAAGGAACCCGTCCATCTGATCCCGGAAGGCCTGCCGTCCGGGCTGCGCAACTACTGGTATCCGGTGCTGCGGTCCGAGCAACTGCCCGCCGGCCGGCCGGTCGGCCTCAAGGTGCTGGGCGAGAACCTGGCCGCCTGGCGCAACGCCGAGGGCCTGCCGCAGCTCGTGCGCGACCGCTGCCCGCACCGCAGCATTCGCCTGTCGGTGGGCCGCGTGATGGACGGCGACCTGCAGTGCCTGATGCACGGCCTGCGCTTCAACGGCGAGGGCCGCTGCACGCTGATCCCGTGGGAGACCGGCCACACCCGCCACCACGACCAGCTCCAGGTCGCGGCCTATCCGGCGCAGGAGCTCGGGGGCTACATCTGGGCCTACCTCGGCGACCCGGTGCACTTCCCGCCGCCGCCGCTGGAAACCCAGGTGCCCGAGGAGCTACTCAAGCCCGACGAGTTCATCTGCTTCCGCCTCGACACCGTCGTCTGGAACGCCAACTGGCTGCTGGCCATCGACGGCAGCGACGGCTTTCACGCCGTGGTGCTGCACACCGATTCGCAGGCCGTCCATCGGGCCGAATTGAAGCCGGGGAGCCGCGAGGTCCCGCTCGAAGACCGCCGCATCAAGATCATCAAGACCTCGCATGGCGTGCGCGGCGTCTCGATCGACCTCGAGGGCCGGCACATCAACCACGGCCACTTCACGGCGGACGTCAAGGGACAGCGCTTCTGCCTGCCCTGCCTCACCACCAACCCCATCGTGCCGGCCCCCGGCGCGGCCCCGTACGCGTCGCGCCTGTGGCAGTTCCCGCAGGACGACAAGCACACCATCGTGGTGCGCTACCTGTGCTGGCGTGCGGGGACCGAGGCTGAGCGCGCGGAGGCGACGCGCTTGTTCAACGAGGTGGCATTGCCTCGGCTCGATCGGGTCAACGCCGAGGACGCCTTCGCCGCCGAAGCGCAGGGCGACCTGCTGGAGGCCCGCTCGCAGGAATACCTGCTGGGTCCCGACGAGGACGTGGTGAAGGTGCGCCGCCTGCTGCGCAGGGCGTTCGTCGCGCAGGCCGCCGACGGCGAGCGCATCGACAACCCGGCGGGCTCGCTGGCCTACCCGGTCTAGGAACATGGGCCAGCGACTCGCAGGCAAGACCGCGCTGCTCACCGGCGGCGCGGGCGGCATCGGCACGGCCATCGCCACGTTGTTCGCCGAGGAAGGGGCGCGGGTCATCCTGGTCGACCGCGACACCGACGCGCTGTCGGCCGCAATCCGGCGCATCGGCGGCGACCGCATCGTCGCCGCGCCGTGCGACATCGCATCGGAAACCGGCGTGGCCGGCCTGGCCGACGCCATCCGCCGGGCCGGCGACCGGCTCGACGTGCTGGTCAACAACGCGGCCGTGCGCGAGTACCACCGCCTGGCCGACGCCGATGCCGCCTCGTGGCAACGCATCCTCGCGGTCAACCTGGTCGGCGCGGGCCTGGTCACGGCACTGGCCATGCCGTGGCTGCGCCGCTCGGGCCGCGGCGCCGTGGTCAACGTGGCCTCCACCTTCGGCATCTGCGGCCGCGGCGGCATGGGGCAGTACGACGCCACCAAGGCCGCGCTGGTCGCTGCCACGCGCGTGCTCGCCATCGAGGAAGCCCGGCACGGCGTGCGCGCCAACGCGGTGTGTCCGGGGTCGGTGCTCACCGGTTTCACGCTCGGGCGCGCGGCCGCGCGCGGTCTCTCGGAAACCGAGCTGAAGCAGGGTGGCTTCGTGCCGGCGCCGATCGCGCGCTGGGGCGAGCCGGTGGAGATTGCCGCGCCGGTCCTGTGGCTGGCGTCCGACGAAGCCTCGTTCATCACCGGCGCGGTGCTGCCCGTCGACGGCGGCGTCTCGGCCAGCGGCACGCGCATCTGATCCCCTCCCCCCGCCCCCTCCAGGAAAGCCCATGAAACGCCTCGCCCCACTCCTCCTCTTCCTCCTCTGCACCGCCGGCCTGCTGGCCGCGCCGGCGCACGCCGCCGACGCGGACTACCCCTCCCGGCCCATCACCATCGTGGTGCCCTTCCCGCCCGGCGGCAGCCCCGACATGCTGTCGCGCGTGATCGGCGAGAAGCTCACGCAGCGCCTGGGCCAGACCGTGGTGGTCGAGAACCGGCCCGGCGCCAGCGGCACCACCGGCGCCACGCAGGTGGCCCGCGCGGCGCCCGACGGCTACACGCTGATGATGACGCCCAACACCTTCGTGCTGTCGCCGCTGGTGTTGTCCAAGAGCGTCGCGACCTACGACGCGCAGAACGACTTCGCGCCGGTGATCCTGCCGGCCAAGACGCTCATGGTGCTGGCGGCGCACCCCAGCCTGGGCGTGAAGAGCCTGCCCGAGCTGGTGAGCCACGCGAAGGCGAACAAGAAGCTGACGTACACCGGCTCGGCCAGCGGTTCGCCGCAGCACGTGGCGGGCGAGATGCTCAAGCAGGCCGCCGGCATCGACATGTCGTTCGTGCCGTACAAGGGCCTGGCGCCGGCGCTCAACGACACCCTGGGTGGCCACGTGAACCTGATCTTCGTGCCGTACGGCAACGTGGCGCAGTACCAGAAGACCGGCGCGCTGACGATCCTCGGCGGCCTCGACGGGGAACGCACCGCGCTCGCGCCTGACGTGGTGCCGCTGCGCGAGCAGGGCTACCCTTCCATGGTGGTGGGCGTGTGGACGGGCCTGTTTGCGCCGCGCGGCACACCGGCCACGGTCATCGCCAAACTCAACCGGGAAATCAACGCCATCCTGCAGATGCCCGACGTGAAGGGCAAGCTCGAGGGCAGCGGCCAGATCCTCGTGGGCGGCGGTCCCGAGAACCTGGCCCAGGTGGTCAAGCACGACCTCGACACCTACGCGCCCATCGTGCGCCGCGCGAACATCACGGCCGACTGACGCGTTGCCTAGGGCCTGTTCACACTCATTTTCCAAGTGCGAACGGGGTGGATAAAGCGCCAATCTAGGCGCACGGCGACGGCCAGACTGGGCGTCTGGCCTAGGCGGGCAACGACGAGTGGCGCTTTATCCACCCCGTTCCCTGCGGGTTGCGATCAAAAAGGCCATGCGCCGCGTTGCGAAGCCTCGCCGGGCCGCCCGGCCCGTCTGCGTTTCGCGCCTTGCGCATGGCCTTTTTTGATCGCAACGCATCTTGGAAAATGAGTGTGAACAGGCCCTAGTCGAACCGGTCCGCCCGGTAGGGCGCCGGGTCGATGTGGGGCGTATCCCCGGCCACCAGCTCGGCGACCAGCCGGGCGCTGGCCGGCCCGCCCGTGAGGCCGCTGTGGCCGTGGCCGAAGCAGGCGAAGAGGCCCGCGTGCCCGGCGACCGGGCCGATGACGGGCACGGTGTCCGGCGTGGACGGGCGGTGGCCCATCCAGAACCGCGGCTCGCCATGCTCGATCCCGGGAAAGAGGACCTTCGCCTGCCGCACCAGCAGTTCGCAGCGCGACGGGTCGGCCGGTGCTTCCAGGCCGGCGAACTCGACCGTGCCGCCCAGCCGCAGGCCATGTTCCATGGAGTTGACGCCGAAGAAGCCGGTCTTGTGCAGGATCGGGTAGTCGAAGGTGACCGAGGGCTGCGGCAGCATGACGTGGTAGCCGCGCTCGGACTCGAGCGGAATGTGCACGCCGAGCGGCCGCAGCAGGTCGGCCGACCATGCCCCCGCGGCGACGACGAGGTTGGCGCAGCGCCGCGTGGCCGATGCGCTGGTCATCACGCGCCAGCCGCCCCGGGCGTCGGGCCACATCGCCAGCACGCGCTCGTGGGCGAGGGTGGCGCCCGCCGCCAGGGCCGCGTCCGCCAGCGCGAGCAGCAGGCGGCCGGGGTTGACGGTGCAGCCGTTCTTCGGGATGAAGAGCGCGCGGCCGATGGTGGGGCTGATGCCGGGGAAGGTCTCCCGGAGTTCGGCCAGCGGCATGTCGCGCGCCTCCACGCCATGGCGCGCGCGCAGTTCGTCCTCCACCGGCGTGGGGTGCGGCCCTGCGCCCTCCCAGACATAGACCTGGCCGCGGCGCCGGATCAGGTCCGCATACGCCGCGTCGCCCACCAGGCGGCGCCACTCGTCGAAGCAGGGCTGGTGGATGGCGCGCAGGGCGTCCGAGCCTTTGTGGACCTGCGCGAGCCGGCTGGCCTTCAACCACCGGAGCAGAAACGGCGCCGCCGTGGCGAGGTAGCGCCGCTTCACCACCAGCGGCCCGCCGGGGTCCAGCAGCCAACCCGGCACCTTGCGGTACATCCCGGGCAGCGCGGCCGGCATCGCGGTCTCGGACACCAGGAAGCCGGAGTTGCCGAAGGAAGCGCCGCTGGCCAGGGGCATGCCATCGAGGACCGTGACGGGGAAGCCGCGGCGCGCGAGGTGGAGCGCCGTGGACAGGCCGGCCACGCCGGCGCCGACGACGATCGTGGCATTCGCGGGAAAGGGCATCGGGGGTGTCGCGGTGGAGCGGGGCATGCGCGGCGAATTATCTGGGCCGGGTGCGGTTCGATCCACTTCGCATGTCGCGATGAACTGGCGCGATGTGACGCACGGCGTGCATCACATCGCGCCAGCGCGGACGGGCGCGCAGCGTCCGGTCGCGAATGGCGGGCCGCCGCATCGCTTCCTAGAATTCCGGCCACACCGACCCGTCTCACCCTGCCCATGAACATCGTTTTCCTGGACCGCGCCACGCTGTCGCCGCAGACGCGCCTGCGCCCCCCCGCGTTCGACCACCACCTGCAGGTCTTCGACCGCACGGCGCCCGGCCAGGTGGCGCAGCGGCTGCGCGAGGCCGACATCGTGATCACCAACAAGGTGCCGCTGGGCGCGGCCGCGCTGGCCGGCGCGCACCGGCTGAAGCTGGTGGCCGTGGCCGCCACCGGGACGGACCCGGTCGACGTGGCCGCCTGCGATGCACGGGGCATCGTGGTCTCCAACGTCCGGCACTACGCGGTGCGCACGGTGCCCGAGCACACCTTCGCGCTGATCTTCGCGCTGCGGCGCAGCATCTGCGCGTACCGCGACGCGGTGCGGCGCGGGCGCTGGCAGGCGGCGGGCCAGTTCTGCTTCTTCGACCACCCGATCCGCGATCTCGCCGGCGCCACGCTGGGCGTCATCGGGGATGGCGTGCTGGGCCGGGCGGTGGCGGCGATGGCGCGCGCCCTGGGCATGGAAGCGCTGTTCGCGGCCCACGAGGGCCGCGCCGGCATGGGCGCGCTCTACACCCCCTTCGAGGACGTGCTGGCGCGCGCCGACGTGCTCACCCTGCATTGCCCGCTGCTGCCGTCCACCAGGCACATGATCGGCGCGGCGGAGTTCGCGCGCATGCGGCGCCGCCCGATCCTCATCAACACGGCGCGCGGCGGGTTGGTCGATGAGCAGGCCCTGGTGGCGGCGCTCGAAGCGGGCCGGATCGCGGGCGCGGGCTTCGACGTGGCGACGTCGGAGCCGCTCGCGCCGGACCATCCCTTCCAGGCCTTGCTGGACCGGCCGGACTTCATCCTGACGCCCCACGTGGCCTGGGCCAGCGACGCCGCCATGCAGGGCCTGGCGGACCAGCTCATCGACAACATCGAGGCCTTCGTGCGCGGCGCGCCCGCCAACGCCGTGGGACAGGCGGGCAGGGCGGCGGCGGAGGCACACCCGTGAGCGCTGCCTCCTTCGATGCGGCATTGCGCGATGCCCGCGACGCCCTCTGGCTCAATCCCGGCGAGGACCTGGCCGCGCCACCCGGCGCCACCTTGCCTTCGGCGGACGACGTGCGGGCGGCAAGCGAGCGCTTCCAGCGCTTTGCGCCGCTGCTGGCCATGCGCTTCGCGGAGCTGCGCGACACGCAGGGGGTGATCGAGTCGGCGCTGCTGCCGGCGCCCCGGCTGGCCGCCGGCCTGGGCCTCGGGCCGTCGCACGGCCGGCTCTGGGTCAAGGCCGACCACCAGCTTCCCGTGGCGGGTTCGGTCAAGGCGCGCGGGGGCATCCACGAGGTGCTCGAGTTCGCCGAGCGCCTGGCGCTGCAGCACGGCTTGCTGGGCCGCCTGCAGGACGATCACCGTGGCCTGGCCAGCGAGGCCGCGCGTGCGCTGTACGCGCGGCACACGGTCGCCGTCGGCTCGACGGGCAATCTTGGCCTGAGCATCGGCATCGCCGCCGCGGGCCTGGGCTTCCGGGTGGTGGTGCACATGTCCGCCGAGGCCAAGCCCTGGAAGAAACAGCGGCTGCGGGACCGGGGGGTGGAGGTGGTGGAGCACCGCGGCGACTACGAGAGCGCCGTGGCGCATGGGCGGCGTGCGGCGGCGGGCGATCCGCTGTGCCACTTCGTGGATGACGAGCGGTCGCCGCTGCTGTTCTGCGGCTACGCGGCGGCGGTGTTCCACCTGGAGCGCCAGCTCGCCGAGCAGGGCATCGAGGTCGGTGCGCGCCGGCCGCTGTTCGTGTACCTGCCCTGCGGGGTGGGTGGTGCGCCCGGCGGCATCGCGTTTGGCTTGAAGCTGCGCTTCGGGCCGCATGTGCACTGCTTCTTCGTCGAGCCCGATCAATCGCCGTGCTTTCTCGTCGGCCTGGTGGGCCATGGCGCAGGCCGCGCTTCGCTGCCTTCGGTGTACGACGCCGGGCTGAGCAACGCCACCGAGGCGGACGGCCTGGCCGTGCCTCGGGCGTCGGCGCTGGCGGTGGGGCTCATGCGCACGCGCGTGGCGGGGGTGGCCACGGTGTCGGACGAGCGCTTGTTCCAGGACCTGCGGCGCGCGCATGATCTCGAGGGCCTGCGCATCGAGCCCTCCGCCGCGGCCGGCTTCTGCGGGCCGGGCCGGCTGGTCGGCACCGACACCGGCCGCGCCTTCCTGCGCCGCCGGGGCCTGCTGGACGCCTTGCCGCAGGCCCACCACGTGGTGTGGACCACGGGCGGCCTGTATGTGCCCGAGATCGAGTTCCAGCGTTTCCTGGCGAGGGCGGCGGAGGGCGAGTGAATACCGGCCTGTCGCCCACCGAACCACGTGCGACGTACCGTGCGAGACAACGCCAACCCAGAGACAGCGAGGGTCCGGCTCCGCCGGCCCAAGCTGTCGTCC
>CAZAPJ010000015.1:0-86067 GCA_964487025.1 uncultured Hydrogenophaga sp.
AGGGCGTGTAGGCGGTGTACCAGGCCGGGTTCTCGAGCACGTTGCGCAGGATCACGCCCGGCGTGTGCGTGCCGTGGTAGCCCTGGCCGATGAAGTTCCTGAAGAGCCGGTTGCGGCCCGCGATGGCCTTGAGCTCGGCGAGCGCGGCGGCCTCGGTGGCGGCCGCGGGCAGCTCCATCGGCCGCGCGCGCGCGATGTCGCGCGGCACGATGGCGTCGACCAGTGCGCCGCGCGACGCCTCGCCGATGACCGAGAGCATGTGGGCCTCGTCGGCTTCGCCGATGCCGATGTGGCGGGCGATGAACTCGCTGGCGTCTTCGAGCTGGCTCAGGGGAGTGGCGGCGGAGGGCATCGGCATGGGGGCACCTGGCGGAAACGGGCGGGCGGGCGGGTGGATGGTGATGGCGGGGGATGTCAGGCGGACTTGGTGAACGCGGTGTAGGCCGGTTCGTCCATGAGCGCGTCGAACTGCGCCGGTTCCTGGACCCGCACCTTGAAGAACCAGCCGGCCCCCAGCGGGTCGCTGTTGGCCAGCGAGGGGTCGGCGCGCAGGGCCTCGTTCACTTCCACGACTTCGCCGGTCACGGGCATGAACACGTCGGCGGCGGCCTTCACGGACTCGACCACGCCGGCCACGTCACCTTGGGCGTAGGTCTTGCCCACCTCGGGCAGGTCGACGAACACCACGTCGCCGAGCGCGTCCTGGGCGTGCACCGTGATGCCCACCGTGGCGGCCTGGGGGGCGGACGTATCGATCCACTCGTGGTCCTTGGAATACTTGATGGTCATGGGAAGCTCCAGAGAAAAAGGGAGAGGAAAAAGAGGCGAGGGAGGCGCCGATGCCGGCCTTCACTGTAGCCGGCCGGCGGACGCTCAGCCGCGGTGGTAGCGCGGCGGTGTGAACGGCAGGGGCGTCACTTCCATCGGCACCGCCTTGCCGCGCACGATGGCGTTCACGTGCGTACCCGCGGCGGCGTGGGCGGCGTCCACGTAGGCCATGGCGATGGGCTTGTCCACGCTCGGGGCGAGCAGGCCGCTGGTCACCTCGCCGATGCGCCGGCCGCCGGCGTCCTGCAGCTCGGTGTGCTCGCGCACCGGCACGCGCTCCAGCGCCACCAGGCCCACGCGCCGGCGCGCGACGCGGGCGGGGTCGTCGAGCTGCGCCAGCACCTTGTCGGCGCCGGGGAAACCGCCGGCGCGCGCGCCGCCGGTGCGGCGCACCTTCTGGATCGCCCAGGTGAGCGCGGCCTCGACCGGCGTGGTGGTGGCGTCGATGTCGTTGCCGTACAGGCACAGGCCGGCCTCCAGGCGCAGCGAGTTGCGCGCGCCCAGGCCGACCGGCTTGACCTCGGGCTGGGCGAGCAGCGCGCGCGCCAGCGCCTCGGCGCGCTCGCCCGGGACCGAGAGCTCGAAGCCGTCTTCCCCGGTGTAGCCGCTGCGGGTGATGAACAGGTCGGCGCCGTTCCAGTCGAACGCGGCGCCGGTCATGAACACCAGCTTCTCCACGCCGGGCACGAGGCGCTGCAGCGCGGCCGCGGCCTGCGGGCCCTGCAGCGCGAGCAGCGCGCGCTCGGGCATCGGCACGATCTCGCAGCGCGCGCCGATGCGCGCCTGCAGGTGCGTGATGTCGGCGGCCTTGCAGGCGCCGTTGACGATCACGAATATGTCGCTCCCACGCTCTCCCACTGCGTGTGGATCGCTGCCCCCCGAGGGGGCGCTCGCGCCTTGGGGCGGCCCGGCGTCGCTCGTATCATCGCCCCGTTTCACGAACATCAGGTCGTCGAGGATGCCGCCCGCGTCGTCGAGCAGCAGGCCGTAGCGCTGCCTGCCCACCGCCAGGTCGATCACGTCCACCGGCATGAGCGATTCGAGCGCCGCCGCCGCGCCGGGGCCGGCGAGCCGGAGCTGGCCCATGTGCGAGACGTCGAACAGGCCGGCGGCCTGGCGGGTGTGCAGGTGTTCGGCCATCAGGCCGGTGGGGTATTGCACCGGCATGGCATAACCGGCGAAGGGCACCATGCGCGCCCCGAGTTCGAGGTGCAGGGCGTGCAGCGGGGTCTGGAGGAGATCGGCGTCGGACACGGGAAGCTCGCAGGCAAAGGGCAGGCCCCGAAGGGCGGAACACGGTTCATCCGTGCGCTGCCCCGCTGTCCGCTTTACCTGAGAGATTCACGCGGGCGATGCCGCGCTTGCTCCTTCGGTGGGCGGCCTCGGCGGGCCGCCTCTCTCCAGGGGGGAGACACCCGCCTCGCGGCGGGCGCTTGCCAGTCCTTTTGCCTGAGCGTTCAGGGCACCCGGTGTGCGGTGCCGCCTGCGCCTTCGGCGAGCCTTTTCAAGCGATGAATCGGCTTCTCTCCTGACCCCGCCAGTGTATCGCACGCGCCGGGCGCCCCCGGACCGTCAGCCCGCGAAGGTGGTTTCCGGCAGGCCCTTCAGGCCGGGGATCTCCAGCGCGAACAGCGCGCCCGACAGCGGCGCGCTGGCCAGCGCCTGCGCGCCCAGCCGCACCGAGGCGCTGGTCACGTAGAGCGTGCCGAGATCGGCGCCGCCGAAGCAGCAGCTGGTGGGCCGCGGCACCGGCAGGCGCACGCGCATCAGCTCGCGGCCGTCGGGCGCGAAGCGCGCCAGTTCCCAACCGTCCCACACCGCGACCCACAGGCAGCCTTCGGCGTCGACCGTCAGGCCGTCGGGCTTGCCGTCGGCCGCGCCGAACACCACGAGCGGACGGCGGTTCGTGATGCGGCCGGCCGCGAGGTCGAAGTCGTATTCGTAGATGGTCTTGCGGAACGTATCGGTGAAATACATCCGCGTGTTGTCAGGGCTGAAGCCCAGGCCGTTGGGCACGGTGAAGCCGCTGTCCACCTTCTCCCAGCGGCCGTCCGGGTCGACGCGGAACAGGTTGCCCCGGTTGGGCATGGCGCCCATGTCCATCGAGCTGACCCACAGCCGGCCGCGCCGGTCGCATTTGCCGTCGTTGTAGCGGTTGCCCGGGCGGGTGGTTTCGGGGTGGGCGAACAGCGTCATGCGGCCGGTGTCGGGCGCCATCGCCATCAGGCCCGCCGGCGTGGCCAGCAGCAGGCCGCCGGAGGCCATGGGCACGACCATGCTGACCATCGACCCCAGCCGCGTCTCGCGCTGCGTGCCGCTGGCGGCGTCGAGCTGGTGGATGGCCGGTGCGAGGATGTCCACCCAGTACAGCGCGTTGTCGCGCGGCGACCAGACCGGGCCTTCGCCCAGCAGCGCCCGGGCGTCGCCGAGGGCGCGCACCTCGGGCGTGGGCGCGTCCGGCGGCTCGGTGCGTTCCAGCAGCGACATCGGCTGGCCGCCCGCGTTGTGCGTGATGGTGCGGGCCGCGCCGATCAGCTCGGCCGACAGGCTGTGCGCGCGCCGCGCGTCCAGCGCCGCCGCGCTCGCCGTCACGGCCACCGCGCCGATCGCCCGGCCTTCGTAGTCGAACACCGGCGCGGCCACGCTCACGCGCCCGGCGTCGTACTCGCCGGCTTCCAGCGCGTAGCCGCGCGCGCGGGTGAGGTCGAGCTCGTCGCGCAGCGCCTGGGGGGCGGCGATGGTGTGCTCGGTGAAGCGCTCCAGCGGCGAGGCCGCCAGCAGCTCGGCCTGCTGCGCGGGCGCCAGGTGGGCGGCGATCACCTTGCCGGCGGCGCTGGCGTGCATCGGCAGGCGCAGCCCCACCTTGGACGCGGCCTGAGGTTCGCGGCTGGCGTCCTCGCCGGCCACCACCACCATCTGCTGGCCGCTCAGCACCACCAGTTGCACGCTGGCGTCGAACGCGTTGCGCAGGCGCACCAGCTCGTCCTGCGCCGCCACGCGCAGGTCGAAGTCGCTCCAGACCTCGTGCGCCAGTTCCAGCAACCGGAACCCGAGCTGGAACGTCTTGTTGTAGCTGTCGTGGCGCAGCAGGCCTTCGCGCACCAGCGTGCCCAGCATGCGGTGCAGCGTGGCCTTGGGCAAGGCCGAGGCGCGCTGCAACTGCGTGAACGTCATGGGCGCGCGCGCCGCCGACACGAGGTTCAGCACGGCCATGGCCTTTTCCAGCACCCCCGGGCCGGGGGTGCTGGCGGCGGACGGGGCGTCGGTTCGGGCGGCTTCTGGCATGGCGGGATGCCGGCATTCTAGGGGAGGAGGGCTCAGGGTAAGTACCAATCAATGGAACTTGTCGGGGTATTTTGCGGTGATCTACAATAAAAGTTCCATTCAACGGAACAAATAGGTCGGCGACGTGACATCTTCTGCTCTGCTTTCGGGGGTCTACCCCGTGCTTCCCACCCCGTTCGATGGCGCGGGCCAGCCGGACGCGCCGTCGCTGCGCGTGCTGGTGCGCTACCTGCTGGAAGCCGGCGTGGACGGCATCACCTACCCGGGCGTGGCCAGCGAGGTCGGCCAGCTCAGCGTGGCCGAGCGCCTGTCGCTGACGGCCGTGGTGCTGGAGGAGGTGGCGGGCCGCGTGCCGGTGGTGGCCGGCGTGTCGAGCGCCCAGGCGGCGACCACGATCGAGCTGGCCAGGGCCGCGATCGCGCAGGGCGCCGCCGCGCTGATGGTGGCCGTGCCGCCGGACCGCCCCACGGCCGCGCAGCAGATCGAATACTTCCGCGAGGTCGCCGCGGCCGTGCCGGGGGCCGCGCTGGTGCTGCAGAACGTGCCGCCGCCCGTGGGTGCCGGCCTCGATCCCGAGGCCATCGTGGAAGTGGCGACCGCCGTGCCCACGGTTCGCTACGTCAAGGAGGAAACCCTGCCCAGCGGCCAGCGCCTGACGGTGGTGCGCGAGCGCGGCCCGGCCACGCTGTGCGGCGTGTTCGGCGGCGCGGGCGGGCGCTACATCACCGACGAGCTGCGGCGCGGCGCGGCGGGCACCATGCCGGCGATCGAGCTGGCCGAGGTGCACGTGGCGCTGTTCAAGGCCCACCGCGCCGGCGACGCGGCGCGCGTGCGCGAGCTGTTCACGCGCATGCTGCCCATCCTCAATGTGCAGGCGGTGTTCCGCTGGTCGCTCACCAAGTACGTGCTGAGCGCGCGCGGCCTGCTGGGCTGCGAGAACCAGCGCGCGGCCGGCCCGCGCCTGGACGCGCTGGACAAGGCCGACGTGGACGACTTCCTGGACGACCTGCAGGACCTGCTGCTGCCGACGCACCCGCTGCGCCGGCGCACGGGATGAGTGCCCCGCGCGTCGCCGCGGTCGAGACCTTCGTCGTCTCGTTGCCGCGCGACACGCCCTACCTCGGCCCGCTGGGCGAGGGCGAACGGGTGAATGCGCGCGGCTACCTGGTGCGCCAGGGCAACCGCACGCTCTACCCGAGCACCGACGTGTCGGTGCTGGTCAAGGTGACGGCCGAGGACGGCACGGTCGGCTGGGGCGAGACCTACGGCATCGTCGCGCCCGACGCGGTCACGGTGATCATCGACGACGCGCTCGGTCCGCTGGTCGTCGGGCGCGACCCGCGCGACGCGACCGCGGTCCACGAGGACCTGTACGACCTCATGCGCGTACGCGGCGCGTCGGGCGGCTTCTGGGGCGATGCCATGGCCGGCATCGACATCGCGCTGTGGGACCTCGCGGGCAAGCTCGCCGGCCTGCCGGTGGCCAAGCTGCTGGGCGGCCAGCGCGCGGCGCGCGTGCCGGCCTACGTGTCGGGGCTGCCGGGCCGGACGCTGGACGACAAGGTGGCGCTGGCGCGCGATTTCGCCGCGCGCGGCTTCACCGCGTTCAAGTACGCGGCGGCGGTGTCGTCCGAGGGCATCGTCGCCGAGATGCGTGCGCTGCGCGAGGCGCTCGGGCCCGGCGCAAAGCTCATGGTCGATCTGCACTGGAAGTTCGACGCGGGCGAGGCGGTCCAGCTCATCGACCAGCTCGCGCCCTTCGACCCGGCCTTCGTCGAAGCGCCGTGCGCGGCCGAAGACCTCGAGGGTCAGGCGCGCGTGGCGGCGGCCGCGCGCGTGCCGGTGGCGCTGGGCGAGGAATGGCGTTCGGTGCACGAGGCGCTGCCCCGGTTCGAGCGCCGCGCGATGTCCATCGTGCAGCCCGAGATGGGGCATACCGGCATCAGCCAGTTCATGCAGATCGGCCGCATGGCGCATGCCTTCCACCTGCGCGTGATCCCGCACGCCAGCATCGGCGTGGGCATCTTCCAGGCCGCGAGCCTGCACGCCTCGGTCTCGCTGCCCAACGTGCCCATGCACGAGTACCAGCACTCGGTGTTCGACCGCAACCTGCGCTTCGTCCACACCACCATGCGCTGCGACGGCGGCGCGTTCACCCTGCCCGAAGGGCCGGGGCTGGGCATCGAGCCCAGCGACGCGCTCTGGTCCTTCGTGCGCAAGAAAGCCCCCCTGTCATGACCGCTTCCCCGACCGCCCTGATCGCCATCGACTGGGGCACCTCCAACCTGCGCGCCAGCCTGCTCGACGCGAGCGGCGCGGTGGCCGAGGCGCGCGCCGCGCCCGGCGGCATCATGGCCGTGAAGGACGGCCGCTTCGCCGAGGCGCTGCTGTCGCTGTGCGGCGACTGGATCGGGCGCCGCGCGGGCGCGCTGATCGCCAGCGGCATGATCGGCAGCCGCCAGGGCTGGAAGGAGGCGGCCTACCTGGATTGCCCCGCCGGCGTCGCGCAAGCCGCCGCGCAGCTCACGCGGGTGGACGTGCTGCCGGGCGTGCCGCTGCACATCGTGCCCGGCCTGACCTGCCGCAGCGCCGACGGCCAGGACGACGTGATGCGCGGCGAAGAGACGCAGATGTGGGGCGCCGACCTCGCCGCCGGCAGTTGCTGCGTGCTGCCCGGCACGCACGCCAAGTGGGCCTGGCTGGGCGAAGCCGGCCGCGTGACGCGCTTCGCCACCTACATGACCGGCGAGCTCTACGGCCTGCTGACCCAGCATGGCATCCTGGGCCGGCTCATGGCCTTCGGCCAGAGCGCGCCCGAGGCCTTCGAGGCCGGCGTGCGGCTCGGCCTGGAGCAGAGCGGCAACGCGACCCACGTGATCTTCGCCGCGCGCACCGCGGGCCTGATGGGCCGCATCGTGCCCGAGGGCCTGCCCGACTACCTCTCGGGCATCCTCATGGGCATCGAGATCGGCAGCGCCACGCGCGCCGAGCGCCCGCAGGCGGTCGTGCTGCTGGGCGACGACAGCCTGTGCGACCGCTACGCGACGGCCCTCGCACTCGCCGGCATCGGCAGCACGCGCGCCGCCGACGGCGCGACCACGCGCGGCCAGTGGCGCGTGGCGCAGCAGGCCGGCTTGCTGGAGCGCGCGCCATGAGCGCAGCGCCGGGCCGCCCCAAGCAAGCTCGCACCGAAGCCCGCCAGGGCGAAGGTACACCAGTGAGCGCAGAACGGGTCGCGCAGGCCTTGGCGGCACGGCCGCTGGTGGCCATCCTGCGCGGCATCACGCCGTCCGAGGCGGTGGACGTCGGCCGGGCGCTGCACGCCGCGGGCATCGGGGTGATCGAGGTGCCGCTGAACTCGCCCGAGCCGCTGGAGAGCATCCGCCGCCTGGCCGAGGCGCTCGCGGGACAGGCGGTGATCGGCGCGGGCACGGTGCTGCGCGAGGACGAGGTGAATGCGGTCGCGGATGCGGGGGCCGAGCTCGTGCTCTCGCCCAACTTCCACCCCCCGGTGGTGCGGCGGGCCAAGGCGCTCGGCCTCTATGCGATGCCGGGCGTGGCGACGCCCAGCGAGGGCTTCGACGCGCTCGCCGCGGGCGCCGACGCGCTCAAGCTGTTCCCGGGCGAGCTGCTCGGCCCGCCGGTGATCAAGGCCTGGCGCGCGGTGTTTCCGCGCACGACGCCGATGTTCAGCGTCGGCGGCGTCAACCTCGAGAACCTGCCGGCCTTCAAGGCCGCGGGTGCGAGCGGGGCGGGCATCGGCTCCGCGCTCTACGCGCCCGGCACCCCGGCGGCCGAGGCGGCGCGCCGCGCGCGCGCGTTCGTGGCGCGCTGGCAGGCGTAGCCAGCGGATCACCTTCGTTTCGGTTTCTTTCACGCACGACGACCACCCAAGGAGACATGCCATGACAGCCCTGATGACCCGCCGCGCGCTCGCCGCGGCCCTCGCGCTCGGCGCGACCGTGTTCGCCGGCGCGGCCCACGCCCAGGCCGCCGGCGCCGCGCAGAGCTACCCCTCGCGCGCTGTGAGGTTCATCGTGCCGGTGCCCGCGGGCGGCGCGGCCGACATGATGTCGCGCCTGATCGCCGCCCACCTGCAGGCCAGGCTCGGCCAGCCCTTCGTGGTCGAGAACCGCCCCGGCGCGGGTTCGAGCCTGGGCATGGACGTGGTGGCCAAGGCCGCGCCCGATGGCTACACCATCGGCATGGGCAACATCGCCGCCAACGCGATCAACCCCGCGGTGCGCCCCGGCGCGTTTCCGTACCAGCCGGTGAAGGACTTCGCGGCCATCTCGATGGTCGGCGTCACCCCGCTCATCTTCGTGGTCAACGCCGAGAAGGTGCAGGCCGCCAGCGTGCCGGACTTCATCGCCTACCTCAGGGCCCACCCGGGCAAGCTCAGCTACGGCTCGTCGGGCGTGGGCTCCTCGCTGCACCTGGCGATGGAACTGTTCCTGATGCGCACCGGCACCTCGATGATCCACGTGCCCTACAAGGGGTCGGCGCCGATGGTCGCCGAACTGATCGGCGGCCAGATCGAGGCGTCGATCGACGCGGCCACCACCTCCTTGCCGCAGGTGAAGGCCGGCAAGCTGCGCGCGCTCGGCGTGTCGACCAAGGAGCGCGCCTTCTTCGCGCCCGAGCTCGCGCCCATCGCGGACCACGTGCCCGGCTTCGACGTGAGCCCCTGGCACGGCGTGGTCGCGCCCGCGGGCACGCCGCAGGCCATCGTCGACAAGCTCTCGGTCGAGATCCAGGCCTTCCTGCGCCAGCCCGACACCGAGGCCAAGCTGCGGGACGCGGGCGTGGTGCGCGTCGGTTCGTCCGCGAAGGATTTCGCGCAGGCGATGCAGAACGATTTCGAGCTTTATACGAAAGTGGTGAAGGACGCCAACGTCAAGGCGGACTAGTTTGAGAGGCAACCGTTTTTTTGCAAGGAGATGAACTGATGAACCAACGAATCAACCGACGCGCGCTGCTCGCGGCCTCGGCCGCCGCGGCGGCTTCGAGCGTGCTGCTGGGCGCCTGGGCGCAAGGCAGCTGGCCGGCCAAGCCGGTCACCGTCATCGTGCCGTTCGCGCCCGGCGGCGCGGGCAACGGCTCGGTGCGCATCCTGGCCGAGATCATCGGTCCGCAACTGGGCCAGCCGCTCGTGGTGGAAAACCGCCCGGGCGGCGGCGGCGTGCCCGGCACGCAGTACGTGACGAGCAGCCGCGACGACCACATGCTGCTGATGGGCAGCACCACCATGACCATCCTGCCCGCGCTGCGCAACGACCTGGGCTACGACGTGCAGCGCGACCTGCAGCCGGTGGGCATGATCTCGTCGCAGCCGCTGGTGTTCGCCGTGGCCGCGAACTCGCCGCTCAAGTCGCTGGACGACCTGGTCGCGCGCGGCAAGAACAGCGAGCTCACGGCCGGCAACAGCGGCGTGGGCACGCTCTCGCACCTGACCACCGAGCTGCTCAACCGCAAGCTGGGCCTGAAGCTGCTGGCCGTGCCCTACAAGGGCGACGCGCAACTCATCCCCGACGTGGTGGCCGGCACGATCGCGATGGGCGTGATGAACCTGCCGGTGGCGCTGCCGCTGATCCAGGACGGCCGCCTGCGCGCCCTCACCGTGACGTCGAACGCGCCCGTGGCCTCGCTGCCCGGCGTGAAGACGCTCAACACCCTGGGCCCCGAGTTCGTGATCACCGGCTGGGCCGCGCTGTTCGCGGCGCGCAACGTGCCCGCCGCCGGCGTGGAGCGCCTGGGCACGCAGTTGCGCGCGGCCTTGCAGCAGGACAGCGTGCGCGAGCGTTTCGCGGGCTTTGGCGTCACGCCGGAGATCGCCACCCCGGCGCAACTGCGCGACTTCATCGCCTCCGAGACCGCGCGCTGGGGCGACGTGGTCAAGAGCCGCGGCATCAAGCTGGAATGAGGCGCGAGGCGCAGCGTAAAAAAAGCCCTGCGATCGCAGGGCTTTTTTGGAGGGAATGGCGGGTGATGCCCGCTCACATGCCCGCGTAGTTCGGGCCACCGCCGCCTTCGGGCGTGACCCAGACGATGTTCTGCGTCGGGTCCTTGATGTCGCAGGTCTTGCAGTGCACGCAGTTCTGCGCGTTGATCTGCAGCCGCTCGCTGCCGTCGCCGGCCTCGTCCTTTACGAACTCGTACACGCCGGCCGGGCAGTAGCGGCTCTCGGGGCCGGCGTACTTCGCCAGGTTGATCTGCACCGGTACGCTGGCGTCCTTGAGCGTCAGGTGGGCCGGCTGGTTCTCCTCGTGGTTGGTGTTGGAGACGAACACGCTGGAGAGGCGGTCGAAGGTGAGCTTGCCGTCGGGCTTGGGGTAGGCGATCCTGGGCATTTCGGCGGCCGGGCGCAGCTTGGCGTTGTCGGGCACGGCGTTGTGCAGCGTCCAGGGCGGCGAGGCGATGCCGATCTTGGGCAGCAGCCATTGCTCGATGCCGGTCATGAGCTTGCCCATCAGCGGGCTCTTCTTGAACCACAGCTTGAAGTTGCGCGTCTGCTGCAGCTCTTCGTTGAGCCAGCTCGCCTCGAAGGCCTTGGGGTAGGCGCCGAGCTCGTCGCCCGCGCGGCCGGCAGCGACCGCCTCGAAGGCGGCCTCGGCGGCCAGCATGCCGCTCTTGATGGCGGCGTGGCTGCCCTTGATGCGCGCGGCGTTCATGTAGCCGGCGTCGCAGCCCACCAGCGCGCCGCCGGGGAACACGGTCTTGGGCAGCGCCTGCGGGCTGCCGTTGTTGATGGCGCGCGCGCCGTAGCTCAGCCGCCGGCCGCCTTCGAGGTGCGCGCGGATCGCGGGGTGGGTCTTCCAGCGCTGCATCTCCTCGAACGGCGACATCCAGGGGTTCTGGTAGTCCAGGCCCATCACGAAGCCGAGCGTGGCCTTGTTGTCCTCCAGGTGGTAGAGGAAGCCGCCGCCGAAGGTGTCGTCGGTCATGGGCCAGCCGGCGGTGTGCACCACCAGGCCGGGCTTGGCCTTGGCCGGATCGATCTCCCACAGCTCCTTGACGCCGATGGCGTAGGTCTGCGGGTCCTTGCCTTCGGCGAGTCCGTATTTCGCGATCAACTGCTTGCCCAGGTGGCCGCGCGCGCCTTCGGCGAAGATGGTGTACTTGGCGTGCAGCTCCATGCCGAGCTGGAAGTTCTCGGTCGGCTCGCCGTCCTTGCCCAGGCCCAGGTTGCCGGTGGCCACGCCCTTGACCGAGCCGTCCTCGTTGTAGAGCACCTCGGCGGCGGCGAAGCCGGGGAAGATCTCCACGCCCAGCGCCTCGGCCTGCTCGGCCAGCCACTTGGCGACGAAGCCCAGGCGCACCACGTAGCAGCCGTGGTTGTGGAAGTTGCGCGGCATCAGCCAGTCGGGCGTGCGGCTGGCGCCGGTCTCGCTGAGCACCAGCAGGTCGTCGCCGGTCACCGGCTGGTTCAGCGGGGCGCCGCGTTCCTTCCAGTCGGGAAACAGCTCGTTGATCGCGCGCGGGTCCATCACCGCGCCGCTGAGGATGTGCGCGCCGGGCTCGGAGCCTTTTTCCAGCACGCACACGCTGACCTCGCTGCCTTTCTCGGCGGCCAACTGCTTGAGGCGGATGGCGGTCGACAGGCCGCTGGGGCCGGCACCGACGATGACCACGTCGTATTCCATGGCCTCGCGCGGGCCGTACGTGTTCAGGATTTCTTGGGGCGTCATGGGGTGGGTCTCACTCTGGCCGCCGGGCCGGCGGGGGTGTCGTGGTGGTGACCGATTTTAGTGGGCCATGGCGCACAATCGCCCGAGGCGGCCTTGACCGGCCGAGTTCCCGTACCGAACCCTGTTCCTGGAGGAAGCGTTCTCATGGCATACAGCCTGGATTTGTCGGGCCGCGTGGCCCTGGTCACCGGCGCCTCGGGCGGCCTGGGCGAGCAGTTCGCCAAGACGCTGGCGCGCGCGGGCGCCGCGGTCGTGCTGGCCAGCCGCCGCACCGAACGGCTCATGGCGCTGCGCGCGCGCATCGAGGCCGAGGGCGGCGACGCCCATGTGGTGGCGATGGACGTGACCGACACCGCCTCGATCCGGGCCGCGGTCGCGCACGCCGAGACCGAGGTCGGCGCGATCGACATCCTGGTCAACAACTCGGGTGTGAGCACCACGCAGCGCCTGCAGGACGTGACGGAGGAGGACTACGACTTCATCTTCGACACCAACACCAAGGGCGCCTTCTTCGTGGCGCAGGAAGTGGGCAAGCGCATGCTGGCGCGCGCCAGGGGCGCGGCACCGGGCACCTACGTGGGCGGGCGCATCGTCAACATCGCGTCCATGGCCGGGCTCAAGGTGCTGCCGCAGATCGGCGTGTACTGCATGAGCAAGGCCGCCGTGGTGCAGATGACCAAGGCGATGGCGGTGGAGTGGGGGCGTTTCGGCATCAACGTCAATGCCATCTGCCCGGGCTACATCGACACCGAGATCAACCACCACCACTGGCAGACCGAGCAGGGGCGCAAGCTGGTCGACATGCTGCCGCGCAAGCGCGTCGGGCAGCCGGCCGACCTGGATGCGGTGCTGGTCATGCTGTGCGCGGCCGAGAGCCATTTCATCAACGGCGCGGTGATCGCCGCGGACGATGGCTTTGCCGCGTGACGCGCATGCGGTTCGAACTGCCCGAAGCGAGGAAGCGGATCTTTCGCATGACCATCCCCATCCGCTGGGGCGACATGGACGCGATGGGCCACGTCAACAACACCGTCTATTTCCGCTACATGGAGACGCTGCGCATCGAGTGGATGCGCAGCGTCGGCGGCGCGCCGGACGAGCGGCAGCAGGGGCCGGTGGTTATGAACACGTTCTGCAACTTCCTGCGCCAGCTCACCTACCCGGGCGACGTCGTCGCCACCCTGTACCTCGGCCAGGTCGGGCGCAGCAGCTTCGAGACCTGGTACACGCTGTCCCGCGCGGACGATCCGCAGACCGTGTACGCCTCGGGCGGGGCCACCACCGTGTGGGTGGATTTCGCGCGGCAGCGGTCGGTGCCGCTGCCGGAGGCGCTGCGGGCACAGTGGGAGAACGCGTGAGAGGGCACGGGAGCGCTACGATCAGGGCATTTCAACCCACCCATTGGAGTCTGCTGCCATGACAACGTCCGTCCGTTCTGCGCCGCTGCGCCGCACCCTGCTGGCCGCCGGCCTGGTCTGCACCCTGGGCCTGGCCCAGGCGCAGTCCGGCGCCACCACCACCCGCATCCTCGTGGGCTTTCCGCCGGGCGGCGGCACGGATGCGATCGCCCGCATCCTGGCCGAGCAGCTGCAGAGCTCGCTGGGCACGCCGGTGGTGGTGGACAACAAGCCCGGCGCCGGCGGCCAGCTGGCGGCGCAGACGCTCAAGGCCTCCGCGCCCGACGGCAACACCGTGTTCCTCAGCCACGACCACAGCATCACCATCCTGCCGATGGTGACCAAGAACCCCGGCTACGACTCGGCCAAGGACTTCGTGCCGGTGGCCGGCTTCGCGACCTTCGTGAACGCCTTCGCGGTGTCCACCGGCACCGCCGGGCAGACCTTCAAGGCGTACATCGACGGCGTGAAGGCCGCGGGCGGCAAGGGCTCGGTGGGCATTCCCGCGCCGGCCTCGGTGCCGCAGTTCCTGGTGCAGGTGATCGCGAAGCAGAACGGGCTGGACCTGGTGGCCGCGCCCTACCGGGGCAGCGCGCCGCTGATGGCCGACATGCTGGGCAACCAGATCCCGGCCGGCGTGGCCTCCATTCCCGACTTCATCGAGAACCACAAGGCCGGCAAGCTGCGCGTGGTGGCGGTGCTGGGCGGCCAGCGCCAGGCCGCGATGCCCGAGGTGCCCACGTTCGCCGAGCTCGGCCTCAAGGGCTTCGAGGACGTGCCGTACTACGGCCTGTTCGCGCCGGCGGGCACGCCCAAGGCCGCGCTGGACCGGCTCGGACAGGCGGTGCAGAAGGCGATCGCGCAGCCCGACGTGCGCGGCAAGCTCACCGCGATGGGCCTGACGGTCGAGTTCATGAACAGCGAGCAGCTCGGCGCGCGCGAGGCGGCCTACCGCAAGGTCTGGGCGAAGATCATCCAGGACAGCGGCTTCCAGCCGCAGTGAATGTTGGCCCCCACGCTCCGCCGCTGCGCGGGTCGCTGCCCCCCCGAGGGGGCTGGGCCTGCCTTGGGGCGGCCCGGCGGCAGGCCCGTTGTTCCCCACGCTCCGCTGCTGTGCGGGTCGCTGATCCTCGAGGGGGGCTGATCCGGCGTGCGATCCGCAGCGGCGCGGGGGGAGACCTCCATCACCCTAGCAGCCGTTGCATCAGGTCGGGCGTGCTGTGCGCCCGGTACTTGCGCATGAGCCTGGCGCGGTAGATCTCCACCGTGCGGTGGCTGATGCCCAGGGCCTTGCCAATCTGCTTGCTGGTCAGGCCGTCCATGAGAAAGGCGGCCACCTCGCGCTCGCGCGGGGTGAGCTGGGCCGTGACGGTCCGGCGCGAGCTCAGGTCCTCGAAGCTCCAGATGCCGGCGGCGTGGGGTGCGTCGCGGTCCAGCGCGCGGCCGGTCACGTGGCACCAGAAGGTTTCGCCCTTGAGGCGGCCGTCCACGCGCTTCATGATGCGGTTGTCGGCGTAGGTGCCGTTGCGGCCCAGCAGCGGCTCCAGGCGCTCGCCCATGCGCTCGTATTCGTCGGCGCTGGGGTAGAGCAACTGGAAGCTCTGGCCCACCAGTTGCTCGCGCGTGGCGCCGAACATCTCGCACAGCGCCTGGTTGCAGTCGACCATGATGCGCTGGCGCGACAGCGCGAGACCGACCGGGGCGAGGTCGAACGCGAGCCGGTAGTCGATGCGGTCCATAGGGGTTGGGCTTTACGAAATACTACGTATGTGTTTACGTAGTATCGTAGCGGCTCTCACGCTTCCACACAGGAGACTTCCCCGTGAACAAGATCTATCCGAGCGCCGCCGAGGCGCTCAAAGGCATCGTGGCCGACGGCCAACTGCTGGCCGTGGGCGGGTTCGGCCTCTGCGGCATTCCCGAGGCGCTGATCGAGGCGCTGAAGGACAGCGGCGTCAGGAACCTCACCGTGGTGTCCAACAACGCCGGCGTCGATGGCTTCGGGCTCGGCAAGCTGCTGGAGACGCGCCAGATCAAGAAGATGATCGCCAGCTACGTGGGCGAGAACAAGGAGTTCGAGCGCCAATACCTGGCCGGCGAGCTGGAGCTGGAGTTCACGCCCCAGGGCACGCTGGCCGAGAAGCTGCGCGCCGGCGGCGCGGGCATCCCGGCGTTCTTCACCAAGACCGGCGTGGGCACCCTGGTGGCCGAGGGCAAGGAGCTGCGCGAGTTCGATGGCGAGACTTACGTGATGGAGCGCTCGCTGGTGCCCGACGTGGCGCTGGTCAAGGCGCACCGCGCCGACAAGTCCGGCAACCTGCAGTTCCGCCTGACCGCGCGCAACTTCAACCCGGCCGCGGCGATGGCCGGCAAGGTCTGCGTGGTGGAGGTCGAGGAGGTCGTGGAGACCGGCGCGCTCGACCCGGACCAGGTGCACCTGCCGGGCATCTACGTGCACCGCATCGTGCACAACCCGAACCCCGAGAAGCGCATCGAGAAGCGCACCCTCACCGAAACCGCGAAGCAAGGAGCCTGACATGCCCTGGACCCAAGACCAGATGGCCGCACGCGCGGCGCAGGAGCTGGAAGACGGCTTCTACGTGAACCTCGGGATCGGCATCCCGACCCTGGTGGCCAACTTCGTCGGCGACAAGGAGGTGTGGCTGCAGAGCGAGAACGGCATGCTCGGCATCGGCCCGTTCCCGACCGAGGACCAGGTCGACGCCGACCTGATCAACGCCGGCAAGCAGACCGTGACCACGCTGCCGGGCTCGAGCATCTTCGGCAGCCACGACAGCTTCGCCATGATCCGCGGCGGCAAGATCAACCTGTCCATCCTGGGCGCGATGCAGGTCAGCGAGAAGGGCGACCTCGCGAACTGGATGATCCCGGGCAAGATGGTCAAGGGCATGGGCGGCGCGATGGACCTGGTGGCCGGCGTCAAGCGCGTGATCGTGCTGATGGAGCACGTGGCGCGCAAGAAGGACGGCACCGAGGACCTGAAGATCCTGCCCGCCTGCACGCTGCCGCTGACCGGCGTGGGCGTGGTCGACCGCATCATCACCGACCTGGCCGTGATCGACGTGACGCCCCAGGGCCTGAAGGTGGCGGAGCTGGCGCCGGGCGTGACGCGCGAGTTCCTGCAGTCGAAAACGGGCGTTCAACTGATCTGAGCACGCCCGCCCTGGGTGCGGCCGGGCGCTGGGATATACTCCCGCCCGCACCCGTCATTGGGGAGTAGCCGCTCTGCAGGCCCCGCCTTCGCAGAGGTCCGCGTCAACACACTTGGCCCCCACGGCCATGGCACGGACAGCCTCCAGCCTGGCAAGACCTTTGACCGCACTGCCTCCGGATGGGCCGGGGATGCCGTGTGGTCTCCTGGTTTACGCCGGCCCCGGAGTTCCCTGTCTTGGAAGCATTCCTGATCTCCACCGGCATCGTCGCGCTCGCCGAAATGGGCGACAAGACGCAACTGCTCTCGCTGGTGCTCGCCGCGCGCTTCAAGCGGCCCTGGCCGATCGTCTGGGGCATCCTCGCGGCCACGCTGCTCAACCATGCGCTCGCGGGCGCGGCCGGCGCCTGGATCATGGCCGCGGTCGGGCCCCACGCGATGCGCTGGGTGCTCGGCATCTCCTTCATCGCGATGGCGGTGTGGATGCTCATCCCGGACCGGCTCGACGACGAGGACGCCGTGCCCCGGCGGCGCATGGGCGTGTTCCTGGCCACCGCCTGGGCCTTCTTCCTGGCCGAGATGGGCGACAAGACCCAGATCGCCACCGTGGCCCTGGGGGCCCAGTACGCGCCGCTGGCGGCGGTGGTGGTCGGCACCACGCTGGGCATGATGCTGGCCAACGTGCCGGTGGTGTTCTCCGGCGAGGCCATCACGCGGCGCGTGCCGATCAAGGTGGTGCACGCGGTGGCCGCGCTGATCTTCGCCGCGCTGGGCGTGCTGGCGCTGCTCGGGGTGGGGGCCGGTAGCATCGGCGCATGATGTTCCTGGAGGTCGACGCCTTCACCAGCCTCACGCTGGCCATCCTGCTGCTGTTCATCGGCAAGGGGCTCACGCAGCGCTTCGAATGGCTGCGGCGCAACCACATCCCGGATGCCGTCATCGGCGGGGTGCTCTGCGCGCTGGTGGCGTGCGCGCTGTACTACGCGCTGGACCTGCGCGTGGGGTTCGCGCTGGGGGCGCGCGACATGCTGCTGCTGTACTTCTTCGCCGCGATCGGCATGGGCACCGACGTGCGCACGCTGCGCGAGGGCGGCCGCCCGCTGGTGCTGCTGCTGGGTTTGGCCAGCCTGTTCATGCTGCTGCAGAACGGGCTGGGCATGGCGCTGGCCGGCGCCTTCGGCATGGACCCGCGCGCCGGGCTCATGGCGGGCTCGATCTCGCTGACCGGGGGCGTGGGCACCACGCTGGCCTGGACGCCGCATTTCACCGGGACCCTGGGCATCGCCGCGGCCGAGGAGCTGGGCCTGGCCTCGAACATGATCGGCCTGGTGGCGGCCTGCGTCGTGGGCGGCCCGATGGCGGCGTGGCTGATGCGGCGCCACCGCATCGTGCCTTCGGGCGGCGCGGAGGTGGAGGTCGGCACGCGCTACGAGGACGAGGCGCATTCGCGGCTCGACTACCACGGCGTGCTGCTGGCGCTGCTGTGGCTCAACCTGGCGCTGATGCTGGGCAGCGGGCTCAACCAACTGATCGGCCTGACGGAGCTGAACCTGCCCGGTTTCGTGGGCTGCCTGCTGGCCGGCATCGGCCTGCGCGGCGCGGGGCAGTGGCTGGCGCCCCGGGGCGGGCGGCTGTGGGACTGGCCGAACATGCGGCTGGGCGTCGCGCTGATCTGCGACATCTGCCTGGGGCTGTTCCTCACCATGGCGCTGATGGGCCTGCAGCTCTGGGCGCTCGGGCCGGTGCTGGGCTTCATCGCCACCGCGATGGCGCTGCAGGTGGCGCTGGCGGTGCTGTTCGCCGCGCTCGTGGTGTTCCGCTGCATGGGGCGCGACTACGAGGCGGTGGTGATCTGCGCCGGCTTCGGCGGCATCGCGCTGGGCTCGACCGCCACCGCGCTCGCCAACATGGGCGCCATCGTGCGGGCCCACGGCGCCGCGCCGCGCGCCTTCATCGTCGTGCCGCTGGTGTGCGGCTTCTTCATCGACCTGATCAATGCGCTCGTGATCGGCGTGCTGGCGCGGTAGCGCTCTGGCACGCGTTGCATTGTTCGAGCATGGCCGGGGTTGCACCATTCTGCCCATGTCCTTTCCAATCTGCGGAACAGTGCGGACTGCGGGCTTTTTTGTCTGGGGTCGTGCGTCGAGGATTCCCATAGACTCCGAGCGGGAGCTGCAACAGGTTTGTCCATGAAAGAAACACCGTCCCGAAAACTCCGTGAGCTGATGGCGCGAGAGGTGCCGATCGTGGTGCCCGCCGTATCGGATCCTTTGAGCGCCAGATTGGCCGCGCGTGCAGGATTCGAATGTCTCTACCTTGGAGGAGGTGCGCTCGGCTACTTGAAGGGCGTCACGGAGGCGGGCTTGACCTTGACGCAGATGGTGCAGGCGGGTATCGAGATCCGGGCGGCGGCCCCATTGCCGCTGATCCTGGACGCGGCGTGCGGCTACGGCGACCCGATGCATGTCCGACAGACTGTGAATATGTGCGAAGCCGCCGGCTTTGCCGCCATCGAGATCGAGGATCAGTTGATCCCCAAGCGGGCGCATCACCACATCGGCATCGAGCACCTGGTTCCAACGGAACTCATGGTTCACAAGATCAGGGAGGCGGTGGCCGCCCGCCGGGATGGCGACCTGGTGGTGATCGCCCGCACCAACGCCTGCCGGACCGACAATGTGGACGAGGCCGTCCGCCGTGCCGAGGCCTATCGGCGCGCAGGGGCCGACATGATCTTCGCCTTGCACAAGACCCCCGAGCAGGCGCGTGCGATTGGCGAGCGCCTGGGAGGGCCGCTGTTCTACACCATGCTGGGCGGCATTGGCTCGATCGGCATGTCGCTGGAGGAACTCGGTCGCCTGGGCTATCGGCTGGTCTGCGAGCCCATCACCCCACTTTTCGCCGTGCATCGCGCGCTTCGCCGCTGCTATGAATCGCTTGCAAAAGGCATCCCCGATCCCACGCTGATGGGCGAGCACGAGCAGGAAGACGCTCTGGTGCGGGAGACCGTCGGCTTGGAAACGTTGCTCGACGTGGAGCGCAGGACGGTGGAGCGTTAGCGCAGTTCGGGTGGCAGATCTCGAGCGATATCAAGCAAGAGCCCGAAGCAAAATGGAGCCCACCCAGGCTGCAGCCGGATGGGCACCGTTCGGCTCACCACATGCCTCAAGGGCCTATGCGGAGCCCTCGGGCTGCGTTGATTGGCCGAAGACCTTATTCGTCGACCTTGAAGCCGGAATCCTCCACGACGCGGCGCCACACTCCGGTCTCGCGCTTGAGGTACTCGGCGTAGACCGTACCGTTCTGGTAGGCGGTATCGAACGTCATCTTCTTCAAGGCGTCCTGCATGTCGGGCTTTTGCAATGCCGCTGCCACGGACGCTGCCAGATGGCGGGAGATCGCCTCGGGGGTCTTGGCAGGCAGGAAGATACCGAAGACATCGTTCACCACCACGTCCTTGACCCCGGACTCGATCAGCGTGGGCACATTCGGCAGGGCTGGTGAACGCTGTGCCGTGGTGACGGCGAGCGAGCGCACACGGCCGGCTTTGACGAGTTCGACGGTCTCAGGCAGCGACTGCACCGCCATCGGGATCACGCCGGCCATGAGGTCCTGGGCCAGGGGTGGGCCACCACGGTAGCCGACGTGCACGAGCGGCAGATTGAGCGCGCGCGCCAGCATCACGCCGGTGAAGTGCAGCGAGGTTCCGGGTGATCCGGAACCAAACGACGCTTGCTTCGGGTTGGCACGGACCCACTGGGCGTAGTCGGAGATGGTCCGGACGGATTCGGGCACGGCCGGGCCGACCGAGATGGAGTAAGCGATCGAGCAGAACTGCGCGACGGTCTTGAAGTCGCGCTCCAGGTCGTAGCCCAGCTTGCGGTAGACGTGCGGATAGATCGTGAATAGCTGGCTGGGGCATGCCAGGATGGTCGTGCCGTCCGGCTCGCTGTTCTTGACGCTTTCGATGGCGATTCTGCCCGCTGCGCCGGTGCGGTTCTCGACGATGATGTTCTGCGCATACAGGCCTTGCATCGCGCTGGCCAGGAGGCGCGCGGACACATCCATGCCGCCGCCGGCGGGAAAGCCGACGATGACCCGGACGGTTTTGTCCAGCGGTTGCGCGCGCGCTGCTTGCACGCCCATGGCGGCGGGGATCATGCCCAGTACGGTTCTGCGATTGATCATGATTGACGGTCTCCTTTTAGATAGGGTCTGCTGACGCGGCCTCGCTTGCTCGGCACGGGGCTTCTTCGAGTGTCGGCGCGGCACGAGGTCGGCGCGTGCGGCGCGGGGACTTCGTTCCGTCGTTCAGAAATGGGGCTCGTGGAAATGGGAAGGCGGGCGGTCGTCACGACTGCCCGCCGGCCTTTGCAGCGTTCAGGGCGGCGCGGATCGCCTGCTCGTCCTGGCCGAGCGTCGGGGCCGCGAAGCGCACGCTACCCGGGGTGTCGGACAGCTTCACCGGTATGCCCAGGGTCTTCACCGGACCGGCTTTCGGATGCTCCACGGTCTCCACCATCTTCCGGTGCTGGATCTGAGGGTGGTTGAAAAGCTGCTCATGGTTCAGCACCGGGCCGACCGGGACGCCCAGCCGCTCCAGTTCGTTGACCCACCAATCGGTGGTTTGGCGGCGCGTGGCCTGCGAGAGCAGTTCGATCAGGATGTCGTTGTTTTCCACGCGGTCGGCGATGGTGGCGAAGCGGGGATCGTCCACCAGATGGGGCACGCCGCCGGCTTGGCAGAACAGCGCGTACTGCTTTTGTGTGCCGCAGCCGACAGTGACGTGGCCGTCGGCCGAAGGAAACACCTGGTACGGGGAGATTCCGCGGTGGGCCTGGCCCATGCGCGGGGGCGACGTGTGGGTGGTGAAGTAGTGCACTGCCTCGTACACCTGCAGCGCGGTCGCGGCTTCCAACAATGATGTATCCACCTGCTGCCCGCGGCCGGTGCGATGCCTGGCTTGGAGTGCCGTGAGAATGCCGATGGTGATGTACAGGCCGGCGGCGAGGTCGCAGATCGGGATCGGGATGCGGTACGGTTCACCATCTCGCGGCCCTGTGACGGACATCAGGCCGGAGATCGACTGGGCCATGATGTCCAGGCCTGCTTTCTCGGCATAGGGGCCGGTCTGGCCATAGCCCGAGACCGAGGCATAGATCAGCCGCGGGAACCTTGCCTGCAAGGTGTCCCACCCCAGGCCGAGGCGCGCCATCACGCCGGGCCGGTAGTTTTCCAGCAGGATGTCGGCTCCTTCGAGCAGTTCGAGCAAGGTGGTGCGGTCTTCGGGGTCCTTCAGATCCAGCGTGATGCCGCGCTTGTTCCGGTTCCACAGCATGTAGGGGGCGCTCTCGCCCTCCACGAAAGGCGGTATCCGGCGAATGACTTCGCCGCCAGGCGGCTCCACCTTGATCACGTCGGCGCCGAAGTCGGCGAGGTTCATCGAGCAGATCGGCCCGGCAATCATCTGCGAAAGATCGATGACGCGGATGCCATCCAGTGCACCAGGCATGGGTCACTCCAAGGGTAAGGGGGTTGAGGCAGCAGCCCCTAGCGGCCACGGAAGACCGGCGGGCGCTTTTGCGTGAAGGCGCGCAGGCCTTCCAGGTGGTCCTCGCTGTCCCGGCAGGCCTGGTCGCGCGCGTGGCAGCCGGCGACGTCAGGCGTGCCATCGGGGCGGATCAGGGTTTCCACGGCGTACTTGGCCGCCGCGATTGGGAGCGGCGCGTTGGCTGCGATACGCATCGCCAGGGCCGCGACCGTGGCGTGCAGGTCCCCGCCATCCACCACCTGGTCCACCAGCCCGATCCGCAGGGCGTCGTCGCTGGGCAGCCGGTCTGCCGTGAAGATGATCCGCTTGGCGCTCGATGGGCCGACGAGGTCGCACAGCCGCTTCATGCCTTCGAAGTAGTAGGGCAGCCCCAGCTTGGCCGCCGTGATGCCGAAGCGCGCATCATTGGACGCGATTCGCAGGTCGCACGACACCGCTAGCGCCACCCCGGCGCCCAGGCAGTAGCCGCGGACCATCGCGATCACCGGCTTGGGGAAGGCCTGGACCCGGGCGAGTGCCGCGATGGTCAGGCGCTCCTGCTCGTCATGACCGCGGGCGTGCTCCACGTGCGCCTTCTCCTCGAGGTCCGCGCCGGCACAGAAGGCTGCCTCGCCCTGTCCGGTGATCACGACGCAGCGGACTTCGTCGTCCGTTGCGAAGCGCTCCAGCGCGGCGACCAGGACATCCCACATGGCCAGGGACACCGCGTTGTGCTTCGAGGGGTTGTCGAGCCGGAGCCAGGCGACTCGGTTCTCCACCGAGACGTGCACCTGGCCTGGTGCGTTGGTGAGGGGCGCGGCTGGCGACGTGGCGTTGGATGCTTTCATGGATGGGTGTGCTCGGGGTGGGCAGGCGTTGCGGGCCGTTCGACGGTTCTGCGCTCGATGTCGAGCATCCGATCCAGGCCGATCACATGGTGGATCTCGTCGCATTCGGGGCCGATGCCGCCGCTGACCAAGGGGTCGGGTTGCCAGCGCGCGAGGGCGCCGTAGCATTGCCGCAGCGCCTTGGCCTGGGCGAAGAACGGCGTGAGCGCGTCCACCACCAGCCGGTAGCCCAGGTCTGCCAGTTCCTGCCGCGAAAGGCCGACCGAGCCGACGCCGTCCAGCATCATGTAGAAGAGGGGGCCCGGGATCCGGCGCCCGATGGCCTCGGCTTCCTCGGGGCGCTTCGGCAGCACGAGCAGCATGTCCGCCCCTGCGGCCCTGTACGCCTCGGCCCGCCGCAGGGCGACTTCGATGCCGTCGGTGCGGCAGCCATTGGTGCGGGCGATGATGACGAAGTCGGGGTCGCGGCGGGCGGCCACGGCCGTGCGGATCTTTTCCGCCATCAGTTCCACGGGGATCAGGTGCTCGGTGCCGACGTGGTGGTGGGCGCGTTTCGGCATCAGCTGGTCTTCCAGCTCGATGCCGGCGAAACCGGTCGCCTCGGCCATGCGAACGGTGTGGCCTACATGCATTGGATCGCCCCAGCCGCATTGGCCGTCCAGGATCAGGGGCAGCGCCGTCGCGGCACGGATCTCGAGTCCGGCCTGCGACATCTGCGTGAGGGACAGATTGGCTTCGGTGCAGGTCTTGGCGTAGCCCAGGGTGCCGCCTCCGAGGTAGAGCGCCTCGAAGCCTGCGGCTTCGGCGAGTTTGGCGCCCAGCGGATCCAGCACGAGAGGCACAACGGCCGGCAGCGGTCGGGCGACGAGCTCGCGCAGCAGGGCAGCGCTTGATTGCATGTGGTGTCTCCTAAGGCGGCTAAGCATCGACGGCCGCTCGTCGGGCGTCAATAAACGAGCGACAATGTTCCGGATTTCGGAAGACAACGGCATCGGTGGACAGCCCACCCGGCCCCGAGCTTTCGTTCAAGCAACACAGGCGTGGGCGGCAAGGTGACGATGCAGGAAAAGCAAACAAGGCCGCAAGGTGAGGCGGACCCCGCCTTGCGGCGGCGTCTGGTCGATGTGAGCGCCAGTGGCGATGGCCGGGTCATGCTCACGCCGTTTGCGCGCGCGCTGTCGATTCTTGCGGCCTTCACGCCCTCGGATACCTGGCTCGGCAATGGAGAGCTTGCCGCCCGCACGGAGCTGCCGCCCTCGACGGTGACGCGCATCGCGCAGACACTGGTGGCGCTGGGCTACCTCCACAATGACGTTGCCGAGCGCAAGTACCGACTCGCCGCGCTCGTGCTGGCGATTGGATACACGGCGATTGCGGATTCGGACATCCAGCGCATTGCCCGGCCCTACATGCAGGCGTTCGCGGATGAATACCGCGTGCATGTCAGCCTGAGCACGCGCGACCGGCTGGACCTCATCGTGCTGGAGGCCCGCGGCGGCCAGCACCAGCCGGTGCCGCCCACGCTGCGCCCCGGCGCGCGGGTGGCGATCGCATCGTCCGCCATGGGGTGGGCGCTGCTCGCGGCGTTGCCTCACCCGGAGCGCCAATATCTGCTGGAGAGCGTGGAACGCCTCAGGCCACGCGAGTGGGCGCGCATGCGCCGCCGCTGCAGCGCGGCGCTTGCGGAGGTGAGCGAACTCGGCCACTGCAGTGCCGTGGGCGAATGGGCGCCGGAACTGGCGGTCGTTGCCACGCCGCTGGCCATCGAGAGCCGCGCATCGATGGTGCTCGCCTGCGTCGGGTTGAGTTCGCAGTTCACACGCGCCCGGATCACGCGCGAACTCGGCCCCAGGCTGTTGGCATTGTCCGAGAAGGTGCGGCGTGCCGCGAATCCGGGCTGAGGTTGCCCACGGCCCGGCGCGGGCCCTGCACCGTGTTGCTGCCGGGTGCCGGTATCTCCGATGGTATTTCTATGCCGCGGTGCGGAACAACCATCCGGTGAACCATTGCCCCCCTGCGTCCGGCGTGGTGAACTTGCTGTCGGACTGGGCCTGCGTCGCTAGGTCGAGCAACGCTGTCGACATCGAGAGGAGCATCGAATGGATCTGGGATTGAAAGACAAGGTGGCGATCGTGACGGGATCGGGGCGCGGCCTTGGCGCTGCCACGGCCAGGAGGCTGGCCGTGGAGGGCGTGAAAGTGATGGTGACCGATATCGTGGGCGAGTGGGCCAAGCAGGTCGCCGCCGATCTGCGGTCGGATGGCCTGCAGGCGCACGGCCTGCCTGCAGACGTGGCAGCGGCAGACCAGGTGCAGCGGCTGGTCGACGAGACGGTAGCCACTTTCGGCGGGGTGCATATCCTGGTCAACAACGCCGGTTTTCCGCGCGACCGGTACCTCGTCAAGATGACCGAAGCGGATTGGGATGCGGTGCTGGACGTCACGCTCAAGGGAGCGTTTCTCGCCACGCGTGCAGTCATGCCGCATATGATCGAGCAGCGGTGGGGCAGAGTGATTAACATCAGTTCGCGCGCCCATTTCGGCAACCCTACACAGGTCAATTACGCGTCTGCCAAGGCCGGTTTGATCGGGATGGCCAAGGCGGTTGCGATGGAGGAGGGGCGGTATGGCATCACCGCCAATTGCATCGCGCCTGGCTTCATCGACACCGAGATGGTGCGGGAACTGCCGGTGTACGAGAAAGTGAAGGACATGGAAGTGAAGGGTCAACCGGTCAAGCGGGTGGGGCAGCCCTCCGACGTGGCCGATGCCGTGGCCTTCCTGGCCAGCGAGCGTGCCTCGTTCATCAGTGCCGAGGTGCTGCATGTCACCGGCGGGCGCTTCGGATGAGCAGCTGAGGTCGAGGGATGAACGCGGCGCCTGAGGAGCAGGGCATGGGGTACAAGCAGGTGGAAGACGCCGAGTTGACGATGCTCACCGTACGCCGGGGAATGCTGCTGCTGCGCGCGTTCAAGTCCGATCGCGCCCCTTTGAGCAACGCCGAACTCGTGCGGCGCACCGGATTGTCGAAACCCGCCGTGTCGCGGCTGACCACCATGCTGCAGCGCCTGGGTCTGTTGCGGCGCGTGGTCGGCGGCCGGGCGTTCGAGTTGGGTGTGGCCCCTCTCGGCGTCGGAGAGGCATTCCTGGGCGCCAGCGAATGGCTGCGCGTGGCGAACCCCGTTCTCCGGGACCTCGCGGATCGGCTCGGCGTGGCCGTGGCGTTGGCCGTGCAGGACCAAGGCGAGATGCTGTATGTCGCTCACTGCGCGAGCGCGCGCGTCGCCACGCTGCGGCTGGGGGTCGGCTCCGTGGTGCCGATCCCGACGACCGCGAGCGGCCGGGCCTACCTCTGGGGACTGCCGCCGGCTCGGCGTCGAGCGCTGCTGGCGGAACTCCTGAGCGGCGAAGCCGGCGAAACGGGTGAGGCGCGCGACGTGCTGGCCCGCTGTATCGAGGACAGCTTTCGCGAGCTGGAGGCCAAAGGCACTTGCGCCGTGGCGTCCTACCACTGGGGCTCGGCGGGCGTGGCGCTGCCGGTGTTCCTGGGCCGTGACAAGGTGCTCATGAGTCTGAGTGCCGCCAGGATCGCATTGCCCGACGATCTGGGGGCGGAGCATGCACGCATTACCGGGCCGCTGCGTGAAACGGCGCACCGGCTCACGGCATTGACTGCCGGGCTCGCCGACCTCCCCTGATTTCCGGCACCGACCTCAGGTCATGGCCTGGGCGCGCGCCAAAGGCTTCCAGCCCAGCGACAGGCCAGCGGTCAACCCGCCGTCGACGTTGATGTGCAGCCCGTTGATCCAGCCCAGCCGGCGCTCGGCAAGCGCGACGATGGTTTCTGCGATGTCCGCCGGCCTGGCTGCCCGCCCGACGACGTCGATGAAGTGCTGCATCGCTGCTTCGCCTGCATCCTGGGTGAAAGTGGGCAGCAGCGGCGTTTCCACCGGTCCGGGAGCGATCGAGTTGGCATGGATGCCGCGCTCCCGGCCACGGCCGGCCAGCAGCATGCTGTAGAGGGCCACCGCTTCCTTCGACACAATGTACGCATCGATCTTGTCGAAGCGGCTCCGGTTCGTGTTCCACCACGCCAGACCTTCTTCAAACGAGGATGTGGCCATCAGCTCCATGAGTTCGTCACGCCGTTTTTTCCAGTTGTTGCCCGCCAAGCTGGACACGTTCACCACGGCGCCACCGTCCTCGATGCGTGGCCAGATGCCTTCGGTGAAATGCCGCAGGCCCAGGAAATTCACTTTCATGACCGTCTCATGGCCGAGCGCCAGAGGGACCCCGGCGACGTTCATGACCGCTGCATACTGTCCGTCGAGCTTGGCGAGCGTATCGTCGATACTCGATGGAGCGGACAGGTCGCACAGGTGGAAAGCGGTCAGCGCGTAGTCTGGCTGCTTGATGTCGAGGCCGACGACATGGTGCCCGTGTTCCAGCAGTGCCTCTGCCGTCGCTCGCCCGACGCCGGAAAATGCGCCGGTGACGATGAAGGTTTTGCATGAGGTCAAGGCGCTCTCCTGAAGACGTGGTGTTCCGGAGGATGCGTTCCAAGGTGGACAGGCGTCAAGAAAGCCTTGCTAATGTTCCGCAACATGGAAAGCAAAATGCAACGCCCGGCTTGAAGGGCATGTTTATGAAACGCATCGATCTCAACAGCGACCTCGGCGAGGGCTTCGGCGCCTGGCGCATGGGCGACGACGACGCCATGCTCGGCATCGTGACCAGCGCCAGCGTTGCCTGCGGTTTCCACGCGGGCGACCCGGCCGGCATCCTGGCCACGCTGAAGGCGGCGGCGGCGCGCGGCGTGGCCGTGGGCGCCCACGTGGCGTACCCCGACCTCGCGGGTTTCGGCCGGCGCCACATGGACATGGCCAGCGCCGACCTGGTGGCGAGCGTCATTTACCAGATCGGCGCGCTGCAGGGCCTGGCCGCGGCGGCGGGCACGCGGGTGCGCTACGTCAAGCCCCATGGCGCGCTCTACAACACGATCGCCCACGACGGGCGCCAGGCGCGCGACGTGATCGCGGCGATCCGCGCGGTCGACGCTGGCCTCGCGCTGGTGGCGCTGGCCGGCTCGCCGCTGGTGGGCTGGGCCGAGGGCGCCGGCCTGCGCGTGGTGGCCGAGGCGTTCGCCGACCGGGGCTACACCGCGCAGGGCACGCTGGTGCCGCGGCGCGACCCCGGCGCCGTGCTGCACGACCCGCAGCTCGTGGCGCGCCGCATGGTGCGCCTGGTCGAGGAGGGCGTGGTCGAGGCCTGCGACGGCAGCCTGGCGCGCGTGCGCGCCGATTCGATCTGCGTGCACGGCGACAGCCCGGGGGCGGTGGCGATGGCGGCCGAGGTGCGGCGCGCGCTGCAGCAGGCCGGCGCCGACCTGCGGGCCTTTACCTAGGGCCGCCGTCGCGCATGCGCCTGCTTCCCGTCCACCCCGGCGCGGTGCTGGTCGAGCTCGACGACCTGCCGCAGACGCTGGGCCTGCTGGCTTCGCTGCAGACCCGGCCGATCGACGGCGTGGACGAGATCGTGCCCGGCGCGCGCACGCTGCTGATCGGCTTCGACTCGCTGGCGCTGCCACGCGGCGAGCTCGCGGCCGAGCTGGCGCGCCGCCCGCTGGACCCGCGTGCGGTGGAGGCAGGCCCGTGCGTGGAGATCCCGGTGCACTACGGCGGCGAGGACCTCGCCGAGGTCGCCGCGCTGCTGGCGATCACGCCGCAGGAGGTGGTGCGCCGACACACCGGCCGCGAGTGGTTCGTGGCCTTCACCGGCTTCGCGCCGGGCTTCGCCTACCTGGCCGGCGGCGACGAGCTGCTGCGCCAAGTGCCGCGCCGCGCCACGCCGCGCACCCGCGTGCCGCCGGGCGCGGTGGCGGTGGCCGGCGGCTTCAGTGCCGTCTATCCCAAGGCGAGCCCCGGCGGCTGGCAGCTCCTGGGCCGGACCCGCATGCCGATGTGGGACCTGGCGCGCGACCCGCCGGCGTTGCTGCGGCCGGGCCAGCGGGTGCGTTTCGTCGACGCCGGGCCGGGGCCCGTGGCCGAGCCAGCACCGGTCCGCGCCGCAGCGGGGCGGCGCGAGCCGCATTCGCCGGCCATCGAGGTGCGCCGCCCCGGCCTGCAGGCGCTGCTGCAGGACCTGGGCCGGCCGGGCCGCGCGGGGCAGGGCCTGGCCGCCTCGGGCGCGCTGGACCGCGCTTCGCTGCGCGCCGCCAACCGGCTGGTGGGCAACCCGGCCGGCAGCGCCTGCATCGAGGTCGCGCAGGGCGGCTTCGAGCTGGAGAGCCGGGGCGACACCGTGGTCGCCGTCAGCGGTGCCGACGGGCCGCTGACGCTGACCGCCGCCGATGGGCGAAGCTGGCCGGTGCCGCGCCATGCGCCGCTGGCGCTGGCCGATGGGGACCGCCTGCGCATCGGCACGCCGCGCGCCGGCGTGCGCAGCTACGTCGCGGTGCGCGGCGGCTTCGATGGCGGCGCGCCGGTGCTGGGTAGCCTGTCCTTCGACACGCTGGCCGAGGTCGGGCCGCCGCCGCTGGCCGCGGGCGATCGGCTGCGGATTGGCGCCGCCGCGCGCGGCGCGCGGGCCGTCGGCTGGCCCGAGGCGCCGCGCGCCGATTGGCCGGCACCGGGCGACACCGTCACGCTGGACGTGACGCTCGGCCCGCGCGCCGACTGGTTCACGCCGGCCGCGCTGGTGGCCTTCACCGGGCAGACCTGGACCGTCGCGCCCGAGTCCAGCCGCGTCGGCGTGCGGCTGCGGGGCGAGCAGCCGCTGGCGCGTGCGGTGGCGGCCGAGCTGCCGAGCGAAGGCACGGCCCTGGGCGCGATCCAGGTGCCCGCGAGCGGGCAGCCGGTGCTGTTCCTGGCCGACCACCCGGTCACCGGCGGCTACCCGGTCATCGCCTGCCTCGCGCCCTGGCACCGGGACCTGGCGGGCCAGCTTCCCGCGGGTGCGCGCATTCGTTTCCGGGTGCCGCTCCCGCAGGATGGAAAACCAGCATGACGGATCAGGCATGACATGAAAAAAATCCTCATCGCCAACCGCGGCGAGATCGCCGTGCGCATCGTGCGTGCCTGCGCCGACCACGGCGTGCGGTCCGTGGCCGTGTACGCCGACCCCGACATCGGCGCGCTGCACGCGCGCCTGGCCGACGAGGCCTGGGGCCTGGGCGGCGAGCGCCCGGTGGATACCTATCTGCGCATCGACAAGCTGCTCGACGCGGCGCGCCGCAGCGGCGCCGACGCGGTGCACCCGGGCTACGGTTTTCTCTCGGAGAACGCCACCTTCGCCCGCGCCGTGGCGGCGGCCGGCCTGACCTGGATCGGCCCGCCGCCCGAGGCGATCGAGCGGCTCGGCGACAAGGTGCGGGCGCGCCGCCTCGCGCAGAAGGTCGGCGTGCCGCTGCTGGCGGGCACGCCGGGCCCCGTCGAGGGCGTGGACGAGGTGCTGGCCTTCGCCCGCGCGCACGGCCTGCCGATCGCCATCAAGGCCGCCTTCGGCGGCGGCGGGCGCGGGCTGAAGGTGGCCTGGACGATGGACGAGGTGGGCGAGCTGTACGCGTCCGCGGTGCGCGAGGCAACGGCGGCCTTCGGCCGTGGCGCATGCTTTGTCGAGCGTTTTCTCGAACGCCCGCGCCATGTCGAGGTGCAGGTCATGGCCGACACGCACGGCCACGTGGTGGTGCTCGGCACGCGCGACTGTTCGCTGCAGCGGCGCCACCAGAAGCTGGTGGAGGAGGCGCCCGCGCCCTTCCTCGGCGATGCGCTGCGCGAGCGCCTGCACACCGCCGCGCGCGAGCTGTGCGCGCGCGCCGGCTACGTCGGCGCGGGCACGGTGGAGTTCCTGCTCGGCGCCGCGGGCGAACTGGCCTTCCTGGAGGTCAACACGCGCCTGCAGGTGGAGCACCCGGTGACGGAGCAGACCTGCGGCCTGGACCTGGTGGTCGAGCAGTTGCGCATCGCCGATGGCCTGCCTCTGTCGGTCACCGAGACCCCCGCGCCGCGCGGCCACGCGATCGAGTTCCGCATCAACGCCGAGGACGCGGGCCGCGGCTTCCTGCCGGCGCCCGGCCCGGTGTCGGTCTTCGAGCCGCCGGCCGGCCCGGGCGTGCGGGTCGACAGCGGCGTCGCCGCCGGCTCGGTGGTGCCGCCCGGCTTCGACTCGCTGATGGCCAAGCTGGTCGTCACCGGCGCCACGCGCGAGCAAGCGATCGCGCGCGCCCGGCGCGCGCTGGCCGAGTTCCGCGTCGAGGGCGTGCCGACCGTGCTGCCGTTCCACCGCGCGGTGGTGGCGCACCCGGACTTCACCGCCAGTGCCGCGGAGGGCTTCAGGGTCCACACCCGCTGGATCGAGACCGATTTCGCCGAGCCGCTGGCCGCCGCCGCGCGGGCCGAGCCGTGGCCGGAAGGCCTCTCATCGTTGCGGCGTGCCGTGATCGAGATCGACGGCCGGCGCGTCGGCTTGGGTCTGCCGGCCGGGCTGCTGCAGGGCCTGGCGCTGCCGCCATCCGCCGGCGATCCGGCCGCGGCGGCCGACGGTGGCGAGGCCGACGACCCATCGGCCGTTCCCGCGCCCATCGCCGGCACGCTGCAGGCGTGGCTGGCGGAAGAGGGCGCCGAGGTCGCCGAAGGCGAGGTGATCGCCGTGATGGAGGCGATGAAGATGGAGATGCCGGTCCACGCCCACCGGGCCGGCCGCATGCGCCGGCTGGTCGCTGCGGGCGGCTCCGTGGTAGCCGGCGCGGGGCTGGCGGTGATCGGCTGAGCGCGTGCGCGCGGGCCTTCGCGTCAGGCGGCGCCAAGCGGGTTGGGCGAGGGCTCGCCCACCTTGGTCAGGGTGTTGCGGTCGGTGTGGTGGAAGGGTTCGGTCTGGCCCTGGATCTGCATCACCGTGTCCTGGTTGTAGGACCAGGTGCCGTCGGCGTTGAAGACCACCTCGATGCGCCACTCCACCGTGGTGAAGGCGTGCTCCAGGAAGGGGTTGGAGACGATGCCGTTCACGAGGCTGCCGCGCGCCGCCTTGAGCTCGAAGCGGTCCGCGTCCGGGCTCGCGTGGCCGCTCGCCATCGCGACCTGGCCGCGCGGAATGGCCAGCGTGTGCAGGACGCTGCCGGTGGCCGGCTCCCAGAGCCAGTAGCCGACCTGGTCGTGGTACATCTTGGCCAGGCCCGGCTTGTGGATGAAGGTGTGGTAGCGCAGGCCGTAGAACACCTGCGGGCCGTTGGTCTGGGGATCGATCGGCTGCAGCTCGTAGTGCTCGACGTAGACCTGGGTCTTCGGCCCTTCCGCCTTGGGCTTGACGTCGACCCCTTTCTCCCCGCGCCACAAGCCGGCCATCCGGCGCAGCGGGCCGAGGTGGTCGAGCGTCTTGCCATCGAGGTTGGCGGGTTCGGTGTAGATGTCGGCGGGAAATTGGGACATGGTGGGGCGTGGGGGTGGGGTTGCGTGGCAGGAGGCTCCGCCGGTGCGCGTCGGCGCGGGACGGGCCTCCAGTATGCCGGTTGTGCCGGGCACCCGCGAGCCGCACCGCGCCGCGGCCAGGCAAGGCGAGCCCACCCATGGGCGGCGGCGTCCCGCTCAGCGCGTCAGGAACTTCTCATCCCGCCACTTGAACGCCGCCTTGAGGCCCTTTTCCTGGGCGATGCCGAAGAACTCCCGCTTCTCCGGCGAGTCCAGCAGATGGATGAGCGCGAACATCTCGGCGCCGTGGTCGATGGTCGCCTGGAACCCCCGGATCTCGTAGCCGCGGTTGAGGGCCTGCTTGTTCATGCTCATCGCTTCGGGCGCGACCATGGCGAGCTTGAGCGCCAGCTTCTGCGCCTCCTTCAGCAGGTCGGCGGCGGGCACGACCTGGGTCGCCAGGCCCGCTTCGCAGGCCTCGCGGGCGCCGATGCGCTCGCCGGTCAGCATCAGGGCCTTGGTCTTCTTCATGCCCAGCAGCCAAGGCATGATCATCATCGGCGGCGCCGACTGGAACTGGATCTCGGGCTCGCCGAACTGGGCATCGTCGGCGGCCAGCGTGAAGTCGCAGACCATCGACAGCTCGCAACCGCCGCCCAGGCAGAAGCCGTTGACGGCGGCGATCACCGGCAGGCGCGAGCGCCAGATCTTCAGGAAGGTGTCGTTGCCGAGCCGGGCGTGTTCGCGCCAGTCCCGCACGGTGGTGAAGGGCTGCTCGCGCGGGCTCAGGTCGAAACCGGAGCTGAAGGCCCGGCCGGAGCCCGTGATCACCAGCGCGCGGATGGCCGGGTTGGCTTCGAGCGCGTCGAGCGCGTGCTGCAGCTCCAGCAGAATGTCGTCGCCGAGCGCGTTCATTTTCTCCGGCAGGGCCAGCGTGATGGTGGCCACCCAGCGATCGATGTCCAGGCGGATGCAGCGGTAGTCCGTGTGCTCAGGGGAAGGAGTTGTCGTCATGTCGTCGTTCCAGTTGCTTCAGTTGTCGATCTTTGGTCGCGGAATGATCAGGGCGTCCAGCGGGACGGCGCCTTGGCCCGCCGGGAGCACCGCCACGGGATTGAGCTCGATCGTCTCGATGCCGTCGGCATAGGCCTCGGCGATGGCGCAGACCCGGACCAGGAGCCGTTCGAGCGCGGGCCGGTCGGCCGGTGCCTCGCCCCGATAGCCCGCCAGCAGCCGCGCCGCGCGGGTCCGGCCGATGAGCGCGCCCGCCTGGGCCAGGTCCACCGGCGCCAGCGAGAAGGCGCTGTCGTTCATCAGCTCGACCAGCACGCCGCCCGCGCCGACGACGACGCCGCGCCCGAACGGCGGATGCTGGGCGGTGCCGATGATCATCTCCACGCCTCCCGTGACCATCTCCTGCACCGCCACGCCGCGGATGCGGGCGTCGGGATGGTGGCGCCGGATGTTTTCTTGAATGCGGCCGAACGCCGCCGCGACCTCGTCCGTGCTCCGGAGGGACAGCGCCACGCCGCCCGCGTCGCTCTTGTGCGCGATGTCCGGCGAGTCGATCTTGAGCACCACGGGGTAGCCGATGGCCTGCGCGGCCTGCACGGCGGCTTCGGCGGAGTCCGCCAGGGCTTCGCGCGCGATGCGAACGCCGTGCTCGTGCAGGAAGCGCTTGGCCTCGGCTTCCGAGAGCGCCTCTCCCGTCGCCAGCCGCGCCTGCCAGGCCGGGATCGGCTGTACATCCACCGCCGGGCGATCGGTGGCCTTCCAGCGATGCCAGCGCAGGAAGGCCCTCACGGCGACCAGCGCGGGGCGGGCCCCTTGCAGGCAGGGGACCGGCGAGCCGCGCAAGGGCTCGATGGTCGCGGCGTGCAGTGGGCCCGCGACGTTGCTGTAGAAGACGACCGGCTTGCGGGAATGCCGCTCGACCTCGACCGCCGTCTGGGCCAGCCGCCGGTAGCCCAGCGCGGCCCCGTCGCTCAGGCCCGCGGGGCAATCCTGGGACACCGCGAGCAGGCCGACGCCGGCGTCATCGAGCAGCGCGGCCATGGCCCTGGCGTACAGGGACGGGTCGGCCAGGGCCGCGCTGGTCGCATCGAGCGGGTTGGCCGCCGTGCCGAAGCTGGGCAGGATCTCGGTCAGCGCCTGGGCGGTGGCTTGGCCCAGCGGCGGCAGGTTCAGGCCCAGTTCGTGGCCGAGATCGCAGGTCAGCGCGACTTCGCCGCCGCTGATGTTGATCACCGCCAGGCCCTCTCCTGCGGGCGCCTTGCGCACCGCGTCGAACAGCGCGCAGGCCTCGATCAGCTCGTCCAGGTCGTCCAGCACCTCGATGCCCGCCTGCCGGAAGAAGTCGCTCGCCGCGGCATGCGACGCCGCGAGCGAACCGGTGTGCGCCGCCGATGCGGCGGCGCCCTTGGCGGTGCGACCGACCTTGAGCGCCAGCACCGGCTTGCCCGCGGCGCGCATGCGCATCGCCGCGGCCGCGAGCCGCTCGGGGTGTCTCACGGCTTCGAGGAACAGGCACGCCACGCGCGTGTCCGGATCGTCGGCGAAGTGCTCGAGGTAGTCCTCGGCGTCGAGCACCGCGCTGTTGCCCATCGAGACGACGTGGCTCAGGCCGAACCGGCCGGTGCCGCTCAGCGCGACGCATGCCGAGCCCGAATGCGCCGCGATCGCGACGCCGCCTCGCGGGGCGTCCGGGGCGATCGGCGCGCTGTAGAGCGCGAACGGCCGATGCAGGTTGCGCACGCCGAGCACGTTCGGCCCGCAGACCTTCATGCCGCTGCTGCGGCAGAAGTCGGCCAGCGACCGCTGCAGGCGCTGCCCGTGTTCGCCGACCTCGGAGAAGCCGCTTGCGAACACGACGGCCGCCTTCGCGCCCCGGTTCGCGGCCTGTTCCAGGATGGGCAGCACGCGCTCGGCCGCGAGGCCGATCGCCACGCATTCGGGCGTCTCGGGCAACGCGTCCAGCGTGGGGTAGCAGTCCCATTGGGCGATGCGGGTTTCGCTGGGGTGGATGGGGTAGACGGATCCCTCGAAGCCGGACTTCAGCAGGCTGTCCAGCACGCGCTGGCCCAGCGCGCCGGCGCGCGAGGACGCGCCGACGACCGCGACGGACGTGGGGTTGAGGAGCGCATCCAGGTGCATCGCGCACCCTTCAGGCGTTGACGTCGACGATGGTCCGTCCGCGCACTTCGCCGGCCAGCAGCTTCGGCGCCAGCGCGATCGCCTCCTGCAGCCCGATCTCGTGCGAGATCACGCGCAGCCGTTCGCGATCGATCTCGTCGGCCAGGCACTGCCAGGCGTGGCGCCGGAGCGCCAGCGGCGCCATCACCGAATCGACGCCGGCCAGGGTGACGCCGCGCAGGATGAACGGCGCCACGGTCATCGCCAGGTCCATCCCCTGGGCCAGCCCGCAGGCGGCCACGACGCCGCCGTAGCGCGTCGAAGCGCAGGCGTTCGCCAGCGTGTGGCTGCCCACCGCGTCGATGGCGGCGGCCCAGCGCTCCTTTTCGAGCGGCTTGCCGTGCGCCGAAAGTTCCTTCCGGTCGATGACGCGGGATGCGCCGAGCTGTTCGAGATACGGCGCTTCGTCCGTGCGGCCCGTGCTGGCCACCACGCGGTAGCCGCGCCGCGCGAGCAGGGCGATCGCGACGCTGCCGACGCCGCCCGCTGCGCCCGTGACAAGGACTTCGCCGTCCGATGGCTTGACGCCGTGCTGCTCGAGCTTGAGCACGCACAGCATGGCCGTGTAGCCCGCGGTGCCGAGCGCCATCGCGTCGCGGGGTTCGAGGCGCTCCGGCAGCGGAACCAGCCAGTCGGCCTTCGCGCCGGCGCGCTGGGCCAGGCAGCCCCACTGGCGCTCGCCCACGCCCCAGCCGTTCAGGATCACCCGCTGGCCGGCCTTCAGTCCGGGGTGCTGGCTTTCCTCGACGACGCCGACGCCGTCGATGCCCGGCACCATCGGCCATTGGCGGACCACGGGCTCGCCCTTGGCGATCGCCAGCGCGTCCTTGTAGTTGAGCGACGAGTACTCGATCTTCAGCCGCACCTCGGCGGGCGCGAAGTCCTGTGCGGCCAGCTCGCGCACCTCGGCGCGCACGCCGTCGTCTTGTTTGTTCAGCAGGATGGCCTTGGCCACGATGGATCTCCTCGGTCAGGCGCGGATCGTCCGCGACAGGAGGGAATCTAGGTGCGCGCCAGCGCATCCGCAAGCATCGATTTGTCGCCGATGCGTGCTGATAGCGAGAACGCTAACTGCCCATTACTACATTAGGCGGTGCGCGACTCCAGGACTTCGGCGATCCGCCCGATCATCGCGGCGCTGGCCGCTGAAAGCGTTCTGCCCCGGCGCGTGCAGCAGACCAGTTGCTGCGGCGGGATGCCCGTGTCGCGCAGGGGCACATAGGCGATCGGCGAGGACTTCGAGGCCGGCGCGATGACCTGCTGGGTCAGGATCGCGATGCCGATGCCCGCCTCGGTCGCGGTCCGCATGACTTCGTAGGAGTTGGTCGTCATCGCGATCCTGGGCGTCACGCCGGCCTGCAGGAACATGCGGTCGAGCGTCGCGCGCAGGGCCAGCGACTCGTCGGGCATCACGAGCGGGTGCAGCGCGCAGTCCCGCAGACGCAGGCTGCGCCGGGACGCCAGCGGGTGCGTGCGCCGCATCATCAGGCAGGCGCCGATCGCCAGCTTCGCCGCGAACGTCACGCCATCGTGCGGGGAGGGATTGAAGGCCAGGGCGAAGTCGATCTCGTCGGCCAGCACCATCTCCACGAGGCGGGGGGAGTTGCCCGCGACCACGTGGTACTGGATATTGGGGTGGCTGCTCCGGAAGTGGGTCAGCAGCCCGGGGAGCACCTCGCGCCAGAGCCCTTCGTTGACGCCGAAGTTCACGGTGCCGCGGTGCAGGCCGAGCAGCGAGTCGATCTCCGTTCCCGCGGCCCCGAGTTCCGAGATCGCGCGCTTGAGCCGGTAGAGCAGGATCTCCCCGGCGGCCGTCAGCTTCAGGCCTTCCCGTCCACGCCCGCGCTCGAACAGCGGCGACCCCATCTCCTCTTCCAGGTACTTGACGTGGCGGTTGATGGCCGAGGCGGCGATGTGGACCTGGTCCGATGCCTTGCGAAACGACCCGGCCTTCGCCACTTCGAAGAAATAGCGCAGGGAGAGGGGGTGCTTCAGCGGGAAGAACGAATCGCGCGACATGGTTGGGGCTTTCGTGGAGCTTGCTTTCGCGTTCTCGATTCGAGCACGCAAATGGATGGATTCAATGATTGTCGATGGGCGGCGGGAAGTCTAGATTCCGCCCTACCACAGCCACCCTCGCATGGAGAGCATTTTGAAACCACCGATCGCCTTCTCCCGCCGCCGGCAACTGCTTGCCGCCCTTGCCCTGGCGCCCGTGACGGGCTGGACCCAATCGAGAAGCGGCTGGCCGGATCGACCCGTGCGTTTCGTCGTCGGCTGGCCGCCCAGCGGCAGCGCGGACACCGCGGCCCGGCTCCTGGGCGAACAGCTCGCCCGCCGCCTCGGGCAACCGGTGGTGGTCGAGAACCGCCCCGGCGCGAGCGGGCGGCTGGGGGTGCAGCACGTGATCAACTCGGAGCCGGACGGCTACACCCTCCTGTTCGCGGCGCCTTCCGAGATCACGATCGCCGCGGCCACCGTCCAGACCATGCCCTACGACTTCACGCGCGATCTGCAACCCGTCACCACGGTGGTGTCGGGCGCCATGATGCTGGTGGCCGATGCGCGCTTCGCGCCGAACACCGTGGCCGAACTGGTGAGCCACGCCAAGGCGAACCCGGGCAAGCTGAACTACGCCTCGTACGGCAACAACACCACCAACCACATCTACGGCGCGCAGTTCTGCGCCGCCGCCGGCATCCAGGCCACGCACGTGCCGTACAAGGGCGGCGCGCCGGCCTGGAGCGACATGATGGCCGGGCAGGTCCAGTTCATGTTCGACAACGCCGCGGTGGTCATGCCGCTGGTGCGCGCCGGCAAGCTCAAGGCGCTGGCCGTGCTGGGGGCCGAGCGGATCTCGCTGACGCCCGATACGCCGACGATGATCGAGTCCGGCTTCCCCAACATCGGGGTCAAGCCGTGGATGGGCATTTTCGCGCCGGCGCGGGTGCCCGCGCCGGTGGTGAAGCGGCTCAATGAGGAGGTCGCCGCCGCCCTGTCCGATCCGGCGTTCGCCCGCCAGCTCGGCGAGCGGGGCACGCCCGCCTGGAGCACGACGCCCGCGGCGTTCGCGGAGATCCTGCGCAACGAGACGGCGGAACTCAAATCGCTGGTCCGTCAGCTGGGCCTGCAACTGGAATGACGCGCGCACGCTCGCCGAGGCGGGTGCACCCATGAACGGCGCCGAAGCGCTGCTGAGAAGCCTCGTCGGCGCGGGGGTGGACACCTGCTTCACCAACCCGGGCACCAGCGAGATGCACTTCGTGGCCGCGCTGGATCGCGTGGCCGGCATGCGAGCCGTTCCCGCGCTGGCCGAGGGGGTCGCCACGGGCGCCGCGGACGGCTACGGCCGCATGGCCCGCCGGCCGGCCGCGACGTTGCTGCACTGCGGGCCCGGCCTGGCCAATGGCATCGCCAACCTGCATAACGCGCGCAAGGCCCGTTCGCCGATCGTCAACCTCATCGGCGACCTCTCGCACGGCCATCGGCCGGCGGATCCGCCGCTCGCCATGGACACCGAGGCGCTGGCGCGCACGGTGTCCGGCTGGACCAGGACCGTGCTCGACGTGCACGCGGTCGCGCACGACGGCGTCGCCGCGGTGGCAGCGGCTAAGGCCGCCGGTGGCGGCATCGCGAGCCTCGTGCTCCCTTCCGACGTGTGCTGGTCCGAGGGCGCGCAGGCCGCCGCGCCCAGGGTGGCGGCGGCCAGGGCGCGTGCCGATGCGGCCGCCGTCGACGGCGCGCGCCGCGCCTTGGGCGGACCCGGTGGTGCGCTGCTGCTGGGCGGCGATGCCTTGACCGGCGACGCGCTGCTGCTGGCCGGCGCGATCGCCCGGCGCACGGGCGCCCTGCTGCTGGCGGAAAGCGCGATCGCGCGGATCGAGCGCGGGCGAGGGCGGCCCGCGGTCCAGCGCATCCCTTATGCCCCGGCGGCGGCGGTCGCCTTCATGGCTGGCATCCGGCGCCTGGTGCTCGTGGGGGCGAAGCGCCCGGTGTTCTCGTTCGCCGGTCCCGATGGGCGGTCCCGCCCCGAAGCCGAAGGCCTCGAGGTGTCGACGCTGGCGCATGGTGAGGAAGACGTGCTGGACGCGCTCGAGCGCCTGGCCGGCGCGCTCGGTTGCGATCCCTGGACGGCGGACCACGTGCCGGGCGGCATCGCGCCGCCGGCACCGGGCCCCATCGATCCCGATGCCTTCGCCCAGTCGTTGGCCGCGCTGCTGCCCCCTGGCAGCATCGTGGTCGACGAGAGCGTGAGCTTCGGGCGCAGCCTGTTCCCGCAGACGCAGCACGCGGCCGCGCACGACTGGCTGCAGCTCACCGGCGGCGCGATCGGCATGGGCATGCCGCTGGCCACGGGGGCCGCGGTGGCGTGCCCTGGGCGGCGCGTGGTCAATCTCGAAGCCGACGGTTCGGCGCTCTACACCTTGCAGGCGCTGTGGACGCAGGCGAGGGAGCGCCTGAACGTGACGACCGTCATCCTCTCCAACCGCCGCTACGCCATCCTGTTCGACGAGATGCGGCGCGTCGGCGCCGCCACCCCGTCCCAGGCCTCGGACAACCTGCTCACGCTGGACCGGCCGGCGATCGACTGGGTCAGGGTCGCCACAGGATTCGGCGTCGAGGCGGAGCGCGCGTCCTCGATGGCGGATTTCAACGCCGCCTTCCGGCGGTCCATCGACACCCAGGGACCGCGGCTGATCGAGCTGCTCATCTGAACGCGGTCTTCCGCGCGCCCGCCCTGGGTGCGGCGGTTGGCGTCATGCGATATATTCACTCGGATACATCGAACCGCTGCCGAAGGACCCTGAATGCCGAACGACGCCATGCTCACCGCCCATCCCTCTGTCTCGACCCGGCGCCGCACGCCCTCGCTGCCGCGCAGGCGCTTCGCCGGCGGCCTGCTGGCGCTGGCGGGCCTGGCCACGCTGCTGACCGGCGCACCCGTCCAGGCGGCCGACAAGGTGCTGGTCGCCGCCATGGGCGGCTATCGCAAACCGGTGCTCGAGCTGGTCGCGGCCTTTCGCAAGGAAACTGGCCTCGAGGCGGAGGCGGCGTTCGGCCACCTCAAGCAGATCGAGACCCAGGCCCGGCAGAACCCGGAGGTCGCTTTTCTGATCGGCGACAAGAACCAGTTGGAACCGACCGGCATCATCGGCCGCTTCGACCGCCTCGGCATGGGGCGGCTGGTGCTGGTGGCCGGCAAGGGCAAGCCGCTGGCCAGCCTCGACGACCTGAAAGGCCCGGCCTTCGGCCGGGTCGCGCTGGCCCATCGCACGCGCGCGGTGTTCGGCGCCGCCACCGATACCTGCCTGAAACGCCTGGGCATCGCCGACGCGCTGGCGCCGAAGCTGGTCGAGGTCGAGAGCATCCCCCAGGTTGGCAGCTACATCACGTCCGGCGAAGTCGACGCCGGCTTCGTCAACAAGACCGAAGCGCTGGCGATTGCCGAGCGCGCCGGCCCGTCGCTCGAGATGCCGCAGTCGTGCTACGAGCCGATCGAGATGTCGCTCGGCACCGTCAAGGACCGCACGCTCAGCGCCACGGAGCGCCGCTTCCAGGCGTTCCTGCGGGGCGACGTCGCCCGCCGCATCATGGACGCCAACGGGCTGTAAGGCCGCTCGCCGCCTGCCCGACTTGCTGCCGGAAGCCTGTGCCTGGTCTTCGATCCCGCTGACCCTGCGGGTGATGGGCTGGAGCGTGCTGCTGCAGCTCGCGATCGGCCTGCCGCTGGCCTGGCTGCTGGCCCACCGCACCTTTCCCGGCAAGGCTTTGCTCGACGCGCTGGTGACCCTGCCGCTGGTCTTTCCACCGATCGTCATCGGCTATGCCTTGCTGCTGCTGCTCGGCCGCGAGGGGTGGCTGGTAGCCTGGTTGCCGCTGGACTGGCGGCCGCACTGGGTGTTCAGCGAGACCGGCCTGGTGATCGCCGCCGTGGTGGCCGGCCTGCCATTGATGGTCAAGCCGTCCCAGGCGGCCTTTGCCGAGGTCGACGGTTCGCTGCGCAAGGCGGCCGCCTCGCTGGGGGCGCGCTCCTGGCAGGTGATCCTCCTGATCGACCTGCCGCTGGCCCGGCCCGGCATCGCGGCCGGCGTGATCCTGGCTGGTGGCCGGGCGATGGGCGAGGTCGGGATCTCGCTGATGCTGGGCGGCAACATCAGCGGCCGCACCGAGACCTTGTCGCTGGCGGTATACAACCACGTGCTGGGCTCCGAGACGGATTGCGCCAACGCGCTGTCGCTGGTGCTGGTCGGCGTGGCGGCCCTGGCTTTCTTCCAGCTCCGGCGGCTGCAAGCCCGGTGAATGCCGTGCCTTCGCTCCCGCAACCGGTCAGCGCTGCAGGCGGCGCAGTTCGTCCACGGTGTTGGCGTTGACGAAGGCCGCCGCGTCCTCGAACTCGACCACAACGCAGCGGTGCCTCGAAATCCAGCGGTCGACCTTGCGCTCGCCCGCTTGCAGGTAGGCGGCCAGGCTCTCCATCAGTTCGGTCTTCAGCAGGCAGAACACCGGATGGGTCTGGACGCGCCCGTCTTCGCGCGTCGCGGCCATGGCGATCTCGGTGCCGTTCTCCAGGGCGGCCGCGGCGAGGCGGTGAACCAGGTCGTCGGGGAAGTTCGGCGTGTCGCAGGGCACGGTCGCGAGCCAGGGGGTCTCGCAGTGCGCCAGCCCGGCGAGCAGGCCGGCCAGCGGCCCCAGGTAGCCGGCGACCGGATCGGGCCAGACCGGCACGCCCATCGACCCGTAGGCGGCGAGATGGCGGTTGGCGCTGATCATCACCTGGCCGCCCACCTGCGGCTTCAGCTTGAGCAGCGCGTGCTGCGCGAGCGGCATGCCGCGGTGCTGCTGCAGGCCCTTGTCGACGCCGCCCATGCGGCTGCCGCGCCCGCCGGCGAGCACGAGGCCGGTGATCTGTTCGCGGGGGATTGGTGGCGGCGCCATAGCGTCACTCTACCGCTACTGGACCCGTTGACGGGAGGAGGGCAGAGTGCGGCGGGCGTTCGGCCACCGGCAGGGAGAAACTGAAACAGGCGCCACGGCCTGCAGCATCAGGCAAGATGATCTGCTGGCCGCGCAATTCAAAGACGAAGATGCGGTGCGCGATAGAGCACATCGTATGGAGTGAGATCCCTGGCCGGATCCGAACGCCTGAGGCCATCATTAAAACTAGAATGCAGCTTCCTTCGTCTGGCCTGATATGACCGCTCCCGTTACACGAACTTTGCAGGTGATTGAGTTTCTGGCTGAGCGCCCGGAAGGGGCCTCGTTGGCAGAGATTGTTCGAAGTGTGCCAATGCCCAAGAGCGCCGCTCATCGAATGATGAGCGAGTTAATCGAAGCGCGGTACGTCCGCCAGCTTCGGGTGCAAGGCGAATATGTTCTGACGCCCAAGATCGCTTCAATCGGATTGAGTTTTCTATCTAGATCAGGTGTTATCGATATCACTCAACCGACGCTGACCCGGTTGGCTGATCTTTCTGGTGAGCTTGTAAGACTTGCCGTTACTTACGAGTCTGAGATTGTCTGGGTTGCGAGAGCCCAGGGCGCAAAAACTGGCCTGCTTTACGAGCCGGACACGGCGCAAAGGGTGCTTCTGTCATGCATGGCAACCGGTCATGCATGGTTGTCCACTTTCCCGGATGAACAGGCGATCGCGATGGTCGCTCGTGAAGGTTTCGCGCCGAGATCTCGCGTCGGGCCAGAAGCGCCTTCCACCGTTCCGGAGCTGCTGAAATGCCTTCATGCCGCACGCCGAAAAGGTTATGGCTGTGTCAGTGATTCGTTTGCGCGCGGCATGGCGGCGATGGCCGCGCCCATTGGGGTGCCGGGTAGGCCTGCGGAGGGGGTCATCACCATCGCAGGACCGTCGAACCGTCTGACGCCCGCACGTATGCAAAAGCTTGGCGCCGCACTGCTGGCGGGTGCGCGGGAGATCGTCGATATGGGTGGCCTTTCCTTGCATCGCAAGAAACGATCTTAGCCATCAGACACGCTTCCCGTTCATGCGTCATTCAGCTGCTTGGCGATGTATGCACTCTTTTGAATTCCTCCGAGTAAAGCCGCGCCGCGCGGGCGAACAGAGAAGTCTCGGACATGTGGCAGAAAAATCTTGAGCCTCGCTGGCTCCAAGGTGCGATCTCGGTTTCGTCATAGGTGAACACGCCAAGCTGCCCATTGACCGTCTTCGATTCCATGATTGATCGGATACCCTGGTCGACGGCCGCCAACAGTCGTGCGTCCTTTTGCTGCCCTGGAACCCCATACGCCACCGCCAGATCCCCTCTGCCGAGAGCCAATACGTCGAGCATCCCAGACCTGGCGATGCCAGGAAGATTCTCCAGGCCCTGCATATTTTCGATCACACCGACCAGTATCGTGTCATGGTCCATGCGCTTGAGCATGCTCGAATAGTCCTCGGTGAATAATCCATACTTCGATGCCCTGACCTGCGAGCAGATGCTGCGCGCGCCTCGTGGAGGAAACGTTGTCGATAACCGCGCCTGTGAAGCTTCGGCTACGGACTGAACGAACGGCAGAATCAATCCAGATGCACCCAGATCCAGTGGCTTCAGAAGCGACGTCTCGGTAAAGTCGGCGACACGCGCGATGACCTCGATGCCGACGGCCGACGCCGCTCGAACTAGGTGCGCCACAGTCTCGTAAGAGATGGCGGAATGCTGAAGATCGACCGCAATGAAGTCGTAGCCGACAATGCCCAGGATTTCGACGAGCGCGGGCGAATTGGCCGCTAGCATGACGCCATAGACAGATTGGCCGGCAGCAAGCCGGGCTTTAAGATTCGGCATCGAATTACTCCGGCTTGATGCTGGCCTCCTCGATGATTCTGCCGAACTCAATATGGCTCTTCCGGAACTGCTCCATGACATATTCCGGCGACGAAGGCTTGGCCTCCGAGCCCCTTGATTGCAACAGCGCGACGAAATCCTTCTGCTTCAACACATCGTTGACTGCGTGATTGAGTCGATCGATGACAGGCTTTGGCGTGTCCTTGGGTACCACCAACGCGAGCCAGTTATCGATCACGAAGCTCTCGACGCCACCCTCCTGGAGCGTCGGCACATCAGGTGCCGAGAGAAACCGCTTGTCGCTTGCGACCGCGAGGACGACCAGCCTCGGATCTGTGCGTCGTGAAAGCGCATCCGGCGCCGCAACGAACGCAAGGTCGATGTCTCCTGTTATCAAGGCTGTGGTCTGGTTGGCTGCTCCGTTGTAAGGGATGTGCATGTATTGGGTCTTCATCGCGCGATTGAGGCCCTCCGCGGCAATATGGGAGATCGACCCCGATCCTGCGGAGCCAATGTTTCGCTTGGCGGACGGATCGCGTCCCACGCGAATGGCATCCTGCACGCTGTTGATACCCGACTTCGTCGACGCCATTAAAAAGAGAGGTGCACTGACCAGCACCGAGATCCCAGTGAAGTCTCGGGTTGTTCGATATCCCGTGGCAGGATAGAGGATCTCTCGAATAACGTTGGGCCCCTGATTGGACATCAAGATCGTGTAGCCGTCGGCCTCCGATCGCGCCACCGCCAGCGTTCCCACGGATCCTCCTGCGCCGACCTTGTTCTCCACCATCACTGGTTGGCTGAGCTGGACTCTCAGTCGCTCGCTCAGCAACCGAGCGATGGCATCCATATCGCCTCCAGGGGCGAACGGGACGACGATCTTCAAAGGCTTGGACGGAAAATCCTGTGCCAAGGCCACGTTAAAAAGCAGCGATGCGATGAGCCCTACGATCAGTTGTTTAAGCGTGCGCATGATGTCTCCTTTTGACATATCAATGAGTTCCCGTGAAACGGAACATTTGCCTTGCTTCAGAGGTGTTCGCGATCTGGCGACCGTAGCTCGTGGCTTGGCGAGCGGCTTCAGCGACGACCTGAGCGTTGTCCGGCTCGCCGAGCTCCAGGTAACCGTAGTCTCCCAACCCGATCGAAAGATGCCCTCCCTCCAGTGTTATCTGCCCTAGCATCGGAAGCATGCTCCCCCCAATGCACATCGCGCTCCACTCAAGTGGGAACGCGGATGAGGGGATGTGATCGATCAGCGCCTGCAATCCCCGTGGGGTACGTGGATGGTGTGCGTATGAGCCTTCGCTCATTCCGAGCATGACGAAGGCGCCTTCGTCGATCAGGCCAACTCGCATGAAGGCCGTTGCGGCGCGCAGCATTGGCAGATTCCAGATGACCATTTGCGGTCGAACCCGAATCGCACGCAAGGTCTTGGCGAAGTACTTCAACGTTTCGAAGGAGTTGGTATAGACGCGTGTGTCGGTCAAGAACCAGCCCGTGGATGGATCGATGCGGTCCGCATTCGTGGAGCCGAGGTCCATGGATGCAAAGTCGGGAGCCAGGCCTCTCTGAGATAACTCCACGATGTGCGCTAGACGTTGCTCCGCCGTGGCCTGCCGATCATGAGCGCCCAGCGTCGCATGAATCAGGATGTCGGAGCCGTCGCGAATGCGCGAAATGACCTCTGCGTACGTATCCACATCAAATGCAGGACTCCCATCGGCGCTGCGTGCATGGAAATGAATAACCGATGCTCCTGCCTTGCGGCACTTCGTCGCTGCCTCTGCGATTTCTGAAGGTGTCCATGGGACATGGCGATTCCCCGCACGGGAGGTGTATTCGTTGACTCTTGCTTCAATGATGAGTTTCTTCACGCGGTTTCCTATCGGTCGTGACGACTGCAAAACCACGATTCTACTGACAATCCTATTTTTTTGAACATCGTTCTAAAATATGTATTTTTGGAACGATTGTCATATTTTTACCAAGCCAGAATTGAGCAGCTTCGGCGTCTCTCTGAACCCGTCGATCGACCATCGGGGCTAGAGATCCATGAAGCACCACGAGGCGTTGCAGGTCAAGGACGAGAGGCGGTTTCTCCACCCCTCTACGTCAGGCATTTCCTTGCCGCGTGCAGGACCAGACCCGATCGACGATCGCGATGCCATGCGCAAGTGCTCGGCGGCCAGTTCGAAGTGACGCTGTAGGTCACTTCCAGCGAGCACGGCGGGGGCGTTGGGCGCGAAGCTCTACAAACTCTCGCTTTGGGCAGCGAGAGGAGTTACTTGCCAGGCAAGGCTCTGAAAAGATAGCCCCGGTCTCCGCCTGTGTCCACCGAAAGGCACGCGCGGTGCCTGCGGTGTCCACCTATGGTTGCTCGCGCGACTTCAGGACGGGGAAGTCCAGCGCACGCTCGGCACCCCGATGCCCCGCACGGCGGCGGTGCCGGATTTCAGGTTGAAGCTCAGGCGGCGATCGAGGGTCTCGAGCGCACGGCCATAGAGGTGCAGATTCAGCGTCGGCTCGTCGCCCACGATGTCGACGGCGTGGATGTCGTCCGGCAGGAGCGCAAGCCCGCCTTCCGCGATGCTGACGATCTTGGTACCGCGGTATTCGACGCGTGCCGGGCCCGGCCCCTGGCCGTCGTCCATGCGCTCGTACAGTGTGTTCTTCTCCGCGCCCGCCGCGGCGGCGATGCAGGCCCAGGTCGTGTGATTGTGTGGCGCGATGCTGCGGCCAGGCAGCCAGGTGATCAGGTAGAGCGCGAAGCTGTGGTCCTCGTCCTCGCGCAGCAGGTAGCGCGTCTGGCGCACCTGTTCATCCAGGCACGGGAAATCCGCAAGCGTCCAGAAGCCCGGCTGGAGCGCGAGGTTTTGCAGATGTTCCAGCACGCTTGCCAGCGATTCGCGCGTGGCTCCCTCGCGCTGGACGATGGCGCGCGCGTTGGAGATCAGGGTGTCCATGGCTGCGGATCGCCGCAGCGCGACGTCGGGTGGCATGCCGATCATCCTTTCCGTGGTGGTGTCGCGGGGACGGGCGCCTCGTCCCATTCGTAGGCAACGAAGGCGATGCGGTCACCGGTGTGGACGATGGGATCGTTGCGGATGCCGATCACCAGCCCGTCGCGCGGCACCTGTACCGTTTCGACGCACGCGCCGGCCATGTTGGTCGTCGTGCCGATGCGGGCCTGCGCGACGAGATGCTGTGCCGTTTCGCATTCTGCGACGAACAGTCCGCCGGCGTTGGCGAAGAACCATGCGCGCTGGGTGACGCGCGTCAGGCTTGACGGCATGTGTGCGCTCGTCCCGGGCAGAATGCCTATTTGCTGCGCCAGCCCGAGGAAGCCGCGCTCGGCCACAGCGACGTTCTCGGGCTCCAGGCGGCTGCCGCCGCCGAGCTCCAGCATGAAGGACAGGATGCCGGCCTTCAGGCATTGGTAGTCGAGTGCGCCGGCCATGTTGCCCGGCAACTCGTTTTTGCTGCCGACCTCGATGCGGCAGGCGACGTGGGGCCTGAATGGGGCCATGGCCCGAAGCAGCATGTCCTCGTCGATGCCACCTGCCGGATAGCGCTTGTAGACGGTGTAGGGCTTGGAGTCGAACAGCGGCGTCATCGTGTGCAGATTGATCAGCACGTCGGCAACTTCGCGGACCTCGCTGAACAGCGCGTGGGCGAGCCTTTCGGAGATCAGGCCTGACGCATTGCCCGGAAATATCTGGTCGAGGTCGATGCCATCGTAGGGGTTGCGTTTCTGCCGGCTATCGAGGCCGTGGGGGTTGACCGTGGGCGTGACCACGACATTGCCGCTCAGCGACGGGGGATCGAGATCGTTGACAAAACGAACGGCCGCCACCACGCCGTTGACTTCATCGCCGTGCACCTGCCCGTGCAGCCACAGCGTCTTGCCCGGGCGCGCACCGCGCACGGCGATGAACGGCAGCTCGATGGCCACACCCGAACTCATGGTCCCCACCGGCAGGGCGCCCGCCGTGCGCGCGGGCCCATCGGTCCGCTGCAGCCAGTCCTTGATCATCGCCATGGCGCGTTCGCTCCGATCATTGCAGTGCGGAGAATCCGCGTTCCAGATCGGCCAGCAGATCCGCCGCGTTCTCGAGGCCGATATGAAGCCGGACCACCTGACCGCGGCCGGACCAGTCGGCCAGCGTGCGTGCCTTCGAGAGATTCGGCAGCGTCACCAGGCTCTCATAGCCGCCCCACGATGACCCGATGCCGAACAGCTCCAGCGATTCCACCAGGCGTTCAACCTGCGCTGCGCCGTACCGGGGCTGCAGCTCGAACGACAGCAGGCCGTTGGTGCCGGAGCAGTCGCGCAGCCAGAGCGCATGGCCTGGGTCTTCGGGCAGCGCGGGGCAAAACATGGTCGCAACCTCCAGGCGCCGCTGCAGCCAGCGGGCCACCTCCAGCGCATGGGCCTGATGCATCTGCAGGCGTGCGGCGAGCGAGCGCATGCCGCGCAGGACGAGCCAGGCGTCATCCGGGCTGACCGCCACGCCGAACGTATCGCAGCGCTTTTGCAGCGGGAGCCAGGCTTCCTGCGTGGTGGTGGCCGTGCCGAGCATCACATCGGAATGCCCGCCGAGATACTTGGTGGCGGCGATGATGGATATGTCCGCGCCGAGCGCCAGCGGACGGTACTGGAGCCCCGAGCCCCAGGTGTTGTCCGCGGCCACGAGGATGCCGCGCGGTTTCGCCAGCGCCGCGATGGCGGGCAGGTCGCACATTTCGTACACCAGCGAGCCGGGACACTCCACATAGATCAGGCGCGTCTCGGGCCGGATCGCATCGGCGATGCCGCTTCCATCGGGTGCGAAATAGCTCACCGAGATGCCGTACGGCTGCAGGAACTGTTCGGCCAGATGGCGCACCGGTTCGTACACGCTGTCCGTGATCAGCACATGATCGCCGGGCTTCAGGTACGCAAGCAGGGTCATCGCGGCCGCGGACAGGCCGGTGGGAAAAAGGCGGGTGCGGTAGCCGCCTTCCAATTCGCTCACCATGTCCTCCAGCGCGAAGGCCGTCGGCGTGCCACGGGCCCCGTAGGTGAAGAGGCGTTCCGTTTCGCGGCGCTGGCGCAGGTCGCGGTACTGCGCCAGATTCTCGTACAACACGGTGCTCGCGCGCACGACGGGCGGGTTGACCGCGACGCCTCCCGCCGCGAACCGCGATTTGCCACCCCGCACCAGGCGCGTAAGCGGTGGCGGAGCGTTCGTCTTGCGCGATGGAGCGTCAGTCATGAGCGGTTTCTTTTTTAGGCGGCGCGGCAAACGAGAACGCCGCGCGTTCATGGTCTTCCATCTGATCGATCAGCCCGGTTTCCCACGCGAGGTAGCGCCGGGCTGCCTCCATGTTGCCATTGTGTCGATCATGGACGAAGAACAAATAGTCGATGCAATCGGAGTCCGCTGGCTGACCAGAACTCGATGCGACCGCCAGCCCGGCGTCCTTCCAGGCGCGCAGACCGCCCCGCAGCAGGCGCGCGTGCACGCGCTGCTCGGGCACCAGCTCCAGGGCGGCAAGCGCGGCGACCGGCGGCTCGTCGCACAAGAACACGATCGGCCTATGTTCCTCGCGCACCTGAGCCGCGATCCGGGGACGGATCGACCAGATGGCACCGGGCACATGTTCGGTGCGGAACTGCATGCTGGGGCCGAGATCGATCGCCGCGAGGGCGCCCGCGGCGATCTGCGCGGCGCAATCGGCTACGCCGATTTCCGGCAGCGCTTCGACCGGGATGGGCGGCGCCGGCGTGTTCTTGAACCCGCTGTGCACGCCGCCTTCGAGCACCACGGCGTCGTGACCCATCTGGCGCAGCCAGCTCGCAACGATCGGCGCGCGAACGCCATCGGCGTCGAGCAGAACGAGGCGTGCATGACGAACCCCGATGTACTGGTCGGTGGCCTGGATCAGTTGTCCGCCCGGGGTGTGCTGGGCGCACGGCAGGCTGCCGCGCGCGAACTCCTCGGGCGTGCGCAGGTCGCACAGGAAGGTGCTGCGCGTGTCGTCCGCGAACCAGCTCTCGAGGGTCCTGGCATCGATGCTGCGTACGTCGGTGCGTTGCGCGAGCGCGGCAGCGGCGCGGCGAGCGTCCTCGAGCCTGGCAGGCGGGTCATCCACGGGATGGCGGCGCGCGCCGCCGTACTCGAGCTTCAGGTTGTCCAGCGCCCAGCCCATGGTGCCGTTGCGCAGCGCGTAGACCGGATTGCGGACCCCGAGATTGATCAGTGTCTGCGCGCCGATGATGCTGCGCGTACGGCCGGCGCAGTTGACCACGATCGGGGTCCGTTCGTCGGCCACGAGGTCGTGCAGGCGCAGCCCGAGTTCACCGTTGGGGCAGCAGATCGCGCCGGGAATGCTCATCCTCCGGTATTCGTCATAGGGGCGGCTGTCGAGGACCACCACGTCCTGTCCCTTGGCGAACATCTCGGCAAGGTCGTGCGCCGACAGGCTGGGCGTCCGGTAATGGTGCTCGGCCATCTCCCCGAAGGCCTTGGATGCCACATTGACGCCGGAGAACAGCACATTGCCTGCCGCTTTCCAGCCGATGTTGCCGCCGCGCAGGATGTGCACATTGGCGTAGCCGGCATCGGCCAGCCGGTGCGCCGCCCGCAGCGCGACGGCGTTGTCGTCGTCGAGTAGCACCATGCGCACGCCCTTGCGCGGCGCGAGGCGAACGGCATCGAGTTCAAGCCTGCTGTAGGGTAGCGAGACGGCATGGAAGAGATGGCTCTCCCCGAACTGGCCGTGCTCCCGGACATCGAACAGCGCGAGTTCGGCGCCGTCCGACAGCCAACTCCTGAGCGTCGCGCAATCGATCCATTTCGTCATAAAAACCCCAGACATCAGACAAGATTCGCTGGGCGCCGCGACGTGACGCCCACCCCCATGCGCCTGACCTGCCCCGTTTCGAGGTCGTACATCACGCGGTTCGACAAGGTCTCCAGGGCTTGCCCATACATGTGCAGATGGCGAATGGGGGCGTCGCCGCGGATCTCGACCCTGTGAATGTCCTCAGGCATCAGCGCGATGCCGTGGCCGGGTGCGACGACCACCTCGCCCGTTTTCTCGAGCCGGCCAACGCCCTCGACGCTGCCGTCGTCCGTGCGGCGGTAAAGGTGGTTGTATTCGCTGCCTTCCACGGCCGCGACGCAGGCCCAGGTGGTGTGGTTGTGCGGAGGGATGGGCTTGCCAGGGCGGAACACGTTGAGGTAGAGCGTGAAGGAATGGTCCTCCTCCGCGCTGATCAGATAGCGCGCCTGCTGCTCGGGCAGTTCAGGCGGCGCAAACTCGCCGGCACTCCAATAGGCTGGCTGGGCCGCAAGCGCCTTCACGATCTCGAGCACATCGGCAAGCGATGCGCGGTCCACCCCCCGAGTTTGAACAATACCCTTCATGCGCTCGATCGACTGGCGAATATGGACCGAGCGGGCCTGTCTGTCCTCAGGTGTCATGCGGCGCGTTTCCTGTGTCTGGGGCTGGATATCTTGGGCTTCCTGAATATACTGACCCGATTTCGGTGGAACAACTTAAAGTTTCTGGCGAACAAATAAGCAGTCGGAATGTTTGAGCCATGCAGCGCCACTTCGATCTCCAACTCCTTCGCGCCCTGGTCGCCATCGCCGACAAGGAAACCTTTGCGCTCGCCGCCCGGGAAACGCACAAGACCCAGAGCGCGATCACGCAGCAGATGCAGAGGCTGGAAGATCAGGTGGGTTCGCCGCTGTTCGAGCGGCAGGGGCGCAGCAAGCGGCTGACGTCACAGGGCCAGCGCCTTCTCGAGTACGCCAGGCACATGCTGGCGATCAACGACGAGGCGTTCCGCAGCATGCGGAACGGAAATGTCGTCGGATCGCTGCGCATCGGGGGCGCGCAGGACGTCGCCGACACCATCCTTCCCCAATTGCTGTCCCACATCGCGCGTTCCTATCCATTGCTGCAGGTCGAAATCCACATCGCGCGCAGCCAGATACTGAACGAAATGCTCAAGCGCGGTGAGCTCGATCTGACCCTCAGCACGCGCGCCGACGACACGCTGCAGGAGGCCGTGCTGCGCACCTCGCCGACGGTATGGCTGTGCTCCGCCAACTTCGTGTTCGAACGGGGGCAACTGCTCCCCCTGATCCTGGGCGACGATTCCAGCCAATTCCGGCGCCTTGCCATCGAAGGACTCGAGAAGCATCGCATTCCGTGGCGCATGGCCTACCTGGCGCCGACCCTCATCGGCATCAAGGCCGCGGTCCACGCGGGCCTGGGCATCACCGCGCGGAGCATCGAAATGCTCGACAACGACATGCGTGTGCTCGGCGAGAAGGATGGCCTGCCACCGCTTCCCGATCTCAGCTACCGCCTGTGCATTCGCCGCGATGTCCTCGACTCGAGGATCCGCGATGTCTACGGCATGCTAACGCAGAAGCTGGGGCTGGATGGCAGCGACCACCCTTAGCGCCAGGTATCGGGACGCGGTGGCGCAGGGTGGACAGGCCCTGCGGCGAAGGGCCTGAATATCCGTGGCGTGGTAATGCGTTTTTCAGAACTCTTGAATTGTCAGATCCACGAGACCTCTCTATGCTTTCTTGATGTTCAACGCCACCCATCGGGTTCCCCGGGAGTTCTGATGCAGCCAATCCCATCCATCCGTGCGCGCTTCGATGCCGCTGCGAAAGGCACACGTTTCGATGGATTTCTCCCCATCGGTACGATGGCCAGCGGCGCGGAGTTCGGTATTTCCTTCGTGGTTCTGAAAGGGGCCTCCAATGGCAAGTGCCTGTGGATCAACGGCCAGGTTCATGGCGACGAGATCAACGGCATTCTCGCGGCGCACGACTTTCTCAACGGGCTCGATCCGTCCAGGCTGCGCGGCAGCATCGTGCTGAGCTCATCGGCCAATCCGCTCGCGCTCGATGCCCGGCACAAGAATGCGCCTCAGGACGGCTATGACATGGACCAGTCGTTCCCGGGTCAGCCGCACGGCTTTGTTACGGAGCGGGCGGCGCATCTCCTGATGCAGCAGATCACGGAGATGGCGCCGGACCTGATCATCAACATGCATACCATGCCGACCTTCATGGCGTCGGAGCCCTATGCGGTATTCAAGCGCGACAACAACGACCGGATCTCCGAGCAGACCCTGCTTCAGTACATCGCGCCATTCCGTCCACGCATGGCGTGCCTGGTCAGCGTCGAGCCAGGTCGCGGCGAGCGGATCGGAAACCTGGCCGGTGCATTGGACCACCAGATGCTCACCATGGGCATTCCCTGTTTCATGCTGGAGCTGGGTTCGGGTGGCAAAGCCACGGCCGCGCACATCGAACAGGGCATCGCGGGCTTTGCCGACGTGGCCCGCCAGATGCACATCATCGAGGGCGAGCCGGAGGTCTTTGTGTCCCTGACCAAGGTCACGCAGCGCGCGCGCGTCACGTTTCCCCAGGGCGGGTTGTTCCGCGCGAACAAGCAGCCGGGCGACGTCGTCGCGGCCGGCGAAACCATTGGCCGGATCATCGATCTGCGTGGCCGCGAGCTGGAGGCATTGAGTCTGCCTTATGAGCACATGCTGATCGGGATCCGGTCCGACCCGGTGGTGCACACCGGCGACTGGTTCTGCTTCGTCGCCAAGGCCTGGGAGACCGTCGAGCTGTAGCCGATCCGGCGATGAAGGCCGCCGCGGCAGCTCCAGGATCCGTCAGGCATTGCGCAGACAACCGAGCGTGTGCGGCATCGCCTCGATGCCCAGTGCGCGTGCGCACGACCAGAAGGTCGCCTGGTTCGAACTGACGACCGGCTTGCCGACCTTGGCCTCGAGCCGATCGATCATCTCGCCTGCACGCAGGTTGGTGCAACTCACGAACACGGCGTCCGCTTCCTGGTAGGGCGTCGACATCACGAGGGCCTCGATTTCGTCGGGACCGAGGTTCGGGATGCCCACGCCGGCCCATGCGTCCAACGATCGGAGCCCCACGACCTGCAGCCCTTTCGATTCGAGATAAGCCAGCATCAGCGCATTGACCTGTTCCGGATAGGGCGATGCAACGGCGATGCGGCGGGCGCCCACCGCCTTGAGCGCATCGACCACGGCCACGGCCGTGAGCACCACGGCATGGGTGCCGGCATGCTGAGCGATGTCGGCCGTGGTCGACGCCTCCCATTGCGCCCCGCGAAAGAAGCTTCCGCTGGTGCAGCCGAAGGCGATCACGTCCGGACGCGCCATGCCCAGGAGGCGGGCGCATTCCCCAACGCTGGCGGTCAGGTCGGCCAGGTTCTCGCGCATGTCCGCCGGGCGCTTGCTGGTGGCGAACAACCGGTTGACGTGAAGGCGGCCACCGCGTGGCATCCAGCGCGCGAAATCCTGCTCGAGAACGATGTTGGGTGCCGGTATGAGCAGTCCCAGCGCGCGCTGGCTGCCACCGGGAGTCGATGGAATCGTCATGTCGTACCTCCGTTGTCCTCGGGATCATAGGTGCGAGGTGGCCTGATGACCATTGAATAATCCAGCGCATTACTTCAGCGTTGCTGCAATGGGGGCGGTCGCAAGCGATGCCAAGCATGGTCCGCGAGAGCCCCGGCCGATGAGGCTTGTCGAAGGGAAGCCGTGCCCGGAAGTGCGGATCGTCACTAATGAATAAGCTGAGATTTCTGAATTGTTGTCTCAGCGCTTGCTGTATAGACTGAATTCCGCGGTCCATTCTGATCACGGAGGCTCTATGCATCGAATCCTGACCCGGCTTCTTGTCTGCGCGGCGGTTTGCACGGTCGCGCTTCCCACGATGGCCAGCGACGCTTGGCCGACCAAGCCCATCCGCATCATCGTTCCGTTCTCCGCAGGCGGTTCAGCGGATGCCATCGCGCGGCTGGTGGCCGACAAAATGAGCCCCGCTTTCGGACAACCCGTGCTGGTCGAGAACCGTCCGGGTGCGGCGGCGATCGTCGGTACCCAGATGGCCGCCAGGGCGCCTGCCGATGGCTACACCCTGCTCGCAGCGACCAACGGGCCGATCGCCGTCAATCCGGCGCTGTACTCGAAGCTGCCGTACTCGGTCTCGACGGAGCTGGCCCCCATCTCGATGGTGGCTTCTTTTCCGCTCATCCTGGTGGTGAAGGCGGGTGACGAGCGGCTGCGGACGTTGCAGAACCTGGTGACCTTCACTTCCGAGCATCCCGAAAAGTCGAACTACGGATCGTCGGCGACCTCCACTCGACTGGCCGTCGAGCTCATGAAGAGCAAGAGCGGCATCAAGGCGATGCACATTCCCTTCAGGGGGTCGATCGATGCCAACAATGCGGTGGTGTCCGGCGAGGTGACGATGTCGCTGTCGGACGTGCCCACGGCGGCGGGGTTGATCGCGGGCAATCGCCTGCATGGCGTCGCGGTGACGACCGAGCAGCGGTTGAAGGCGTTTCCGGACGTGCCCACGCTGAAGGAGCAGGGCGTGGATGTGGTGATGAAGATCTGGGTCGGGCTCTTTGCGCCCGCCGGCACGCCGCCGAGGATCATCGAGCGCATCTCGGCCGAAGTGGAGAGGATCACCAAGCTGGCGGACGTCCGCACGCGGCTGGCGGGCATGCATGCGGAGCCCGAGGGGTCGACGTCCGCGGCATTCGCCGATACCGTTGCGACGGAATCGAAGGTATGGGCCGAGGTGGCGAAGGCGAATGACATCAGGGCCGACTAGCCACCATCGATGGGATGGGCGCCATGTCGAGATCACTGCCGCACAGCGCCCATTGGGGAGCGTTCTCCGCTGCGTGGAACGATGGCGAGCTTACGGTCCGTCCGCACGCCGCCGATCCGGATCCGAACCCGCTGCTTGAGAATTTCTCCACCGCAATTCGGCATCGGGTACGCGTGACCAGGCCGATGGTGCGGCGCGGGTGGCTCGAGCAGGGCCCGGGCGCCGATCCGAGGCGTGGCGCCGACAAGTACGTCGCGATGGCGTGGCCCGAGGTGCTCGACCGGTTGGCCGCGGAGCTTCGGCGCGTGAGCGATACCTGCGGGGTGGATGCCATATTCGGCGGCAGCTACGGCTGGTCCAGCGCGGGGCGTTTCCACCATGCCCAAAGCCAGGTGCACCGGTTCCTCAACACGGTCCTGGGCGGCTACGTGCGTTCCGTCAATACCTACAGCGGGGGTGCCGCGGAAGTGATCCTTCCACACGTGATATGCCGCATGGAGGAAATCGCACGCCGCAATGTCACCTGGGAGCAGATCGTCGAGCACACCGACGTCGTCCTGGCCTTCGGCGGCATGGCATTGAAGAACTCGCGCGTGGCCAGCGGCGGCGTCAGCCGGCACATCGAACGCCATTCGATGCACGACGCATCCGCGCGTGGATGCCGCTTCGTTCTGATCAGCCCGCTCAAGAGCGATCTTCCGCCCGAGGCCCGCGCCGAGTGGTTCGCGGTCACTCCGGGCACCGATACGGCGCTGATGCTGGCGCTGGTGCATACACTGGTGCGCGACGGACTGCACGACCGCGCCTTCATCGACAGGTACTGCGAAGGCTGGGACACCTTCGAAGACTATCTGATGGGCCGCGGCGATGGCATGCCGAAGACGGCGGCTTGGGCCGCGCCGATCTGCGGCGTGCCCGCCGAAGCATTGGAAGCGCTGGCCCGGTCCTTGCCCGGCAAGCGCACGCTGGTGGTGGTGTCGCATTCGTTGCAGCGCTCCGAGCACGGGGAGCAGCCGGTCTGGATGGCGGCCGTGCTCGCTGCCGCGCTTGGCCAGCTAGGGCTGCCCGGCGGCGGCTACAACTACGCACTGGGCACGTTGTCGCACTATGGCCGGCGAAACAACATCGTGCCCGCAGCGGCCCTGCCGCAAGGCGTCAACAAGGTCCGCTCGTACATTCCCGTGGCCCGTATCGCGGACATGCTGCTGCGTCCGGGCGAGACCTTCGACTACAACGGCGAGAAGCGCACCTACCCGCACATCCGGCTCGCGTACTGGGCCGGTGGCAATCCTTTCCACCACCATCAGGACCTGGCGAAGCTCGCGTCCGCGTTCCAGCGCCTCGAGACGTTCGTCGTGCACGAGATCGCCTGGACGGCGACGGCCCGCCACGCGGATATCGTGCTGCCGGCGACGATGACGCTGGAGCGGGAAGACATCGGTGTCACGCAGACTGACCCGCTCATGATTGCCATGCATCGCATTGCCGAGCCGCACGGGCTCGCGCGGGACGACTACGACATCTTCTGCGACCTGGCGAAGCGGCTCGGAGGCCTGGACGCCTTCAGCGAGGGCCGCAGCACACGCGAATGGCTGCGCTTCCTTTACGGGCGCATGCGCAAGGCCCTGGAAAGCCGAGGACATGCCGCGCCCGATTTCGAAACCTTCTGGAACCGTGGCGAGCTCACCTTGTCCCAGGCGGAGGACGACGGCGGGCTCCTGCGGGCGTTCCGCCACGACCCGCAGGCCAACCCGTTGCCGACGCCCAGCGGCAAGCTGCAGGTCAGCTCGACCGTCGTGGCGTCGTTCGGCTACGAGGATTGCCCCGGCCATCCGGCGTGGCTGACGCCCGAGGAGGTTCCCAATGCCGATTTCCCGCTCTGGCTGATTGCGAACCAGCCGGCCACGAGGCTGCACAGCCAGCTCGACTTCGGGGGGCATAGCCAGGCGAACAAGCGCCGGGGGCGGGAAGTGTGCACGCTGCATCCGCAGGCGGCGGCGCAACGCGGCATTCATGAAGGCGACATCGTGCGCCTGTTCAACGAGCGCGGGGCATGCCTGGCGAGCGCCGCGCTCTCGGCCGATATGCGCCCCGATGTCGTGCAACTGCCCACGGGCGCCTGGTATGACCCGGCCGTCGATTCACAGGGGCGTCCCATGTGCGTGCACGGCAATCCGAATGCGCTGACGCGTGACGTGGGCACTTCCTCGCTGGCGCAGGGGTGCAGTGGGCAACTCAGCCGTGTGCAGATCGAGCGCTTCGACGGCCCGCTGCCCCCCATCCGCGTCTTCGAACCACCCGAAGAAGCTTGACGCATTGGAGGCGCGTCGCTTCCCCGATCGATCTCCTCGAAGCGCCCAATGGCCCATTCGCATTCCCGAATGGATGTTTCCTCATCTCTGGAGAAGCCCCATGAACCCGATTCGACGACAACTGACCCTGGCGATGCTGGGTGGCTTGGCCACCGGGCCGGCATGGTCCGCGCAGTCATGGCAGCCTTCGAAGCCGATCCGGCTGATCGTGGCCTATGCGCCAGGCGGCTCCGCCGACGTGCTGGCGCGCCTGGTCCAGCCCGGGCTGAGCGAGGAGCTCGGCACCAACGTCTACGTGGAGAACCGGCCGGGTGGGGCGGGCAATGTCGGGACGGCGATGTTTGCGCACGCTGCGCCGGATGGCTACACGATCGGCATCGGATCGGTCAGCTCGCACGCCATCAATCCGGCGCTGTTTGGCGACCAGTTGCCATTCAGGGTGCCGGACGACTTCACGCCGATCGTGCAACTGATCTCCCAGCCCAACGCGCTGATCGTCCATCCGAGCGTGCCGGCCACCAACATGCGTGAACTCGTCGAATGGCTGAAGGCCAATCCGGGCCAGGGTTTCGGCACGGCGGGTACCGGCTCGTCGTCGCACCTGATCGGCGAGATGCTCAACGAGATCTATGGCGTGAAGCTGGTTCATGCGCCTTACAAGAGCGGTGGCCTCTCACTGCAGGACCTGCTGGGAGGACACATCAAGATCCTCATCGACAACGTCACCACCGCGGCCAGCGTGGTGCCGACCGGGAGGGGGCGGGCCATTGCGGTTTCCAGTGCCCGCCGCTCCTCCCGGCTGCCGGACGTCCCGACTTTCGCGGAGCAGGGGGCGCCGGGAATGGACCTGACGTCCTGGCAGGGCCTGTTTGGCCCCGCCAACCTGCCGCCCGAAGTCACGCAACGGATCAACATGGCCGCACGAAATGTGCTGAATGTTCCCGCGATTCGCCAACGCTTGCAGGAGTTCGGCTCCGAGCCCATCGGCAGCAGTCCGGAAGCATTTCAAGCCTTCGTGAATGCCGAATTGCCCAAATGGGGTGCGCTGGTCAAGCGAGCGGGCCTGAAGCCATCGTAGGCATGGGCGCCTCCAAGACGAACCCTCAGAGGCGTCTCATGTGAGCGCACGGCAAGTCATTCGCTTGGCTTCGCTTCGATCGATCGAGATTCCATTCCAACTGATCTTCGGTTGGCCTTTCTTCAAATGATTCCTACAGGTGGGTATATGAGTTACTTGAATACGCTCAAAGGCTTCGGGATGGCTTTGGCTGTGGCTTCTTGCAGCCTGGCTGCATCGGCATCTGAATTTCCCGTTCCCGGTAAACCCGTGCGACTGGTCGTCGGCTTTGCCGCTGGCGGCGGTCTGGACTTCCTGGCCCGTACCATCTCCACCCGGCTCGGCGAAGAACTCGGGGTGCCGGTCATCGTGGAGAACAAGGTTGGGGCGGGGGGGCAGGTCGCGGTCGAGTATGTGGCACGATCGGCCCCTGATGGCCATATGCTGCATATCGCCAGCGCTGGCCCCTATACCGTCAATCGCAGCCTGCGTGCGAGTTCTTTCGATCCAGCGCAGGAAATGAAGGGCGTGAGCCTGCTGGCCAGGATGCCGCTTGTGCTCGTCACCACGGGCGAGGGCGGTGCGGACAGCGTGAGGGCGCTCCGAGATCAGGCGCGTTCCGGGCGGCTGTCGTATGGCTCCGGTGGCGCAGGCACGCTCTCGCATGTGGCAGGCGAGTACTTCAATCTCGCTGCTTCGCTGAAGGTTCCGCATGTTCCCTACAAGGGCTCAGCGCCGGCCGCTGTGGACGTGGCGGGCGGCGCGGTTTCGTACGCATTTCTCGATCCTTCGATACAGCCGATGATTGCGGCACGCAAACTCAAGATCATTGCGGTCACGACCGCTCAGCGTTCAAGGCAGTTTTCCGGCGTCCCGACGATGGCGGAGGCCGGAGTGCCCGGCTACGAGGTTCTCAACTGGTATGGTCTCGCGGCGCCAAGAGGGGTGCCGGCAAGTGTGATCGAAAGACTCAACCGGGCACTCGTGAAGATCATGCACGAGCCGGGGATCGAACAGGCGTTGGCCACGGGTGGCATGGAGTCGACATCCAGCACGTCGGTCGAGTTCGACGCTTTTCTCGCCGATGAGCGGGTGAAGTGGGCCCGTGTGATTCATCAAGCGCGCATCACGATCGATTGAAGCGCCTCAACCGGTCCACGCAAGTTTTCACATACCCGAGATTTCAGGCAAACTGGTACTTTCCGTTTTTGATCATCTTCCTTTCCAAGAAAAGAGGGCTCTTTGACATGCTATACGCTGGATCGGTAGAACGCAGGTTGTCCACCCGCACCTTCGACTCGACGAACCACGAACACTTCCACGGTTTCACCGAGTACCTGATCGACGCCGATCCGGCGGTTCGGCCGGCGCCGCAGGCCTTTCTGGTGCACCAGGACCCGCTGTGGAGGCTGACGCCGCACTTTCACCTGCAGGAACAGTTCCAACTGGTCGTGGGCGGTTCCGGCACCCTGGGGGTGCACCCGTTGCTGCCTGGCAGCATCCACTACGCGACGCGCGAGACCGGGTACGGACCGATCGTCGCGGGCCCGGAAGGTCTGGAGTACATGACGCTGAGATGCGTCACCGATCCGGGGGCCTGGTACCTGCCGCAAAGCCGGGACAAGCAGCGCAGCACCTTGTCCAAGCGGCAGAAGTGGGCCGACGCACCGCCCGCCCCGGGCGGCGATGATGAAGTGCACCTGACCGAAGCCTTGGCGCCGGACGACAGCGGGCTGGCGGCGTGGTTCCTGCGGCTGCCCCCGCAGGCGCAGGCCAAGGCGCCCGAGGGGCGGAACCACGCGGGCCGTTTCCATGTGGTGCTGACCGGATCGATGCGCGCGGCCCCGGTCGAGGACGAACTCCCGGTCCGCGGCTGCATTTTCAGTTCGGCGGACGAGCCGCCGCTGGAGGTCCGGGCGGGCGCCGAGGGCCTGTTCCTGGCGATCCTGCAGTTTCCGGCGACGGCCCTGCACGCGATGTGAGGGCGGCGGTGGGCGGCACGGCGAAGCCTTGCGCCGTGAGCGCCAGGGACATCGCCTCCGACGCTTTTTGCATGGCCGGGAGGTAGCGCGAGAGCACCGTCTCCAACTCCATCACCTCCGGAATCCAGACCAGCGCCAGGCTGGCCACGCAGCGCGATTGCGAGAACACCGGCAGCGCCAGCGCGTCGTAGCGGGCCGGCGTGTTCGGCGAGGCGCGCGCGGCGTCGTAGACCGCGTAGCCCTGTTGGCGGATGCGCAGCAGTTCCTGGTGCAGGGCGGCCTGGTCGAAGTCGCCGCCGACACGGCGGTGGCGCAGGGCGGCGTCGATCCACGCCTGTGCTTCGTCGCGCCTGCTCCAGGCCAGAAAGGCCTTGCCCACCGCGGTGAACAGCAGCGGCGGGCGCAAGCCCAGCGCGTGGTAGTTGGGGGTCAGGCTGCAACTGCTGTTGCCGTCGACGACGACCATCTCGAAGCGGTCCAGGACGGCCAGGTTGGTCGGCCATGGCACCTTGCGTTCGAGCATCCGGCGCATCGGCGTGGTGATCTCGGAAAGCCGCTTGCGCTGCGCCGGCAGCGAGGGCTCCGCCGAGGCGGCGGCGACCGCGAAGTAGCGGCCGTTCATCGGGTTGCGGTCGACGTGCCCGGCCTGCGCCAGCGTCTTGAGGATGCGCAACAGCGTGGCGCGCGCCAGGCCGGTGCTGGCCATCAGGCCGGGCAGGCTCATGCTGCTTTCGTATTGCAGCTGGCGCAGCACCGCCAGCCCGCGCGCCAGCGCATCGATGGATTTCACCTGGGTTTCGGTCGGGTGCATGGGCTGAGAATTTGTTCACCACGTGAACGGGATGCTACCGCGCCGGCCCCGCACTTCCTAGAGTCGCGGGCAGCCCGATCGTTGAACCCGATATCCCTTGATACCCCTTTGGACGGATGGAGACCATGAGCACAGACCTGAACAGCATCCAGTGCGTGGAAGACGCGCGCCAGCGCGCACGCCGGCGCGTGCCGAAGATGTTTTATGACTTCGTGGACTCGGGCTCGTGGAGCGGCGCGACCTACGCCGCCAACGAATCCGCGTTCGCCAAGCTGAAGTTCCGCCAGCGCATCGGCCGCAACGTGGCGAACGCCGACGCCTCGACCACGCTGCTGGGCCGCCAGGTCGCGCTGCCGCTGGCGGTCGCGCCGACCGGGTTGGCCGGCTTCGTGTGGCCCGATGCCGAGATCCTCGGTGCGCGCGCGGCGCATCGCTTCGGCGTGCCCTACAGCCTGTCGATCGGCAGCGTCTGCTCGCTGGAGGCCGTGCGCAGGCATACCGACGGCCCGCTGTGGATGCAGGTGTCCCTGCTCAAGGACCAGGCGTTCCTGGAGGGTTTGCTGGGGCGCGCCAGGGACGCCGGCTGCGAGGCGCTGGTCCTGACCATGGACTATCACGTGGCGGGGCGCCGCTATTGCGACGCACGCAACGGCCTGGCGCTGCCGCCGCGCCGCTCGCTCAGGCAGGCGCTGGACCTGCTGTCGGCCCCCCGGTGGTGCCTGGGCATGCTGCGCACCTCGAACCGCGGCTTCGGCAATGTGATCGGCCATGCGAAGGGGGTCACCGACCTGGCCTCGTTCGCCCGCTGGCATGCGGACCAGTTCGTGCTGGACATCGACTGGACGCAGGTGGAACGGCTCAAGGCGATGTGGGGCGGCCGCTTCATCGTGAAGGGCGTGCTCGATGCCGAGGATGCGCGGCTGGCCATCGAAGCTGGCGCCGACGCGCTGAGCGTGAGCAACCAGGGCGGGCGCCAGCTCGATGGCGCGCCCGCGGCCATCGAGGCGCTGCCGTCCATCGTGGATGCGGTGGGCGGCAGGGCCGAGGTGCTGATCGACGGCGGTGTGCGCAGCGGGCAGGACATCGTGCGCGCCTGCGCCCTGGGCGCGCGCGGCGTGCTGGCCGGACGTGCCTGGCTCTACGGGCTGGCGGCCGGAGGGGAGCCTGGCGTGCATCGCGTGCTCGAGATCCTGCGGCAGGAGATGCTGGCCACCATGGCCTTTTGCGGCGTCAGAACGGTGGCTGACCTCGGCGCCCATGTGCTCTGGCAGGACCCGGCGCGCGCGCAAGACGGCGCCGGGTGAGAGGGCCGCGCCGGGCCCGCCCTTCTTTCCCCGCCTGGGCGGGAGCGCCGGCGCCCGGCGCGTTGCGGGGTCAGGCCCCTTGGCGCACACCGAGTTTGCGCAGGATGGACTCCATCAGGCACCACCGGGTGAACCCGCTTTGCAGCAGGTTCGCACCGACGAAGGCGGTGAACGCCAGCCACCAGGGGCTGACGAAGAGCGGGCTGCCCGGGATGCCCAGGGCGAGCGAGAGCAGGACGAAAGCACCTGCGAAGACACGGACGAGTTGCCAGGAAGTCATGGGTTTTCTCCTTGAGTGGATGGGTTGCCGGGGATCGGCGGGCGCGGCGCTTCGGGCTCGCCGTCCTCGGCGCGGCCCGTGATCGCCGCCAGCCGATTCCGGTAGGCGACGAAGTAGAGGATGGGAATCACGACCAGGGTCAACGCGGTCGAGACGAAGATGCCGAAGATCAGCGAGATCGCCAGGCCGTTGAAGATCGGGTCGTCGAGGATGAAGAAGGCCCCGAGCATGGCGGCTAGTCCGGTCAGCACGATCGGCTGGGCGCGCGTGATGGCCGAGCGCACGATGGCTTGCTTGAAGTCCATGCCCTCGCGCACCTGCAGGTTGATGAAGTCCACCAGCAGGATGGAATTGCGCACGATGATGCCGGCCAGCGCGATCATGCCGATCATGCTGGTGGCGGTGTACTGCGCGCCCAGCATGGCGTGGCCCGGCATCACGCCGATGAGGGTCAGCGGGATCGGCGCCATGATGATCAGCGGCGTCAGGTAGGAGCCGAACTGCGCCACCACCAGCAGGTAGATCAGCACCAGGCCGACGCCGTAGGCCAGGCCCATGTCGCGAAAGGTCTCGTAGGTGATCTGCCACTCGCCGTCCCACTTCAGCGCGTAGTCGCGGTAGGCGTCGTCGGGCGGGTGGATGAAATGCTCCTGCAGCGTGCCGCCGCCCGGCGTGGCGATGCGGGAGAGCGCGCCGCGCATCCGGAACATGCCGTAGAGCGGGCTGTCGAGCGAGCCGGCGACGTCGGCCGTGACGAAGTTCACCGGCAGCAGATCCTTGTGGTGGATCGGCTGCTCGCTCACCTGGTCGCTCAAGGTGACGAGCTCCCGGATCGGCACCAGCTTCCCGTCGGCGCTGCGCACCGCGAGCTGCAGCAGGGCGTTGAGGTCGCCATGCTGCTCGGGCGGCAATTGCAGCACCGCGGCCGCCGGGTACTTGGTCTGATCGTGCAGAAAGGCCGTGGCCTCGCCGGCGAGGCCGGCGCGCAGCGTCGTGACGATGGCCTGCTGCGGCACGCCGAGCATGGCGGCTTTCTGCCGGTCCACCAGCAGCACGGTGCGGGGGGCCGCGGCGATGCTGGTGTCGTCCACGTCCACCACGCCCGGCGTGCGCTCGAACACCGCGCGCACGGCCTTGGCGACCTGCTGCCGGCCGGCCGCATCCGGGCCATAGATTTCGGCCACGATCGGCGAGAGCACCGGCGGGCCCGGCGGGACCTCGACCACCTTGACGTTGGCGCCGAAGCGCGCGCCGATCTGCTGCAGCTCGGGCCGAACGCGGGTCGCGATCGCGTGGCTCTGGTCCTGGCGCGCCGCCTTGTCGACCAGATTGACCTGCAGGTCGCCGACATGGCCGCCGGCGCGCAGATCGTACTGGCGCACCAGGCCGTTGAAGTTGATCGGCGCGGCCGTGCCGGCATAGGCCTGGTAGTCGGTGACCTCGGGAACCGTCGCCAGATAACCGCCCAGTTCGCGCAGCACCGCCGCCGTGTGCTCGACCGGCGTGCCGGCGGGCAGGTCGACGATGACCTGGAATTCCGGCTTGTTGTCGAACGGCAGCATCTTCAGGAGCACCAGGCCGGTGGCCGGCAGCGCCAGCGACGCCGCGATCAGCCCGGCGATGCCCAGGCCCAGCAGGCGGCGGTTGCGCGTGCCGCGCCGTGTGTCCAGCAGCGGACGGAAGATCCGCTCGAAGACCGGCGCGATCGTCGTCGCCAGGCCGGCATGGGCCTCCGGGGGCGGCGCGCCGTCATCCGGCGCCGGCACCGCCTTCATCCACAGCCGCGCCAGCCAGGGCGTGACGACGAACGCGATGGCCAGGGACAGGAGCATGCCCATGCTGGCGTTGATGGGGATCGGACCCATGTACGGGCCCATCAAGCCCGTCACGAAAGCCATGGGCAGCAGCGCGGCGATCACGGTCAGCGTGGCCAGGATGGTCGGCCCGCCCACCTCGTCCACCGCACCCGGGATGATGGCCGCCAGCGGTTGGCCGGGGTGGAGCTGCTGGTGCCGGTGGATGTTCTCCACCACGACGATGGCGTCGTCGACCAGGATGCCGATCGAGAAGATCAGCGCGAACAGCGACACCCGGTTCAAGGTGAAGCCCCAGGCCCAGGAGGCGAACAGGGTCACCGTGAGCGTCAGCACCACGGCGCTGCCGACGATGGCCGCCTCGCGCCGGCCGAGCGCGAAGAACACCAGGGCCACCACCGACGCGGTGGCGAACAGCAGCTTCTTCATCAGGGTCCGGGCCTTTTCGTTGGCGGAGGCGCCGTAGTCGCGCGTCTTGGCGACCTGCACATCGTCCGGAATGACGGTGTTGCGCAGACCTTGCACCCGCTGCATCACGGCGTTGGCCACGTCGATGGCGTTCTCGCCCGCTTTCTTGGTGATGGCGACCGTGACCGCCGGATGCTCGGCCGGCGCGGCGCCGTCCTGCCCGGCGACGCCGTGCCAGACGTAGCGGCTCGGTGGCAGGGGGCCGTCGCGCACCTCGGCCACGTCGCGCAGGAACACGGGCTTGCCGTCGCGCGCGCCCACCACGAGGTCCGCCACCTCGTCGGCATGGCGCAGGAAGGGCCCCGACTCGATGGCCACCGAACGGTTGTCCGCGATCAGCTCGCCGACCGGCAGGCCCAGGTTGGCCGAGAGCAGCGCCTGCCGCAGATCCGGCACCGTGACGCCGACGCTGCGCATGCGGGTCGGGTCGATCTGCACCATCACCGCCCGGCCGGGGCCGCCGACCGTGGTCACCGCGCGGGTGCCCGGCACCCGCTTGAGGTCGGCCTCGACACTGTGCGCGACGCGCTCCAGATCGAATGCGCCGGTCGACGGGTTCTCGCTGAACAGCGTCAAGGTGACGATCGGCACGTCGTCGATGCCCTTGGGCTTGATGATCGGATCGAGCACGCCGAGCCCCCTGGGCAGCCAGTCGGCGTTCGCGTTCACCGTGTCGTAGAGCCGCACCAGTGCCTCGGTGCGCGTCACCCCGACCTCGAACTGCACGGTGAGCACGGCCAGGCCGGGGTGCGAGACCGACATCACGTGCTCGACGTCCAGGATCTGGCTCAGCACCTGCTCGGCCGGCACGGCCACCATCTGCTCGACGTCGCGCACGGCGGCCCCGGGGAAGGGGATCAGCACGTTCGCCATCGTGACGTCGATCTGCGGCTCTTCTTCCCGCGGCGTCACGCCCACGGCGAACAGGCCCAGCAGCAGCGCGAGCAGCGCGAGCAGCGGCGTGATCTGGGCCCGCTGGAAGAAGGCGGCGATGCGGCCTGACACACCCATGGCGGACCTCAGCGCAGGCGCGCGGCGGATTGCGGATCGGTCACGACCTGCTCGCCGGGCATCAGTCCGGACAGAACCTCGACGCGGCCGTCGGCGCTGCGCCCAAGGCGGACCTGGCGCAGCACGGGCTTGCCCTGCGGGTTCAACACGTACAGGCCGGTCAGTTCGGCGCGGCGCACGATCGCCTCCAGCGGCACGGACAGCGCTACCGCGTCCGGCGCCGAGTCCGCTGGGCCGCCGCCGCGCGGCAGCGGCAGCCAGAGCCGCGCGAACATGCCCGGCGCGGCGGATTCCCCGTCTCCAGGGAGGTCGGCGCGCAACTGCACGGTGTGCGTTGCCGCATCGACGGTGGGCAGGCGTTGGACGTTCGTGGGCACCACCCATGCGCTCGCCGCCGGCCGCCCGGGCAGTTCGATGCGCAGTCCCGGATCGGGTGGCAGGCGGGCCGCGACCGACTGCGGCACGGCGGCCGTGACGCGCAGCGCCGCCGGGTCGTACACGGTCAGCAAGGGGCGGCCAGGCATGGCCATGTCGCCCAAGGACACCGGCACCTCCGACACCACGCCCGCGAAGGGCGCGCGCACGACGTGGTAGCCGCTCTGCGTGCGCGACGCATGGGCCTGCGCGAGCAGCGCATTGGCCTGGGCCTGGGCCGACTTGAAGGCCGACTCGGCGCGCTCCATGGCGGCCTGGCTGATGTAGCGCTTCTGAAACAGTTGCTGCTGCCGCTCGAAGTCCCTCGCGGCCAGCTCCAGCGAAGCCCGCGCCGCCTGCACCTGGGCATCGGTGGCGGCCGCGCTCTGTTCAGCCGCCCGGGCGTCGATGCGCAGCAGCACCTGCCCCGCCTTCACGCGATCGCCTACCTTGACGTCCAGGTGGACGACCGCGCCGGCCACCTGGGCCGCGACCACCGTCTGGCGAACCGCCTCGACGACGCCATCGAAGGCCGACGTCGCCGGGCCCAGGGCGGCCACCACCGCCACGGTCTTCAGCGGCTGGGGCGGGGTCTGGGCGGATGCGGCCTGGCCTGCCATCAAGGCGGCGGCTGCGAGGGCAGGTGCGAAGCGGGTGTGGCGCATGGAAGGCGCTTTCTGGCAAGGAGCCGTCGTCGTCGGCAGAGTGGTGCAAGGAATTAATTTCATTATTTGCGCACTTAGTTAAATAGTCAAGTACCATGATGCGCACAGACATGCAGACGATCGCGATCCGAGGCATCATGTCCCCCTACATCTCCTTGGCATGTCCCGATATGGAAGACCTTCCCGACGAAGCGCTGGAGCAGGTGGCGGCGTACTTCCAGGCGCTGTCCGAGCCGACGCGCCTGCAGATCCTCAACCTGTTGCGCAAGCAGGAGCGCAGCGTGGGCGAACTCGCCCAGTTGTGCGGCTACAGCTCCGCCAACGTCTCGCGGCACCTGACGCTGCTGACCCAGCACGGCCTGGTCATGCGGCAAAGCCGCGGGAACAGCGCCATCTACAGCATTGCGGACAAGTCCGTCTACGCCTTGTGCGATCTGGTCTGCGACAACATCGCCAGGCAGCTTGAACGCAAGGCCAAGGCACAGGCCGCGTTCGCGCTTGCTCCACCGAAGCGGGCCAAGGCGCGCTGAGCAGGGCCCGCCATCGCTGACCACGGTCCGGCCTGCGTGCCGTGTTCAGGTGCAGCTCCTGGGTTTACTTTATAATTTTATATATTATAATTTTCTCACTGGTTAGACGGAAGAAACCACGATGCCGAAGTTCAACAAGAGCGATTCGAAAGCCCCGGAGCAACTGCGCGAGCACGCGGGCGAAGCGTGCGCCTTGCTCAAGTCGCTCGCCAACGAAGACCGCTTGATGCTGCTGTGCCAGATCACGTCCGCTCGCCACAACGTCGGCGAGCTGGAAGCGGTCACCGGCATTCGCCAGCCCACGTTGTCGCAGCAACTGGCCGTGCTGCGCCAGGAGGGCCTGGTCGAAACCGAGAAGGAGGGGAAGTACGTCTACTACCGGCTGGCCAACGACAACGTCGTGCGCGTCATGCGCACGCTCTGGGAAATCTATTGCGCCCCGAAGTGAACGGGGACGAGACCATGAAACACGACAACCACCTCACCGAACGAGACACGCTGCTGGCCCGGCCCCTCAGTCGGCGCCGGGCCTTCCTGATGCTGGGTGCGGCCGGTGCCGCGGGCGCCGCGCTCACGCCGGGCATCGCCGGCGCGGCGACGAACAAGGTCAAGACCACGGCCCGCATCGTCATCGCCGGCGCCGGCGCCGCGGGCCTGGCGGCGGCATCGCGCCTGTCGCAAGCGCTGGACGGCGCGAAGATCACCCTGATCGACGCGCGCAAGGAACACTTCTACCAGCCGGGCTTCACCCTGGTGGGCGCCGGCATCAAGCCGCCGCGCTACGTGGTCTCGACCACCGCCGAATACGTGCCCGGGGGCGTGGAGCTGGTGCAGGAATGGGTGGCCGAATTCGACCCGGAAGGCAGGAAGGTTGTGACCGAAAGCGGCCAGGTTCACGCCTACGACTTCCTCGTCGTCGCCACTGGCATGGTATTGGCCTACGGCCTGATCGAAGGCATGGACGAAGGCCTGATCGGCCACAACGGCATCGGCAGCATCTACCACAGCCCGGCCAAGGCCGAGGCCACGTGGCAGGCCATGTCGGCGTTTGCGGACCAGGGCGGCAGGGGGGTCTTTTTGCGCCCCGGTACGGAGATGAAGTGCGCCGGCGCGCCGCTGAAGTACACCTTCATCACGGACGACCACCTGCGCCGGCGCGGCCGGCGCAGCAAGGCGGAGCTCGTCTACAACTCGAACAGCAAGGCGCTTTTCAGCGTCCCCATCGTGTCCGAGAAAGTGCGCATGCTGTTCCAGGAGCGGGGCATCCAGGTGAACCACGAGCGCGTGCTCAAGGCGATCGATCCGGGCCGGCGCATCGCGACGTTCGGCACGCCGGACGGCACCGAGGAACAAGGCTACGACTTCATCCACGTCATTCCGCCCATGCGCGCGCCGGAGGCGATCCGCAACAGCCCGCTGCCATGGCAGGCCGGTGCCTGGACTGCCGAAGGCTGGCTGGAGGTCGACAAGGGAACGCTGCGCCACGTGCGCTACCGCAACGTCTTCGGCGTCGGTGACATTGCCGGCGTGCCCAAGGGCAAGACCGCCGCCAGCGTGAAATGGCAGGTGCCCGTTGCGGTCGACCATCTGGTGGCCGAGATCGCGGGCCAGACCTCCGCGGCGCTCTACACGGGCTACACCTCGTGCCCGCTGATCACACGGCTGGGCCAGGCGATGCTCGTGGAATTCGACTACCAGAACAACCTGGTGCCTTCCTTCCCCGGCGTGATCGCGCCGCTGGAGGAGCTGTGGATCAGCTGGGTCATGAAGACCATGGCGCTCAAGCCCACCTACATCAGCATGCTGCGCGGCCGCGCGTAAGGAGACACCGCCATGAAAGAACTCGATCCCCTGATCCTGCTCGCCGTCTTCCAGGAGATGCTGGGCCCCTTGCTGTGGCTGCTGCTGGCCGTCGTCGCCCTGGGCCTGCTGGCCTTTGCCGCGCTGCTGGTGCGCGAGAAGGGCCTCGTGTCGCGCCGCCTGGTGCGCTCGGAGGCACTCGGTGTCGTCGGCGGGGCGCTGGCCCTGGTCCTGATGGCCAAGGTGTCGTCCTCGGGCTTCACCGATGCCGGCGGCCCGGCCGACTGGTTCCTGATCGCCCTGGTGTTCGGCGTGGGCCTGGTCGGCTCCACCATCGTGTTCTACAGCGTGGCGGGCTGGTGGTCTGCCAGGCGGAAATCGACCGCGGCTGCCGGACCTCGCGTCAGCGCTGCACGAAGCCCTGTTCCGTGAGGTCCAGCCGGGCCAGGTCGATGCCGCTGTCCTGCTGAAACACCCGGTGGTAGTGCTCGGCGGCCTGCTGCCGGCGCTGGGCGTTGCCGCCGCGGGCGAGCGCCTCGCGGTTGGCCATGATCAGCGTGGTCTGGTAGATCAGCGTCTCGCCCGCGCGCTGGCGGTCGGCGGGCGTCATGGCCGCGGCCGCGCCGCCCTGGCCCAGCTGCTGCGCCATCGTCCGCCGCACCGCCGCGATCGCCCGCGGCGCGATCGTGTCGCGCTGGCGCACGATGGCCCAGCTCGCGATCATGTAGCCCGCATACACGTCGGCCAGGTTGTTCGCGTCCAGTCCGTTGGGGGCGGCGATGTCGGTGCGGTAGCCCTGGAGCCAGTCCTTGGCCAGCGCCTGGTCGATGGCCGTTTCGGCGCCCGGGTTGGCCCGCACCAGTCCGTCACGGAAGCGCTGCCGCACCTGGCGGCTGATGGCGCGGTCGCTGCCGATCCGCAGCGCCGCGCTCTTGGGCTGCGCGCGCGGTGCCGAGCCCCGGCCATCCAGCGGGTAATAGCTCTTGGAAACGGCGGCCATGCCCATCTGGACGGCCACGGACTGCGCCATCATGGCCGAGTCGGCCGCTATGTTCAGGTACAGATCGGCCCGCGCGGGCAGCACCGCAAAGGCCAGCGTGGCGGCCAGCAGCAACGCGCCGCCGATGTGGCGTGGCGCTGCTGTGCGGGAGCATGGTGGTGGCGGATGGCGCATGGTGGCCGCCCTTCGCTTCTTGCCTTCAGGCCTTTGCGCTCGATCTGGATTCTTCTGGAGCGGGTGAAGGGAATCGAACCCTCGTATGAAGCTTGGGAAGCTGCCGTTCTACCATTGAACTACACCCGCACGGGGGCACATTCTAGCGCCATCGTTCATGCTGGATCGCTGGCCCCGCCGCCGTGGCCGCTGAGCTGGCTGCCGGCGTCCTTGCGCAGGCGCAGGCAGGCGGGCGTGGCCAGGGCGCCGATGAGGGCCAGGACCAGGAAGGCGAGGCTGTAGTCCATCGGGGCGGATTCGGCGCGGCCGGCGCTGCGCGAGGCGAGCGTGACCACCACCGTGGACAGCGAGATGCCGAACATGGTGGCGAGCTGCCACACCATGGTGTTGAGCGTGGTGGCGGCACCGATGCGCGCGGGCGGCAGTTCGGCGTAGGCGATCGCCGAGACCGCATTGAACTGCAGGGCGCGGAAGAAGGCGGTGATGGACACGGCGAGCGCGATGGCGCCCAGGCCCCAGCCGCCGCGGAACAGCGCGCAGGTCGCGAGCCCGGCCACGCACAGCATCCCGTTGGCCACCATGACGCGGCGAAAGCCCCAGCGGCGCAGGATGCGCGGGGTCTGCGTCTTGGTCAGCATGGCGACCAGGCCGCCGGCCAGCAGCACCAGGCCGCTTTGCACCGGCGTGTAGCCCAAGCCGAGCTGCAGCATCAGCGGCAGCAGGAAGGGCAGGGCGCCGAAACCCACGCGCAGCAGCGAGCCGGACCAGAACGAGGCTGCGAAGGTGGGCACGCGCAGCAGGGAGAAATCGAGCATCGGCAGGCGGGCGCGGCGGCTGCGGCGCCAGTAGGCCAGCGCCAGTGCCACCGCCATCGGCGCCAGCCAGGCGATGGTGGCCGCGCGGCCTTCGCGCAGGCCTTCCAGCACCACGATCGTGATGGCGAGCGTGCCGCCCAGCAGCAGCCAGGAGGGCACGTCGAAGCGGCCGTCCGCGGGCTGGCGGATCTGGGGCAGCGTGCGCGCGGCGCCGATGAAGCACAGCAGCGCGATGGGCACGTTGATGAGGAAGATCCAGTGCCAGGACAGCCAGGTCGTGATCAGCCCGCCCAGGGGTGGCCCGAGCATGGGCCCCATCATGGCCATCGTGATCATCCAGGCCAGCGCGTTCACCAACTGGGGCTTGGGCGTGGCGTGCACGATGGACGTGCGGCCCACTGGCACCATGAGCGCGGCGGAGGCGCCCTGGACCGCACGCGCCGCCACCAGCATGGTCAGGCTGGTGGACAGCGCGCACAGGACCGAGCTGAGCGCGAACAGGCACAGCGCGGACTGGAACACGGTGCGCGTGCCGAAGCGCGAGGCCAGCCAGTCGCCGGCGGGGACGAAGGCCACGCTGCACAGCAGGTAGACCGTCATCGTGAGGTTCAGGCTCAGCGGCGCGACGCCCAGGCTGGCGGCGATGTCGGGGATGGCCGGCGCGATGATGGTCGCGTCCAACTGCTCCATGAAGAAGGCCAGGCCCACGATGAGGGGCAGCAGGCGCGGGTTCATGGACCTGGGTCGGGTGCTGCGCGGGAGCGAGAGACTACTGTGCGCCGGGTGCTGCTGCGCCAGGCGAGAAGGCGCTGGGCCGCAGGACCACCGTGCTCTCGCCGGCCCGCAGTGGGCCGTCGGCTTCGCTCGCGGCCTTGCCGGCTTTCCACTCGGGGTCGGCGCCGAACGCCTGCCAGGCGGCCCGGCTCGCGGCTTCGTCGGGAAAGCTCACCAGGTAGTAGAAGGCGTCGGGTTCGCCTTCGGGCTCCCAGCAATGCAGCAGCTGGATGCCATGTCGCCGGAACAGCGGGATGGTGAGCCTGGCGAAGCGCTCGCGCAAGGCCTGTCCCTTGCCGGGCACGGCCTCGTAGCGTTTGAGTTCGTGGATCATGGATGTGTCGTTACTGAGAAACCTTGATGCCGCTGGTGCGCACGAATTCCGACCATTTTCGCGCGTCGTCGGCCACCTGCTTGCCGAACTCGGCCGGCGAGTTGCCGCCGGGCTCCGCGCCCACGGTTTCCATGCGCTTGCGCATGGCGGGCGTCTGCAGGGCCGGGCGCAACACGTTGGCGATGCGCTCGACGACCGCGGGCGGCGTGCCCGCCGGGGCGAACAGGCCGCTCCAGCCGGTGACGTCGAAGCCCTTGACGCCGGACTCGTCGATGGTCGGGATGTCGGGCGTCTGAGGATAGCGGCGCGCGGTGGTCAGGGCAATGGGGCGCAGCTTGCCCGACTGCATCCAGGTGAGCGCGTCGGAATAGTTGGCGAACGTGAGCTGCACGTCGCCCGCCGCGGCGGCCGCCACGGCGGGGGCGCCGCCCCGGTAGGGCACGTGGACCATGTCCAGGCCCAACTGGTATTTCAGGATTTCGCCCGCGAACTGGGTGAGGCCGCCCGCGCCGCCGAAGTTCAGCTTGCCGGGGTTGGCCTTGACGTAGGCGACGAACTCCTGGAAGTTGTGGACCGGCAGGGACGGGTTGACCATCAGCACCAGCGGGTTGGTGTTGATCAGCGTGATGGGCGCGAAGTCCTTCACCCCGTCGTAGTTGACCGGAAAGATGAACTGGTTGAGCGTCTGGGGCGCGGCCAGGGCCAGCAGCAGGGTGTAGCCGTCGGGGGCGCTCTTGGCCACGAACTCGGTGCCCAGGCTGCCGGCCGCGCCGGGCTTGTTTTCGATCAGGATGGGCTGCTTCAACTCATCCTGCAGGATGGGCTGGATCATGCGGGCCACGATGTCGCCGATGCCGCCGGGCGCGTAGGGCACCACGATGCGGATGGCCTTGCTGGGCCAGCGGTCGTTGGCGATGGCGAGCGGCCCGGTGAGCGACAGGCTGGTGCCCAGCAGCGCCAGCGTGGCCTGGCGGCGCGTGATCGAAGGTGTCATGGGATGTCTCCTGAGGGGTTGTCGTGCGGAAGGCGCGGGGGGCGTCAGAGCGGGTAGACCAGCAGGGTGTCGACCATCCGGGAGTCCAGCACGACGCACCGCTGCGAGAAGCGCCATCCCCGGGGGCCAGGCCTGACCACGTCCTGGTAGCAGCCGGTCGCGAAGACCTCGGTCTGGCCGGTGTACATGGTCCGGTAGATCGCGAAGGACGAGCGCACGTCGCACCCGCCGTCGGCGCGCGGCTCGATCAAGGGGCGGCCGAGCAAGTGGCGGTGCGTGTGGCTTTCGAAGATGTTGGCGATGCGCAGCGCCTTGATACGGTCGTCCATCATGCCGCGGCCTTCGCACCGCACGATGCCGATCGGCCGCCCGGCCGCGACGTTCTCGCGCGTGGTCACCTGGTAGACCGCGTCTTCCTCGAAGAAGCCGCTCCAGTCCTCCACGCGGTCGTCGTCGAGCGCATGGCCGTAGCGCTCCAGCAGGTCGGCGATGGCTTCGCGCGCCGCGGGGCTCGGAGCGGGCGGCGTGGCGGGCGCGGCGGTCCCGGGCGCTTGGATGGCTTCGGCGGCGGCGCTCATTCGTCGAACCCCATGATGCTTCTGTAGCCGTGCCAGAAGCCGCGCACGGCGGCCTCGGTGGCGCGCGAGGATTCGTTCGACTCGGCGAGCTTGCCGCCCATCTCGATGAAGGAGGCCTTGTCGTCCGAGCCGCGCGTGCCGCGTTGCACGAAGGCGTTGATGCAGCCGTCTTCCAGCGCCACCAGGCCGGCGGCGCCGGTGAGGTTGGCCTGCATCACGCGCATCTTCTCCTGCTCGGGCGTATCGGTTTCATAGCCGAGGAAGATCCAGTACAGCTCGGTCTTGTCCACGCCACGCGGCACGAAGAAGCGCACCGCCAGCGAGTTGAGCGTGAGCTGGCTCACCAAGGTGGGGAAGATGGTCTGGATGCTGTGGGTGATCTGGTCGTCGAAGCCGTCCCACGCGTCGAGCAGCTGCGGCCCGTCGAGCTCGGAACCGTATTGCGCCGAGTGCACCTGCGCCTCCTTGTACTCGGCGGCGGCGTCCAGCGTGGCGCGCTTGCTGTAGCTGATGTGGTGCCACTTCCTGTCCGAGAGGATGATGCCGCCGTCCATGTCCAGCCGGTTGACCTTGAACGTGGTGTAGAAGGTGTGCAGCAGCGTGGCGTGGTACGAATCCCGCACGTTCTCGGCGTACAGCTTCCAGTTGTTGTGGATCATCTGGCTGTGCGTGCCGAGGATCTTCAACGGGTGGTCCATGTTGCGCTTGAGGAAGGCGGTGATGCGCTCGCCCAGGTAGTCCTCGAGGGGCGGCGTGTCGTCCGGGAAGGTGCCGAAGACGATGCCGGCCATGGTGGCCACGCGCAGCGGCTGCAGGCGGTGCTGCGCGGGGTCGAAGTCCTCCGGCATGCCGCCCTTGCCCCGCACGCCTTTCTGGAACGCGATGCCGCGCAGCGTGCCGTCCAGGCGGTAGCTCCAGGCGTGGTAGACGCAGGTCAGCGCCGGCTTGTGGTCGCGGTCCTTGAGGCAGACCAGCGCGCCCTTGTGCGCGCAGCGGTTGACCATGGCGTGCAGCTCGCCGTGCTCGTCGCGCGTGACGACGATGGGCGTGTCGCCGATCCAGGTGGTGCGGATGTCGCCGGGGTTGCGCACCTCCACTTCCAGGCAGAGGTAGTTCCAGACCGGGCCCCGGAAGATTTTCTCCTGTTCCATCTGGTAGATGGCCGGGTCGGAGAAGACGCGGTAGGGCACGCGGGCCGGTCCGCCTTCGGGCCAGCGCAGGTTCACCGGCGGGGCGGCCGTCGCGCCCGCGCAGGCCTGGTGGGCGTCGTGCAGATCGCGGTGGGCGGTTTCCATGGGGCTTTCGTGGGACAAGGTGTCGGGGAAGTGACCGATGCTAGGGGGCTGAATTCCATAAGTCGATAAGATGAGACTTAAAACCAATATCTGTAAAGCAGATGAAAGAAAACCCGTTTCCCCGTTTCGACCTGAACCTGCTGCGCGTCTTCCTGGCCGTGCACGACGCGGGCAGCGTGGGGGGCGCCGCGCAGGCGCTCGACATGAGCCAGCCCGGCCTGAGCACGGCGCTGGCGCGGCTGCGCAAGCAGTTGGGCGATCCCCTGTTCCTGCGCGGTGCCACCGGCATGGAGCCCACCAGCCGCGCGCGCAGCCTGGTCGATCCGGTGCGGCGCATCCTGCGATCGGTCGACAGCGAGGTGCTCAAGCCGCCGGTGTTCGACCCCACGACCTCGTGGCGCGAATTCCGCATCGCGCTCACCGACATCGCCGAGGGCATCTACCTGCCGATCGCGCTGCGGGCCCTGAAAGCCAGCGCCTCGCGCATGAGCCTGCGCTCGGTGTTCATGTCGCCGCGCGAACTGGAAGAGGCCATGGCGGCCGGCGAAGTCGACATGGCGGCCGGCTTCTACCCCGACATCAAGGGCTCGGCCTTCATGCACCGGCGCATCGGGCTGCACTCGTTCGCCTGCCTGGCCAGCACGCGCCATCCCGAGCTGGGCGCCCGCATGACGATGGAGCAGTTCGCGCGGCTGCCGCACGTGGTGGTGGAGTCGACCGGCCGCAGCCAGGAGGTGTTCGACGGCTTCCTGCAGCGCAACCGCCTGCAGCGCGACGTGGTGCTGCGCACGCCGCATTTCATGAGCGTGCCGGTGATCGTGGCCGAGAGCGACGCGGTGGCCGTGGTGCCGCAGGCGCTGGCGGACTTCATGATCGACCACCCGCGCATCAAGCAGGTGCAGCTCCCGTTCCGTCCGCCCACCTTCCAGACCAACCTGTACTGGCACCGCAGCGCGCATTCGGACCTGGCCAACCAGTGGCTGCGCCAGGCGCTGATCCGCGAGTTCCCGAACCTGCAGGCGCGCGGCTACGACCGCAATGGCCAGGCCGCTGCGCGCCTGAACGCCCCGGGGGCGGGGCGGCGCATCGGCGGAAGAATTTAACAGGCCGGCTCCATTTCGGCGCGCGCGGGCACCGGGGTGGCCGCCTTGTTGGAAAATAGCAGGTTCTGCGCCCAACGACCGTTTACAAGGCCCCCATGACCCGCCCCGCCTCCGTCGCCGACATCCGAAAGACCTTCCTGGACTTCTTCGCCGCCAAGGGACACACCGTGGTGGCGTCCAGCCCGCTCGTGCCCGGCAACGACCCCACGCTCATGTTCACCAACTCGGGCATGGTGCAGTTCAAGGACGTGTTCCTGGGCACCGACAAGCGCCCCTACGTGCGTGCGGCCTCCGTGCAGGCCTGCCTGCGGGCCGGCGGCAAGCACAACGACCTGGAGAACGTGGGCTACACCGCGCGCCACCACACCTTCTTCGAGATGCTGGGCAACTGGAGCTTCGGGGACTACTTCAAGCGCGAATCGCTCAAGTGGGGATGGGAGCTGCTGACCGAGGTCTACAAGCTGCCCAAGGAGCGCCTGCTGGCCACGGTCTACATCGACGACGACGAGGCCTACGACATCTGGCACAAGGAAATCGGCCTGCCCGCCGACCGCATCGTGCGCATCGGCGACAACAAGGGCGGCAAGTACAAGAGCGACAACTTCTGGATGATGGCCGACACCGGCCCGTGCGGCCCCTGCTCGGAGATCTTCTACGACCACGGCCCGCACATCCCCGGCGGCCCCCCGGGCAGCCCGGACGAAGACGGCGACCGCTTCATCGAGATCTGGAACCACGTGTTCATGCAGTTCGACATGAAGGAAGACGGCAGCGTGGTGAAGCTGCCCGCGCCCTGCGTGGACACCGGCATGGGCCTGGAGCGCCTGGCCGCCATCCTGCAGCACGTGCACAGCAACTACGAGATCGACATCTTCGAAGCGCTGATCGGCGCCGCCGCGCGAGAGACGCACACCACCGACCTCGCCAATCCGTCGCTCAAGGTCATCGCCGACCACATCCGCGCCACCGCCTTCCTGGTGAGCGACGGCGTGATCCCCGGCAACGAAGGCCGCGGCTACGTGCAGCGCCGCATCATCCGCCGCGCCATCCGCCACGGCTACAAGCTGGGCCAGAAGGCCCCGTTCTTCCACAAGCTCGTGCCGGTGCTGGTGCAGCTCATGGGCGCTGCCTATCCCAACCTCGCCCGGCAGGAGCAGCGCGTGATGGAGGTGCTCAAGGCCGAGGAAGAGCGCTTCTACGAAACCCTGGCCCACGGCATGGAGATCCTGGACAGCACGCTGGCCGGCGGCCAGCAGGTGCTGCCCGGCGACGTGGCCTTCAAGCTGCACGACACCTACGGCTTCCCGCTGGACCTGACCAACGACGTCTGCCGCGAGCGCGGCGTGACGGTGGACGAGGCCGGCTTCGATGCCGCGATGGAAAAGCAGAAGGCCCAGGCGCGCGCGGCCGGCAAGTTCCGCATGGACAAGGCGCTCGACTACACCGGCGCGGGCAATGCCTTCACCGGCTACACCTCGCTGCAGGAGCCGGCCAAGGTGGTGGCCCTGTACCGCGAAGGCGCGCCGGTGGCCGAGCTTCAGGCCGGCCAGGATGGCGTGGTCGTGCTCGACACCACGCCGTTCTATGCCGAGAGCGGGGGGCAGGTGGGCGACCAGGGCGCGATCAGCACCCCATCGGCCCGCTTCGACGTGGCCGATACGCAGAAGATCAAGGCCGACGTGTTCGGCCACCACGGCACGCTGGCGAGGGGCACGCTGGCGGTGGGCGATGCCGTGACCGCCGCGGTGGACACCGCGCTGCGCGCCGCCACCGTGCGCAACCACAGCGCCACCCACCTGATGCACAAGGCGCTGCGCGAGGTGCTGGGCGAGCACGTGCAGCAGAAGGGCTCGCTGGTCAACGCCGAGCGCACGCGCTTCGACTTCGCGCACAACGCGCCGCTCACCGACGAGCAGATCCGCCGCGTCGAGGCCATCGTCAACGCCGAGATCCTGGCCAACCCGGCGACCGAGGCGCGGCTGATGGACATCGAGTCGGCGCAGAAGAGCGGCGCCATGATGCTGTTCGGCGAGAAGTACGGCGACACCGTGCGCGTGCTCGACATCGGCAGCAGCCGCGAGCTGTGCGGCGGCACGCACGTGCAGCGCACCGGCGACATCGGCCTGTTCAAGGTGGTGGCCGAAGGCGGCGTGGCCGCCGGCGTGCGCCGCATCGAGGCCATCACCGGCGAGAACGCGCTGGCCTACCTGCAGTCGCTCGAAGACACGGTGTCGCAGGCCGCCGGCGCGCTCAAGGCGCCCACGGCCGAATTGAACGCGCGCATCGGCCAGACGCTGGAGCACGTCAAGGCGCTGGAGAAGGAGATCGCCCAGCTCAAGGGCAAGCTCGCGGCCAGCCAGGGCGACGAACTGGCCGCGCAGGCGGTGGACGTCAACGGCATCAAGGTGCTGGCCGCGAAGCTCGACGGTGCCGACGCGAAGACCTTGCGCGACACGCTCGACCAGCTCAAGAACAAGCTCAAGTCCGCGGCCATCGTGCTGGCGGCAGTCGATGGCGCCAAGGTGCAGCTCGCGGCCGGCGTTACGGCCGACCGCGTGGGCCAGCTCAAGGCCGGCGAACTGGTGAACTTCGTCGCCCGGCAGGTCGGCGGCAAGGGCGGCGGCAAGCCCGACATGGCCATGGCCGGCGGCACCGACGCCTCGGGCCTGCCGCAGGCGCTGCAGTCGGTGCAAGCCTGGGTGGCGGAGCGGCTCTGAACGTCATGCGCCGCCATCGGCGGGCCAGTCCAGTTCGCGCGGGCTCCGGAAGGACCGCGCTTCGCTCGTAACGGGGTCGGTGAAAGCAATGGCGCGCGCCAGCAGGCGCAGCGGGTCCGAGAAATCCTCGGCCTCGCCGGGTCCGCGCCGCACCACGGGGTAGAACTGGTCGCCCGCGATCGGCAGGCCCAGGGCGTTCATGTGCACCCGCAGCTGGTGGCGCTTGCCCGTCAGCGGCGCCAGTCGGTAGCGCGCCCACGGGCCGTGGCGCTCCACGAGGTCGATGCGCGTCTCGCTGTTGGGCTCGCCCTCGGCCTCGGCCATGCGGTAGAAGGCCGCCGGGTCCTCGGCGATGCGGCTGCGGCGGACCACCGGGCCGGTCCAGGCCGGGGCATCGGGGCCGATCGCTTCGTAGGTCTTGCGGACCAGCCGTTCGCGGAACAGGCGCTGGTAGGCGTCGCGGTCCTGCGGCCGCACGCTCAGCACCACCAGCCCGGCGGTTTCGCGGTCGATGCGGTGCAGCGGGCTCAGGTCGGGCAGGTCCAGCGCGCGCTTGAGCCGCACCAGCAGGGTCTCGCGCACGTAGCGCCCGCCCGGCGTCACGGGCAGGAAGTGCGGCTTGTCGGCCACCACGAGGTGCGCGTCGCGGAACACGATGCGCGCCTCGAAGGGAATGGCCGGCTCGTCGGGCCGCGTGCGCCAGTAGTACACGCGTGCGCCGTGCGCGTACGGCGCGTCGGGCGGCAGCGGCTGGCCATCGTCGCCGACCACGTCGCCGCGCCGCATGCGGTCCTGCCAGTCGGCGCGGCCGACGGCCGGCAGCCGCTCGGCCAGGAAATCGAGCAGCATGGGCCAGGGGGCCGCGCGCATGCGCGGCAGCGCGACGCAACTGGGCGAGACGCCCTCGCGCATTGGAATGGCCGGGTTCTTGGGTGTGTGGGCCATGGCGTGTCCGTTCAACCGATCCTGAGCGTGGCCATGAACGCCCGCGTGGCCGGCGGCAGCGTGCGGCCGACGCGCGTGACGATGCCGATCGGGCGCGTCATGAAAGGCCGCTGCAGCGGAACCGCCGCCAGTTCCGTCATGTCGAGCAATTGAAGCGCCAGCACGGGCAGGGCGGTGATGCCGATGCCGGCCGCCACCAGCGCGCCGCTGGCGGCCACGCTGGGGTACTCCAGCACCGGGCGCACCGGCTTGCGCAGGTTCAGGAACACCGCGTCGGTGACCGGGCGGATGCTGCTGCGCGGGCCGCTCACGATGCAGGGCTGGGTGGCGAACACCGACCAGGGGACCGACGCGCGCGCCGCCAGCGGGTCGTCGCGGCGGCACACCAGCACGAACGGGTCGTCGTGCAGGTGGCGGTAATGCAGCCGCTGCTGGGGCGCGGGCCGCACGCTGATGCCGAAGTCGGCCCGCCCTTCCTCGATGAGCGCCTGCAGCGCGTCGGCCGTGGCCTCGGCCAGGGTGAAGGTGACGTGCGGGTGCTGGCGCGAGAACGCGGCGATGGCGCGCGGCGCGATGGCCACGCCGGTCGAGGGCAGCATGGCCATCGACACGCAGCCGCTGCGCCCGGCCATGAACTCGCCGAAATCGCCCAGCGCGCCGTCGAAGTCGCGCAGGATGCGCTGCGCGATCGGCAGCAGTTCGCGGCCGGCGGCCGTGATCTCGACGTGGCGCGTGTCGCGGTCGAACAGGCGCGCGCCCAGCGTCTGCTCGGCCTGCCGGATGAAGCGGCTGAGCGCCGGCTGGGACTGGCCGAGCCGAGCCGCCGCCTGGCGGAAGCTCCCGCTGGCGGCGACCTGCACGAAGGCTTCGAGCTGCTTCAGGTTGAGGTCGATGCGCATGCCATTGATCCTGGTTTGTTATCACAAAAATAGAAATGCCGATCTTCTCAGATCAATGCCGGGTGCCTAGACTGCCCGGCAGCGTCGACGACAGGCAGGTCGGCGGGCAGACCAACGAAGGAGACAACATGGACGTGCTCAAGGATGTCCGGGTGCTGGAGCTGGGACAGGTCCTGGCGGGGCCTTTCGCCGGCGCGATCCTGGCCGACCTGGGGGCCGAGGTCGTCAAGGTCGAGCGCACCGACGGCGGCGACGACGCGCGCCGCATGGGACCGGCGTTCCGGGGCGGCGACGCGCTGAACTTCCACATCTTCAACCGCGGCAAGCAGTCGGTGGCGCTGGACCTGAAGACCGCCGCCGGGCGCGCCGACTTCGATCGCCTGGCGGCGCAGGCCGACATCTTCATCCACAACCTGCGGCCCGGCGTGGCGAAAACCCTGGGCATCGATGGCGAGGCCGTGTGCGCGCGCCACCCGCGCCTGATCTATTGCGAGATCTCGGCTTTCGGCCACGTCGGGCCGATGGCGTTCAAACCCGGCTACGAGCCGCTGGTGCAGGCCTTCAGCGGCCTGTCCAGCACCAATGGCGGCCCGGACGATCCGCCGCTGCGCTCGGGCGCCTCGATGTGCGACCAGGGCGCGGGCATGTGGGTGGTGATCGGGGCGCTGGCCATGCTGCACCGGCGCGCGCGCACCGGGCGCGGCGGCATCCTGACCACCTCGCTGCTGGAAACCGCGCTGTGCTGGAACGGGCAGAAGAGCGACGCCTACGTCAACGAAGGGCGGCTGCCGGTGCGCCACCGCTCGGGCCACCCCGGCTTCGTGCCCTACGAAGCCTTCGACACCGCCGACGCGCCGCTGCTGATCTGCTGCGGCAACGACCGGCTGTTCGCCAAGCTGGCCGCCGAACTGGGGCGGCCGGACTGGGTCGACGACCCGCGCTTCGCCACCAACCGCGCGCGCCTGGCCCACAAGGGCGAACTGCTGGAGGGCCTGGCGCCCATCCTGCGGTCGCAGCCCATGGCAGAGTGGATCGCGCGGCTCGAGCGCGCCGGCGTGCCCTGCGCGCCCGTGTACACGGTGCCCGAGGCGCTGGCCCATCCGCAGGTGCAGGCGCTGCAGATGCTGGCGCCGGTGCCGGGAGGCGACTTCCGGCTCACCGCGCTGCCGCTCGGCATCGACGGCGAGCGCCCGGTGGCGCGCAGCCCGGCCCCCCGGCTCGGCGAACACAACGCCGCGCACGGCGCGGCCTCTTTCACCCACCCCAGCCAACCCCAACAGGAGACACCATGAGATTCCCGACCTTTCGCTTCCTTGCCACGGCACTGGGCCTGAGCGCCCTGGCGGCGTTCGCGGCGCCGGCCTGGGCCCAGGCCTACCCGAGCAAGCCGATCACCATCGTGGTGCCGTTCGGCCCCGGCAGCGGCACCGACCAGTCGGCCCGGCTGTACGGGCAGGCCGTGTCCGAGCACCTGAAGGTGCCGGTCGTGATCGACAACAAGGGCGGGGCGAGCGGTTTCATCGCCGCCCAGCAGGTGGCCAAGGCGGCACCGGACGGCTACACCGTGTTCATGACCACCAACACCACGCAGGTCGCCAACCCGCACCTGTTCAGGAAGCTGCCCTACGATCCGGTCAAGGACTTCGCGCCCATCGCGCTGCTCGCGAAAGGCCAGATGCTGCTGCTGGTGCGCCCGAACTCGCCCCACAAGTCGCTCGCGGACCTGCTGGCGGCGGCGCGCCAGGCGCCCGGCAAGCTCACCTTCGGCAGCGGCTCGTCGTCCAGCCAGGTGGCGGGCGAACTGCTCAAGCAACTGGCCGGCCTGGACATGGTCAACGTGCCGTACAAGAGCAACCCGCAGGCCATCACGGACCTGATCGGCGGCCAGATCGACTTCATGTTCGCCGACGCGCCCACGGCCGTGCCGCAGGTGCAGGGCGGCCAGTTGCGCGCGCTCGCCACCAGCGGCGCCAAGCGGCTGGCCACCGCGCCCGACGTGCCCACGGTGGGCGAGGCCGGCGTGAAGGGCTACGACATGACCTACTGGTTCGCCGTCTACCTGCCGGCGGGTGCGCCCGAGGCCGTGGTCAAGCGCCTGAACGAAGCCTTTGCCAAGGCCTCGGCGTCGTCCGAGGTCCAGGCCTTCCAGACCAAGACCAGTGGCGAGGTGGCCATGAGCACCCCGGAAGAACTGGCCCGCTTCCAGGCCGCCGAGCTGCAGAAGTGGGGCAACGTGATCCGTGCCGCCGGCATCAAGCCGGAATGACCAGCCCGGCCCGGCGCGCGCCGCAAAGAAGGGGACGACGATGAGCGGAAAAGTGGTTCGGATCGGAGGCGCCTCGGGCTTCTGGGGCGATTCCAGCGTGGGGGCGCCGCAGCTGGTGGCCTGCGGGCAGGTCGACTACCTGGCCTTCGACTACCTGGCCGAGCTCACCATGTCGATCCTGGCCGCCGCGCATCTGAAGAAGCCGGAGCTCGGCTATGCCACCGACTTCGTGGCGGTGGCGATGAAGGCCGTGCTCAAGGACGTGGCGGCCAAGGGCATCCGCGTGGTCAGCAACGCCGGCGGCGTCAACCCGCAGGGCTGCGCCGACGCGCTGCGCAAGCTCGCGGCCGCGCAGGGCGTCGCGGTGAAGATCGCCGTCGTCACCGGCGACGACGTGATGCCGCTGCTGCCCGGCCTGCGCACGGCGAACCCGCCGGTCGCCGAGCTGCAGAGCGGCGCCCCGCTGCCGGCCGAGGTGGTCACCGCCAATGCCTACCTGGGCGCTCTGCCCATCAAGGCCGCGCTGGACGCCGGCGCGCAGATCGTGGTCACCGGGCGGTGCGTCGACTCGGCGGTGACGCTGGGCATCCTGATGCACGAGTTCGGCTGGCAGCCCGGCGACTTCGACCAGCTGGCCGGCGGGAGCCTGGCCGGTCACATCATCGAATGCGGCTGCCAGGCCACCGGCGGCCTGCACACCGACTGGGAGCGCGTGCCCGACTGGGCGCACATCGGCTATCCGATCGTCGAGTGCGAGGCCGATGGGAGCTTTTCCGTCACCAAGCCGGCGGGCACGGGCGGGCTGGTCGCGCCGCAGACCGTGGCCGAGCAGATGCTCTACGAGATCGGCGATCCGGCGAACTACCTGCTGCCCGACGTGGTGTGCGATTTCACCCAGGTGCGGATGCACGCCACCGCGGCGGACCGGGTGCGCGTGGAAGGCGCCCGGGGGCGTGCGCCCACCGGCCGTTACAAGGTCTGCGCCACGTATGCCGACGGTTTCAGGACGTCGGCGCAACTGACCATCGTCGGCTTCGACGCGGTCGCCAAGGCGCGGCGCACCGGCGAGGCGATCTTCGAGCGCGTCGGCGAGCTGCTCGCCGCGCAGGGCCTGGCGCCGTTCAGCCGCACCCACTTGGAGGTGCTGGGCGCCGAGAGCGGCTACGGCCCGCTGGCGCAGCCCGCGGTGCAGGGTACCCGCGAGGCCGTGTTGCGCATTGCGGCCTGCCATGCCGAGAAGGCGGCGCTGGAGCTGCTGGCGCGCGAGGTCGCGCCGGCCGGCACCTCGTGGGCGCCGGGAACGACCGGCGCGGGCGGGCGGGCGCCGGCATCGCCGTTGATCCGGCAATACGCCTTCCTGCTCGACAAGGCGCTCGTATCGCCCCGGGTGGCGCTGGACGGCGTGCCGCTCGACGTTCCACCGGCGGCTGCCGGAGCGGAAGCGGGCGCCGAGGTGCCCGGGGCCGTCCCCGCGCCGCCACTGCCGCTGGAAGAGCCCACCGAGCCCAGCGTCACCGTGCCGCTGATCCACCTGGCCTGGGCGCGCTCCGGCGACAAGGGCGACAGCTCCAACATCGGCGTGATTGCCAGAAAGCCCGAGTGGCTGCCGCTGCTGCGCGCGCAGCTCACGCCCGAGCGCGTGGCCCGCCACCTCGCGCACGCGGTGCAAGGCCCGGTCACGCGCTACGAGGTGCCGGGCATCCACGCCTTCAACTTCCTGTGCGAACAGGCCCTGGGCGGCGGCGGCATGGCCTCGCTGCGCAACGATGCGCTCGGCAAGGGCATGGGGCAGATGTTGCTGGCGATGCCGGTGCGTGTGCCCGCCGCATGGGTATAGGGACTCCCCCTGCGCGCCTTCGGCGCTTCCCCCCTCTCTGGCGCGCCGCTGCGCGGCGCT